>QKAS01000066.1 GCA_003246295.1 Clostridia bacterium | reverse complement strand
ATTAAAAATATAATATAACATACAGTTTGGACAATAAAAATGTCAGACTTTTCATGATTTATAACATTGAACAAAATGTTTAAATATGATACTATCGCATTAATATTATTTTATAAGGAGAAAAAAATGGACCCAGAACCCGATGCGAATTCAATTTTAATGCAACTATTCATCCTGCTCATTCTTACGTTGATTAATGCTTTTTTTGCAGGTGCAGAGATGGCACTTGTATCTGTAAATAAGAGCCGGCTATCTATTTTACAGGAAGATGGAAATAAGAAAGCAGGGCAGATTTTAAAATTGCTGGAAGAACCCACAAAGCTACTTTCAACCATTCAGGTTGCAATTACCTTGTCAGGCTTTTTTGCGAGTGCATCCGCAGCAACAGGCCTCTCTAAGCCGCTTGGTTCAGCACTGGATCTGATTCATATTCCCTACTCCAGTCAGGTTGCATTTATACTTGTTACGGTGGTTTTGTCTTTTACAACATTGGTTTTTGGGGAATTGGTGCCAAAGCGTGTTGCACTTCAAAAATCTGAAAAATTCAGTATGGCAGCGGTTGGTACCATATTATTGGTTTCGAATATCGCGTCACCTTTTGTAAAACTCCTTACTTTGGTTACAAATGCAACGTTGAGGATTTTTGGGATGAATGCAGAAAATCTGGAGGAGCGCATTTCAAAAGAAGAAATACAGACAATGATTGAACAGGGAAAAGAACAGGGAGTGTTTAATAACATAGAACACGAAATGATTAATTCTATTTTCGAGTTCGATAACAAACTGGCAAAAGAAATTATGACACCAAGAATTAATGTGTTTGCAATTGATATTTCAGACCCTAAGGACATGTATTTTAATGATCTATTTGAAAAGAAGTATTCCAGAATTCCTGTTTATGAAAACGAAGTAGACAATATTATTGGAGTTTTGTATTTAAAAGATTTATTAGTTGAGGCAAGACGTGTGGGTTTTGACCAGGTAGATATCAAAGCACTTCTACATGAAGCTTATATGGTGCCAGAGCGAAAAAATATTGATGAATTATTCAGGCAGATGCAACGGGACAGAAAGTATTTTGCAATCCTGATTAATGAGTATGGTGAGTTTTCAGGTGTTGTTACAATTGAAGACCTTGTAGAAGAAATCATGGGGGATATTGAAGATGAATATGATGACAATGGCCCTCAGATAATTAAAATAGATGCCACTTCCTATCTGATTGATGGATTTGTTGCGGTTGATGACATAAATAATAGATTTCATGTAGAGATTGATTCAGAAAACTATGATACAATATCTGGTTTTATTGTGGATCATCTTGGATATATTCCAAAAGAAGACGAACATGCCTCTTTTACATACCAGGAAATGATATTTGAGGTTGTCAGTATGAAGGAAAAAAGGATAGAAAAGCTAAAACTTACTCTGACTCCAGAAAAACAGAATTGGCTGACTATAGAAGAAAACAAACAGACAGAGATGGACAAAAAGAGCCTACAGGAGGAACAATCATGTTCGAAATGAAACAGGATTATTATTTGGGTGTAGATGCAATGGATGCAGAACACAAAAAATTATTTGAAATAGCAGAAAGTGCTTATCAGTTATTAACGGATGATTTTATTGCAGACAAGTTTGACTATATTGTAAAAATCATCACTGAATTAAAAGAGTATACAGAAGTTCATTTTGCAGATGAAGAAGCTTATATGGAGAGCATTTCATATAAAAAGTTGTTCTCCCATAAAATTGAACACCATGAATTTATCGAAAAGTTAAATCAAGTAGATTGGGATGAAGTTGAAAAGGATCAGGAAAAAACAATTCTGAATCTCCTTGAATTTTTGAATCAGTGGCTTGTCAATCATATTCTATATACGGATAAATTATATGTATCAATTTAATTATTTTATGCCTACCAAAATTTTTTTTGGTAGGGGACAGGTTAAGATGCATCCTGAAATATTTGCATCAGCAGGTAAAAAAGCGCTTATCGTAACCGGTAGACAGTCTGCAAAAATCAATGGTTCCTATTACGATGTCATTGAAACCTTACAACAAGCAGGAGTTGCGTCTGTTTTGTTTGATGAAGTGGAAGAAAATCCATCCCTCGAAACAGTTGAAGCGGGTGCGCGTGTTGGACTTGTGCATCATGTCGACTTTGTTGTGGGAATCGGTGGCGGATCACCAATGGATGCCGCGAAAGCAATGGCGGTTTTTATTAAAAATCCTCAGATAAACCAAGGGACAATCTTTCAAAGTGAAAAATTGGACCATGTTCCTGTGATTGCAATTGCGACAACTTCTGGAACGGGTTCGGAAGTAACACCATATAGCATTGTAACATCGAAGGCAGATCAGACGAAAAAGAATCTGGGACAGACAGTATTTCCAATTGCTGCATTTTTAGATAGTTCTTATACAGATGCATTACCCTATCATATAACAGTACACACAGCAATTGATGCATTTACACATTTAGTAGAGGGATACTTAAATACAAATGCAACCAGATTTTCTGATCAATTAGCTGAAGACGGATTTCGTGTATTTGGGAATTGTTTTCGTAGTTTATGCAGCAAGAATCTTAGTTTTGAATTTAGAGATACTGTGATGTATGCATCAATGATTGCAGGCGTTGTCATTGCACAAACAGGAACATCGTTACCTCATGGAATGGGTTATGCACTGACTTATCATAAAGGATTGGCACATGGTGTTGCAAATGGAATTCTAACGATAGAATACTTGAAAATATTTAAAAATTTTAGCAAAATAGAATCTATGCTGAATTTACTGGGTTATCAGACATTAAGTGAGCTGGAGGATGTTTTTAAAGTGTTGATGCCTGATGTGGTTCAAATCTCGGAAGAAGAAATAAAAGAATTTTCAGAAGCAATCATGTCAAATCAGGCTAAAATTAAGAATCACCCTGAAACAGTAACACTGGATCAGATTATTACTATTTATAAGAAAAGTCTGCTGTGACATATTGTCATAGCAGACTTTTTAAATGCTTTCATCATGATTGTATTCTTATCAGAGATTATAAGTTAAAACATTTTTTTCTTTGCCATAAATAGAGCAACCAAAGAAGAGACAGCAAATGAAATACCAAGAATCAGCACAAATGCATGTGGAAGATTAGAAAGTGGAACAGGTACATTCATTCCAAAGAAACTTGCAATCATCGTTGGAATGGTTAATACGATGGTTACTGAAGTAAGGAATTTCATGGCAATATTTAAATTGTTAGAAATAACAGATGCAAAAGCATCACGCATGCCACCTAAAATAGTGGTATAGATATTTGCCATTTCAATTGCCTGTCGGTTTTCTATGATAACATCTTCCAGAAGATCTTCGTCTTCAGGATATTTTTTTATCGATTCTAGTTTCATCATACGGTCTAAAATCACACTGTTACCACGCAGTGAAGTAGAAAAATAGACCAAACTCTTTTCAAGATCCAGAAGTTGAAACAGCTCACGGTTCTTGGTTGATTTATGAAGTCCACGTTCAATATCAGTACTCATACGATCAATCTGTCGCAGATACTGTAAATAATAAGTTGCATTTTTATAGAGAAGCTGAAGAATAAATCTTGTTTTTTTATAGGTATAAAATCCTTTTACATGACCAAACATAAAATCATTTAATAAAGGGATTTCTTTTGTGCAAATGGTAATGATATTATCAGAAGCGATTACAATGCCAAGGGGGAGTGTAGTAAAGATACTGGAATCTCCATTGGATTCTTTTAGTGGAACATCCACAAGAATTAGTGTACAATTATCTTCGAATTCTATACGTGAACGTTCTTCTTCATCGAGTGCAGCTCTAAGATAGTCCTGAGGTACTTGACAGATGCTGCTGATTTTATGAAGTTCTGCCTCTGTTGGGTTAGATAGATTGATCCAGATGTTTTCCTGTACATCAGGAAGTTCTAAAAAGGAATTTTCAACAGTTTTGAAGTATTTGATCATTCATAAATCTCCTTTCGTACTTTCGCATAATGATTCTATCCATACAATAACCGGTTACAGATAGAACTTACTTTTGCAAAAGTCACAAAAAGAATCAGATCACGAAGTCAAACAAGGTGATTGTATAGACAGAATATTTAATTTTAATGGGTTACTTGAGTTACAACTTCGCTCAGGCCCGTTATCCATACTTACCACCTCCAAAATAAATGAATTCAACTTAATTAATATAACATGTAAACAGCCTATTGGCAAATAAAACTGAATGGGAGCAGAAAAATGAAACTATTGATTATCAGACATGCAGATCCGGATTACAGCATTGATTCACTAACAGAGAAAGGATGGCGTGAAGCTGCCTTATTATCAGAAAGAGTTGCTTCGCTTACGATTGAAAAAGTTTATGTTTCACCACTTGGAAGAGCAAAGGATACAGCATCATTGTCACTAAAAAAACTAAATAAAGAAGCAGAAACGTTGCAATGGCTCAGGGAATTTCACGCACCAATCAGAGAAGAACAGACTGGAAATATGAGAATACCATGGGATTGGGTGCCAGAAGAATGGAGCAGGAATGAACTTTTTTATGACAAAGACCTTTGGAGTACAGTGCCTATTATGCAGGAGGGCAAAGTCGGCGAAGAAGCAACATATGTGAATCAGGGACTAGATATGATCTTGAATAGGCATGGATATCAGAGAAAAGGAAATTTATATCATGTTATGAAACCCAATAATGACACCATAGTTTTCTTTTGCCACTTTGGTGTTGAGTGTGTTATGCTTGGTCATTTGCTTGGAATCTCACCGATGGTTTTATGGCATGGAACATGTGCAGCCCCTTCTTCTGTTACGACGTTGGTTACGGAAGAAAGAAGAGAAGGTACTGCAAGTTTTAGAATGACTTCCTTTGCAGATATTTCCCATTTATATAAAAGAGAAGACCCTTCTTTTGCTGCACGCTTTTGTGAATGCTATCAAAATAAGGAAGAACGTCATGACTAAGATGCTTCAGAATTTGAACAAGCAGGTATCGTCTGATATTGCGATTTTACAAGAAATACACCAGTAATCACAATAAGGATTCCAATTACTTCTTTATACGAGAGTGCTTCTGAAAAGAAAAAATAGGAGTAGACAGAAGCAACGACAGGCTGTAATAAGCTGATGACAGATGATAAAGTAATACTGATTTTACCTTGACAATGCGATAAAAGATTATGTCCAATAACCTGTAGACAAATTGTCAGCCCGATGATAGGTGCAAGATCAGAAAGTGATTTTGGGTACTGGATACCTTCCACTGGGATAGAAATCAGAGCAAGCGTAAAAAATGTTCCAATAGAGCTTATAAACATAATAACACTGCTTTCATAAGAATCACGAAGTCGATAAGAAATCAGAATGAAAATGGCATAAAACAAACAAGCACCAAAAGCAAGAAGATCTCCAAAGTAGTGATCAGGATTTGGAACAGTTTTTCCACGAATCAAGGTAAATACGCCAATCATCGTAATTGCAAGACCTGGTAGATAGAAACGTGGGATATGTTCTTTAAATAGTATAAAAGAAACAGGTACTACAATCAGTGGAGTTAAATTTGTTAGTAGGTTTGCGTTTGCAACGGTAGTATGATGAAATGCCATATTCCACAAGGATATATCACCAGCAAGAAACCCACCCGAGATTAGTAATAGAGCAACATCTTTTCTTCTAAGATTCTTCAAATTTTTTCGTGCCATAAAATATAAAATGGGAAGTGCAAAAAGAACACGATAGGTACCGGTTGAGATGGGCGGTAATGTACTTAATTTTACGAAGATTCCACCGGTTGCTAAAAAAGTGATTGCAATAAATGCATAGAAAAGATATTTGGATTCATTATTTCGCGTGATTGGATTCATATGTTTTCTCGATACCTTGTGTTGATAAGCTTATCGCATACAGGCTATAAGTTTCATCAGGTACTTACTTTCCAAGAGATTTTAAATTATAATATATCCAGATTGGAACCGTGGAAAGTGCCACTAGTAGATTATTTTATGGTACCACATAGGAGCGAGAAATGATTTATATTGATAAAAAAAGTATGATACCAAAATATCTGCAAATCTATGAACAGATAAAAAAAGAAATTCTAAACGGTACTATGCAACAGGAACAGAGAATATTTAGCAGCAGAGAACTTGCTCAAGTGTTAGGTGTCAGTAGAAATACGGTGAATAGTGCTTATGCACAATTAGAGGCAGAAGGCTATATTTATCCAAAACGTGGTGTTGGATTTCGTGTAATAAAAGTTCCTCAAATTGCAAATGGGATATCCCATAAAGTTCAGGAGAAAACAAAATGTATTCAAAAAGAAAGTTTTTATAAACAGAAGGTAAAATATGAACTTACCAACAGTAGTCATACAAGTGATTTGTTTCCAAAATCTATTTGGAAGAAGTGTACATTGGAAAGTATAGATCGGCTTGAGCAAGAAGCAAAGCTGACAGAATTTCAGGATAAGCAGGGTGAATTATATTTAAGACAAAATTTACTGAAATATTTAAAAAGAATCAGAGGTGTTGCATGTGATGAGAGTCAGATTGTAATTACCTGTGGTTTTCAACAGTCACTTGAATACGTATGCAATATACTTTCAGATACGGGAAATAAAATAATGATGGAAGAACCAGGATATCATAAAGCCAGAGTTCTTTTTGAACACAGCGGATATTTAATTGGCACTGTGCCGGTCGATCGCAATGGTCTATGTGTTGATAAACTATCATATGAATCCAACGTCAGTGCCCTGTATACAACACCATCGCATCAGTTTCCAACGGGAGTAACGCTGACCATAGACAGAAGATATGAGTTGCTAAGCTGGGCACAAAAACATGGTGTTTATATTCTGGAAGATGATTTTGACAGTGAACAAAGATTTTACGCAAAGCCAGTGCCTTCATTACAGTCAATTGACAGATATGGCAATGTAATCTATTTTGGCACCTTTTCAAAAGCGCTATCACCATCTATTCGAATGGGATACATGATTCTTCCGCCAGCATTGATTGAGAAGTATCATAAAAGGTATGATGAATATAATGCAACGGTTCCAGTACTAAATCAGTATATTATTGGAAGAATGCTTGAAAGCGGACTTTATGATAAACATATTAGAAGACTGAACCAGGTATTTAAAAAAAGACTGGAAGCTTTTCATATTGCGTTTGAGAATATCAGCAATCATATTCAACTTGTTAGCAATGGCACAGGACAATATTTCTTACTGCATTTTTCACAGGAGACCAGTCAGGAAGTTTTAATTGCAAAAGCACTAGAACAAGGAGTCAGGGTATATTCTACTATGAAATTCTGGCAGGATCAGGCTGAATGTCCTCCCAACACATTATTTCTTGGATTAAGTAAAATTAGCATTGAAGAAATTCCAGATTGTGTCAACCGATTGCAGAAAGCATGGGATGCGTGGTTGTAAGGTTGAAGAATTACTCTTTTTGTTCATTAAATTTTTCTGTAAAACCATGTACACTGATTTCTACGAGAGCATAAATCATTGCGCTCATTTCGGTTTTGGTTAGTTGATTGTCTGAATGAACCCATTCGTCTAAGATAGCAGCAATTCCATAAACAATATAATCCAGAAGATATGTCATAGTAACAGGTGAAAGACTGAGATTCTGAGACATTTGTCTAATATATGGACGCAGACTTTCTTTTAATCTCTGTGTCAGACCAGCTGAAACACCAGAATCAAATAATAGCTTAGTTCGTTCAGGGTGTGTAGTCAGCTCTGTAACAATATTATCAAGAAAAAGGTAAGTATCGGTAAATTTTGATTCGGATGCATTTCGTTCATCCGAAGGGAATAGCATGTCGAGATACATTTCATCAAGCTCTAGTAAAACATCCTGAAGACTTGTGTAGTGATTATAAAACGTTTTACGGTTAATATCTGCATGGTCGGATAGCTCGCTAATTGTAATTTTTTCAATTGGTTTACTTGACATCAGACTTAATAAGGCATTCTGGATTGCAGTTCTTGTCTTTCTGGTATGCCTGTTTTCTTTTCCATCTATTTGATTCATAAATATACGCCTCCGTTATTGAATCAAAAATATCATATTTGAAATAAAATTCCTATAATTAAATTATAAAGAAATCATTAAATATTTTACACACATGGACAAATATACACAGATGTGTAGAAAAGTTCACAAAGGCAAAAAATTTTGTCCATTGCACAAATAGTACGACATGATTAGTATTACTCCTTGCAGATAATTACAGATAGGAGCTAATTATGATTAAGTCAGAATGGAAAAACTTATTTAAAAATCCGATACTTGTAGTGGTTATGGCAGCAATCCTTATGATTCCAACGATATATGCGGGATTGTTTTTAGGATCTATGTGGGATCCATATGGAGAACTGGATCAATTGCCGGTTGCAGTTGTGAATCTGGATCAGCCGGTAGAATATGATGGAAAAACACTTGAGATTGGAAATGATCTTGTGGAAACAATGAAAGAAGATATGACACTGGATTTTAATTTTACAAGTGAGGAAGATGCAAAGACGGGTTTGAAGAACGGAACATACTATATGGTAGTAACGATTCCGGAGGGCTTTTCAGAAGCTGCATCCTCTGTTACAGAAAAAAATCCTGAAATCATGCAGTTGATGTATGAAACGAACCCAGGAACAAACTATGTTGCAAGTAAGCTTGGTGAATCCGCAATGGTTAAGATGGAAGCATCCATTCAGAAATCCGTAACGGAGACTTATGCCAAAGCATTTATGGAACAGTTGTCAGAGGTAGGAGATAAATTGCAAGAAGCAGCTGATGGTACAAAAGATCTCTATGATGGAGAGGTCAAAGTTGCTGATGGGGTGGATGCATTAAATGATGGTTCAAATGCCTTGTATCAAGGAACCAGTGATCTTGCGAATGGAGCTGGTACATTAAAAGAAGGAACACAAACTGCCCTGAATGGAGCCGGTGAACTGGTGAATGGAGCTGACAAACTAAGCAGTGGAGCAGCAGATTTAAATACAGGTGCAAAGTCTCTTGCAGACGGAAGTGTAACACTTGCAGATGGAGCAGCAAAGCTTGCAAACGGTGCATCCTCTGTATCTACGGGTGCTTCGAAAGTAGCAGAAGGTGCAACGACATTAAAAAACGGATTAAGCACATTAAATGCAAATAGCGCTGCCTTGCTTGCAGGGGCTACACAGTTATCGGGTGGTCTGGCACAGTTGAATCAGAGTATAAATGTTGGGGGTTTGACAAGTGGTTTGTCTGAATTGATAGCAGCATCAGGTAATATTAAAAACGGTATTCAAAAAACATCAGACGGAGTAAACGGAATTGTTACAAACTATTCAACAGTAGGGGATGTAAGTAGCGAAGACTTAAGTGAAACGTTAAATAGACTAAAGAGTACATATGGAGAGAGTTCTGATGCAGCAACAGCATATGCTGATTTGTATGGAAAATATCAGAGTATGTATGGAAGTTACCAAGGACTAAATGCACAATATAAAAGCTTTCTTGGAAGTGTTACATCTGTTAGGGATGGCTTGAGCGAACTAAGCTTGAATTATAATAAATTTGATGAAAGTCTTAATAAAGGATTAGGTTCTCTGGCACCTGCACTTTCTGGTGCATCTGCTGGTATCGCCCAATTAAATACAGGTGCAGCAAATCTTTCCGCGGGTCTGAAATCTTATACTGACGGTGTTGCAAGTGCGGCAGCTGGAGCTGTTACACTTAGCGATGGTGCAACTACACTTGCAAATGGAACCAATGAATTATCAGGGAAAATGGCGACACTTAGCACCGGTGCAAGCAATCTGGCGCAGGGATCAAACAAATTGTCAGAAGGTGCTGGAAACCTTTATACCGGAACAGTAAGTCTGAAAGAAGGTAGCACAAAACTGGCAAGTGGTGTACAATCATTGGATTCTGGTGCGGCCAGTCTGAAAGCAGGAAGCGATGAGCTACAAAGTGGAGCCGGGAAGCTGAAAGATGGAACAAAAGAATTAAAAGATGGTATTCCGGAATTAACAGACGGTACACAGGAACTAATGGATGGACTTGGTGATGGCGCAGCTGAAATTGCGAGTGCAAACCTTGGAGACCAACAGGCCGAAATGTTTGCAAATCCAGTTGATACAACAGAATCACAAATGAGTACGGTGGCGAATAATGGTCATGCTATGGCCGCTTATATGATGAGTGTTGGATTATGGGTCTGCTGCCTTGCATTTTGTCTGATGTACCCTTTGACAGAGTATCATGGAAAATTAAAAAATGGCTTATCATGGTGGTTGAGCAAAGAAAGTGTTTTGGCACTTCTTGCAGCAGCATCCGCAGTCATACTAGTTGTTTGTTTACACATATTTAATGGATTTGTACCAGCAAGGTGGGCGGATACTATCATTGCAGCAGTCATTGCAGCAGAAGCATTTATGGCTATTATGTACTTCTTTAATGTTTTGCTTGGAAAAGTCGGATCCTTTCTTATGTTGATTTTTATGGTACTTCAATTGGCTGGAAGTGCAGGAACCTATCCGATAGAATTGTCAGGAAGGCTGGCACAGAAACTGCATTGGTATGTTCCTTTTACATATACAGTAGAAGCATTTCGGTCTACGATTTCAGGCGGAGGATCTATAAAAACATACCTGATTTATCTTATACTGCTATTTGTTCTATTTTCAGGAATGGCCATTATTTTATTCCAGTTCAGAGCAAAAAGGTTAAGTGAAGGAAAACAGACTTTATATACCTATATGGAGACTTATGGTATAATATAATAAATGTGATAAAAATGTATAATGTCATAGCTACGAGGGGGTACTTATGCGTGATGCTAAAACACAAGAAGAAAAAATCCGGGATGAAAAAATTTTGACGATTCCAAATTTGATCAGTCTGTTCAGACTGCTCCTGATTCCAGTTTTTATTTTTCAATTTGTTACAGCACAATCTCAGAGAGATATGTATATTGCTGCGGCAATACTCGCTGTCTCAGCACTTTCAGATCTGATTGATGGTAAAATAGCGAGGCACTTTCACCAGATAACAAGACTTGGAGTTATTCTCGATCCAGTCGCAGATAAACTGACACATATCAGTGCGGCAGTCTGTCTCAGTATGAAATATCCGCTTATGTACTTTGTAACGATTATCCTTATATTAAAAGAAGGTTATATGTTGATTAAAGGAGTAAAAAGTATAAGAAGCGGAAATTCATTGCAAAAGGCAGAATGGTTTGGGAAAGCGTGTACAGTAGTTGTATTCTGTATTTTTTTGTTTTTAATGATAGTTTGGAATATAAATAGGATGATATCAGATGTGCTAATCATAGTGAGTGCAGCGGCTCTTATTTTTTCATGGATATCGTACATCAAAGTATATAAGTCTATGTCTTGAAAAGATCAAGTATTACAATAAATCAAAGCAGATATCAGTTGATGTCTGCTTATTTTTTATTAAGGAACCTTGTGTTACAATAAGACTGCGAAACTTATGTTTCGTATCATTATGATTGTGTTTTGTGAAAGGGTGGAGAAATGACAAATAAACTAGTTCTTGGAGTTCTGGCACATGTAGATGCTGGTAAAACTACACTTGCAGAGACCATGTTATATCATACAGGTATGATCCGTAAGCTGGGAAGAGTGGATCATAGAAATACATTTCTTGATACTGACGAAATGGAGCGTGCCCGTGGAATTACTATTTTTTCGAAACAGGCACTTCTTAAGATTGGTGATTATGAAATCACATTATTGGATACACCAGGACATGCGGATTTTTCTGCTGAAATGGAGCGTACACTTCAGGTCCTTGACTATGCAATTCTAGTGATTGGAGCTGGAGACGGAATTCAGGCACATACTGTGACGCTGTGGAAACTTTTATGCAGATATGAAGTTCCAACAATCATTTTTGTGAATAAAATGGATCTTCCTGATTGTAATCAAGAGACGATAATGATGCAGATAAAAGAACGATTTGGAGAGGAATGTATTGATTTTACACAGGAGAAGGAAGGGGCACAGTGGCTGGAACAAATCGCCGTCTGTGATGAGAATATACTGGAAGAATACATGAGTGGACATCAAATCTCTGACAAGCAAATTTCAGAACTGATTATGCAGAGAAAGATATTTCCTTGCTATTTTGGCTCAGCCTTAAAATATACAGGGATTACCGAGATGATAAATGACTTGGAAAAAAGATTTCACATTCAAAGTTACCCACAGGAATTTGGTGCAAGGGTTTTTAAGATAACAAGAGATGAACAGGGAAACAGATTGACACACATGAAGATTACAGGCGGAAGTCTTAGGGTGAAGAACAATTTATTATATAAAAACTTTCAAGGGGTAAACAGTGAACAGTCAGAGGAAGAAAAATGCGATTGGTTTGAAGAAAAGATAGACCAAATAAGAGTGTACTCTGGTACAAAATTTGAAATGGTAAAGGAAGTAGAAGCGGGAGGTATTTGTGCTGTTACAGGTCTTGGACATACAGTACCAGGGCAGGGAATAGGGGGAGAGAAAGAAGAAAAAATGCCTATTCTTGAACCTGTTCTGCATTATGCAATCATCCTGCCACAAGGATGTGATGCCCTTCAATTCATGAGTAAACTCCGCCAACTGGAGGAGGAAGATCCACAACTAAGGATTGTATGGTCACAGAGGCATCAGGAAATCTGGATTCAATTGATGGGTGATGTTCAGTTAGAGACGCTTCAGCAAATGATAAAATCCAGGTTTGGCATTTTGGTAGAATTTAGTCAGGGTGCTATTTTATATAAAGAAACCATACGTGCTGACGTAATTGGAGTAGGTCATTATGAACCGTTAAAGCATTATGCAGAAGTACAACTCCTGATAGAAGCAGATGAAGTTGGTAGTGGAGTTACCGTGCAAAGTACTTGCAGCGAAGAAAATCTTGATCTTAACTGGCAAAAACAGGTAATGACTTACCTGAGAGAAAAAGAATTGGCTGGAGTTCTGACAGGATCACCAGTCACAGATATTAAAATCACACTGGTTTCCGGACGTGCACATTTAAAACACACGGAAGGTGGAGACTTTAGACAGGCCGCACATCGCGCATTCAGACAAGGTCTGATGAAAACACAATCGATTCTTCTTGAACCAATCTATGAATTCAGATTGGAACTTCCGTCTGATGCACTAGGACGCGCAATGTCTGATATTACAAGAATGTATGGACACTCAGAACTACTTGAGAATACGCAAAAAGGAGCTGTATTGATAGGAACAGCTCCGGTTTCAACAATGAGAGGTTATCAAAATGAAATTACTTCTTATACGAAAGGCATGGGAAGACTGTTCTGTAATTTGAAAGGATATGCACCCTGCCATAATCAGGATGAAGTTATAAAAGAGATTGGATATGATGCTGATACTGATTTTGATAATCCTTCAGGATCTGTGTTCTGCGCCCATGGCGCTGGTTATGTTGTCCCTTGGAATCAGGTTGAAGACATGATGCATACAGAGTATGAAAGTGGGAAAGCATTATATTTGTCAACGGATCATGTAGAAATTGTAGAAAATTTCAAAGCATTGAAAACGGAAGCAAAAAGCAACTGGAGTTCGCAGAAAGAGTTGGAGGAAATATTCGAAAGAACGTTTGGTCCTATTAAAAATAGAGTGAGAACTGCAACTGGTAGATTTGGTTATGAACAAAGTAGTCCTAATTTATTGACTGCTCAGAAAAATGAGGAACCCGGAGAACAAAAATATATAAGGAATAGTAGAGAGCAGAAAGAATATCTATTAGTTGACGGCTATAATATTATTTTTGCATGGGAGGAATTAAATGCATTGGCGGCGATGAATCTGGATGCCGCAAGGCAAAAGTTAATGGATATTTTATGCAATTATCAGGGGTATAAGCAATGTATTCTAATTCTGGTATTTGACGCTTATAAAGTGAAAGGAAATACTGGAGAAAAACAGGAGTATCATAATATTCATGTCGTATATACAAAAGAAGCAGAAACAGCAGATGCGTATATTGAAAAAATCACACATGAAATTGCAAAACAACATAAAGTTATTGTTGCGACTTCAGACGGAATGGAGCAAATGATTATACTCGGACATGGGGCAACAAGATTATCAGCACAAGGTCTAAAAGAAGAAGTTGTGAAAACGAATGAAATGATTAGACAGGATATTGCGGACCATAAAACAAAGGGGAAAGTATATTTGGGCGATCATATGGATGAGCACCTATTGAAGAAATTCAACAATGGACAGGAGTAATTGCATCAGAAAAAACAGATAGCCTGAAGAAGTCTAAAATGTCCATATCAGTTTCCTAAAAAGTCCATGGCGCTTCAAACAGTTACATGTTAGGGTAAATTGATGATTTGTAAACGTACCATATGGAATTAGGAGGCTTTTATGTTGAACATTACATGCATTAAAATGAATTATCAGAAGGAACCAATAGGAATCACCCAGATTGATCAGGTAGGCTGGATTCTGGAATCAGACAAAAGAAACACACTTCAGACAGCATTTAGAATTCAAATTTCAAAAGAGGATCAGTTCCTACATATTATCTGGGACAGCCAGAAGCAGGAAAGTAAAGAATCTGTGCATCATAAACTAGTGAACTTTCAGCCAGATTCAACATCAAAATATTATATTAGAGTGAAAATATGGTCGAACCATGGCGAAGAAAGTGAGTGGAAAACCAGTTATTTTGTAACAGCACTTTTCGTCCCTTCCGAATGGCAGGCGAAGTTTGTCACAATAGAAACAGAACAGGATGCTGTCGACAGCAGGGGTTCCTATCTTAGAAATAAAATTTTGCTGACTCAGAAAAAAACAATAAAAAGCGCATATTTATATGCGACAGCGCTTGGACTCTATCATGTTTTTTTAAATGGAAAAAAAATCAGTCAGGATGAGTTCGCGCCAGGATGGACTTCTTATCAGAAACATTTACTCTATCAGATGTACGACGTTACAGATGACTTGATAGCTGGCGAAAATGTAATAGGAGCGCATGTTGGAGCCGGCTGGTACAAAGGGACGATGGGATTTGTCAGAATGAGGAATCATTATGGAAAACAGACAGCCTTTGCGTGCCAGCTTGTTATTGAGTATTCGGATGGTAGTCAGGAAACAAGAATATCAGACACAGACTGGGAAGGCGCATGGAGTCCTGTAACATTTTCAGAAATCTATGACGGGGAAATTTATGATGCATCCATCGAGATCAAGGATTGGAACACGGTACATTGCCAGTTTGATGACTGGAAAGAGTGTCAGGTGGTACCATTCGACCAATCGGTTCTTCATGCACAAAGTGGGTGTAAAGTAAAAGAAATAGAACGAATTCCTGTGAAGCAAATCATCCAGACTTCGCAAGGAGATACTGTACTGGATTTTGGACAAAACATGACAGGCTGGATTGAATTTCAGGCAACAGGAAAGCAAAATGATTGTGTTTCCCTGCAATGTTTTGAAGTATTAGATGCAAATGGAAATGTGTACCTGGATAATCTGAGAACGGCAAAACAGACGGTAAGCTATCGTTTTGGGCAGGATGGGAATGTTATATTTCATCCACATTTTACATTTCAGGGATTTCAATATGCGCTGATCAAAGAATATCCAGGAGAGATAGACCCACTTGACTTTGTAGCTGTTGTACTCCATTCAGATATGGAAGAAACAGGTTCATTCCAATCATCTAATCAGGATGTCAATCAGTTATGGCACAATATAAAATGGGGAATGAAAGGCAATTTCCTTGATGTTCCTACTGACTGTCCACAAAGAGACGAACGTCTAGGGTGGACAGGAGATGCACAGATTTTTTGTAGAACAGCATGTTATTTGATGGATACATATACCTTTTATACCAAATGGCTTCGAGACGTATCAGTAGATCAGACCAGTGAAGGTGGCGTTCCACATGTCGTGCCCGATCTTCTAATTGGAAAGTCAGAACATGACAGATTGATGAAGGATGGTGATCATTCAGCAGCAGCATGGGCAGATGTGGCTGTAATTTTGCCATGGACTCTGTATCAGGTATATGGTGATAAGACGGTAATCAGGAACCAGTATGACAGTATGAAGGCATGGATCAATTTTATGCAGGAACATTCTGTAGATTATATCTGGAATTATAAATTACAGTTTGGTGACTGGGTTGCACTGGATGCTGAAGAGGGAAGCTACTTTGGTGCAACGCCAAATGATCTGACATGTACAGCATATTTTGCATATGTAACAAGACTCTTTTATAAAATGGCAGATTTGATAGAAATGAAAGAGGATGCAAAATTATACAGAACTCTTTATGAAAAAATAAGAGATGCTTACCAAAAAACTTTTTTTGATCAGACTGGAAGGCTGACTGCAAAAACACAGACAGCACAGATTATTTCACTTTATTTTGACCTGGTACCAGAAGTGTATCGTGAGAATGTGGTCAATGACCTTCTTATGCTTTTAGAAAAAGAAAACGGGCATCTTGTAACAGGATTTGTTGGTACACCGTATTTTTGTCATGCACTGAGTCAGAATGGACATACAAAAGAAGCATATGACTTATTATTGAAAGAAGATTTTCCTTCCTGGCTTTATCAGGTGAAAAAGGGAGCAACAACCATATGGGAACATTGGGATGGGCTCAAAGAAGATGGTACTATGTGGAGCCCGGATATGAATTCATTTAATCATTATGCGTATGGTGCAGTTGGAGAGTGGATAAGCCGCGTCGCAATTGGAATCGAAATAGATGAAGAACATCCTGGATATGAACATAGTATTATTATGCCTCATATTGGTGGTGGATTTACAAAATTAGGCGGAAGTTATCAGAGCGTGTATGGAACAATTTCTTCGGAATGGAAGTTAGAAGAACAAAATGTGACGCTGCATGTGACAATTCCATCTAATACGACTGCAACCATTAGATTATTAGATGCAGTAGAAGTCAGTGATGCAGATGGACTTATGTTTGATAAAAGTAACAGTAGATTTACAGCAGAAGCAGGTTCTGGTGATTATCTGATTAAATTTAAGAGAAACTAGGTTATATCATATTGGGATACAAGGTTGACAGTTTTTGTTACATCCGCTATAATTTTATAAATAAATCGATTTGCACTGCATTTAATCTACAGTACAAACTGAGCAGGCGATGAACCGGAAACACGGTTTGTGGGGCTGGGCCTTCTAGGCAACGGATGAATTTTAACATCTGTGGGACAGTAGTTTACTAACAAACTATTGTTTTGCGGGTGTTTTTTTATACCATGAAATAAGAGATATCAACGAGAAACAGGAATGGGAAAATAAAATGACAAATTATCTGGTGAAATTATTTATTAAAGATTATGAGAATATTGAAGAGATAGAAGTGAGATCCAATTATGGTGTATTGGCGGGTATTATTGGAATTATTTGTAATGCATTTTTATTTGTGGCAAAGTTATTGATTGGAATTCTTGTAAACAGTATTTCGATTATGGCCGATGCGGTCAATAATCTATCGGATGCAGCTTCCTCCATCGTCAGCCTTGTAGGAGTACACATGTCTAAAAAACCGGCTGATGAAGAACATCCATTTGGACATGGAAGGATTGAATATATCGCTGCTTTGATTGTGTCATTTATTATTTTACTTGTAGGATTCGGATTATTTAAGAGTTCTTTTGATAAGATTATTAACCCGGAGCCGTTGGGATTTCGTTTTGTACTTCTTATGATACTGGTTTTATCAGTTCTGGTAAAAATATGGCTTTCTTATTTTAATTATAAACTTGGGGTTAAAATACATTCTGGCGTTTTAAAAGCAACTTCTGTAGATGCAAGAAATGATGTGATTGTAACAAGTGTTACCATTCTTTCACTTTTAATCAGTAAATTTACCGGACTTATGATAGACGGATGGATGGGACTTCTGGTTTCAGCTTTTGTTATTTTGTCTGGATTCAATATTGCAAAAGATACTTTGATGCCTTTGCTTGGAACTGCAATTGAGAAAGATGTATATGATAAAATTCATGCAATTGTTGCCAGATTTCCAGAAATAGTAGGGAGCCATGATCTGATTGTACACAATTATGGACCTTGTAACAGTATGGCAACGTTACATGCTGAGGTATCAAATGATTCCGATTTGCAGGAAATACATGATGTAATTGAACAAATTGAGAGACAAGTCTTTAAAGATACAGGAATTTCTATTGTAATCCATATTGATCCGGTTGAGATTAAAGATGAAGCAATTCTTGAAAGTCAAAGAATTTTAATGGAGATTATTTTAAAAAATGAGCCAAAGGCTGATATTCATGATTTTCATGTAGTCCAACATGGTGAAGAAATGGAACTTATTTTTGATCTTGTTGTGCCATATTCGTACAAAGATACAGATAAAGCATTATTGTTAGAGAGCATCACAAACCAGTTATTTGAAGCAAATCCTTTTTACCACTGCGCGATTACAGTCGAGAATAGTTTTTTGGCCAAGGAATGATATGGGAAATTTTTCCCATTCATAAATACTTAAGAAGTTAATCGCATTTCATATGGTAAAATAAGTATATTGTACTTATGAGGAGGAAACATATGAAAAAAAAATATTGTCTTAGTGGAATGTTGATTGCAATTTGCATAATGTGTTTAACAGCATGCAATTTTGCAACATCTTCTGAAAATATGACACAGAATGTGGAAACAGATTCTCAAAATGCTTCTGATGAATTGAATGTCGAAGAAAATCAGACAGAGATAAAAGAAGATAATAAGGCAAACGATGAGAATCAGGAATTTGTATTACCAGAAGAAAAAATTGTTGTTTCATTTCAGTCCAAATCGGGAAAAGTGGAGGCAGAAGACGGTACTGAGGTGCTGGATTATAAATTGACTTATCCGATCGTTTCTATGAAAGAAACCCCGGATATTGCTGATAAGATCAACAAAGATATTGAAAATTACATATCAACTTATCATACAGCGGTGGATCAGATGTCAGAAACTGCGATAGCTGATTATGAGTTCATAAAATCTGAAGAAGGAGTGGATTATTATTCTTATAGTATGGAAGCTGAATTTTCCCTACAGCGAAAGGATGATGCAATTATTTCTTTTACGATGATTGATTGGAACTATACAGGGGGAGCACATGGAAATTATGGTACAACAGGCATAAATTATAGTGTATCCTCAGGTGATAGAATTACATTGGATACAATCTCTGCTGATTCACAGAGTTTTAAAGAAACAACAGGAGAGTATTTATATCAGCTTTCACAAACATCAGGGTATCAGGAGCGCTTGTTTGAAGAATATGACAAACAGATATTGATTGAAAGCCTTTATATGGAGGGGAAATGGTATCTGAGTAATAGTGGGATTGTTTTCTTTTCTGATCCGTATATGCTTGGACCCTATGCAGCCGGGACAATAGAGTTTACAGTTCCGTATGAAGAACTGGTGGGACTTAAGGAAGAATTTAAATATCAGGGTAATTATGAACGAAAAGCAGCACAGGGTAATGAGATCAAGAAAGATCTCAATGGTGATGGCAAAGAGGAAATAGTTTTTTACGATGTAAACTACACCGAAGATGAGTACCTTGCAGAGGTAACTTTCCAAGTTGATGGAAAAGAGGTTGTATCAACGGCAGTGCTAGAATTTCCAAACGAGGAGTATTATTTAGTAGATTTGGATCAGGATGACAAGTATATTGAAATCGCGATACAGGACTATGGTCCCAGTGAAGATCCAGTGACCTATTTCTTTAGATACCTTGAAGACGGGTCGACCATATTATTGGGAGGAATAACCGACTTATGGTCATCAGATACCAGCAGACTACTAGACAATAATCTATTGGAAGGAAGATACCGACTTTCTGTATTACAAACATGGTATGCACCAGCACACTGGAAGGTTGAACAAGATCAATTGGTTATGATTGAAGAGGCGACATATTACCCATATGAATCCTCGATTGTTGAGAACCAATTAATGATGGATATTACCGTTTATGAAACAAGAAGTTTGGATGCTAAAAAAATAATATTAACATCTGAAGATGGACCGATACGTTTTATCTCAACTGATGATAAAAACTGGGTGGAGCTTGAAACAAAAAATGGATCCAAGTATCAGATGTACCTGAAGGACTATTCAAAAGCAGAGTCAGATGGACAGGAAGTGGAAGCAACGAGTATATTTGATTCACTTATTATTGCAGACTAAGATAAGAATATTTACCGGCTGAATTTCATTCAGTCGGTATTTTTTGTGGAAATAGTAAAATTAGTTTTTGTATTAAGTAAACATTATGGTTAGATTAAATAATAAAACAATATAATAAGAAAATAAATTACCATATTTTACTAAAAATATAGAAAAGTATTCTTGATTATACAAATTGCAAGTAGTACAATAGTATCATATTCGCGTTTTTATTAAGAAGAATATGGATATAGAAGAGGAGATAGACAGTTGCCACTATTATTAAACAATATTGCGATATTCTTTGCGGTATCCTTTCTAAATCTAAATTTAAATAACCTTATGGAAAAGAAAAGCAGATATAGATATATTGCTGGAAGTTTTCTATATTATATTATTTCATTTTTCTATTTGTTTTATATGCATAAAATTAATAGTACCTTAAATATTATGATTGCAATCTCAGCATATTTAGTGATTATGTATTTCATTGCAGGGAGAAATTTATTTTTGTCCTTATATGAATATGTTTATATTATGGTCATTTCGCTGTTTGCACAGATGATTGCGCTCACCATCTATATTAATGTTTTTGGAAATACGCTGGAAGAATTTTCATCAAGTATTTTAGCTAACTTAGGGTATCCATTTGTATTATTTATCTGCTATTTATTGGCATATAAATTATTTGGGAAGCGGGTATTTGGGTTTAGAGATTTTATTTTTACAAGATATAGGAAGATTATTTCGTTTACGGGAATCTATGTATTTTTACTTGCACTCTGGCTAATCTGGACAGCAGATATCTGGACAAGTATTGTAATTATCAATGGAAAAAACAGCCTCACATATACGATTTTTATCAGTATTATTACTATTTTTTTTACTATCATTGGTATTTACCTGGTACATAGTCTGGTTTCCATTAGAAGAGAAAGTATTTTGATTGAGGAAAGTGCAGCGACAGACGCACTGACAGGTGTATTGACGAGAAAGTATGGATTAGAATATTTGAAAGGAAGATTGAAAAAAAACACTGAGAAATTATTAGTATGTTTTGCTGATATAAATAATTTAAAACTGATCAATGATTCATTAGGACATACGCTTGGAGATGTTATGATCTGCCAAATTGCATCGGAACTAAAAAGTGTACTAAATGAATCAGAAAAAATTATTCGTATGGGTGGAGATGAATTCCTTCTCATTTTTGAAGACCGTAGTCTGCAAGAAACGGACATCCTGATGCAGCAAATACTAATAAATCTTGAACAGAAAAAGCCAGAAATACTTGATAAATATAATGTAAGTTTTAGTTATGGAATTGCAGAAGCCAAAGTGAACGGAAATAACAGATCCATTGAAGAATTATTAAAATGGGCTGATAAGAAAATGTATGAAAATAAAATGAATAGAAGTAGTCGAAAGAAAATGATTACAGGTGAAATAGAGTAAGTTGGAGATAATAAATATGGGAACTGTTCTGATTGCATCGATAAGTATTGTCGCGCTTGGAATTTATCTGGTCATACAAATCCTGAGCCAAAAGAAAAAAAGCAGAGTTCTAATTGACGTGGTAAGTAAGGATGAATTGACGGGAATTTTAAATCGTCAGTTTGGGTTGCAATATCTAAAGGAAGCAATCGAACGCAATAAAGAGGGAGAAGCATTAACAATTTGTTATATAGATATTAATAATCTTAAATATGTGAATGATAATTTTGGACATGATGTAGGAGATTTACTGATATGTCATATCGTAAATCATCTTAAAAAGGTAATGAGTCCTGAATTTAAGATCATCCGTATGGGTGGAGATGAATTTTTAACTGTATTTCCAAATTTTTCAGAGACAACTGTAAGGACAATAATAGAAGCAGTACAGCAGACGATAAACCAGGACAAGCCCGAATTACTGAATCAGATTACAGTAAGTTTCAGTTATGGGATTGCACAACCTGATCTGCAGTTAGAAAATAGTGTTCTGGAAACAATGTTACAGACTGCTGATCATAAAATGTATGAATACAAACGAGAATACAAAAAACAACTGATATAATGCAACTAAAATAAAAGTATTAAAATAATCCACTATATTTAATATCTGTATCATATGGATCCAGAGTATGTAATGCTATAATGTTCATAATTATATTATGGAGGTGTCACATGCTACAAAATCCCATTTTACCAGGATTTAATCCTGATCCATGTATCTGCAGGTGCAAAGAGGATTATTATATTGCAGTTTCAAGTTTTGAATGGTTTCCAGGTGTTCCTGTCTATCATTCGCGTGATATGAAAAACTGGAAACTGATAACTCATATTCTATCAGATGAAACAATGACTGATCTTAGAAGACTACCTTCGGCAAAAGGGATTTGGGCGCCATGCCTTACCTTTTGTGAAGAAGATGGTCTTTTTTATCTGCTTTACAGCTGTATGAACAGCATGAATGCAAGATATTTTGATGTGGATAATTTTCTGATCACAGCTCCTTCCATTAACGGACCATGGAGCATGCCAATATATCTGCATTCAGCAGGTTTTGATCCTTCTATATTACATGATGAAAATGGGAAGAAGTGGATTGTATCATTGGAATGGGAAACAAGAGACGGATATCATAAACCTGGAACCATTTGTGCCATAGAGTATGATCCTATACACAGAGAAGTCGTTGGATATCCCAAACGAATCTGGAATGGCGGCACAAGACGAGGGTGTATCGAAGGACCACATTTATATCAGAGAAATGGGTACTATTATCTGATGTGCGCTGAAGGGGGAACCGGATACGGACATTGTGTAACGGTGGGAAGATCAAAATCAGTTTTTGGTCCTTATGAATCAGACCCATGTAATCCAATTCTTACATCAACGCCAGAATTTGATGAAATGGATAATGATGATGCAATGAAACTGAACCGATACAATCCTGATTCTTATCTTCAAAAGGCAGGGCATGGAAGCTTGATAGAAACAACACTGGGGGAATGGTATTTGGTTCATCATTGTGGTAGACCTTTTCTTCCGGAGTTAAGATGCACATTAGGCCGCGAAACATGTATGCAACAAATGGACTGGACAGAAGACGGATGGATTCGCTTAGTGGGTGAAGATTCTCTCGCTAAGGTGTTCATTTGTCCAAGCAGGTTGCCAGAAGAAAAACGAGTATATGATTTAAAACACTATGATTTTGATGAAGATACCATGCCAATTGGTTTTTATTCTCCCAGAATCGATTATAAAACATTTTGTTCTCTAAAAAACAGACCTGGGCATTTGCGGATACGAGGACAGGAATCACTTTCCTCTCTGAACAGGGTAAGTTTTATAGGTCATAAATTAACTTCTCTTTCGGTCATTATCACAACGAAGCTTGATTTCACACCACTCACCTATCAGCAATATGCGGGCCTTGCGATTTATTATGATAATATGAATTACATTCTGCTCCGAAAAACATTTGAGGAAAAAAATAATACAGAAGTGCTTGATATGATCAGAGTTGAAAACGGGAATAGAAGTGAACAGCTAGAAAATAGTATTTTACTTAAAAAAAACAGAAGTGTTTATTTGAGGCTTACGATTGATGAAAGAAGTACTCAATTTTCATGGAGTTTGGATGGGCTGCAATATCTGGAAATTGGTAAGGAATATGATACTTCAGAATTTTCGGATGAGTACTGTAAGTTTGGAGAGTTTACAGGCACATTTGTCGGCATGGCATGTATAGATGCCCTCTATCATAAGGCATATGCAGACTTTGATTCGTTTACTTACCAGTCGAGTGAAAAATAATACACCTTATTGAAAGATTGGAATATTCTATTCAAAAAAAACCAATGCTAGAATTAAGTGGTAGCAAATAATAGAATCTGAGTATGAAGGAAAAGCTCAGTCTTAAAATTGGGAGGAAATGAAATGAAGAAAAAGTTAATATCCATGCTGCTGGCGGCAACTATGGTAATCTCTCTCACAGCATGCGGAGGAACGCAGGGGAATACAGCAAGTGAAAGTGATGCAACTGCTGCAATAGGAACAGAAGAAACAACTGAAGTGGCACAAAGTGAAGATGCAACCATTGGTGAAGCAGTTACAATTAGAGTATTTTCAAACTTACCGGACCGTACCACCGGACAAGGTTTTGTAGAACAGACATTATTTGACAGTTATATGGCAGAAAATCCAAATGTTACAATTGAAGTAGAAGCATTAGATGATGAAGCTTATAAAACAAAGTTCAAGGCTTATGCTTCTGGAAGTGACATGCCGGACCTTGTCAATGCATGGGGACAACCCTCTTTCTTAAATGAAATTATTGATGCAGGATTGTTAGCAGAGTTAAATATGGATGATTATGCTGATTATGGATTTATCAGTGGTTCACTGGACGGATTCAGCAAAGACGGTAAGTTATACGGACTTGCAAGAAATACAGATGTAATGGGATTTTACTATAATAAAGCATTATTTGAAACAAATGGATGGACAGTACCAACAACATATGACGAGCTTTTGACATTAGCAGACAGCATTAATCAGGCTGGTCTGATTCCTGTCAGCATGGATGGCTCTGACAAATGGCCAATCTCTATTTATGTACATGATCTGATGCAAAAGATTGATCCTTCGATTAAAGCAGAAGTACAAAATTCCATCGCAAATGCTGATTTTTCAAATCCTGTTTATACACAGGCAGCAGATTTGCTGGTTAAGGCAGTGGATGCTGGTATGTTCCAGAATGGTTTTGAAACAACAGATTATGGTACAGCAAAGAATCTTTTTACCAATGCACAGTCAGCAATGTTCTATATGGGAAGCTGGGAAATGTCTATGGCGGCAGATGAAAACATTCCAGCTGAAGTAAGAGATAATATCGGTGTGTTCATGATGCCGGCAGTAGAGGGTGGAAAAGGTACTAATACTGATATTGCAGCTTGGAATGGTGGTGGTTATGCAGTTACAGCAAATTCAGCAGTTAAAGAAGAAGCTGTAAAACTTTTAAATTATATGTTCAAACCTGAAAACTGGTCAAAACTTTGCTGGGAAAATGGAATCTGTATGTCTGCACAGAATTATTCTGAATATCTGACTGGTTCAGAAACACCTGTACAACTTGAGTTTACAGATATTGTTTCCAATGCAACCAGCGTAACAGGTGTAACAATAAATGATCTTGGAACCTCAGAATTTAAAACAATCAGTGAAGATCTTTCACAAGAGCTTGCAATTAAGTCCGTTTCATCAGAGGAATTTGTAAAAGCTTTGGAAGATGCATGTAAATAAGTAATACGCAGATTGACTGCCTTACAGTATGCTAAGGCAGTCAATTTTAAAAAGAGGACTATGCAGCAGACGGGTTTGCTGTGAAAGGAGTTATTTTGAAAAAATTATACAGTAATAAAGTTGTAATATTAAGTCTGATCACCCCGGGTCTTCTGACATTTCTATTAGCAATACTGGCACCAATCTGTGTGAGTATCTATTTTGGATTTACTGATTTTGCTGGGATTGGAGAAGTGAAATTTATAGGGATAGAAAATTACAAAGTATTAATCAGGGATGAAGGGTTTTGGATGTCATTGAAAAATTCTCTTCTACTGGCAGTTGGGTTTATTGTCATTCAGCATCCGATTGCATTGGTCACTGCTGCAGTTCTTGATAAACTGCAGGGTAAGGCAGAAGGATTTTTTCGCTGTGTTTATTTTATTCCAAATGTAATTTCAGTAGCAATTATTGCTTATTTATGGAAGTTTATTTATAACCCCAATTTTGGACTTTTTAATAAGTTATTACAGATTTTGGGATTGGAAGGGAATGTAAACTGGCTGGGGAGCGGGATGGCAATCTGGTCAGTATTATTAGTGCTGATCTGGCACGGATTTGGATGGGGCATGTTGATTTACTATACAGGCATCAAGAACATTGATCCAGTTCTGTATGAAGCAGCGGCAATTGATGGAGCAGATTTTAAACAGGCATTTTTCAGTATAACAATGCCATTGATGAAACCGGTGATCCAAATGAATGTAACGATGGCCATAATCGCGGCACTAAAACAAATGGAAACCGTATATCTGTTAACCAATGGTGGCCCTGGTAATGAGACACAATTTCTAGCTAATTTCTTATATAAACAGGCTTTCAAATCATATAAATATGGTTATGGTAATGCAATCAGCGTCATTTTTATTATCATCTGCCTGGTTGCGACTGTAGTACTGAATAAAATATTTGCAGATCGGGAAGAAAGGAGAAGGAAGGCATGAATTCTGAAATGAGAAAAACAAGCACACCTGCCAGAATCATTTTATTTGTAGGATTGTCCATCATAGCACTGATTCAGTTATTTCCTTTGATATGGCTGGTCAACTTTTCACTTGCAAACCCGAATGAACTATTTACAAATGGTATTCTTGTATGGCCGGATGAGATTCAATGGGGAAATTATGTGAAAGCCTTTGTTGATGGAAATTTTTTGCTTTATTTTAAAAATAGTTTACTAATCAACACACTTGCTGTACTTTTTGCACTGGTTATTTCAGTCATGGCTTCTTTTGCATGTATCAGAATGAACTGGAAGCTGAGTGGTTTTGTGAAGACATTATTATTACTTGGAATGATGATTCCGATCCATGCTACGTTACTCCCAAACTACGTCATTTATGACAGAATTGGTTTGACAGATACAATCTGGGCCCTCCTTATCCCCTATATTGCATTTTCTCTGCCCCAGGGCGTTTTTCTGACATCAAGTTTTATGAGCTCGATTCCAAAAGAACTAGAGGAAGCAGCGCTCATTGATGGATGTGGTATTTACAGAATTGTATTCATTATAATTATGCCTTTAATGAAAGCCTCTCTTGTGACCGTATCAATTATGACATATTTGAATAACTGGAATGAATTCATGATGGCAAGTACTTATCTAAGTACGAAGCAGTGGAAAACGCTTCCATTTGCAATTCTTGAGTTTACAGGACAATATTCTTCAAACTATGCAGTTCAGTTTGCAGTCATGGCACTGACGGCTGCCCCTGCTCTGATTATATACATTATCCTGAATAAATATATTACAAAAGGTGTTGCTGCTGGTGCTGTGAAGGGATAAGATAAGAATAAAAAGGTATTTTCATATGAAAAAAATCTTTAGCGCTAAAAAGTGGAAAATCAAACATAAACTGACAGCAGCGATGTACGCAGTACTGATTCCAGTCATTCTTGGGATTACTGCGTACATTTATATACAGAGCTCTAAAACAGTAACACAGGAGCTATCAAAAGCATATCAGGAACTGACAAGAACGATGGATGATAGTATTAATTATATTGCAGCAGATATTGAAGATATGATTACATACATTGCAATCAATGATGATTTTCGATTTGTGCTGAATTCCAGAATTTATACTGAGGTCTGGAGGGATCCACTTGTTTGGTCAAATGAAACGCCCGCTGATTTTGTTACGGAGATGTTGTCTGTAAAAAACTATATCCGTTGCTTTGCGCTATACACAGAAAATGGAATCAGACCTTACCTGAATACAAGAAAGAATGAATCACTTTCTTCAAAAACTGACGATATCAGAGAACTTGAAGTATTTCAAAAGTCAGAAGAATCACCAGGGGATCTCTGCCTGATGTATATGTCAGCAGATGACAGAAGGTTATTTACTACGAATTCGTCTGATAGAATTGTGTTTGGAAAGACAATTATGTCTTATGACAAAGAAAAAAAGCTTGGATATCTATGCGCCGCAATAGATGCAAAAGAAGTAGAAGCTATTTTTGAAGCGGACAGACAGGAAATAAATGAAAGCGTTTACCTGTTGGATGAAGAGGGGCAGACGATAGTTCATTCTGGACAAGCCGAATCGCAGGAACTGAACTTTATAAGATCAGTGCTTAAAACAGGCCTTACAACAAAAGGGTATTGGGAAACGAATCAGAGCTATATCTTTACAAGCAAAAATGAGGATTATCGATATTCGGTTTTTTATATCGTTCCGAAGGAAAATTGGACCAGCCGGCTGAAAAATGTCAGTAAAATGCCATTTGTACTTGCAGTCATTTTATTTTTTGCGGCATTTCCAATTTTCACCTATGTTACAAGGTTCATTAATATACCGTTACAGAGACTTCATCGCTCTATGCTGAATCTTCAGGAAGGTGATTTCAAACAACAGGTCAACGTATACGCAGAAGATGAAATTGGAGATGTAACAAAAGTATATAATGAGATGGTTGAAAAAATTGATGATCTGATTGATAAAAACTATGTCATGGCACTTCGCGAGAAGCAAAGCGAACTAGATGTGCTTCAAGCACAGATCAATCCACATTTTTTATATAATACCCTTGACTCCCTTTATTGGGATGCATACAACACAGGCAATCTGGAGCTGGCTGAGAATATTATGGCATTATCTGAGCTGTTCAGACTTGCACTGAGCAGGGGGGAAGGGGAAGTCAGCGTTGAAACGGAATGCAATTTAGTAGAGAACTATCTTAAAATACAGAAAATGCGTTTTGAAAATAGAATGGATTATAGGATTAACTTATTATCAGAAATGCGTCATTATAAAATTCCAAAACTGATTCTGCAGCCATTTGTTGAAAATGCAATTGTTCATGGACTAGAGAATAGAGGTAATCTCGGCATGATCAGATTACATGGATATATGGAACAGGATAGGATGGTTTTTAAAATTACTGACAATGGAGTAGGAATGAATGAAGATCAGCTTAATAGCTTACTGACCGCAGAAAAAGTTCAATACTCGAATCAGAGAATCAGTAGATATGCAATCAGAAATGTAAATGAAAGACTTAAACTCAGATATGGAGAAAGATTTACGCTTGACATTACAAGCACGATTGGAGTTGGAACAACAATTACAATTAAGTTACCTTTAGAATAGAGGTGTAAGTGTATGCATAAGCCTAAATTATTGATTGTGGATGATGAAGCGAAAATAAGAAATGGGATTTTTACATATATCAGTCATAATGCTACGTGGCTTGGTGAAATTTATCAGGCTGAAAATGGAGAAGAAGCATTGCATATGATATACCAATATGAGCCTGATATTATGTTGCTTGATGTTCAGATGCCGGTAAAAGACGGTTTTGATGTGATGGAAGAGGCAGTTAGATCCGGAGTATGTCCAAAAACCATTATTCTGACAGGTCATGATGAATTTAAATATGCGCAGAAAGCACTTCGACTAGGTGCGGTGGATTATATATTAAAACCATGCAGACCGGGAGATATTGTGCAAAAAATGAAAGAATTACTTTCAATTACAGAGGTAGAGGAACCAGATGTTATGAAATACAGGGAAGAGGCGAATCCAATTATTGAAGCAGCCAAGAAATATATTATGGATCATTACGATCAGGGATTGTCTCTTGCAGAGGTGGCGGACAAAGTAAAAGTAACACCACCTTATCTGTCTACGTTGTTTACAAAATATGAAAATTGCGGTTTTATTGATTATCTGAATCAGTTCCGGGTAGAAAGAGCAAAGATGTTTCTGCATGATTATGGATTAAAAACATATGAAGTTGCCTATAAAGTTGGGTTTCAGGATGAGAAATATTTTTCAAGAGTATTTAAACGTATCACAGGAAAAAGTCCTTCTGAATACAGAAAAATTAATTGATGGAAAGATAGTTAGGTTACTATGAATAAAATAATATATGGAGCGGCATATTATAGAGAGTATATGCCATATGAAAGACTGGACCAGGATCTGCAACTGATGAAACAGGCAGGAATGAATACGATTAGGATCGCAGAGTCGACATGGAGCACGATGGAGCCAAAGGACGGGTATTTTGACTTCGCTACAGTGGATGCTGTTTTGGATAAAGCAGAAGAATTAGGGATAAATGTAATCATTGGTACCCCAACTTATGCAATTCCTTCCTGGCTCGCCAATAAAGATGACACAATTCTGGCAGATACCCCAAATGGGATGGAGCGTTATGGCAGACGACAGAATATGGATATTACAAACGAAACCTATTTGTTTCATGCCGAGAGAATGATAAGAAAGCTTGCGGAGCATGTATCCAGACGAAGTTGTGTAATTGGTTATCAGATCGATAATGAAACAAAGCATTATCAAACTTCTGGGAAACGCGTCCAACAAATGTTTTTATATTATTTAAAAGATAAGTTTGTGACACCTGAACAGTTTAACCAGGCATATGGGATGGCATACTGGAGTAATGCCATTCATTCCTGGGAGGATATCCCCGATGTGAGAGGAACCATAAATGCAGGATTTGCCTGTGAGTTTTCAAAATTTCAGAGAAAACTGGTAACAGATTTTCTATGCTGGCAGTCAGAGATCATAATGGAATATAAGCATGAAGACCAATTTGTAACGCACAATCTGGATTTTGAATGGAAAAAATTCGGTCCTCCTAACACACAGGAAGGATATAGTTATGGAGTACAGCCAGATGTAGATCACAAAAAGGTATCGAATTGTCTGAGCATAGCAGGGACTGATATTTATCATATGTCACAGGATAAACTGACGGGAGCAGAAATAGCATTTGGAGGAGATTTGATCAGAAGTCTGAAGAAGAGCAATTATCTGGTTCTTGAAACGCAGGCACAGGCATTTAAATATTGGACACCTTATGAAGGGCAGTTACGTATTCAGGCATATAGCCATCTCGCAAGTGGAGCAGATGGTGTTATGTACTGGAACTGGCATTCTATTCATAACAGTTTCGAAACTTATTGGAAGGGGATCTTAAGCCACGATCTTCAGCCAAACCAAACATACAGGGAGATAAAAGATATCGGTTTAGAACTTGAAAAAATTGGTGAACATATTATTCATATTAAAAAAGAGACGAAGGTGGCACTACTTGTAAGCAATGAAGCGTTATCTGCGCTGAAATGGTTTCCAGTGGATGAAAATCTGACCTATAACAATATTGTCAGGTGGATGTACGATACTCTATATGAAATGAATATTGAATGTGACATTATATTTCCAGAAGATGATTTTTCAAACTATCAGATGCTTGTGGTTCCTGCACTTTATACAGCATCAGAAACATTGCTTTATAGACTTAAAAATTATATGGAACTTGGAGGATGCTTAGTCAGTTCGTTTAAAACCGGGTTCTGTAATGAAAACCTAAGTGTATATCATTCGGAACAGCCACATATATTAGGAGAATGCATGGGATTTTCCTATGATCAGTTTTCTATGCCTGATCATGTTAAGTTGCAATTTGCGAATAATAACAAGGATATATCAGATGATGAAAGAGATGTAAGTTATTGGATGGAACTTTTGCGCCCAACGAATGCACAAACAATCGCTTCTTATGAACACAAGTATTGGGGGAAATATAGTGCCATTGTAGCAAATAATATTGGAAAAGGATATGGGTATTATATTGGCTGCCACTGTTCAAAAAAAGTACTTGGTATCATCTTTGAAATGGCTGCGGACAGAGCAGGGGTCTTAATTGATAAGAAGATAAAATGGCCTTTGATCTGCAGAAAAGGAAGGAATCAGTCAGGACAGGAAGTTAGATATTATTTTAATTATGATTCCAGTGATATTGACCTGCAATGTCCAGAAGGTATGTGGCAGAATATTTTGAATGAAACGACATATCAAGGTGGGGATCTCATCGCCTTAAAAGACTGGGGAACTATTATTTTGTGTAGGCTGAATTGACTTGTTAAAAACAGTCAGATAGTATAAAATATATATGTTAATTGATAATCAATATTAAATATGTATCTGAATGAATTTGACAATTGCATAGGAGGGCGAAAAGATGAGTATGTTTTGTTACCAGTGTCAGGAAACTGCCAGAGGAACCGGATGTGAAGTAAAAGGAGTATGTGGCAAGAATGAAGAAGTTGCAAAACTCCAGGATCTGCTGATTTATATTTCGAAAGGAATCTCAGAAATTGTTATCAGTACCAAAACAGATATTGTTCCATTTCAAGAGATGAATCATGAAGTGATAAGAAGCCTGTTCATTACGATTACAAATGCTAATTTTGATGCAGATGCCATTGAAAAACAGATTACATATTTAATAAAAATCAGGGATGATATAGCTGCGAAAAGTGCTTATGCAGGAACTTGCGATGCAGCCATTTTTTCAGTGGTAACACGAGAAGAAATGCTTGAAAAGGCTGAGACTTCAGGCGTTCTTGCCACGGATAATGAGGATATAAGATCGCTCCGAGAACTTGTAATTTACGGACTAAAAGGTCTTGCAGCCTATACAGAACATGCACTGAATATAGGCAAAGAAGACAATGTTATTTATCAGTTTGTATATGAGGCGCTGGCATCAACGCTAGACAATGCACTTTCAGTAGATGACTTGGTTGCACTTGTTTTAAAGACAGGAGAGTATGGAGTAAAAGCAATGGCACTTCTTGATGAGGCAAATACTTCAAAATATGGAAATCCAGAGATTACTTCCGTCAATATAGGCGTTAGAAATCGTCCAGCTATATTAATTTCCGGTCATGATCTGACAGATTTAGAACAGCTCTTGGAGCAGACAAAAGGTAGTGGTGTAGATGTTTATACGCATGGGGAGATGTTACCGGCACATTATTATCCGGCATTTAAAAAATATGATAACTTTGTGGGAAATTATGGAAATGCATGGTGGATGCAGGTTGGTGAATTTGAGCATTTCCATGGTCCGATTCTTTTTACAACAAATTGCATTGTACCACCAAGAACACCAGAAGTTGCTACAAGAATCTTTACAACTGGAGCGGCAGGATATCCTGAATGTCCACATATTACAGCAGATGAAAATGGAAGAAAAGATTTTAGTGCAATTATTGTTATGGCAAAAAAATTATCTCCGCCAGATGAAATTGAAACAGGTACAATAGTAGGAGGGTTTGCACATCATCAGGTATTTGCGCTTGCTGACAAAGTAGTGGATGCAGTGAAAACTGGTGCCATCAAAAAGTTTTTTGTCATGGGTGGTTGTGATGGTAGAATGAAATCACGAGAATATTATACTGAATTTGCAAAAAAACTTCCGATGGATACCGTGATTCTAACAGCAGGTTGTGCAAAATACAGATATAATAAACTGAATCTGGGTGAGATTGGAGGAATTCCAAGGGTATTAGATGCCGGGCAATGTAATGATTCCTATTCGCTGGCAGTTATAGCTTTAAAACTGAAAGAGATTTTTGAACTAGATGATATCAATCAGCTTCCTATTTCATTTAACATTGCATGGTATGAGCAAAAGGCAGTCATTGTATTGTTGGCTCTTTTATATCTGGGTGTGAAAAATATTCATCTGGGACCAACACTACCCGGATTCCTGTCACCAAATGTAGCAAAGGTATTGGTTGAGACATTTGGAATTGCTGGTATCCAGTCAGTGGATGATGATATTAAACTCTTTATGAAGGCATGATTTATAAAATGAGGTAATTTCATAATTCATTTTCAATCCATGTGGATAACTTTTGAAAAAAAGAGCGCACTACTCCAATTTCTTCTCAGACTGCTATCAATTGTGGATAACTGAATTATGACACCTCCATTTCAAATGTTACTTTGTTTATGCTACTTTAGATTTTTCCTTGCTGGCTGCATCTGATAGTCTTGATGCAATAAGGGCAATACAAGATAAATCAATAAAGACTTTTACCCTTGCCATTTTTGCAACCCGGATGTTATCAAGGTTGTAATTATTCTTTAAATCTCCGAACGTCCGCTCCACGCTGGTTCGTTGATTATATAGCTTTTCAAATGCTTTTGTTTCCCTGAATGGTGCCGTGATGAATCTTGGATCATCCTTGATTCTTGCTTTTCCCACATAGCCATTTGGTGATGAGGTACACCACGAGGAACCCATCGGACAATCACATTTCCCACAAGCATGTGGACATAGAAGTTTGATTGTACCGTTATCATTACCACCATAAACATAAGCATAATTCATGGGACAAACTAACTGACCATTCATGTTGATTCCTTCTGGTGGAATCTTGGTGTTTCTCCAATTGATGGGGATGATTGCCTGACCATGAAACTTCTTATAAACACTGGCATAAAGATCAGGTTTATCGTAACCAGCATCCATCATGTAATACTTTGGAGTAAGTCCGTTTTCGTAGTCGTCCATCATCTTTTGAATCAAGTTTTCAGCTACATCCATATCTGCGATGTTTGCAGGTGTGATGATATAAGAGATAGGAAGACCGCTGTAAGTGTCAACCAGAGCATGCATTTTCCATCCAAACCATTTGATGAAGTTCCCATTGGTATCAAGTTTTCCACCCCAGTTTGGGAAGGACGGGTCATCCACAGGAATCCTTGATTTTGGAACAGCATGTTCGTAAGCTGTCAGCTTACTGGCATCAATTGCAACATTGGTGCCATCTATAAGTCCGAGTTTTCTGGCTTTACAGACCATTCTGCGGAATGTCCGCGCTAAGATATCCGTACCAGATAACAAAGTGATAAAGCGATTCAAAGTAGCAGCACTTGGTGTATTCTCAATGTAATCATAACCAAGACTGCGTCTGAGGACTGGATCAGATTTAAGACGTGTAACTAATGCCTTTATATCTGATAACTGCTCTACTGGCATAGCCATGAGCGTGGTAAACAATTGCTTTTTGGAATAACCTTTAGGTCCTCTTCTGTGGGCATCATAAGGGAATACTTCTTCAAAAAGCGAATAATCAATGAAGCTTAAAAGGGCTTCAAGTTTTGAAAGAGGTTTCATTTCATAGAACTGGTCTAAAGTAATCAATGATTGTTGTCGATACATATTTTGCAACTTATCTCCTTTCGATGTGGATAATATTTGACAAAATATATATCGGATCGGGGTAAGTTGTTTTTTATATGCTCTGAAACATCAGTAAAATCAAGGTCTATGAATTATGAAATTCTCTCAAATAAAAAAGTAAATATACAAAACCCCTCATTTGAAACATATTTTCTTGAGCAGGAATCAAATTGATTTTGAAATCTGATTTGATCCAGAAAACAGTTTCATCTGAAGGGGTTTTTATATTCTGAAATCTGGCGAATATCAGACTATAGTTAGCAAATAATTTGATTGATTATCATTGATTAAACAAATTATAATGGTACAGAAATCATCTAAAACAATCAGGAGAAGAACAATGGAAAGAATGAAACTAATAGAATTATTAAATGATATGAGTCTGGAAGAAAAAATTGGTCAGCTGGTTCAGTTAAGTAGTAATTTTTATGAAGATGAGGCAGTCCTGACTGGACCGGCCATGGAATTTGGAATTGGTGAGGCAGAGATTAACCATGCAGGATCAACGCTAAGTATTTTTGATCCGAAAATTATAAAACAGATTCAGGAAAATGCAGTAAAGAAGCAGCCGCACAATATTCCGCTTTTATTTATGGCTGATATCATTAATGGATATAAAACAATTTTTCCAATTCCACTGGCACAAGGGTGTACGTTTCAACCAGAGCTTGCAAAAAAATGTGCTGAGGTTTCTGCAAAAGAGGCAAGTGCAGGAGGCCTTCATGTAACATTTTCGCCGATGGTTGATCTGGTAAGGGATGCAAGATGGGGCAGAGTCATGGAGTCTACAGGAGAAGACAAGTATTTAAACAGCCTGTTTGCTGCAGCAATTGTACAGGGATATCAAGGCAAAGACTTGAAAGATAAAGGAAGCATTGCATCCTGTGTCAAACATTTTGCAGCATATGGAGCGCCTACTGCAGGAAAAGAATATAATAATGTAGAACTCTCACTAAGGTCATTAAAAGAGGACTATCTACCAGCTTATCAGGCGGCAATTGATGCTGGAGTGTCCATGGTTATGACATCTTTTAATACATTGGATCGTATTCCTGCTACAGGAAACAAATGGTTGATGCAGGATGTTTTAAGAAAACAAATAGGATTTGAAGGAGTAGTAATTTCTGACTGGGCAGCAATTGAAGAGCTGATAACACAGGGCGTGGCACAAGATAAGGAAGAGGCAGCGCAGCTGGCAATGGTTGCAGGTGTTGACATAGACATGGCAACAAACGTATATATCAAGAATCTGAAGCGTCTGATTGAAAAAGGAATCCTAAATGAAACGCAGATTGATGAGGCAGTCCTGAGAATTCTGACACTTAAAAATGAGCTTGGACTTTTTGAAAACCCATATAAAGATTTAGACATAGAAGAATATTCCAGATATAATCTTTGTCCTGAACATAGAAAGATTGCAAGAAAAGCAGCAGCGGATAGCATGGTTTTATTAAAAAATGATGCAATCCTTCCACTGAAAAAAAAGGAACAATGTATTGCACTGATTGGTCCATATGCAGAAGAAATGCATTTATATGGAGCGTGGTCACTATTGGGTGAAGATAGCAATACCATAAGCCTGAAAAGCGGAATGGAACTGGCAGATGCTGATAATGAGTTGCTTTGTGTTAAGGGAGTCAATCTTTTATCCGAGAAGGAGACGCTTTATGGATTTAAAGGTCTTGTATCTGAAAGCAATCCAGTCACGAAGGATGCTATGAAAGAAGCAATAAAAGCAGCCCAAAAAGCAGATATAGTTATTTTAGCACTTGGTGAACATGCATATCATTCCGGAGAAGGTGGAAGTAAAGCAGATCTTCGACTTCCAAAACAACAGAGGGAACTGTTTAAAGCAGTGAGTCAGGTAAATAAGAACTGTATCAGTATCATATTTAGCGGACGTCCCATGGATTTAAGAGAGATTGCAGAAGGCTCCAAGTCAGTTCTACAGGCATGGTTTCCAGGAAGTGAAGGTGGAAATGCAATTGCAGATCTCTTATATGGGATAGTATCTCCTTCTGGAAGACTTGCTATGACATTCCCTTATAGTACAGGACAGGTTCCCATTCATTATGATCATTTTAATACAGGTCGGCCATTTAATGGCGATCATAAAAACAGATTTCAGTCAAAGTACTTAGATATTCCGAATGAACCACTCTACCCATTTGGATATGGGCTTGGTTATACAAAATTTAGTTATTCAGAAGTGAAATTGAGCAAAACGAATATGAATAAGCAAGATACACTGACAGCTAGTGTTGTTGTAAAAAACATTGGAGAACATGAAGGAATCGAGACTGTTCAGTTCTATCTGCAAGATCAGAAAGCAAGTGTTGTAAGGCCTGTCAGGGAGTTAAAAGGATTTCAAAGGGTGTTCTTGCAACCAGCAGAATCCGCTGAAATCAAGTTTGAAATCAGCGAAGACATGCTGCGGTTTTATAACTATAATATGGATTATACGAGCGAAGAGGGCACATTTTTAGTGTTTATTGGTGAAAATTCCACCACAATGAATCAGGCAGAATTCAAACTGCAGTTGTGTTAATTGCGTTTTCGGCTTATGCTGACTTTTCGTATTTTGCCTTTGATTGGTTTGTTTTCTAAGGCATTCAGAACCATTTCACCTTTCTGGTTCAGGATTTCGACATAGGTCAGTCTGTCACGGATATCAATAATACCAATATCTTCTGGAGTAATGCCATGAATGCTACAAATTGCACCAACAATATCGCCAGAGCGCATTTTTGATTTTCGGCCTCCACCAATCGCAATATTTGTTATACTTTTTTGAAAAATAGCGCCCTTTCTCTTTTTGAGGATTGGTTTTTCCAGTTGCTTTTCACGAAATTGTTTTTTCTGTTCCTCCGTTATTGTTGGGAGTGGAATCACAGGAATTTTATCTTGTAAATAATATTCAATAGAATCAACGAGACGTAATTCATCAGGTGATGCAAGGCTAATTGCGGCACCTGATTTTCCGTTTCGGCCTGTTCTGCCAATTCTATGTACATAAGTTTCTACATTTGTTGGAAGATCATATTGGAAAACATGAGTGAGGGAATCAAAGTCAATTCCTCTTGCGGCAACGTCTGTACATACCAGATAAGAAAAAAGCCCATCTCGAAACGATTCAATTGTTTTTAGCCTGTCTCTTTGCTCCATCTCACCATGGAGCATGCCGCATCGCACTCTTTCACGGCGCAGTTTCTGATATAAGGTGTTTACCATTTCGCGAGTCGCACAAAAAATCATACAACTTGAAGGCGAATGATGAATGAGTAGTTTCATAAATAGCGTGAACTTATCATCGGTATTCACATAATACAAAGATTGTGTGATAGAGCCCTTTGTTTCTTTGGCATCCGGAAGCAATAGATATTTAGGATCTTTCATAAATGCAAGCATCGGAGTTATTATTTTATCTTCCATTGTTGCTGAGAAAAGCATGATTTGTCTTGAAGCATTAAGAAGTTCTAATATCGCAGTCACTTCTTCAGCAAAACCCATTTGAAACATCAGATCCGCTTCATCAATAACGACAATCTTTACTTGTTCAAGAATCAGACTTTTGCGTCTGATATGGTCCATAATACGTCCCGGAGTGCCTACAATTATATGGGACTTTTGTTTTAGCGTAAGTAGTTGCTTATCTATGGGCATACCACCAAACAGAGCAGGGATTTTAATTCTTTTTTTGCGTCCAATATGAAATAATTCTGTTTTAACTTGCTGGGCAAGTTCTCTGGTAGGTTCCAAAACGAGTGCTTGAGGGAGATTTTCTTCCCAACTTATTTTTTCACAAAGAGGAATGCCAAAAGCAGCAGTTTTCCCGCTGCCGGTCTGTGCCTTCGCAATGATGTCGTAGCCTGCAAGTGCGTGAGGAATGACTACTTTTTGTATTGCTGTCGGTATGTTATAATCAAGTAAAGTTAATGTTTCTATAATTTCATCGGATAACTGGAACTGGCTAAATTGATTTTTGTTCATGGGAACCTCTCTTCAAAATTGATGTGTTTCTTTACGAATCTTTGATTCGATAGACATATTGTACCACAAAATCAAAATCTCCATACAATCTCCATAATACTATTAGATAATATCATGTAAGATATCGCTTCGTGTTGTAAAGTTTTAAGCGAAAGGTGAGAATATGTTAATTCAAAAGAAGAAAATATTAGTGGTAGAAGATGAAATAAAAATAGCAGAGGTTGTGGTTGCGTACCTCCAAAACAGTGGGTATGAAACGATAACAGCGTATGATGGTATTTCTGCATTGCATCTGTTTGAGAAAGAATGTCCAGACCTGATAATTCTGGATCTCATGCTCCCGGGATGCACTGGAGAAGAGGTATGCAAAAAAATTCGGAAGAATTCAAGGATTCCAATTCTAATGCTGACTGCAAAAATAGAAGAAAACGATAAAGTGGATGGGTTAAACATGGGAGCAGATGATTATGTGACAAAACCATTCAGCACACGTGAATTAATAGCGAGAGTCGGAAGCCTTATCAGAAGATCAGATGAAGGCATTGCACCTTTATTTCATAAAATGAGTTGGAATCAATCTGATTTAGAACTGGATCTTCAGGCACATGAAGTGAAAAAAGGTGGAGTCATTGTGAATCTGACACCGAACGAATATAAATTATTATGCACACTTGTGAAATATCCCCAGAAGACATTTACGAGAGATGAATTGATAGAGGTCGCACTTGGAATAGATTATGATGGATTTGAGAGAACAATAGATTCGCATATAAAGAACCTGAGGAGTAAGATTGAATCTGATTCATCAAACCCAGAATATATACTGACAGTCAGAGGCATAGGCTATAAGTTTGGTGGAGTGAATTAAGTTACATGTGTTCTATAACGCAGTTAGGAGTTAAATATGAGTCTAAAGATCAAACTTGCACTTTCTTATATTTTCTTATCGTTATTTCTGGTAAGCGCACTTCTTATAACATCAAATTACTATCTGGAAGAAAAATTCAGAAGTTATATCATGGAGAGTCAGGAAAAGAAAAATCTTGCAATTGTGGAACAAGTAGCAGGAATACTTGATCAGAATGGATCAATACTAAATGATGAAATATTATTAAGTATAGGAAATGCAGCATTAAATGAAGGCATGGTTTTAATGGTAAGTGATCTTTCTGGTATGGAATTATTTTGCATGAGCACAATTGATAGCGCGATGTGTGACAATATGCTGGAAAGCATGCAGAATCATATGGAAAGTATTTATCCGGGATTTGCTGGAGAGTACGAACAGAAAAATTACGACGTCATAAAGAACAATGACCATGTAGCGATTGTAACATTGGGATATTATGGCCCTTTTTACTACAATGATGCAGACATTCATTTTCTGGAAGTTTTAAACAGGGTTTTTGTGATGGTAGCTGCTGTTTTCTTATTATTAGCAGTCGCATTCGGCTATGTTATGGCCGAAAAGATTTCAAGACCGATCAGACGTGTGATTGATAAAACGAAAGAACTGGAAGAAGGAAAGTATCAGGATAGACTAGAAGATAAGACAAACACAAAAGAAATTGACCAATTGATACATAGTATAAACTCACTGGCAGATACATTACAAAAGCAACAAGCTATGAAAAAGAGACTTGCGGCAGATTATGCACATGAACTGAGAACACCCCTTACAACAATACAATCGAATCTCGAGGCAATGATAGACCAAATCTGGGAGCCGACCCCAGAGCGCCTTGAAAGCTGCAGAGAAGAAGTACAACGACTTACACGAATGATTGCCAATATTGAAAAGATTGACAAAATAGAAAGTGATGATGTTCAGTTAACGAAAGAAAAGTTTGATTTGAGCGAAATCACCAATCAGATTCTTATGAATTTTCAAGCTGATTTTGAATCTAAAAATTTAAAGCTTAAATTTGTAAAAGATGAGAATTATATTTATGCTGATAAGGATAAAATCAAGCAGGTCATCGTGAATCTCGTTTCAAATGCGATTAAGTATTCTCTGACCGATGGTGAAATTGTAATAGAGATAACAGAAACCATGAATGAAACCCGATTTACCATTCAAGACAATGGCATTGGAATTGAAGCGGATGATATGCCTAACATATTTGAACACCTTTATCGCGCAGACAAATCTAGAACCCGTAGTACTGGTGGTTCTGGAATAGGACTGTCTGTCGTGAAAGCTATGATAGAGGCGCATCATGGAGAAGTAACTGTGGAAAGCAGTCCGGGTGTTGGTAGCAGATTTTCATTCTGGATTCCATCTTGACAAATCGCAATCTAAGATTCAATATGTGTATAAAACAGAAGAGCCTTTCTAGGATATCAAAGGAGACCAGCTATGAAAAGTCAACCCTAAATTAGCAAAATATTTATATTTTCTTTCTGACCTGAAAATGGCTGACTTTAATAAAGCTCCTCAAGGGTGCTTTTAAAAATTCATATTATCGGTCAGATTGTTATTCTAAGTTA
>QKAS01000037.1 GCA_003246295.1 Clostridia bacterium | reverse complement strand
GAGATTCCGTTGAATATATTGGCATTATCATCAAAGGATCCATCCTTATGGAGAAAAACGATATTTATGGAAATAAAAACTTTTTCACAAAATTAAGAGAACATGAACTATTTGGTGAACCATTTATGGATCATAAAATCAGAAATAGCTTTGTTAGTTATAAAGCTATGACTAATTGTACTATTTATACATTTTATTATTCAGATATCTGGCATCGTCCCTACCCAGTTCACCAAATACAGTCTGTATTCATTGAAAATCTGCTCTCACTAATGGCTTTCAAAACAAGAAGCACTTTAATAAAACTTGACATTCTTTCAAAAAAAACAATACGCCAGAAGATTATGACTCTTTTCACAACACTTAAAAATAATCCTGATCTTATCGGATTTTCACTTCCTTTAAATACAAAACTAGAACTTAACCACTATAACTCAAATTCTTTAATATATATCCCACTAAATAGAACGCAATTATCAGAGTATTTATGTGTAAACCGCAGTTCTATGGTACGTGAGTTAACAAAGATGAAATCCGAGGGCCTTATTGATTACGATGGTTATGTTTTTTTTGTTAATACTAATGATTAAATATTTTTCTATAAATATTTTCCTTCCAGTTCTGTTAACAAAGAATCATATGTTTCCTGAATCTTATTTTCCATCGCTTCTGCTTCAAAAATATCTGTTAACTTGTCGACCCGTTCCATGGTTTCCTGTGACAGTTTTTGTGCTGCAAAAACATAAACAACTGCATCTTCTTTGGAAATATGCCTTTTTAAATGTGCCGTGTATCCGACAGCATTTGCTATGATATCCAGTTTTGCCTCTGTATTTCCATTACGATAGGACTCTATTGCTGCAAGCAGCTCACTAACAAACAACCGTCCCCAGTCATGTTCAACCAGCATTCCATGTTTGACCAGATTCGTTCCCATCTGCCCCATTTGCTCTTGCATTTCTTTAAATAAAAACTTCTCTTCTTTTCCATGGTGATGTAAATCTGCATAATTTTTTATATAATCTACCATTTTCTCAAAGTCACTGTAATTGATTGTGTTCTGTTCCATGAAAAGAGTACACGCCCTTCTGACAACTTCCAGCATGCGTAATATTTTTTTATGTTCCTCCATCATTAACTCAATACTTGTCATATTCACTCCTATCTGCATCTACGTACACATTATCTTTATGTGTCGCGATACATTCCCATATATCTTGTTTATACGATTTCATAGATTCGATATGTTTCTTCTAATCTATCGTATCTCAAATCAGTCCCTTTTAATAGTCCTTTGATATAAAGATCTCTTAAATTGTAATAGATCTTTACATCTCCCTGCACATCGTCCCAATACTTTTTATGAATATCCGTATTTCTTCTCCATATCACAGATTGTTCCTCTTGTTCCACAATCTCATTCACATGGTCACATGGCATTCCGTCAAGAAGTGTATCATTGAGAATCTTGTACGCCTCCTTTGCATTCTGGCATTGCAACTCTGATAATGTCTTCAAACCTCTTTGATAAAATATACTGTTTAGCGCTTCCATCAGATTCTGATTTTTTTGAAGTAATATCGTAACAGATGCTGCAAGATGACATTCTGTAATCGTTATTTCGTTTTGTAACCAACCATGAATGTTACTATGATCAATTACATGTTCCAAGTCACCTTCCGCATTCTTTCCATATTTTTGCTCAATGGCACTTACTGCACCCGGCATGTATTGTTCAAGCAATTTTTCTACCTGATCTGTAATCTCTCTTTGAATTTCAATTTTTCTATATAACCAGTAATGAATTGGTCCTAAAAATGCACTCATTTTTGTTCTCCTTTTTATCAATAAATTGTTATGTTCCTATTATACCTAGTATGTTAGTATGATTATGTAGCCATGGCTACATCTATGTTAAAAAGTATATGCTATAGTGTGTTTAGATAAAATAATTTCATTATGATTCAGATTAGGAGGTCATAACAATGCAAATAAATAAAGATATGATAATAGGTGAGATCATTAGAATCGACAGCAGTCTGGTTCCCATTCTTCTGGATGCAGGAATGCACTGTCTTGGATGTCCATCCTCTCAGATGGAATCCTTGGAAGATGCATGTATGGTGCATGGCATGGATGTAAATCTTTTAGTTGAAAAATTAAATGCACAGTTACTTGCTGTACACGCTTAATTTTATTTTCTTATTTTTTTAAACCCGGCATCTTCATTTGACGATGCCGGGTTTTTAATTGCTTTTATTATTCTAATGCTAATTATGATTTATGCTTCCATAAAAAGTTTGATATCATCATCAACAGTTCCGATTCCAGCAATACCAAAATTCTCAACTAACACTTTTGCTACATTTGGAGATAAGAATGCTGGAAGTGTTGGTCCAAGGTGAATTTTCTTCACACCTAAGTATAATAAGGAAAGTAAAACAATCACTGCTTTTTGTTCATACCATGCAATATTAAATGCAATTGGAAGATCATTGATATCATCAAGTCCGAAAACTTCTTTTAATTTCAATGCGATGACTGCAAGTGAATAAGAATCATTACACTGTCCAGCATCAAGAACTCTTGGAATTCCATTGATATCACCAAGTTCAAGTTTATTATATTTATATTTTGCACATCCTGCAGTCAGAATGACTGTGTCAGCTGGGAGCGCTTTTGCAAAATCAGTATAATATTCTCTTGATTTCTGACGTCCGTCACATCCTGCCATAACAAAGAATTTCTTTATTGCACCACTCTTTACAGCATCTACAATGCTGTCTGCCAGTGCAAGCACCTGATTATGTGCAAATCCCCCAATAATCTCACCTTTTTCAATCTGTGTTGGTGATGGACATTTTTTTGCCATCTCTATGATAGCTGTAAAATCTTTATTTCCTCTTTCATCCTTATCAATATGTGCACATCCTTCAAACCCGGAAGCACCAGTTGTAAATACACGTGCTTTATAACTATCGCTTGGTGGCACAATACAGTTTGTTGTCATAAGAATTGGTCCTTGAAAGCTTTCAAACTCTTCTTTTTGTTTCCACCATGCATTTCCATAGTTTCCAACAAAGTTTGTATATTTTTTGAATGCTGGATAGTAATGTGCTGGGAGCATTTCTGAATGTGTATAAACGTCAACGCCTGTTCCCTGTGTCTGCTCAAGAAGCTGCTCTAAATCTTTTAAATCATGTCCTGAAATTAAGATTCCTGGATTCGTTCCAACACCAATGTTTACTTTGGTTATTTCTGGATGTCCATAACTTCCTGTATTTGCCTGGTCTAATAAAGCCATTCCATCCACACCAAATTTACCGGCTTCTAAAGTAAGTCCAATCAATGCATCAACACTTGCGGAATCATCTAACAGTGTTGCAAGCGCTCTTTGCATAAAAACATGAATTTCTTCATTGTCATATGACAGTTCATTGGCATGTTTTAAATATGCCGACAGACCTTTTAACCCATAAGTGATTAACTCACGTAAACTTCTTACATCTTCATTTTCTGTTGCAAGAACTCCAATATATGGTGCTTTTGCGTCCATCTGCTCTCTTGTGGCAGCATTCCACAGTGCAGCTTCATGAAGAGAAGACTGGTCAGCAATTTTTGAAATCAACTGATTCTTAAGTGCAAGTGTATTTGCTACTCTCTGATAAAAAATTTCCTGATCAAAATTGGCATTCGTAATTGTTGTGAACAGATTCAGCACAACATAATGATTGACTTCATCCGAAATCTTTTCGCCTTGTTGTCTTAATATGGTTGTCACTTCTGACAAGCCTTTTGTTACATATATTAATAAATCCTGCATATTAGATAATTCAGGGGATTTTCCACACACACCTGACATAGTACACCCTGAACATCCTGCTGTTTCCTGACACTGATAACAAAACATCTTGTTTTCCATTTTAATTCCTCCACTTTCAAATTAATTTACATTTTTTTAAGAAATGAATGATTTGCTTTCTCTACGAAATTGAGTATAATATAGTCATCTCAATATTTTTGTAGCCATAGCTACAATTATTTTATTTAGAAATGAGGCATATGATATGAACACTCTTACAAATGCAAATCATCTAGAAGGTTATTATCAAATCATTGGAAACTGTCCCTTATTTGAGAATATAAAAACAGAAGAGTTAAAAACTCTTCTGTCTTGTATGAACTCCTATAAAAAAAATTATGAAAGTGATGCCTATATCTTCTTTACTGGAAGTGAAATAAATTATGTTGGCATTGTATTAACCGGTTCTCTTGAAATCCTAAAAGAAGATCTTGCAGGTTCCAGGCATATTCTTGATTTTTTGGGTCCTTCAGATATTTTTGCTGAAGGGATTGCCTGTACCAAGAGACATCTATCTCCTGTCACAGTCAGAACAAAAGAACCTTCAAGTGTTTTATTTATTCCTTTCGAGAAAATTATCAAGACCTGCAGTAATTCCTGTAATTTTCACATACAGCTGATCAAAAACATGATGATGCTATTAGGTGAAAAAAATTATACCATGAACCAAAAGATGGAACTTCTTATTTTGAAAGGAATGCGCGAGAAATTGGCTTCCTATCTTTTGTTAGAATCCAATAAGCATAAAAGCCTTACATTTCAGATTGTGCCAAATCGTAATGAACTTGCAGAATATCTGAACGTCTCACGTACTTCTATGTGCCGCGAACTTGCACGGATGAAGGATCTTGGAATCCTTGATTATTATCAGCATTCTTTTAAAATACTCTCTGTCGAAAAACTAAAAGACTGTCTTCTGGAGGAATCTTAAAAGTACATTAATTGATCTTGAAAAAATCAACCATAGCGTCCAGTTGCTGGGCGCTTTTTCTATTTTCATCTGCGACCGACAATACTTCCGATGCTTTTGTCGCAATGTCAACAACTTTTCCTGCAATTTCTGCCGTACCTTCTGCACCCTCCTGAGAGGCTTTGGTTACTTCTTGGATTGCAATTCGCATCTGTTTGATGGTATCGTATAATTCTTCAGCAATTCTATTCATCTGTGTCACAACGTCTTGAACCATATCTGCATCTTTTGCATACTGTACGCTGGTGTTAACCAGAGTATCATAGTCTTTTAATACCTTGGTATCCATAAACTCCAACAGTTTGGTTGAATCTTTTACAACACCTTCCACTGCATCGGATACATTGAGTGTAATATCATTGATTCTTGATACTGCATTCTTGGAATTTTCAGCGAGTGTTCTGATTTCATCTGCCACCACTGCAAATCCTTTCCCTGCTTCTCCCGCTCTGGCCGCTTCAATAGCCGCATTCAATGCAAGCAGATTTGTCTGCGACGTAATTTGTAAAATCGCCTGTGAAAGTTCTTTGATTTCTTCAATGGCTGAAGTTTTTTCAATAGAATCACGAAGTTGTCTATTTGTGTTTTGATAAATCTCTACTGCTGAACTTTGTGAGGCAACAGTCTCTTCTTTTAACTTCTGAGCCCTCTCTCTGATTTCCAAAGCCAGTGCCTCTCCGCTGATCGTTCTTTCTTTCATATTTGAAATTTCAGATTCAATTTCATAGGTTGAAGAATTCATTACTTCCGTTGATGCTGATGTTTCCTGCATTCCTGCTGATAGTTCTTCTGTTGTTGCAGAAATATCTTCTATGCTATGATTCATTTCTTCCAGACTCGTCATCGTAATGTCTGTTGTATTTTTTACATGCTCCGATTCATCCTGAATTCCATGTACAATTTCTGTCATTTTCTTTTGTAAATTAACAGAAGATCTTGCGATCTCTCCAACCTCATCTTTTTTACCAAGCAGAATCGTTGGAAACTGGAACGCAAAATTGCCATGTTCCATTTGTTTCAAGTTCTCTTTTACATGTTCTATCCCTTTGGCGATTCCGTTCCCAATCAAATACGATATCACACTGCCAAAAACAAGCATAACAACTGCAAGAATAACTGCCATTTTCATCGCATCCACGATTCTTGCCCTGACAACATCCTGATAAATACCAACGAACCACATGCCAATCACAGCACCACTGTTATCTTTAATTGGGATATAGTATGTCTGTGCTGCACGTCCAAGAATATCAGCTGTTCCTGTATATTCACTTTCTCCTGTCAATACTGTCTCAATGACAGCATCCGATGCCTGTGTACCAATCTGTCTTACACCCTGTTCATCTGATACATTTGTAGTTATCCTGGTATCTCCAGCAAATATTGTTGCTAAAATCTCTGTACCAGAGGTAAAACTGTCTATGGCTTCAAAATTATCGTTAATTAGTGTTTCTCCTTTGTATAACTGCCCTTCTATTAAGGTCCAGTCTCCTGGATACAATGTATCTAAAAGTTTAAGTCCCATTCCAGAGTAATTTTTTAATTCTTCTTCACTCTCAGCACTCACAAGACTATTGACCTCATTATAAGTAAATGCTACAAATGATATTGACAATGACAGAATGACTCCCATTGCAATCATTACAATTTTCCATTTTAGTTTCATCGTTTTTCTCCTTACTCTAATGTATTAAAAAAGCCAGATATGCAATATAATACACGGTTAGTTTTATAATACGCAACTACTATTTTTATTATATATAGACAAAAAATGACCAGAATTTCGATTAAGTCAATATTTCTGATTTTTTTTATTCTAAATTTGCATTTCTATATCACTTCCTATATATTGATAACAAATTATCATAAAAATGAATGTGATATTATCACAGAAGAAAAACAACTGATCTCGTATACTCACAAAAGAATAAAACGAAACGAGGTCTTTTATGCGCAATCACAAGTTATTATTTTTATTTACATTTGCTTTTTTTATACTTGGCTTTATTAACATTCATTTTTCTCTTCTTGGCATGTTCTGTATGACTCTGCCTTTTGTTCTTTTATTTCGGACGAAGAAAAAGACATGGTGTCAGGGATATTGCCCCAGGGCGTCTGCTTATACCACACTTGGAAAACAGAAAAAATGGAAATCACGAAACACCCCTGAGTACTTTATTAAAGGTGAGATGAAATGGATTATGCTTACATACTTTGGTGTCAGCTTGTTCTTTATTATAATGACTACCATTGCTGTCGCAAGAGGCATCAGACTTCCTATGAATTATCTCCGATTTTTTGTTGTTTTCCCTATTCCTTATAAAATGCCACAGCTTATTACACTAGATTGGTTTACTCCCTGGCTGACGCATCTGTCTTATCGCTTTTACTCAATGATGATGACAACGACTGTGTTAGGATTACTTCTGGCTTTGATTTATAAACCACGTACCTGGTGTACCATTTGTCCCATCGCGACAATGTCCGACTCTATTCTAAAAAAATAATACGCAGGAGGTTCTCTATGGATTCCATCATTTTTTATTCTCTCGCCAGTATCTTATTGCTACTTTCATTTATAAAAGATCGTAAAAAAACAAAAATGGCCCTAAAAAAGGCCTGGAAAGCATTTGAAAACATATTACCGGAATTCCTTGTAGTCATTCTTATGGTAGGTTTTTTGCTTGCGATTTTAAACGCTGATACAATCTCAGGGATTATCGGTGCGAAATCCGGCTGGTTTGGTGTGATTCTAGCCTCAATCATAGGTTCCATCACTTTAATTCCAGGATTTGTAGCATTTCCAACCGCAGCGCTTTTGCTGGAAAACGGTGCCGGATATATGCAGATTGCTGCCTTTGTATCAACACTTATGATGGTTGGTGTTGTTACCATGCCAGTTGAAATTAAGTATTTTGGTAAAAAAGCAACGCTTCTTAGAAATGGGGCTGCTTTTATTTTCTCATTTGTTGTAGCGTTGATTATAGGAATGGTGGTGAAATAAATGAAAAAAATAGTAAAAAGATATCGTTATTTTATTGCAGCCATTGCTGCCATGTTGATTTTTACACTCATCAATAGAGAATTAGGGCTAAAAGCACTTTCCATCTCAGGACATCAGATTAAGGAAATGCTGTTCATTATTCCTCCCATATTTGTTATGCTGGGCCTTCTTGATGTATGGGTTCCAAGAGAGACCATGGTTCGTTTTATGGGCGAAGGATCCGGGCTAAAAGGAATTTTACTTGCTCTTTTTATTGGTTCTGCTGCCGCCGGTCCTTTGTATGGCGCATTTCCCGTTGCCGCTGTGTTTATGAAGAAGGGAGCAAAGTTTTCTAATATACTGATTTTCATCGGTGCCTGGTCAACAACGAAAATACCCATGTTCTTGTTTGAAATCGGATCTCTTGGTCCAAAATTCGCAGTTACAAGACTCTTGATCGACATCCCTGGAATTATCCTGATTGCATTTATTATTTCAAAATTCCTTTCAAAAAAAGAGATTGAACAAATCTATGAAAACGCAAAGACGCTGGAATAACCAGCGTCTTTGTTTTATATATGTAATGTATCTACTATGGTTTGCAGGCTGTTAATGACTACTTCAAGTGACCCAACCAGTTCTCCTATTCTTAATGTATGATTTTTCTGATTATCAGCAGATGTTAGTATTTCCTGTGAAGATGCCGATATTTCCTCGGTTGCTGAAGAAATGTCCGAAAAAGTCATGACAACCTGATCCTTATTACGATTGATTTCTCCAATTGACTGGGACAAAATATTTACTCTACCTGTCATCTCTTCGATCTGATTTCGTATTTTCTGGAATGCAATATTTGCTTCTTCCATACTATCAATCGAATCTTTTGTTGTTGACTCTGCCAGTTCAATATTGTCTTTTGTCTGGTGAATTTCATTTTGTATTTCTGTCAGAATAGATGCAATATGCTTTGTTGCATTTGCTGTCTGTTCTGCCAGATTTCGGATTTCATCTGCTACTACTGCAAATCCTCTTCCTGCTTCTCCTGCTCTTGCTGCTTCGATTGAAGCATTCAATGCCAATAGATTTGTCTGAGACGCAATCTCAGTAATGGTAACACTAATTGATCCTATTGAATCTGACTTTGCAGAAAGAATTGAAATATTATCCACTACTTTCTTCTGTGCTTTCTCATTTTCTTTGATCTTATCAGATAATTTTAAAATCTGCTGCATACCAGCAAGACTGTCACTTTCAGTATTTATTGAAATCGCATTCAGTCCATTAATTGCCTCCGCAGCCCTTGCAATTTCATCTGAAAGGTTTTCTAGTTTTTCGATGCCTGCTTGCGAATCCTTAGCTTCGCTTTCGATTGCATCAGTCATTTCTCCAATCGTTCCTGTCACAATTGTAATCGCCTTAATATTTTCCCGCAAAGAAAGATCAACCTGATCTGACTGTTCTCTTATATGCTTATATGCTTCTTTTAATTTTATCGAAATTTGGAAAAGATTTTCTCTAAGTGCATTGACTGATCCTGCAATCATACCAAGTTCAGACTTATCCTTTATTAAAAAATCGGAACTAAGATTATATTCTTTTGAAAGTTCAAATTCTCTTGTTTTGTTAATAATCTCAGTCAATTTTTTGATTGGTCTGGAAATACTATTCCCAATCATATAAGACATAAATAGAATTACAAGTATTGTCCCTGCGATCATAATAATAGAGAGAAACATTAGCTGACGGAGGTTCTTGCTAAAAATGTCATTCGGTATCAACGTGCCAAGATTCCACCCAATCGAGTCAATCTTCGTCAGGATTAGAAACTTTTGTTCTCCATCATAGTCTTTAATCACCTTGGTCTCTATATTTATATCCTTTGAAACTTTCATATAATTTCCATTAGCAACTTCAGATGCATTCACTGTTGTATCTTCTGTTGGTAAAAAGGCTTCATTCGGATGGACAACAAAGTTTTCAGTCTGATCAAGCAGGAAGAAATATATTCCATCATCCTCACTTTTTATTGATTGCAACGACTGCAATAAAACCTTCAAGCTTAGATCCATTGAAACAACACCTACTGTCTTGCCATTCACTTTTACCGGCGCTGCTACTGAAACCACCATGGAATCTGTTACCAAATCAAAATAAGGCTCTCCTAAAATGGTCTGATCCGCTTTTATTGCATCAAGATACCAGCTTCTCTGTGTACAGTCATATCCTGGATCTGGAATCCATCCTGATCCGTCAATAAAGGTCTTATCCTCAAAACCCATGTAAATGTCAGACGTATCAACATATTCTTTTGTTGCAGTTTGCAAATAATTTTCAACTGCTTTCGTGTTACTTACATCCATATTTTCGATTGTCATTCGAATCGTATCCACAATCTGAACATTTTTTTCAAACCATCCGTTAATTTGTTCTCCATATTGCATTGCCTCATGCTGAAATTTTTCCTTTTGGCTCCTCTCAAGCATTTGATACGAAAAAACACTGTTGAACCCTAGTGAAATTAACAAGCAGATTGTACCTGTTACACCAAATAAACGCATTATTTTTCCACGTATCGATCTCATTTCTTCTGTCTCCTTTTTTTGTGTGTTTTCAGATCGACAGGCTCCCCATCCAACTTCAATCTGTATAAATAAAAAAAGCGCCCATTTCATTGAGCGCTTTTGCTATCATTATTATAGAACCATATAAATCATTTTGTCAATATTCTATGGACGCTGGAATAACCAGCGTCTTTGTTTTATATTTTGATTAAACACGAAATCTATGTACTGTGTCCTGGAGATCTTCTGCAAGTTTTGCAAGTTCCTCACTTGCATTTGCAATTTCAGCCATGGATGCTGTCTGTTCTTCCATTGCTGCTGTTACCTCCTCTGTTGAGGCTGAATTCTCTTCTGCAATTGCTGATAAACTCTGCATTGCATCAAGAATATCTGATTTCATGATTTCCATTTGCTTTCCTGATGTATTAAGATCACTAACCGCTTCTGAAACATTTGAAATGGCTTTTTGAATCATTTCATAGTTCTTTCTATTTGTTTCTACACTTTCGGACTGTTTTTGGATTACAAGAAGCATTTTCTCAATCGTATGCACTGCATTTTCAGAATTATCCAGTAAATCTGTTATCGCTGCATCGATTTCCTTTGTAGAATCTGCCGATTGTTCTGCAAGCTTTCTGATTTCTTCTGCTACCACAGAAAATCCTTTTCCTGCGTCCCCTGCTCTTGCTGCTTCAATGGCTGCATTCAATGCCAGAAGATTGGTCTGATCCGCAATCGATGCAATAACACTACTTGCATTTCCAATCTTTTTTGCACTGGAATCTGTTTTCATGATAACCTGTTGTATTTCCATACCTGCTGTATTATTATCTTCTGTTTTGTCTGACAGATACTTAATATCTTCCATACCCTTTTTTACAATACCAGTCATTTCTTCTGTTACCTGATTCATGTTATGCAGATAAGTCTGGTCGTTCTCAATAATCTGTCCTAACTGATCAGCTTTCTCGGCACCGCTCTGTGTCAGTTCCGCCTGGTCTGCTGCTCCCCTGGCGATTTCAGTGACAGTACTACTGATTTCTGTTACAGTTTCTGCAGATTGTTCTGTCGTTGCGGACATTTCTTCCGATGCTGAAGAAACCTGTTCCGCATAATTACCGATATCCTTAATAATTTTTGCGAGACTGTCTTTCATCGACTGTAATGATTTTGATAAGGTTCCAATTTCATCTTTTCTATTTAAAAACTTATCCGAAATATTTTCAGTGATATCAAGATCCGCTATTTTCTTTGCATAAGAAACTGTATTTACAATTGGTTTTGCAATAGAGTTTCCAACAAAAAATACTAAAATAACAGAAACTAATAAAATGACAACAGTAGTCATAAAAATAAATCCTGTTAATTTTGTGATTGAATGAAGCACCTCAGCTTCATTTGCAGTGATTACCATGAACCACTGGGTTCCTTCAACCTTATGATAACTTGCATAGAGATCATTTCCGTTAAATTGATATGTTGATATGCCACTATCCGTTGAAATAATTTTTGTAAACAAATCAGCCAGTGACGCTAATGAAGGATCATTTTGTGCTTCTGTAATTGGATCGAATTGGCTGATAACTTTTTCACGATCGGGATGTGCAATAACTGTTCCTTCTGCATTGATCATATAACTGTAACCAGTCTCACCATAACCTAAATCAGATACCAGTTCACTTAGCATATTTGCATCTTTTCTACCTATCAATGCACCTACTACGCTGCCATTTTTTGCGATTGGAACAGCGACCATCATGACAGGTTCTCCTGTTACCGAACTGATCAAAACGTCTGAAATATTTGCTTCCCCTGCCAAAGCACTTTTTATATAAGCTCTGTCACTCAGATCTGCCGTAGATCCATCTGTATAACTTGCCTGTCCATTTTTATCTACAACCGCCAGATCCATAAATCCAGAATCAGCCAGCTGTATTTCAAGGAATCTTTTCTGTACATTCCAGCTCATTCCTATGATATCACTTGTGGAGGCCATAACTTCCAGAATTTTTGTCTGTGTTTCCATTCTTCCTTGTGTTGTCTTAACGCCACCTTCAACCATTGATCTTAATGCGCCCTCAGCTTCTCCTACGAGAGATTTTCTTGCATTTACGACAGAAAGTGTTCCTAGTGCTGTTGAGGATACAACAATCAGCAGTGCAAAGTAAATAATTAGTTTCGTTCTGATACTCTTCATCTTCTTCTTGTATGATATTTATAGAAGTTAAATATCATAATTCCTTTCTTTTATTATTGTGATTTATAATACATTCAGATGCTGTGGACTTTAGATTTTTTTCTGTAGTTCAACTACTTTGTAGGAGTGTATTGCCACATCTCTATCT
>QKAS01000064.1 GCA_003246295.1 Clostridia bacterium | reverse complement strand
TGTCGGTCTTATGCAGGTTACAGTTCCATCACTTGAAAGTGTTCAGCAGGGTGGTACGCCTATGAACACAATTGATCTCAAAGGTTCTATGACTATAGAGGAGGCTGCAACATATGCTGGAATGAATCTTACTGAATTTTACACATCGATGGAGATTCCTGAGTCAGTCACTGCAAATACTCCTCTTAATGAAGTAAAGGATTATGTGCCTGGTTATGACTTTCATGCAATGAAAGCAAAGTAACTGCTATCTGGTTGAATATCTCTCTTTCAAATTTTTCCTCAATCGGAAAAGATACCAGCAACCATAGGTGATACATCTATGATTGAACCCAAGCCATTTGTTGGTGATCCCTATCATAATCTCATTCAGTACTAAATCAGGTTTTAACAACTATTTTGTATCAAATATTCAGATTAAGGTACATATCAAAGAGAAATTACAGGCAAACATATGAAAAAACCGATGATAATGAGAGAGTTATTCTTAGGAATCAATATCCCGTTGTATAATAATCTGCGATTCGAAGGCTTACCTTTGATCTATTTAATTTTTTCATCGATTTTCTAAAAAATTCAAATTATAGATTCATTTATAAAATACCATAATATTCCAATTACCACAAAGAATATTTATTTGTAATAGTCTTTTAGTTATATCTGGTAAAATGATAGACCAATCAGTATTAAATTATTTCTTTGAAAAAGAGCAGAACAGTCAGGTAATCATTGAGCCTCCTGGAAAAATCGTTTATGCAAATGAATCATTCATAGCACTATTAAAAAAGAAATCAATTGATATTCAAGATAAAGATTTTTGGGATTTAGAAAAACTAGGGGATTTAAAGATATTATTGAAAGCTGGGGGAACAATTCAAGAAACAATAATGGGAGGGAAGGATACCTCAGTTCTAGCTACCATTGAGACATCGACAGAAAAGATTGATGTTAAATTATTAATAATCCCTTATTTTGACGAATTGAATACTCTCAAATTTGTATCTGTAACTTTTAACAATATAACTGAATTCGTTGAAGAGACGAGGCTTTATCATTCACTATTTGAAAAAGGACAAGTTGCACAGGTCGTTCTGGATAATAATTTTATTATTCTTGATATGAACGATGCATTCTGCAATATTGTGTCGTATCCACGAAGTCGGCTTCATAATATGAACTTTAAGGAGTTCAAAGAAAAAAAGATGCTCGAGTATCTCTATGATGAAGGAGAGACCATTGTTGATGCAGAAAGACTTCGAAGGCCAGTGAAGGCGCAAACAGCATGGAAAGCCTCTAATGGAACTCATTTCGTTGAACGATATGTTACGCCCTTCTATAATGAGAAGGGAATTCTAATACGATGGTATATTATCTACAATGAGATAACAGAATTGAAAAATAAACTTGATGAGGTAGAATCATTAAAAAACAGGTCAAATACCATCATCAATGAAAATCCATATCCAACTCTTGTTTGGAATTCTGATCTCATTGTAACAGCAATGAACAATGCAGCATTGAATTTGATGGGTTTTTCTCAATCTGAAATTGGGAAAATATCTCATCTAGATTTCAAATATAAAAATCAAACTGGAGCTAGCGTTGCTGATACATTTAAATCTGGTAAACCGAGTGTCGGTGAAGCTGTCATTGAATTTAAAACTGGAATAAAAACTCTTGAACGGCACACAATTCCGTTAATTGATAATTTTGGAAAAGTTACAGATGTAGTATCAGTATATTATGATCTCACCTATCAGAAAAAGGCCCTTAATGAGATTATACAGGTTATTAAGACAGCAGAGAGTGGGGATTTAACTACTCGGACAAACGAAAAAGAGTATTCTGGAGACTTCCTGGAAATATGCTCGGGAATTAATAAAATTCTGGAGATTATTACTAAACCGTTCCAACTATTTCAAGAAGAACTCATTGGAATTGCATCAAATTCTGAAGAAGTGAATGCTAGTGTTGAGGAGGTATCTGCAGGTACAAAACTCCTTGCTGAACATTCTAATGCACTCAGTCATAATTCTGAACAGGGAGAAGAAGGGGTTAAGCAAATTCTTCGGGCTATGGAAGATATGTCGGTCACGGTGTCAGAAATTGCAACCAAAAGCGATTCCGTTGCTCGACTGGCAACGTCAGCAGAAGAACGGAGTAAATCAGGAGTTCAGCTTGCTAAAAATACTGCGTCTGCAATGGAGGGCATCACCAGGTCTTCTGAGGAAGTCGATACTATTGTTACAGACATCCGGGGTGAGATGGATCAAATCGGTAAAATTGTAAAATTAATATCTGACATTGCTAACCAGACGAACCTATTGGCCTTAAACGCTGCGATAGAAGCCGCCCGGGCAGGAGAAGCAGGTCGAGGATTTGCAGTAGTTGCTGCTGAAGTGAAATCACTAGCCCAGGAATCCCGCCAGTCAGCAGAAAATATTGCGGAGATGATCAATAGTCTTCAGATGAAATCACAGAAAGCTGCAGAAGCCGTGAACCAATCTGTTATAAATGTTACTGATGGAAATACTTCGTTATCTGAAACTATCACTGCATTCACAAATATTGCAGAATCGATAGTAAATATTAACCATAATGTTACTGAAATGGCGGCTGTAACAGAAGAGCAGGCTGCATCTGTGGAAGAAATCACTGCTAGCGTAAATGAAGTTGCCACATTGTTAAATGATACCGTAAGAAAAGCTATTGATTCCTCAGCGGCAACTGAAGAAGCTTCATCAGCCTTATCTCAAATTGAACAAGCAATACAAACAGTTACAGTTAGTGTGGATACTTTATCAAGAGAAGTATCCAAATTTAAAATGTAGTGTCCCTCGTCATCTAAATTCATATCAAATCAATATTGAATCAGTTCGAAAAAATAGTAACGAGAGGCAATAGTAAAATCCGCCTTTGCAGGATTGATGAAAGAGAATAACTAATTATACCTTTTTTTATTATGCTTTTTGTCACGAAAAAAGGCAAATTTAAAAAAAGTAGTGTCAAAAAAAAGTCATACTTTGGTGAACACTAACTTTCAATATCATAAATAATTTCAGAAATGTTTGGAATTTACCATTTATTTTGTTGTGAATGCACAGGGCATCAATCCTTAATTCCTATTGCATCATAGTCAATCCTTTTTGATTCGATAATGGTCAGGCGGTATCCTGATCTCAAACCTAACACCTCGCCCTTCAACCCCATTCTCTTGGATTGACATATCATCTGATTCAAGAACTTCCTTGATAAAAGCCATGCCAATTCCAGATCCACGGCCATATCCCCGGTAGAAGATTCGCTCTTTGTCAGATTCTGCAATCCCGCATCCATCATCCTTATAGATCAGATATCCGGTATCTCTCACTTCAAATGATATTGTTACCGTTGATGCTGCACCGTGTCTGATGGTATTGTCGAT
>QKAS01000067.1 GCA_003246295.1 Clostridia bacterium | reverse complement strand
TCACAAATTGTTTATATTGTTTATATTTTTTTAATATTTCCTATCAATTTACTATACTTTCTCATCATAAGACATCATAACAAAAACGTCAAGACACTCTGGCAATAAAATCTTTTTCTATTAAATTGCCATCAATTTATTTTTAAACAGTTTAATATTCGATCCCTTTTCTAGCAGCGATTCCCTTATCAAAAGGATGTCTGATTTTTTTCATTTCGGTAATATAGTCTGCAAGTTCTATTAATTCTTTGGCTGGATTACGTCCTGTTATAATAATTTCGCATTTTTTTCCATATTCTTCTAAAAACTGTATGAGCATATTTTTATCTATCATATGATTCTCTACGGTTGCCGCCATCTCATCCAGTATGATCATATCAAACTGGTCCGCTTTCGTAATTACTTCCTCAAGCATGGTCTGGTTTTCTTTTTTTACTTCTATCCGTTCCTTTTCATTCATATTCCAGATGAATTTATCAGCTCTGTCTGAGACCAGGACAGAAACCCGATCCAGTGAGCGAAGAATTTCTAATTCTCCTGATGTGCCACATTTTAAAAATTGTGCTATAAGAACATTCATTTCATTTCCTGCTGCACGCAATGCTGCTCCAAATGCAGCACTTGTTTTTCCTTTACCGTCACCACAATAAATATGTATCATACTTGTTACCCTCTTCCTTTTCATGAATATTTTCTATCTCTTATTCTATTAATTCTTTCTAAAATTACTTAAAACATCCGAAACCAGATTGTAAGTATAAGCATTACACTTTATAATATCAAAAGAAAGTGAGGTATCACAAGACAATGAATCAATTAAGAGATAAATTTTATCGATTTATGCAAGGCAGAAACGGCATGGATTCCCTCGCCAGATTTTCATTTTTATGTTCTATTATTTTATTGTTCATTTCTTCTGTCTTTCATATAGACCTTTTGCGTTATATTGCAATTTTCGCTTTAGTTTATTCCTATTTCAGAGTGTTATCACGAAATATTCCAAAGCGTTATGCAGAAAATCAGAGATTCGAAAAAATCAAATACCGTCTGCTCCATCAAATCAAATGGACGCAATTCAAAAACAAATGTATGCAGTTTTTACATTATCACATCTATAAATGCCCTACTTGCAAACAGAAAATAAGAATTCCTCGTGGAAAAGGAACCATCATGGTTCGTTGTCCCAAATGTGGTCTGGAATTCAAAAAGAGAAGCTGAATCATCAGCTACTCTTTTTCTTCTTCCATTGAAGATAGGATTCGATTCATCTTATCAGCCAGGTTTTTATCCTTATAATACGATATCAAGATATTAATCAGATAAATGACTGCTATCATTATTGCAAGTACAACTATTTCTATATAATTAACTAACGAAAACCATCCAACTCTGATTCCCAAAAATATTACAACTGTATTAATGTAAATATAATGACATAAAAATCTGATTAACGTTTCTTTTTTACTGCGGCTTCTTGTTTCAGATTCCATAATAATCACTTCACCAAGTGCACAGAATAATGCCATTAATGTGAGGTACCATAATTGAAGGCTTGTTTCATCCTTCCATTCCTTTAAGATCAGACTAACCATTGGCAGAATACTACAGATTGCAGCTAAGACAATGACATATCTAAATCCAATATTTTTTATCACTCTTTTCATATCTGCCTCCTAAATTCCCAGTTTACCCTTCAGCTCACCAACATATTGACGAGAAATAATTATTTTCTCTCCATTTTTCAAAACAGCTTCAAATCTTCCTGAAAATGCCGGCGTAAGACACTTAATTTTTTTAATATTCAAGATCACTGATTTGGAAGCCCGAAAAAACATACTATTTTCAAAACAGCTTTCTATTTCATATAATTTCTGTTTAGATTCAAATACCTTATTTTTACAATAAATATAAACACGATTATCGACAGACTCAAAATAAAATACTTCTTCTGGCTCCAACATATACGTCATATTCTTATCATGGGCAATAATGGTATCTTGATTCATTTTTAGACCCTGAATTAATCTGAGCAGATTTTCATCTAACTCTCTGCATCGAATAATAACCTTATCTTCTTCCTGTTCTGTTGGTTCTTCAATAATGATTTTCATTTTGACTGCCACCTCAATCTATCTGTCTTTTAATTCTCTTTTTTGCATAAGTGCAAAGGAAATAGCAAATAAAACAATACCTGTAATCATTAAAAAAATGATTTGCTGTGCATGACTGACGACTACATCCTGATTAATTATGGTAATTCCCATAAACTCTTTGTATTCTGCAACTACTTCAGTATGAATGCCATCAAATGTCTGATTTACAATGTCTTTTGTAAATAGATCACGAAACAATGATGAAGCGGCAAATAATGGTGTGTGTTTTAATATCGTACCTGCTGCCTCCGGAAGTGAACCATAGGGAACATAAATTGCAGCCAAGAATCCAACCAATGTACCTACCACTGTAGAAAGGCCCGAATATGCACTTTTACTGCGTACAAATTGCGCAAGAAAAAATACGAGTGATACCGAGAAAAACACAACAACAAGAAGATATCCTAAAAATACAATATGATCTTCCATAGAAATAAAGCTACCACCCTGTAACGCAATATAAGATTCTGCAAGAACAAGTGTAACACAGCAAAATAAAACACTCATAATTCCAGATGCAGTGACAAAGGATAAAATCTGCTTAAGCCTGCTCATTGGTGTTATGGCAAATGCAGCAAGTTTATGCTCCTCTTCATCTGCAATCATAATTCCAGTAACTGCATTTGCTATTGTAATGCAATTCACGACAATAATCCCTGCTACCACCCAGTTAATCACAAGATTGGAGGCATTATCATAATTGGTTTGAGCCGTCTGTGTACCACCAAACTGATTTAGTAAATCTGTAATTGCTGTAATATTCATATCTCCCAAAAATACCAGCATCAATCCAAGTATAATCAGCATGGATAAAAATGAAAAAAACAGATTTCCTCTATCTCTATAGTATACCATCATATTTCTTTTTACTAAATAACAAAATGATCTCATTTAAAAATCTCCTTCCAGTGATTGCCCTGTTATGTTTAAAAACACATCGTCAAGATTCCCTTGTACTACTTCAAAAGACGCCAACTTTTCTTTTAATCTTGCTAGTAGCGGGATTGCATCCAGTGTTTTTTCAAGTTTGACTTTGACATCGTTTCCAGTTACTTTATAGTGAAATCCTTCATTTTCAAGCAATGTATAAATATCGTACTTATCAGAATCCTGTGTTGGTATAAATCTAATATAATCTGATGCATACTGCTTTTTAAGTTGATACGGCTGTTCTAAGGCAACAAGTTTTCCCTGGTTCATAACCCCAATATGATTTGCCTGTGCCGCTTCTTCCATATAGTGCGTAGTAAGAAATACTGTCAGTCCCTCTTTTTTCATTAAAGTTTCTATACTGTTCCAAACAAGTTTACGATTCTGTGGGTCCAGACCTGTTGTCGGTTCATCCAGGAACAGGATTTGTGGTCTATTCATAACTGCTCTTGCAATCTCACACCTTCTTTTTTGTCCACCTGAAAGTTCTTTAAACCTTCTTGGAAGCAGCGTATCCATTTCAAGAAGCCCACAAACATCCTTTATTTTTGTCTTAACTGATTCCTTACTATTTTCATACATATACCCTCTACATAGAAGATTTTCTTCCACTGTCAAGCGTTCATCCAGTGTATTGTTTTGAAAAACAACACCAATCTTTTTCCGAATCTCAGATTTTGATTTCTTATTATCCATGCCACAAACTCGTATGATTCCATGATTTTGTTCATACATTGTTGAAAGCATATTTATAGTAGTGGATTTTCCAGCACCATTTACTCCAAGAAAACCAAATAATTCTCCTTGATAAACATCAAAACTAATTTCATCAACTGCTTTTACATCTTTGAATGTTTTAGTCAAATTCTTGACCTCAATAATTTTTTCCATAGCATCCCTCTTTTCATCTCTTATAAATTCTTGTTTAAACGGATTATATCACTTCAAATTTTTGAAGCAATCAAGGTTATGGTAAGATGCAAAAATACGCAGCTAAGTTGTAACTTTCGCTGCGTATTTTAATATTCATATTTAATTTTCTATCAATGCGATTTAAAAAGTCCTTCGATCTTATTTACTCCTCATGAGTTCTAACATAGAACGGTTCAGACCATCAACTGTAAGCTTATACATTGGAAAGATTTCTTTGATTGCTGTTTCCGCTTCTCTCCACGGCGCATTTCCAGGAGCCATTTTGGGATTCAGCCATACAACCTTGCGATAATGTCTTTTTAAAAACATGAGCCATTCCATTCCACTATATCCGCCATTCTGTCCTCTATAATTGCCACTTCTGGAATATAATTCTTCCGGAGCCATAGCCGCATCTCCAACAATAATAACTTTGTAATCTTTATTTAGATTACGAAACATCCATTCCGTATCAATCCAATCTCCATTATCACATTCTGGAGATTTATAAAGCTTATTATATATGCAGTTATGAAAATAATAAGTTTTAACATCTTTAAAATGATTGGATTTACTTACTGCCTGAAACAAATCATTCATTAAACTAGAATAAGGAATCATCGTTCCACCGGAATCCATCAGCATTAAGAGTTTTACAGAATTTTTTCTGGGTTTCTTCATAACAATATGAAGCATTCCACCCTGATTACATGTCTTGTCAATCGTTCCATCAATATCCAATTCTGATTCTGGCACATCTAGCTTTGCTGAAAACTGCCTGAGTCTACGAAATGCAATTTGAAACTGCCTATTGTCAAGTACCTTATCATCCCTGAAATCTTTGTATCTTCGTTCTCCCAGGACAGAAAATGCTGACTGATATCCTGTTTTACCACCAACTCTGACACCCCCAATATTTCCACCAGTATTGCCAAACGATGTCTTTCCCATGGTGCCAATCCAGAAGGATCCCCCATTATGTTCACTATCCTGGTCTTTCATTCGATCTTTAAATTTTTGCTCAACATCCTCTTTATCAATTTTTAAATCTTCAAGTTTATTAAGCCATTGCTTTTCTGATTCCTGAAGCAGATCGCTCATCTCAGGTTTATCAAGCCAGTGCAGCATACGGTCTGTGACAATATCATCTGATGTAATATGTTTAAAATATTCTTCAAATGCAAGATCAAACTTATCATATTCTGTTTCACTTTTCACAAGAATCATTCTTGAAACATAATAAAACTTTGAAAGACTGCTGTCACAAAGCCCTTTATCTAATGCTTCCTGCAGTGTAAGCCATTCACTCAGCGTAACATTAATTCCTTTATTTTTTAAAATATAGAAAAAATCTATAAACATAACTGCTCCTAATCTGCTCTGTGCCTGATTGTCTCGAGATCTTCATCTTTTTTTAACACAACGCCAATAAATGGCAGCTCTTTTCTTAATTTATCAGGTTCTATTCCGCTCAGAGTCAAGGCATTGATCCAATCAATCAGTTCTGATGTGCTTGGTTTTTTTCTGATATCTCTAATGGATCGGATCCAATAAAATACTTCCATTGCATTTCTCAAAATATTATCTTCCACCATAGGATAGTGTGTTTTAACAATTTCTTCCATTAATTCTGCATCTGGAAAATCTATAAAATGAAAAATACAACGTCTTAAAAATGCATCGGGAAGTTCTTTTTCTGCATTTGATGTAATAATTACGATAGGTCTGTGTATTGCTTTTATATTTTGTTTTGTCTCATGAATATAAAATTCCATTTTATCTAGTTCCCAAAGTAAATCATTCGGGAATTCGAGATCAGCCTTATCTATTTCATCAATTAGCAATACAACCTGTTCCTCTGATGAAAAAGCTTCTCCTAGTTTGCCCAGTTTGATATATTTCTCAATATTATTAACGTCATCCTCCCCAAATTGTCCGTCATACAATCTTTGTATTGTATCATATTGGTAAAGCCCATCCTGTGCTTTTGTGGTTGATTTTATATTCCAGATTAAAAGTTCCTTACCTAAGGAGTCTGCGATTGCCTGTGCCAGCATTGTCTTACCCGTACCCGGTTCTCCTTTTATCAATAATGGCTTTTGTAACGCAATTGCTATATTCACGCTATCCATAAGTTGTTCGGATGCAACGTATTCTCCAGTACTTTTAAATTGATTTTCTGACATTCTTCATCCAGCCTTTCTCATCTGATTTTATTGGTATGGCCTATTATCAGGTCATCTGTGATTGCACAAAAACTAGTATCATGTTACGATATCCATGACTTAAAATCAAGCTTATTTGCGAAACCGGAGGTAATATGATAGAGACTTTATTTCAAAAAAATAAAACAATCTATTCCTTTGAAGTATTCCCACCAAAGAAGGAAGATGATTTCACAGCAGCTTATTCAACACTTGATTCTATGGCAAAATGTAATCCCGACTTTATCAGCGTTACTTATGGGGCTGGTGGGAGTAAATCAAAAAAAACTGTGGATATTGCATCTTATATAAAAAATCAGCTTCACATACCGTCCATTGCACATCTGACCTGTGTCGGTTCCAAAAAATACGAGTTGGATCTGATTTTAGAAGCGTTAAAAGAACATCATGTAAATGATATCCTGGCATTACGTGGTGACAGACCTCAGTCCATGTCTGATGAGCAATATCAACGTCGTGATTTTCGATATGCGTCTGAATTAATTTCCTATTTGAACCAAAAAGACAGTTTCTCGGTTGCCGCAGCATGTTATCCCGAAAAGCATTTTGAATCACCAAATCTTTCAGAGGATTTATTCCATCTCAAAGAAAAGCAAGAAGCAGGTGCAAGGTTCATGATCAGTCAGCTTTTTTTTGATAATGCATATTTTTATAATTTTTTAGAACAATTACCACGTTACCATATAACAATTCCTATCTGTGCTGGTGTCATGCCGATTACTTCAGCTTCCCAATTAGGTACAACTGTTTCTTTATCTGGATCTAGCGTTCCAAAAGAGTTGTCTGAATTAATTGCAAAATATTCCGATTCGCCCGAAGACATGAGAAAAGCAGGCATCGACTACGCCTGCAAGCAGATGCTTGACTTAAAAGAACACCACGTTGATGGGATTCATATCTATACTATGAATAAGGCCAAAATGGCTGAAGAAATAATGAATGCAATTCGTTGATGATAATAGAAAGGGCAGCCAATATCTGGCTGCCCTTTCTATTATCATTTAATCAACTTTATTCTTCTGTTGCTCCATAAAGAGTAACCAGTTTGTTCAGATATTCATAACGCTCTTTCGCTGCTTTTTCTGCTCTTGAGAATAGTTTATCTGCTTTCTCAGGATTGCTTCTGCTTAATGCACTATATCTTACTTCACCCTTTAAGAATTCTTTATAATCTCCTGTCGGCGCTTTGCTGTCGAGCATAAATGCTGCTTTTCCTTCCAATGCCATCAATGGATTATATCGGAAACAATGCCAGTAACCAGCTTCTACTGCATTTGCTTCTTCTGTCTGAGATTTACCCATGCCATTTTTCAATCCATGGTTGATACATGGTGCATATGCAATAATCAGTGAAGGGCCTGGATATGCTTCTGCTTCTGCAATTGCCTTTACACACTGGTTATAATCAGCTCCCATTGCGATCTGTGCAACATAAACATAACCATAACTCATTGCAATGCTTGCAAGATCTTTTTTCTTAGCATCCTTACCACCTGCTGCAAACTGTGCAATTGCACCTGTTGGAGTTGCCTTTGAGGATTGTCCGCCTGTATTCGAATATACTTCTGTATCAAACACAAGAACATTAATATCCTGACCACTTGCAAGAACGTGATCGAGTCCGCCAAATCCAATATCATATGCCCATCCATCACCACCAAAAATCCACTGTGATTTCTTTGCAAGATAATCTTTATCTCTTAACAGTTCTTTGCAGACATCACTGTTACAATCTTTTAAGCCTTCAATCAGCTTATCTGTTGCAACACCATTTAATGCTCCGTCATTGAAAGTCTCAATCCATTCTTTTGCAGCGATTCCTAGCTCTATATGATTGGTATCTTCTAAAATATACTGTACTTTCTCTTTCAGCATATCTCTGATGGCTGTCTGAGCAAGTCCCATACCGTATCCAAATTCAGCTGCATCTTCAAACAATGAATTAGACCATGCTGGTCCTCTTCCTTTTGCATCAACTGTATAAGGTGTGGATGGGCATGAATTGCCCCAGATTGAAGAACATCCTGTTGCATTTGCAATATACATTCTATTTCCAAATAATTGTGTTACAAGTTTTGCGTATGGTGTTTCACCACATCCTGCACAAGCACCTGAGAACTCAAGCAATGGTTGCTTGAACTGACTGCCTTTTACACTTGTGATCTTGAATTTATCTACAGCATCTGTTTTTTCAGGTAATGTAACAGCATAATCAAAGTAAACCTGTGATCCTACATTCTCTTTCATATTCTTCATCGCGAGCGCTTTCATATCCTTTTTACCTGGACATACGTTAGCGCAGGATCCACATCCCTGACAATCATAAGCTGATACAACAATTCCAAACTGATATTCTGGCATACCGATCATTGGGATCGTTTTCATGCCTTCTGGCGCCTGTTTCATTTCTTCTGCATTCAGCGCAACTGGTCTGATAACTCCATGAGGACATACATAGGAACATCTGTTACACTGGATACAATTATCAGAATCCCAGACAGGAATATCAACTGCAATACCACGTTTTTCAAATGCTGCTGAACCAGATGGTGTAGATCCATCTGTGTAATCTACAAATGCAGATACAGGCAACTTATTACCAAGCTGAGCGTTGACTGGAATCTGAACATTCGTAACAAAATCTTTTAATGATTCATGTTCAGTTTCTACCGTTCTGTAAAATGGTTCATCAGGTGCATCTTTCCATGTTTCAGGAATCATCACTTCTTTTACCCCTGATGCGCCCTGTTCGATTGCCTGATAGTTCATATTGACAATCTTATCACCTTTACTTTCATAAGATGCTTTTGCTGCTGCTTTCATCAACTCAATTGCTTTTTCGTTTGGAATGATTTTAGCAAGGCTGAAAAATGCTGACTGTAATATCGTATTGACACGTCCACCCAATCCAATTTCTTTCGCAATCGCGATTCCATCTATGGTATACATTTTAATATCATGCTCAGCAATATATCTTTTTACCTGTCCTGGCAACTGTGTTTCCAGTTCTTCCTGGCTCCAGCTGCAGTTAAGAAGGAAAGTACCACCATCTTTTAATTCCTGCACCATGTTATATTTTCTTACATATGATGGATTATGACATGCAACAAAATCAGCTCTTGTAATCAAATATGTTGATCTGATCGGACTATTTCCAAATCTAAGATGAGAAACTGTAATACCACCAGATTTCTTGGAATCATAATCAAAATAAGCCTGCACGTACATATCTGTATTGTCGCCAATAATTTTTATAGAATTCTTATTGGCACCAACCGTTCCATCTGCACCGAGTCCCCAGAATTTACAACTCACCAGATCATCTGGCGTTGTTTTAATAATTTCAGAAGAATCAAGTGAAAGATGTGTTACATCATCCACAATTCCGATTGTGAATTTTTTCTTCAGTTCATTGTCATAAACTGCTTTGATCTGAGCTGGAGTGGTGTCTTTAGAACTTAATCCATATCTTCCTGAATGAATTGGAATATCGTGATACTGTGTATCGCGAAGTGCTGCAACAACATCAAGATATAACGGTTCCCCAATCGCTCCAGGCTCTTTTGTTCTGTCAAGTACTGTAATGATTTCAGCAGACTCAGGAAGTGCATCGATCAATGCCTCTTTATTAAATGGACGATAAAGACGTACTTTTACAAGACCAGTCTTTCTTCCGCTAGCATTTAAGAAATCAATGGTTTCTTCAATGGTTTCACATACAGATCCCATTGCAATAATAACGTGCGTTGCATCTGGAGCCCCATAATAGTTAAAGAGCTTATAATCTGTTCCAATTTTTGCATTAACCTTATCCATATACTCCTGAACAACTGCCGGAAGTGCATCATAATAACGATTACTTGCTTCTCTTGCCTGGAAAAACACATCTGGATTCTGTGCAGAACCCATAGCTCTTGGTCTGTTTGGATTTAATGCATTTTTTCTAAAATTCATGATAGCATCCATGTCAACCATATCCTTCAGATCATCATAATCCCAAACCTGAATTTTCTGCATTTCATGGGATGTTCTAAAACCATCAAAGAAATTTATAAATGGTACTTTTCCCTTTAATGCTGCACAATGTGCAACCGGAGTAAGATCCATAACCTCCTGTACAGACGAACCGCAAAGCATAGCCATACCTGTCTGTCTTGCCGCATAGATGTCAGAATGATCACCAAAGATCGATAATGCATGACTAGCAATTGTTCTCGCCGCTACATTGACAACACATGGCAATAATTCACCTGCAATCTTATATAAGTTTGGAATCATCAGCAGCAATCCCTGCGAAGCTGTAAAAGTTGTTGTCAGCGCTCCTGCTGCCAAAGACCCGTGCACAGCACCTGCTACACCTGCTTCTGACTGCATCTCAGTCACTTTAACTGTCTGTCCGAAGATGTTTTTTCTTCCATCAACAGACCATTCATCTGTAGCTTCCGCCATAACGGATGAAGGTGTGATCGGATAGATTGCTGCAACATCTGTATACGCATAGGATACGTGAGCAGCAGCATGATTTCCATCCATTGTTTTCATTTTTCTTGGCATGTTCCATTTCCTCCTTGTTATGAATTGTTTTCTTTCAAAATCATGTCAATCCCTTTGAGTAACGTATCTTTGTCAATGGCACCGGTTGACCCTGCAATAATCTGTCCTTTTGCATCAATAAAAATAGTGGTTGGAATTGATGATATTCCATAAGCGCCAGCTGCACTTTGTTGTGTATCAAAATATACCGGAAAAGAATAACCCGAATCGCTCAGAAAGCTTTTGGCAGTATCAACAGTTTCTCTGCCTCCATCCGTCAGATTGACCATCATAAATGTAATTTCTTCTCCCTTTTCCTGATAAACCTCTTCAAAGTCTGGCATTTCACCTTTACAGGGCGGGCACCAGCTTGCCCAAAAATTTATTACCAACGGTTTCCCGATTTTTGACTCTAGTGTGACTTCATTGCCATCCATATCAAGAACGATAAAGTCCAGATACATACTATATTCTGATTCTTCCTGGGCTGCTTGTTCAGTCTCATTTGAACTCCCAACACTCTCTTGCGCTGTCGCATTCTCATTTTCCTGCGAAGTTTGATCATCTTGTATTACTTCTGATTCTATATTTTTAGAATTATCTTCATTAATATTATTGTCTTCATTTTTTTCTGAAACCAGATTAACACTGCCATTATAATTTTCTTTCAAATTCTGATAAATCAGTGTACTTCCAGCAATCAGAACGATCAGCAGCAGTATGGTTCCGGCTAATTTCATTTTTGGGTTCATCGTTTCCCTTTCTTTTTCATTGGTTCTTTTTCATTGGTTCTATCTCATTCAATTCGAGTAACAATCCCCACCCCAAAGATTAAATGCTAAAGAAATTCATAAGTTTACTCATGAGACCACTCATCATAAGTAATCCCATTATCACGAGAAAAATACCTGAAATTTTGTTAATCAGCTCATAATGTTTTTTTATTTGTATAAAAGTTTCTTTGAGTCTCTCAATTAGTAGTGCACTGATTAAAAACGGAATACCAAGTCCAGCTGAATATGCCAGCAACAGCAAAATCCCTTGTATTGATGATCCGCTTCCTGATGCCATCATAAGCGCAGAGCCTAAAAATGCTCCTACACATGGCGTCCATCCTATAGAAAAAACCATTCCAAATAAAAATGTGGAAAAAGCGCTTTTTCCTGAAATATCCTGATCAAGCTTTTTGGTCATATTTAAAAATGATATTTTAATCAATCCCATAAAATTCAAACCAAATAAAATAACAACCGCGCCGGTTACTAAATTAACTACGGTACTATGTTCTCTTAGCGCAAGACCAATTGTTCCTGCAAACGCTCCAAGAATTATAAAAACCACTGTAAATCCAAGCACAAACGAAAGTGCATGTATTAATGTGCCTCTTCTGTCTTTGGCTCTTCCTGCAAAATAGGAAATATAAACAGGTAACATCGGAAGAAGACATGGTGAAATAAATGTTATAACACCTTCTAAAAAAGTAATAATATATTGCATTCTATTTTCCTTTATCTTGATTTAACATACTTAAAATAACATTTTTAGGTTTTGCACCCGTACTTGAATTAATCATTTCTCCATTTTTGAATAATATTAATGTTGGAATCGTCATAATATTAAACTGCTCTGCAAGTTCATGTTGTTCATCCACATTGATCATTACGATCTTCACGTCTTCTTCTTCAGAGATTTCTTCCAACACTGGATGCATCATCTTACACGGTCCACACCATTGCGCCCAAAAATCAACGAGAACAGGGCCATCCGCTTCAAGAACTTCCTGTTTAAAATTATCATTTGTACCAATTATAGTTGCCATACCCTTCTCCTTTCTTCAAATAGATTACTCCATTTTATCATCTCTATTTTCAGAATCTCAGTGATGTCATCACGAAAATTTGAATTATTAACTTTTTCATATAATAACATAATTTTATCACATTTACCAGTATAACATGCATTTGACAGATATTTAACAATCAATTGTACGATAATTTATACAATTAGGAGCTTCTAACGATAAGAAAATAGCGAAAATCAGACGATTCATTCTGACTTCCGCTATTTTTCATTTTACCATGTATTCATATTTCGTATTCTTAATCTGTTTTTTTCTTTTTGCCAGTTCTTCGGTAATTTCATAAGTATTTCTAAATTTTCGTTCTCTTCCATCAATATGTGCAATTGTTAATGCAACCAACGGGATCCGTTCTATCCTTCCGCTTCTTCCCTGTGCAATCATAAAACCATTGCATTGATCTTCGCTGGAATAATAATATTTTATCCGTTCATCAAACTTATTCAGAATATACTTCATTAACATTTCGGGTGCATTTTTTTCAGTGATAAAAATAAAATCATCTCCTCCAATATGTCCAACAAAATCATTATGATCAGCAGTCTCAATCAAAATACCCGCAAGCATTTTGATAATTTCATCTCCCTTTTCAAATCCATAAACATCATTATATGGCTTAAAGTTATCCATATCAATATACATGATGGTGGCATCTTTATTACTTACTGTAACATTGGCTATCTTCTCATTAATAATAATATTGCCCGGCAATCCTGTCAGAGGATTCTCTTCTCTTGCAGTCAAAATACTGATTTCTGTTGCTTTCATCAGCAGTTCTTTGATCGTTACAATCCCATAATAGTTTCCCTTTTTTGTAACCACTATAAAATCATACAAACTGCTCTCATCACGCTGCATTGCAATAGAAGAAACTGAACTGACAGGCATCATATAATCAACTTCAAGGAAATTTTTTTCCATTATTTCCGAAACATTTTTATATTGATAAAGAGAAAAACCATATCTGCCACTTAATAACTTTTGAAAACGCTCTTTTGTTAAAATTCCAATTACTTTATCATCTTCTGTTACACATATCCCCTGCACATTACTATTCTCATTAAAATAAGCCAATAATTGTTCCACCTTCACTTCTTTTGAAACACTGATTCCCTGAATAGACAGATGTTTGATATAAAACTGATTGATTCTATAATTAAGCATGCTGTTCTTCTTTATATTATTCACAACAATCATCTTATGAATCGCATCTTCTATTTCTGAAGGTTCAGCCATCGGCATAGAGATAAAATATCCTTGTCCATAATGGATTCCCAGCTTAATTAACGCATCCAGGTCCTCTTTTGTTTCAATGCCCTCAGCAATTATTTTGATATTCATGGAATTTGCATAATCAACTAAGTTCTTAATCAGAAGTGTACGCGAGTGATTTGATGCAACCTGTCGTATTAAGGTTCTGTCAAGCTTCATATATTTCGGTGCAATTTCGCAAACCAGACTAAGACCAGAGTAACAAGATCCCAGATCATCTATCGCAACTTCAAATCCTTTATCTTTATAGTTATTTATTCTCTCATTTAATAGATTGATATCCCCTACAGATTCTTTCTCTGTAATTTCAAACACTATCTGCGATGTATTAATATGATATCTCGATAGATAGTGTGCATCAAACCCGCTCTCAAAATAATCACTTAGTAAAACCTGTGGACTGATATTTAAAAACAACTTATGATTCTTAAATATTTTTTCATACTGCTTCACACATTTCAAGATTTCACTCCGGCAGATTTGCTCAAGCTGCCATGTCTTTTCCATAAAACCGGCAAGCGTAAACAAATCATCCGATGGCATATACAAGTCTTCCTGGCTGATACGACTCAGTGCCTCATAACCAAAAACAGAACCATCTCTCAGTGATACAATTGGTTGAAATAGTGGTCGAATACTACGAGATGTGATGATTTGATCAATCATTTGTTTTTTTAAACCACTAACTTCTTCCTGCACCATAACTCACCACTTTCTGTTTTAAATTTTCAGATGATGTTCTGCATGCCGTAATAATGGAAGCGATTCCCTGAATCGAATCATTAAGTTCTTCTGTACTATGTGTAATATCCGTCATACCATTCTTATTTTCTTCTGTAATCATTAATATGTTGGAAATCCCTTCATCAATTTTGACAAATTCCATATGAAGTGTATCTGCATGTTCACTGAATTTCTTCATAATTCCATTGATACTTTTCGCACTTTCATTCATCTCTTCACTCGTTTTTGAAAATCTGGCATAGTCATCCAACACGACATCTTCCATAAAACGAAGTACTCTCCCCGAAATAGCAGCCAGATTCATAACTGCCTTTAATATTTCACCACTGATTTCATGGATGTGTCTTGCAGATTCTTTTGAACTCTCTGCCAATCTGCTAATTTCATACGCAACATGAGCAAACCCTCTTCCCGCTTCTCCAGCACGTGCTGCTTCTATTGTCGCATTAATCGATAGCATTTTTGTCTGATCAGATATTTTTGATATTTCTTTCACCATATCTGTGATTTCTTCTATTTTACCGCTTTCTAAAATCGCTTGATTCATATCCTGTGTAACAGTACAAAGCATCTCTTTTGTGCTATCGATTCTTTGGTTCATGTCTCTCACAATCTCTTGAAAATGAGCCTCCGTATGATTTGAAATATCGCTTCCTTCATTTGCATAAATTGCAATCGTATTGGTGAAGGAGCGATTGTTTTCAGCTCTTTGATTCAGTTGAAACACCGTCTGAAATGTATCTTCAATAGATGCAGAAAATTCTTCTACAATGGCAAGAATTTCTTGTAAATTCTGTCCTGCTCTTTCTGTTTCATCCGATGTAGTAATGACACTCAAATCAAGCGTCTCTGATTCCACTGCCAAAGATGACATTGTATCATGCAGTTCATTTCTTAGTAACTCTAGCTTTTCAGAGATATCAATCATCTCTTTTGTCTTGCAAAACCTACCACTCCATACTTTGCAGGTTTTGAAATCACCTAATGCCAAACAATTCAAATTGCTACCGATTACGCCAATGATCCCGGAGATACTTCCTGCCAGAAATATCGAATTTAAGATTGCAACAAGAAACATGACTGAAATCGCCAACAACATAATAAATATCATTTGAATTAAAAGGGCATAATTCTCAATCAGCGGGCTTACCAAAGCAATCGAAAGTCCGGCACTTCCAACTGGTTTGTAAGCATAGTTCATAAGACCACCCTCGTTGGCAATTAAAGACATCCCTGATTGTTGCAAACTCATTTTTTCAATCACTTGGTATAATCTACTGTCTGGTTTTAGCATTTCTAGTAAATTTTCATTTAAAATTTTAGTATTGTCAGGGTGTGCACTAATCAGACCACTCTCATTCATCATAAATAAGTAACTATCTTTCGTTAGACTACTTTCATTTAAAACACTTGAAATATATTCAAGTTTCACGAAACCAATCAAAACTCCAACTTTCTTTTCCTCTCTGTAAATGGGCGTACTGATCGCAATCACATTCTGTTTTGTACTTTCCGAATAGGTCGGCGCACTTGTATAGGTTAAATCTTCTTTCCATGCCTTTTTAAAGTAATCTTCCTGCGATAGTGATTTTCCTCTTGTTCCATCTCCATAGGTGTGCACTTGTTCTGTTCCATATTGGTTTGCAATCACAAAATGTGACCATGCATTATCTGAAGTTTCTTCCATCAACTGTTTTAAATAAGGTTCTGCCGTTGTATAATCAAGTGAAATTACTTTCTCCTGTAATGCAGCTGTTTTAACAACAGCACTATACAGTGCAAGTCTGTCATTTAAGCCTGTAATCGCCTGATCCAACACATGCATCGTTTCTGCTTCTTTTTCAAGTCTGATCTTCTGAAATAAGTATAATGAAGCCACTCCAAAAATGACCAGCACAGGCAGTAATGATGAGATCAGTAGTCGTTTTCTGAAAGATTTAGAAAATGTGGTGTACTTTTTGTTTATCATGTTAAACTCTCTTTCCGTATTTATACTCCCACATTTATCTAATCATATACAGAACATGCAAACTATCTCATCTATGTAAATTCTACATAAAAAGAAAGACAAAAGCAGGCTAGTGCTTTTGTCTCAATGATTATTTTATATTTCAACTTCTTTGGTATAATCCACATTAGAAAATCCGAAACCAAACATATGATAAAAATCATCCCAATAACCTTTCAAATCAGCAAGTTCACTCAGATTATTGCAATGAATCATTTTCCATCGTCTCATTGTTTCTTCCTGAACATCTTTTCTCATTTCAAGATCATCCAGTCTGATTCTGTTTTCATCATCTGTAATTACCCTGCCTGAAAAAAGCTTTTCGCGAAACATTCTGTCAGTCTGTTCAATACAGCCTTCATGAATTCCTTTTTCTTTCATTACCTGATAGAGTAATGCAAAATAAAGAGGTACAATAGGAATTGCACTACTCGCCTGTGTAACCAACGCTTTGTTGACAGAGATATATGCTTTCATACCAATAGACGTAAATTCTGTGGTGAGATCTTGTGCTGTTTTCTGTAGATGTTTCTTTGCCATACCGATTGTTCCATTGTAATAAACAGGATATGTCAATTCTGGACCGATATAGGAATATGCAATCGTAACTGCACCATTGCTTAGTAAATTTCTTTCTGCAAGCATTCTAATCCAGTCTTGCCAGTCTTCTCCGCCCATTACTTTTACTGTCTGATCTACTTCTTCCTGTGTTGCAGGTTCGATTGTCGCTTCAGATATTACATTTGTTGTAAGATTCCATGACTTTTCACTGAACTTCTCACCAATTGGTTTTAGAACTGACTCGTAGACTTGACCATCTTCTGTTGTTCTTCTAGGCGCTGCAAGACTATAAATGATCATATCAATTTTTCCAAGGTTCTTTTCAATTACATCCATAGCTTCTTCTTTTGTCTGTCTTAAAAAAGCATCTTTATTAATAGAATATGCATAAAGTCCAGCTTTTCTTGCTTCTTCTTCAAATGCCTTTGTATTATACCATCCCGGAGATGCAGTTCTTTTTCCTGATGCTTCGCGTTCATACATAATTCCAATTGTATCCGCCTGACACCCAAAAGCAGCTGTTATTCTGGATGCAAGTCCATATCCGGTAGATGCACCAATTATAAGTACTTTTTTAGGTCCATTTATTATTCCATTTTTTTTAACAAATTCAATCTGCCTAATAACATTTTCGCGGCATCCATCCGGATGTGCTGTGGTACATATAAATCCTTTTATTCTGGGTTCTACTATCACAATAACACCTTCCTGTTTTTACTTTGAATATCAAAGTTATTTTATCACAGCTTTTCATTTCTAGCAACACAAACTTCTCCGGTATTGCGAAATGTTTTCTAATGAAAAAACTTCCCTATGCAGATCCCTGCATAAGAAAGCTTTTGCTAAAACTCTTATATTAAAAAACAACTGTGAGCATCATTTTAAACTGTTCCAGACCAAAGACTGCATGAGGTTGTTTTGCGGGCATTACAATACTCATTCCCTCTTCCAATCTATACTTAGTATCTTGAATCGTTACTTCACCAACACCATCCAGGCATACCACCATGGCATCTCCATTTGACTCATGTGCGCTGATTTCTTCTCCTTGATCAAATGCGAATAAAGTAATACTGACATTTTCATTTTGTACAAGCGTTTTGCTGACTACCTGGTGCTCCATGTAAGTTACAAGATTTTTCAAAACATGCACTTCACTTTTTGTAATATTCTTCATTTTACCATCCATAATAACCTCCTGTTTTCTGTTGATAGAATTATATATCAAGTTTTAATTGAATCTCTTCTTCTGCCTGTTCTTTAAAATCTTCCAGTTGCTCAGAATTAAGCTCCGGAAGATCTTCCAGTGACTTCACCCCAAAACTTCTCAAGAACTGTTCTGTCGTACCAAATAACAATGGCCTGCCTGGGGCATCTAACCGTCCTAATTCTTTGATCAGATCCAGTTCAATCAATTTGTTCACTGCATGATCGCAGCTTACCCCTCTTATTTTCTCAATTTCCAGTCTGGTTATTGGCTGTTTATATGCAATAATCGATAGTGTTTCAAGGACTGTTTCTGTTAAAACATATTTTCTTGGTGCTTTCGCAATTTTAATCAGATATTCATACATCTCACCTTTTGTGCACATCTGGTATGCACCATCCAGTTCAATAATGGCAATTCCTCTGTTCTCATTTTCATATTTATCTGAAAGTTCTTTTATAATCTCTTTCGTCGTTTTCAGATCTTCTTCAATAACATCTGCCAGTCTGTTTCCTTCTACTGATTCTCCCATTGTAAACAGGATTGCTTCAATTACTGCTTCTGCTTTTACTCTTTCCATAAGTCCCCTCTAGTCTATGCCGTCGTTATAATAATATCTTCAAAAATATCATCCTGCTGTATATGAATCTTACCCACCTTCATAAGTTCCAATATAACCAAAAAAGTAACTATTACTTCCATTTTTCCGCATTGTTTCTCAAGCAATGCACGAAAACTAAATCGTTTATTACTTAAAATGTATTGTTCTACATATGACATTTTCTGATCCATATTTACTTCATCTTTTTCAAGCTTACCAAATTTGCTTCTAATCGGGTCAATTTTGTCTTCCTGTTTTTTAACGATAGATTTAAATATCTCATGCAATTTTGAGAGATTTAAGTCCTGTATTAAATCATCATAATCCACTGGATGTCTATAATTTTCAACTTCTTTTGGCAATGTAGCTCTTTTAAATAATAATTTTTCTGAGTCAAGTAATCTATCTTTAAGCTCAAACGACATATATTTATAAATTTTATATTCTAATAATTTCTGAACAAGTTCCGAACGTGGATCTTCCTCTTCACCATCTTCATTGATTTCTTTTGGCAGAAGCATTCTGCACTTAATATCTAGAAGTGTTGCTGCCATAACAAGAAACTCACTCATAATATTCATGTCATCTGTTTTCATGTTTTTTATATAATCTAAGTATTGTTCTGTTATGACAACAATGGGTATATCATAAATATCTATTTTGTTTTTATCAATCAAATGCAGTAAAAGGTCAAGCGGTCCTTCAAACACCTCAAGTTTTACCGGGATAGCCATGTTTCTTCCTCACTTCTTACATAAATTAATGATAACCAACTCACAAGGGTTTGCAATTCTAATAGGTATTGTATGCATGCCTAATCCCCTGCTTAGAATCATTGTTGCCTTCTTATAATCGTATCTGCCTCCATCATAATAGGGAAACAAACGGAATGACGGTGAAATGAAACCACCTAGTTTACCAAATCTGATCATGCCTCCATGGATATGTCCGGATAAAACCAGATTGGCTCCCCATTCGGCATATTGTTTAAAATATTCAGGATTATGTGCCAGTAACAGGTTAAATGCCTTCTTATCCTTCTTATCTTTCTCGTCTTCCCTATCTGAATCTAATAAATGTTCCAGATATTGTTGATCCATTTTATTCTTTTTTGTTTTAGAATAATACTTTCCTGAAATTTCAAGGCCGGATAACATAATATTCCAATCTTCCAAAAATTCACTTTTATTCAATAAAAAACGAACACCTGCCTGTTCCAATGATCTATAAAAAATTTCATACTGTCTGCCATATATTTCAGGATGAAATTTCATCTTACTCTCATGATTGCCAAAGGCATACCATACCGGAAATTCAGAAGCAATTTTTATCAAAAGTGCAATTGTACTCTCTGGATTTTCTGTATCTCTTGCAGTAATCATATCACCAGCTATCAATACTGCATCTGGATTCTGCATGCAGATGTCCTGATAGATTTGTTCATTTCCTTTTCCGTACGTTCTATTATGAAGATCTGTTAAAAATGCTATTTTAAAATCTTTTTTTAGCAAATCAGATTCTACAGTATAACAGACTGTAATGTATTTGTTTTTACCAAACATAGTATTCATCCTTTTTTTTCATTCGAACTACAGTATAACATATCTAGACAAAACAAAAAAGGTACCGATTTAGAATCAGTACCATCTTGCTTTAAAATTATCATATTTTTCGAGTACTCTGTCTCTATAAACTCTAATGTTGATTCCTAATGCAATCAAAAGATGAATCATAAAATCAATGCTGACTACAACCAGTACGATTCTGATTAGAAAGATTCCAGACTCCATAGAAAGTTCATTCATTCGTTTTAAAATATAATGATTTAAAAACTTTACTATAAACACCGCATAGAATCCCCACGCCACTGTGCTTTCAAGGCATACAATTCCCTGATAATTATATGGCTTGTCATGATAATCCCACCATACTTCGCCAAATATCTTCAACATTAATTTTGCTACAAGAAATTCAAATGTGGTTGCCAGAACTGCGCCTGCAATATAAAGTCTGATTGGATGATTACTCAACTGACTTAAAATCAGAACGCATCCAAGCCCTCCAAACCCGTAAATCGGGCAAAATGGACTTGTGACAAATCCTCTGTTTGTTACTTTCTTATTACAAAACGACATATATACTGACTCTGCGAACCATCCAAGTATGCTGTAAATGATAAAGTAGCCAATCAGATGGTACATTTCTACACCTAAAATTCTACTTGTCCACATCTTGTTTTCCCCTGTGTAAACCCTCATATTATGTATAAATAGAAAGTCCCCGGTCATTAGGGCCAAGGACTTTTCATTCGTTATACATTAGTAAACTTAGTTATATTTACGTTTTCTTGCTGCTTCGGATTTTTTCTTACGTCTTACGCTTGGTTTTTCGTAATGCTCTCTTTTACGGATCTCCTGCTGGATTCCGGCTTTAGCACAACTTCTTTTGAAGCGACGTAATGCACTGTCCAAAGTTTCGTTTTCTTTAACGATTACATTTGACATACGATCACACCTAACCTCCCCTCCAGTCCTATATTGTGCACCATACGACTGTTCGGGTATTTTATAAAGAATTTTAATTCAATTTATGAACAGAAATTCTTGATTGCACAAATAGTATTATACCATAAACTATACATACGTCAACTACTTTTGCTAAAATTTATGGTATCGTTGAAAAAATTCTCATCAATTCACTTATAGTTGTGATTCTAAAACAACACTCACTTGTGCAATTGCCTGATCAATTCCTGCTGGATCTTTTCCACCAGCCTGTGCCATGTTAGGACGACCACCGCCGCCACCACCAACTAGGCCTGCAATTCCCTTAATAAGATTTCCTGCGTGCGCACCTTTTTCCATTGCCTGATCTGTTGCCATAGCAATCAGATTTACTTTTCCATCAGCCTCAGATACCAGAACAACAACCCCTTCAGTAATCTTAGTCTTTAGTTGGTCTCCAAGATCTCTTAAGCCGTTCATATCGACGCCATCAGCTCTTGCCGCAATATATCTGACACCTTTAATTTCTTTCATCTGACTCATAACATCCCCAAGAGAATCTTTTGCCGCCTTACTCTTAAGTGATTCATTTTCACTCTGAAGTGATTTCATTTCAGCATGAAGGTGTTCGATTTTTTCCACAAGATTCGCCGGACTCGTTTTGAGTGCTCTTGCCGCTTCCATCAGTGTTTCTTCAATCCCTTTATAGTACTGCGCTACACCATTGCCTGTCAGTGCTTCTATTCTTCTCACACCTGCTGCGACACCGCTTTCGGATAAAATTTTAAAAGAAGTAATACTTCCAGTATTATTAACATGTGTTCCTCCACAAAGTTCTGTAGAGAATTCTCCCATTTTTACTACTCTGACGGTTTCACCATACTTTTCACCAAAAAGTGCCATTGCGCCTGATTTCTTAGCTTCTTCAATTGTCATGACCTGTGTCACAACCGGAAGGCTTGCTGCAATCTGATTATTTACAATAGATTCCACTTTTTCAATTTCTTCTTTAGATAATGCTGAAAAATGGCTAAAATCAAAGCGAAGTCTATCCCCATCAACAAAAGAGCCTGCCTGCTCTACATGACTTCCGAGTACTGTTCTGAGCGCTTTTTGTAACAAATGAGTTGCACTATGGTTTTTACATGTATCACTTCTTCTTTTCTCATCTACAGCAAGAAGAACTTTATCACCTTTTTTAAGCATACCCTTAACAACATGTCCTACGTGCCCTATTTTACCACCCAGAAGTTTAATCGTATCTTCTACGACAAATTCTCCATCTGCTGTTGTAATTCTTCCAGCATCTGCATTTTGTCCACCCATCGTTGCATAAAACGGAGTCTGGTCAACTATAATTGTTCCAACTTCGCCTTCTGTCAGCGCATCAGTAATTTCAGTATCTGTAGTCATAACAGAGATAACTGATTTCGCGGTAAGACTATCATATCCTACAAATTCTGTTGTAATGCCCGGATCAATTTCTTCATATACCGTCACATCAGCACCCATATAGTTTGTTACTTTTCTGGCTGCTCTTGCTTTTTCCTTTTGTTCCTGCATACAGGATTTAAAGCCTTCTTCGTCAACCGTCATATCTTTTTCTTCCAAAATCTCTTTTGTCAGATCAATTGGGAATCCATAAGTATCATAAAGTTTAAAAGCATCTTCTCCTGCCAGTACTTTATTTTTATCTATTTCAGCTTTTTCAATCAATTCAGACAAAATAGAAAGACCCTGATCGATTGTTTTATCAAATTTGTTTTCTTCCTGTGTCAGTACATTAAATATGAAATCCTTTTTCTCATCCAGTTCAGGATAGCCATCTTTTGACTCCATAATAACAGTTTCACTTAGCTTGGCAAGGAATGTCCCTTTAATACCAAGTAATCTTCCATGTCTGGCAGCTCTTCTTATAATTCTTCTTAATACATAGCCTCTTCCTTCATTTGTCGGCATAATACCATCGGATATCATAAATGTAGCTGAACGGATATGATCTGTAATCAAACGAATGGAAATATCTTGAATTTCATACACTTTGTATGTTACACCCGAGATTTCACATACTTTATCTCGAAGTGCTTTTACGGTATCAACATCAAAAATAGAATCTACATCCTGTACTGCTGCAGCAAGACGTTCCAATCCCATTCCTGTATCAATATTTTTTTGTGTCAATTCTTCATAATTGCCATTTCCATCGCTAGAGAATTGAGTGAATACATTATTCCAGATTTCCATATATCTGTCACAGTCACAACCCACAGTACAGTCCGGTCTGTCACATCCATATTTTTCTCCTCTGTCATAATACACTTCTGAACACGGACCACACGGACCTGAACCATGCTCCCAGAAATTATCTGCTTTGCCAAAACGGAAAATTCGTTCCGCTGGAATTCCTATTTCTTTGTTCCAGATTTCAAAAGCTTCATCATCATTTTCGTAAACGGATGGATATAATCTGTCAGCTTCCAGACCTACAACCTCTGTTAAAAACTCCCATGTCCAGGCAATTGCTTCAGACTTAAAATAATCTCCAAAAGAGAAGTTTCCAAGCATTTCAAAAAAGGTTCCATGTCTTGCTGTTTTTCCAACATTCTCAATATCACCTGTTCTGATACATTTCTGGCAAGTCGTCACGCGTTTTCTTGGTGGAATTTCTTGTCCTGTAAAATAAGGTTTTAAAGGTGCCATTCCAGAATTGATCAGTAAAAGACTGTTATCATTGTGGGGAACAAGAGAAAAACTATTCATTGCCAGATGGTCCTTGCTTTCGAAATATTCCAGAAACATTTTTCTCAGTTCATTTACTCCATACGCCTTCACTATAAATCCTCCGATTTCTATAAAAAAATAATATATTCTTAACTAAATATCATAAAAAAACTGCATTTCATATTATAAATTGAAATGCAGTCTCTGTCAAATAAATCTATTAATCCACCAGTGCTGCTGCACCGATCATTCCGGCATTATTACCAAGAATTGCTGTCTCAACTTTTGGAATAAAATTAAAGTTATTTGCATAACAGTTTTTCTTAACAAGTTCATTGACCGGATCAGTCAGATTTTTGCCTTCATTACAGATTCCACCACTCAGTAATATCACGTCTGGTCTGAATATATTAATAAAATCAACAATACCGTCACTCAGATATCCAATATATTCTGCTACCACTTTCGTGCCTGTAGCATCACCCATTTCTTTTGCAAGAAATGCTGTCTTTCCATCTACTTTACTTAAATCACCCTGGCAGATTTCATGGATTTTTGAAGAAGGATCCTGCATTGCTGCTTCTTTTGTCTGTCTGATCAACGCCGTTGCAGATGCATATGCTTCAAGACATCCCATTCTGCCACATGTACATGCAGCACCGCCACGTACAAGCATTGTGTGCCCAAGTTCAGCACCTCCCGCATGTCCACCTTCAAAAATTTTGCCTTCTGAAACAATTCCACCACCAACGCCTGTTCCTAACGTTAATAAAACAGCATTGTTAATATTTTTGGCAGCACCAGCTTTTACTTCACCAAGAGCAGCACAGTTGGCATCATTTGATACTCTTACCTTAAAAGGAAGTAGTTTCATAAGCTCATCTGCCAGCGGAGCATCATGCCAGTTCAAATTGTTTGAATATGCTACAACACCGGTTGCGGAGTCAATACTTCCAGGACTTCCAATTCCCACACCAATTACTTCATCATCTGAAATTGACTGTCTTTTCAGTAAATCAAGAACAAGGGCTGCCATATCTTTTACAATAGCCTCAAATCCTCTTTCTGAACCTGTTGGTACAGAATCCTTTAGCAGGATCTGATAGGATTCATCCATAATTCCCGCCTTGATATTTGTTCCTCCCAAATCAACGCCGATACGATACATACTCTTTTCTCCTTCTGCTCTCTATTCTAATTTTCTAATCATTCCTTCAACAAATGCAACCGCATTTCTCAGATCACTTTCATCAGGATGCGTCATGGCTTTATCAAAATTTCGAATCATCTTTTCGATTTTTTCGTCATTCCCTTGCCCCATCATATCCATATACTTATTTCTGACACTGATTGGCATTTTCCCCTGACACATAAAACATCCAATACATTCACTATCATCTGCAATCCATGCTTTCACATCATCTTCAAGACATTTATAGTATTCTTCATCCGATCCCAGACCACATGTACCAAATAAAATGATTTTCTTATGATGAAGCTCTGACATAAAGTCAAGCAGCTGCATGGAACAAGTTCCCTTATGTATACCGAATCCTATAAAGTAAATATCAGCATCTTCGGGTAACATACCTTCTTCAAATCTTACTATATCCTTATCAAGTCCAGGAATCGCTGCAAACATTGCCTTTGCCATTTTTTCTGTATTTCCTGTACTACTTGTATATATTACCTGATATTTCATAAACTACACTCCTATTCATAATGATAGTCAAACGAATCATACTCTGACTTCATTATAGAATTTCATGCATGAAATACAATATTTTATGTATTAGATTACTATAAAGTTTTTATAAATTACTGATTCAACAGTTGAAGTAACGCAGCTTTTGTCTGCATTCCAATTGCTTTATTTACAACTTCTCCATTTTTAAAAACCATGACTGTCGGTATACTCATAATTTTATATTTCATTGCAAGATCAGGTTCTTCATCAACATTTACTTTCCCGATCTTGACACCCTGTACTTCATCAGCGATTTCTTTAATAATTGGGGAAAGCATTTTACATGGTCCACACCATGCTGCCCAGAAATCTACCAGTACTGGCACCTCTGATTTTAATACTTCTTCTTCAAAATTACTTGTTGTTATTGTAAGTTCAGCCATATCGTTTCTCCTTTACTTTAAACCTCAAACTATCATGTGATAATTTGAATTGTTATCTATACAAATCTTTTTTCGTCTTTATACTTTAAAATTAAAAATCAAATTTGTCATCAAAATACGCCTTCAAATCTGCTACTTTAACTCGTTCCTGTTCCATGGAATCTCTGAATCTGATCGTTACTGCTTCATCATTTTCTGATTCAAAATCATAGGTAATACAGAATGGTGTTCCAATTTCATCCTGTCTTCTATAACGTTTTCCAATATTCCCTCTATCATCATATTCACAGTTGTATTTTTTAGAAAGTTCCTGGAATATTTTTTCTGCACCTTCTCCAAGTTTTTTGGACAACGGCAGAACAGCAATTTTAACTGGTGCAAGTGCTGGATGGAAGTGAAGAACGGTTCTGACATCTCCTTCTCCGATCTCTTCTTCATCATATGCAGCACACAGGAATGCAAGCACGACTCTATCAGCACCGAGTGAAGGTTCAATTACATAAGGAACATATTTGAGTTTCTTCTCATCATCAAAGTATGTCAGGTCCTGTCCAGATGTATTCTGATGTTGTGAAAGATCGTAATCTGTTCTGTCCGCAATGCCCCAAAGTTCACCCCAGCCAAATGGGAATAAAAATTCAATATCAGTTGTTGCTTTTGAGTAGAAAGAGAGTTCATCCTTGTCATGATCTCTGACTCTCATTTCGTCGTCTTTTATTCCTAGTGTCTGAAGCCAGTTAATACAAAATGCCTTCCAATAAGCAAACCATTCAAGATCTGTATCAGGCTCGCAGAAAAATTCGAGTTCCATCTGTTCAAATTCTCTTGTTCTGAAAGTAAAGTTACCAGGTGTAATTTCATTCCTAAATGATTTTCCAACCTGACCAATACCAAATGGTATTTTCTTTCTGGAAGTTCTCTGAACATTTTTAAAATTTACAAAAATACCCTGTGCTGTTTCAGGACGAAGGTATACTGTGTTTTTAGCATCTTCCGTAACACCCTGGAATGTTTTGAACATAAGATTGAACTGTCTGATATCTGTAAAATTATGTTTTCCACAGGTTGGACAGTTAATTCCTTTTTCATCAATAAAAGTTTTCATCTGTTCCTGTGTCCATCCATCAATACCACTATCAAGAGTTACACCATTTGCAGTACAATAGTCTTCAATTAACTTATCGGCACGAAATCTCTCGTGACATTCTTTACAATCCATTAGAGGATCTGCAAAACCACCAAGATGGCCAGATGCAACCCATGTCTGCGGATTCATAAGAATTGCACAGTCTACACCAACATTATATTGATTTTCCATAATGAATTTCTGCCACCATGCTTTTTTTACATTGTTCTTTAATTCTACTCCAAGATTTCCATAATCCCATGTGTTTGCAAGACCGCCATAAATATCAGATCCGGGATAAACAAATCCTCTCGATTTCGCAAGTGCTACGATCTTTTCCATTGTCTTTTCCATAACTGCCTCCTAGTATCCTTACGTAAGGATTTGTTTTATTTAAATATAATATAAGCAAGCTCACCATCCTGTGTTGTGATCGTCGCTTCTTTTTTCCCGTTCAAGGTTACGTTATTGCTATAATAATCTATCGCATGAAATGTATCAATGTTCATACTTTCTTCAGTAATAAGAATATAAGAATCACCCATCTGAAGAACATCTTCTTTTTCAATCTGGGCATCCTCTTTCACCGACTGCAATGTTATATTGAGATCCACTTCATTCTCATATGCCTGTGCAATGGTGCCAAAGAAAAAAGTAACATCATTAAATCCAGCGTAACTGGATGCATCCTGATACGTCAATATGGGATTTGCCATCCCTTCTTTCATTTTTACTTCTTTTAACTGAACTTTTTCACTGCCCTCTGTCAGATTAAAATCAGATATTTCACTTTCAATCATCTCCTGAAGTTCTGCCTGATCATAATAGTCTTTCTCAAAATTCTCTGCAATATACTGTTCTAATGTTCCATCTTTATGAATTTCAAGCGTTGTATTCGTGAAATCTTTTTGGGTCGCACAACCTGTCAGAATGATTGTTCCCGCCAATAGAATCCAACATGATATTCTATTTTTCATATTATTCTTATGTCTCCTCATCTGCGAAAAACTTGCGCTATAATTATAACTAACAATTACATTCTTTTCAATCATTTTTCCGTATAATTCAAACATTTTAAATCTGATCTATATAAAACACTATATTTACGATAAAGAAATCTTTCTGTATTTATTCTAAAAATCGATCCTCTTTACGCTACAATAGACTATCAAGAACTTCCAGACTTAAAAATTTATGATCCATCATCATTTTTCTATAGTAGTCTGAAACTCTGGATAATTCTTGTAATACTTCCGGCGAAACATGAAATGTATATAGTTTTTCAATGCTGGATTCTACAATATACTGTATTGCATATAAGGTCGATTCCTGAAAATTATTCTTTACTGGAATTCCTGGAAATTCACCATTTACTACGATTGATTTTATTTCAAAAATTGCTCTGATCAGCTGATTTTCTAACTTAGGTGAACAGAGCGCTCTCATGGATTGATATAATAATTTCAACTGCTCTTTTTCATCATTATTCTCTCTGGAGTAATAGTCTGAAATTTCAAGAAAATACATACCATAATAAGCTGATACAAAATCTTCCCTAAGTTCTTCAAAATAGTTTGTAATATCAGCTTCAATAATGTTATATGAACTTCTTCCAGTATATAATCTGAATTTTCCAAACGAAAATGGATTGGTAGCTGCAACGAGATGACTATTTGGTTTCCTTGCACTTTTTGCAAATGCGGATATTTTCCCCATTTCAGTCGTTAATATAACAACGCGCCTGTCGTATTCACCGACAGGCACTGTTTTTAAAACCATTCCAGTTACTGATAAAAAGTCTTGTGTCATGTTCATCCTTACTATCACTTAACCAACAAATGATATTAATCCAATTCTTTTTTGTGATATCCAAAATTCTTCAGTAAAAAATCACTGTCTCTCCAGTCTTTTTTTACCTTTACCCACAACTGTAAATTTACCTTGCACTCTAGCATCTCTTCAATTTCCACACGTGCCTGACTGCCGATTTTTTTAAGCATTGCACCATTTTTTCCAATAATCATACCTTTATGGGAATCTCTTTCACATACAATCGTTGCCTCAATATCATACATTTTTTTTCTGTACTTCATGCTTTCTATAGAGACTGCAATTCCATGTGGAACTTCTTTCTCCATCAGCCTTAATGCTTTTTCTCGAATCAATTCTGCAACAATTTGTCTTTCCGGCTGATCTGTAATGGTATCCTCATCGTAGAAAGCTGGACCATATGGTAAATATTTCATGATACATGCCATTAGCTCATTCAGATTTACAGAGGTTTTTGCCGAAACCGGAACAACTTCTGCAAATTCATATTCAGTTCGATAAGTATCAATTGCTTTTAGAACATCTTCCGGCTTAACAGAATCTATTTTATTAATTACCAGAATTACCGGCGCCTTTGTTCGTTCAAGTTGCTCCAGAATATATCGTTCCCCAGCTCCGATAAATGTAGTAGGTTCCACAAGCCAAAGAACAACATCTACTTCTCCTATCGTTCTTTGTGCTGTACTCACCATATAATCACCAAGCTTATTTTTTGATTTATGAATACCAGGAGTGTCTACAAACACAATCTGGCCTTCTTCACTTGTAAAAACTGTCTGAATTCTGTTCCTCGTAGTCTGTGGCTTATCCGACGTAATTGCAATCTTTTGTCCAATAATCCTATTCATCAATGTTGACTTTCCGACATTTGGCCTTCCAATCAAAGTAACAAATCCCGACTTAAAATTGTCTATCATTCTTAATACCCTTTCTTTGTTTCCTATTTATTATTTTCATCTTCCTTCTGGGTATCAGGTGTTACTGATTCAGACTCTTTTCGATACATATTTGCATAGGAATTTTCATTTTTCGATTGCTCCTGACCAGATTTTAGTTGATGACCCGATCCTTTTAATTGTTTCTTCTGTACAGATTTTCTTTCAATTTTAATAATTATCCTTATAAGAATTAGTAAGATTAACAGTACAATCAGAAGAACAATAATGTATGGAATATTGATCACAACCCAAATAAAGAACTCTTTTAATCCTTCTTGTACTTTGTACACATTTTCCCAGAACCCTATTGCGATTCTATCACCTATTTCTTTTTCTTCTGGTGGTGTCAATCTCTCAACTTCTGTCACATAAAGATAAACTGTACTATAATCAATTTGGTTGTCATACGTACGTAGTTGTGATTCCATGCTTTCAATCTGATACCTAACCTCAGACAGTCTGCCTTCAATGGTTATAATGTCTTCGATGGTCTCAGCTTTTTCCAGCAATCGTAATAAACTGTCCTGCTCAGCCAGTAACATCTTTTTATGACTCTCAATGTCTACATACTGCAGCGTAACATCCTGTACTGTTTCACTCTTACTAATCATATTGGTAATCGTTTCAACATTCTCTACAAAACCATCCAGCTGATCAGCCGGAATTCTAGCTGTGATATTCGCATAATGTGTTGTGTCTGTGATACTATAACCATTCTCACCAATATCCATACTTTCAATATATCCACCTAGTGATATAACTTTGTTCCTAACGGTAGATAATACAGCATTGAACTCTTGTGTTTCAACACTCATATTCACATTTTTAATAAGCTTTCTGCCTGTCTGTGGGACAGCCTGACTCTGACTTCCTGAGGATGCATTCTCTGCTTCAGGAACTGCTTTATAACTTTCATCTGCAATGGGTGCTTCCATTGCCGCTTCTTCAACCGGTGCCATTGCACTATCATATGCTGCCGTACTCTCTGTTGTTTCTTCATAAGAACGTTCTGCACTTCCACAGGCTGTGAGCTGTGAAATCAAAATGAAACATAAGAGCAGCGCATAAATCTTTTTAAACCTTTTTCCTGGTTTCATAATATTACCTCCTCGTCATGTTTAATGAAATAATGGTTCGATATGATCAAACATTTCTTTTTTCTCCATTATCTTTTCTTCATTTCCAACAACACAGATACATCCATCCTGTATAAAAGACTTCACATAAGGTGCAAGCGTATGAATGATATCAGATGTTGTATTTAGTACTTCATCACGTTCTTTCTGTATTTCTTCAAATGTAACATTTGAAAGATATGCTGACAATGATCTGCTTCCTTTTGCAGATGGATTTAACGGTATATCCAAATCACTGACTGTACCAATAATATATTTTGTAATTGTTCTTTCATCGGCAGAAAATTTTTCTATGAAATCAGCAGCATTTTCATAAACTGATACCGTTTTTTCAAGATTGGGATCTCTATAAGATACGAAATAGCAGTCACCAGTTTTACTGAAATTGCTCATGCATCCATAAGCACCTCCTTTTACCCTCACCTGATTCCATAAATACTCATAACCCATAATTACCCTTAATACTCTTAATGAACCTGTATAAGAAAGATTATCTTTCATAAAATTACCAGCGCGGCAAACATATAACACCTTGGAAGAATTGGTAAATCCTTCATTCTTCACATTGCATTGCATCTTAAATGGCTGATAAGCAACCTCATCTGTATATAACTGTGTTTTCAGTTCCTTAACAAGTTCAGGTAATTCATTCCCTGCATCTTCATCGGCAGTAAAATCAACCATCAGGTTTTCCGGTCTGAAAATAATAGACATCAATTTCTTCATATTCTGAATCAATACATCTTTTCTGTCTTCAAAATTTTCTTCCAGATCTTCTAATAATCTATAATATGGAATTCCTTTGATTTCTTCCGCGATTGCTGCTGTTTCCGAAAAATATGCCATAGCTCTCATTGCAGCCAGAGAATGCCCAGCTGAAGTCATATCGCCCTGCAGTCTTGATTTTTGTTCGGAAATAATTTCCAGAAGACGTTTTTCATCTTCCAGTTTTGATCCAAATAAAATTTCATGCACCAAGTCAAATGCTTTTGTCAGATTTTCAAATAATACACTTATTTTGAATTCAAACATAAATCTATATTCGCTTAGATTTTTAGAATTCACATATGTAACGGCCTGCGTTGTGATTCCACCTGTATAAATATTAATTTCATTAAAAAGATCACCATATTTGTAATTTGTCGTATCAACATAGCCTAATACACTTTTCAGAATCCCAACATAAGGCAGCAATTCTCTTTCAATATTCTTCATATCAAACAAGAGTCTGACATAGCCAATTCCGTTGGTATGAACGTCATGACGCAATACAAGAGTGTCATGATGTTTTGTTTCGCGCAGAATAAATGGTTCTGCATTTTTATCAATATCTTCCCTGTTTAACAGTGGTATTTTTTCCAAAATTTCATCAGGTGTTGGCTCTTCCTGATACTGTATTAATTCACTGGTTTGACGAACAATTTCTATCATTTCTTCCTGTGAAAGGCTATTTTTGTATTCATTCAGTTTGTTTTGAAGTTCATTTTCTTTTTTTGCAGCAAGCCCTTTCACTGGTGATACCATAATCACTGATTTATGTTCATTATTCAACAAATATGTTTCAATTAATTCTTCAAAATAATTTGTATTTATTTTTTCCTTCATCACTGCAAAAGTCTCAGTTGCTTCAATATGCAGAAATGGTTTCAATGGGTCATACAACCAGCTGTCAAGCGCTTGAAGTCCATACATAAGGCCTTTTGGATAAGATCCAAAATCTGCCTCTCTGTAACGAAATTCATAAAAATTTTCTCCAGCCATTAACGCTTTTTTATCGATTCCATCGCGAACTAAAGTTTTCAAAGTTTCCTCTACAGTCATAATAAAAGCTTCACGATCTTCATCGTTGGCACCTTTTGCAACAATAGAAAAATAAGGTTGAAGTATTCCGTTTTCATAAGAACTATAAACATCTTTTCCAATACCCTTTTCAATTAAAGCCTGTTTCACTGGTGCACCGGGCGCGGAACAAATTGCATAATCAAGAATTTGGAATGCAATATATAACTCTGGATCCATACTGTTAGAAATTACAGTATTATATGCAAAGTAAGTGTTGTCTTTTTCAGATTCTGCTTCACTGATTGAATACTGCTTCTTCACTTCACTTCGTTTTTTAAACGGTGTTTGAATGTCAATGCTGGAATCAATGCTTAACGCTTCAAAATGATTCAGATAGGTTTCATCAATCCATTTTAATTTTTCTACCATATCCATATCACCATACAAATAAATATAGCTATTAGATGGATGATAGTATTTTTTATGAAAATCAAGGAAATTTTCATAAGTCAGTTCAGGAATTACATCAGGATCACCACCAGACTCCACCCCATATGCAGTATCTGGAAATAAAGTATTGAATACTTCTCGATCTAACACATCATCAGGAGAAGAGAATGCACCTTTCATTTCATTGTAAACAACACCGTTCATAGAAAGTGTATCTTCAACACTCTCCATGTCATAATGCCAGCCTTCCTGTAAAAAAATCTTTTTCTCCTGGTAAATATTCGGATAAAAAACTGCATCCAGATAAACATGCATAAGATTCTGCAAATCCTGCTGATTACAACTTGCAACGGGATATACTGTTTTATCGGGATATGTCATAGCGTTTAAGAAGGTATTCAGTGATCCTTTTGCCAACTCCACAAACGGATCTTTTGCAGGAAAATTCTTTGATCCGCAAAGTACAGAATGCTCTAAAATATGTGCAACCCCTGTACTATCTGTTGGTGGTGTTCTGAATCCAATATAAAAGACTTTATTTTTATCTTCATTTGATAAAAGTACAATCTGTGCTCCTGTCTTCTTATGACGACAAATAAGTCCTGCTGATTCAAGATCCTCAATCCACCTATGTTCAATTACTTCATATGTATTCAGGGATAAAATTTCTCCTGGTAAATTACTGTTATATTTTAAGTTTTCTTTGTTTGTCTGCTTCATTTTTAACTTGTATCCTCCTTATTTTTATATCTATTATAACACTACCCTTACAATTAAGAAAGTAATATCAGGGAGCAAGAAATTACCTGCCTAAAAACAAAAAAACTTTCGCAAGAAAATTCTCTTACGAAAGTCATATTTTTCATTATATAAGTCAAATTTATGATAGTAAATCAGCTCTGATTAGTCTTTTTCTTATTTCTCGCCCAAGTATAAAAGCAAGAACAACGGAAATCACATCTTTAATAATATAAGGCAGCGATACAAGAAGTGAAGCTTCAGCTATGCCCATTCCGGTTAGCATTGCAAATTGTATCACACCTAACAAATGACAGATCACAAGACCTGCAATCCCCATAACACTTCCTGTCACAATGTGTTTTCTTTGAATTCCAAGGCCGCAAAATGCAGCTAGGAATAAGAATCCCCAAATGAATCCCCCTGTTTTACCAGCAATGATTGCTATTCCCGCACTTAAGTTTGAAAACACGGGTACCCCAACGATGCCAAGAATAATATAAATGAGTACACTGATTGTACCCTTTTTCCACGAAAGCACAATCCCTGTCAATGCAACCGCAAATGTTTGTAACGTAATCGGCACACCCGATGGCATAGGTATCGATATTTGTGCCATCACGGCAAGAACTGCTGTAAACATTGCAATCATGGTAATGCTCTTTGTTGAAATAACGCTTCCTTGTATCTTTTCTTTTGTCTGCATACGATCCATCCTCCTGTTTTGTACATGGAAAGTATACTTTTTATTTATTCAATTGTCAACCTATTATTTTCAATGGTTAACATTGTCATTCGTTTGTTTCTGCATTTACCACAAATGTAGTTTCCGCAGGCATCATATCCGGCTCAAATTCATCATAATAATACATGAGAAGCTTTACTACATCTGAATAACTCTCATATCCATTGGATACACCATTCAGAACGAGTGTTGTGTCTGTAAATTTCTGTGTCGCTTTTTTTACAGTTTCTGTTTTGATCACAGCCTTTTTTTCGATCTCCTCCCAATCCTTTTCTGTGATGAAAGTATTATCTTTTTTTACTCTTTCTTCAATTCTCACCTGTTCTAAGTACTTACTCTTATCCCGATTCACTGCTTTATAAAAATCATTATCGATATAGTTTAATACACTCAGATAACCGCTGTATTGGAATGTCAGATCATCCGACTGAATACATGCAAGAAATGCAAGCATATTCGCTTCTTCTTCAAATAGATAACCTTTCACATGGGCAAGTTCATGACACATCGTTGCAGGAACATGAATCGTACCCATCATCCCGTTGTAATTAGCTTCTAATGAAAATGGAAAATAATATCCTTTCATATACTGCTGACTTAAGAACTTAGAAGCTAAAATTTTTTTTGGTTCTGGGTAGTATCCTGATAATCTTTCATATTTCGAACCTAATTTTTGCATACTTAATACAGCCTGCGCTGCCATATCATTCGAATATACAATATTATCATCATGATCTCTATCAACTACCAGCGATAACTCATTCGTTTTCATTACAATATAATTTCTAATCGCAGTAAGTTCCTCAACGGAATATTGCCGCATGTCCGATTCCATCACCGTAAGTTTTGTGCATCTGTAATAGACAAAACAATTCATGGTAACAAGTAATAATGCTGCACTGGATAAATATCCAAGTGTTAGAAGACTCTTTTTTATTATCATTATTATAAAATTAACTTTATTCTTTTTTACAAAGAAAAAAATGACCGCAACCAACCCTGACGCGATTGCAATTGCAATCAGCATCATGACCAGCGCGATCATAATTTCGCCAACAGAAAATGGAAAAATTCCCGTCAACCTGCCATATGAATTCAGCCATATTGGCATAAATGTTCTAACATAAAAATCACTAAATCCCGGAGAAATAACTGCAACAATATTTAATCCTGTTGCTAATAGAAGGAACACAATCATCATAGTCAAATGTTTACGCATAGGCATTCACCTCAAATATCATTTTACCAGACATTTGTAACATCCTAATGATATTTCATGAACATTTTGTAAACTTTTTACAATTATAATGATTTATTATGTGTTTTATTCTGCTTTTTCACCATGTTTTACAAGGAAAATACTACTTGCTAAGGCAATGATGTATAATACTATCGTTACGTTCATAACACTTTCATAGGTACCCGTCTTGCTGAAAATGTACGCACTCATCTGATTACCTGTTAATCCTGCAATAGCCCATGCTGAAAGTGCAAGTCCATGAATCGTGCTGATTGTTTTCATTCCAAAATGGTCTGAAAGCAATGTTGGCAGATTACTGAATCCCGCGCCATATGCTGCATTAATCATAAATAACAGCGCTACAACTAAGACTACGTATTTGTTCTCAATTCCTTTTGTAAGAATAACTGCACCAGTAAATACAATAGATAATGATAAAATCACTTTATAAATTGTATTTCTATCTTTTAATTTATCAGCAAGCGCTGAGAAACCAAGTCTTCCTGCTGCATTGAAAAGTGCTGTAAATGAACAGATCACTGCAACAGATGCAAATCCTATTTCATGAAGAATATTCTTTTCCTGAGAAATCAGAGCAAGACCACATGTAATATTAATGTAGAACATGATCCAGATTCCGATAAATGTTTTATTTTTAAGCACCATAAGAGGTTTGAATTCAGATTTTTTCTTAGATTCAACCCAACCATCAGGTTTCTTTAATAATAAGAATCCAAGGAACATCATGACAAAATAGACTGCTGCAAGAATATAGAACATATTAATAATTCCAACAGATGCCTGTAATGACTCCATTATTGGACTAGCGATCATTTTAGCAAGACCAAACCCGGCAACTGCAAGCCCTGTGGCAAGACCTTTTTGTTTGTCAAACCAAAGCATTAATGTTTTAACAGGTGTCAGGTATCCGATACCGAGACCTACACCCATGACAACACCATAGGATAAGAAGATTCCAATTAAAGATTTCTGTGCAATAAAGAATCCCGTTCCAGCCATACCTAGTGCAAAGCAAATTGCAGCTATGAGGGCTGATTTATGAATATCTTTTTCAACGATATTACCCATAAACGCAGCAGACATACCAAGGCAGAAAATTGCGATACTGAAAGCCCATTCTACTGTAGTTGTTTTACTTCCGATTTCGGTTGCAATTGCATCCTTAACAAGTGACCAGCAGTATACTGTTCCAATACTGCAGTGAATCAGCAGAGCAGGAATTGCCGCTCTTGTCCATTTGTTGCTTAATTTTCCCATCTCAAAATTGCTCCTGTTTCATAATAAGTTACAAAATCACAAAAAAAAATACCTGACAGTATTTTTTTTTAGTCATTTCGTACTGATATATAGTATCACGCATGTTTCTATATGTCAAACCATATACTTAATAATTATATAATTTTGTATATTTGAATTATATATGAAATGATATGCTTTGCCTAGTAAAAAAACAGTTATAAAAAAATTTTTTGAAAATTTTTCATAACTGTTTTCACTTTTATTACAATTTTTATATTATACGACTGTTTGTGACATGCGTGATAGCGTATTAATACTTTGCAGTTGCAGTGTAATGTGTGTGAAGCTGTTCATGTGCCAGATGACTTAGTGGCTCTCCATAGTAATTTTGATAAAGTTCTTTGATAAATGGATTATCATGTGATTTTCTTATTTTTTTATCTTTATCAATTTCATAGATTGCACTGGTTCTCTTTGATAGTACGCTTCCATCTCCTCTATGATATGGCTGACCGCCTCCTCCGATACACCCACCAGGACATGCCATCACTTCAATCACATGAAGTTCTCTTGGGTTTCCTTCTTTTACTTCATCCATTATTTTTCTTGCGTTGGCAAGCCCATGAACAACAGCAACATTGATAGGTATTCCAGCGATTTTCATTGTGGCAGTTTTTACCCCACTAAATCCTCTGACATCAAGAAATTCGACCTTTTTTAAAGGCTTCCCTTCTAATGTTTCATATACTGTTCTAAGTGCTGCCTCTAATACACCACCTGTCACACCAAAAATGGATGCTGCACCTGTAGATTCTCCAAGAGGTTCATCAAATTCTGAATCTTCCAATTTTGTGAAATCTATATTTGCAAGTTTAAATAATCTTGCCGTTTCTCTGGTGGTCAATACAATGTCAACATCTGGATTTCCATTTACCTTCAAAGCTTCTCTATCTGCTTCCACTTTTTTTGCTGTACAAGGCATGATAGATACAACCACCATATCTTCTCTTTTAATTCCCAGCTTTTGTGTAAAATAATTTTTTGCAACTGCGCCGAACATTCCTTGTGGCGACTTTGCTGTGGATGGTAAATCAAGCATCTCAGAAAACTGAGATTCAAAAAAGTTGACCCAGCCCGGGCAGCATGAAGTTGTGATTGGAAGACTGACTTTTTCATTGTTCAAAAAAGCCTTTAATCGCTCAATAATTTCTGCACTTTCTTCCATAATTGTCAGATCCGCCGCAAAATTGGTGTCAAAAACATAATCTGCACCTAGTCTGCGAAGTGCCGTAATCATTTTACCCGTCACTTCTGTTCCTGGTGGAAGACCAAACTCTTCTCCAATTGCTACCCTGACAGAAGGTGCCGTCTGGAATACTACTGTTTTTGATCTATCTGCCAGCGCATCAATGACTTTCTCTACTTCATCATTTTCTGTGATTGCCCCCACGGGACAGACAGCGGAACATTGTCCACAGGAAACACAGACCGTATCAGATAATGGTTCTTCAAATGCAGTTCCTACATAAGCTGGAAATCCTCTGTGTATCGCAGACAGTGCATACACTGACTGTACCGTTGAACACATGGTTTCGCACCTTCTACACATAATACATTTTGAAAGATCCCTTTTTAAAGCTTTGCCTACTTCAATTGGAACTGTTGATCTCCTTGTTCCTGTAACATCAATCGAACGGACTTCCACAATCTGAGTCAGTCTTTGAAGATCACAACTCCCTGATTTCGGACAGGTCAGGCAGTCGTTGGGATGATCTGATAATAAAAGTTCTATATTCATTTTTCTAGCATTAATCGCACGTTTTGAATTTGTCCTGACAATCATACCTTCTGACACAGAAGTCACGCAGGATGGCAGTAAATTCCTTGATCCTTCCACCTCTACAACACAGACTCTGCAGGAAGCTGGTTTACAGGCAATATCTGCATTCTCCAGATTAAAATAACATAGGGTAGGAATTGTGATTCCTGCTTCTTTGGCCGCTTCAAGAATACTGGTACCCTGTTTGACTTTCATTGTTTTTCCATCAATTGTTACTGTAACATCAGACATTCTATCCACTCCTTATCCCCTTGTGATTGCATTGAATTTACAGGTATCCATACATGCCCCACATTTGATGCACTTTGATACATCAATGATATGTACTTCTTTCACTTTTCCCGTGATTGCTCCGGCTGGACAGACTCTGAAGCACATAGTACATCCTTTGCACTTATCAGCATGAATGGTGTAATCCAGTAATTTTGTACATACACCTGCAGGACATTTTTTTTCTACAACATGTGCAACATATTCATCCCAGAAGGCATTGAGTGTTGAAAGTACAGGATTGGGTGCCGTCTGTCCAAGCCCGCAGAGTGCGGTATCCTTGATTACCATGCTTAGGCGTCTTAATTCTTCTAAGCTGTCCAACGTTCCTTCTCCATTACAAATCAATTCCAGAAGCTCTAGTAGCCTTGTCGTTCCTATGCGGCATGGGGTGCATTTGCCACACGATTCTTCCTGTGTGAATTGCAAATAGAACTTTGCAACTGCCGGCATACAACTATCCTCATCCATAACAATCATACCACCTGATCCCATCATGGACCCTTTGGCAATAAGATTATCAAAATCAATCGGTGTATCCAGATCTTTTTCTGTCAAGCAGCCGCCTGAAGGACCACCGGTCTGAACTGCCTTGAATTTTTTGCCATTTTTAATTCCGCCGCCAATATCAAAGATAACTTCTCGCAGAGTCGTACCCATCGGAACTTCAATCAGACCCACATTATTGATTTTACCAGCCAGTGCAAACACTTTGGTTCCTGCTGACTTTTCAGTGCCCATAGAACGATACCACTTGGCTCCTTGCCTTATGATGACCGGTATATTGGCAAACGTTTCAACATTATTTATTGTCGTTGGCTTTCCAAACAGTCCATGTTCTGAAGGAAATGGTGGTTTTGTTGTCGGTTCTCCTCTTCCACCCTCCATTGATCTGAGCAGCGCTGTTTCTTCTCCACATACGAAAGCACCTGCACCAAAAGTAAGAGATACTTTAAATGAAAAATCAGTTCCTAAAATCTTTTCACCTAAAAATCCATACTCTTCTGCCGCTTTCACAGCATTTTCAAGTCTCTTAATCGCAAGTGGATACTCTGCCCTAATATAAATTCTTCCTTCTGAAGCTTTTGTCGCATAACCGCAGATTGCCATTGCCTCTAAAACCGCATGCGGATCACCTTCTAGAATAGAACGATCCATAAATGCGCCGGGATCACCTTCATCCGCATTACATACTACATACTTTTGATCATCATCATATCTACTGCTGATTTCCCATTTTAACCCAGTTGGAAATCCCGCGCCTCCTCTTCCTCGAAGTCCGGAATCTTTCACAATCTGAATTACCTCTTCTCGACTTTTTGAAGTGATGCAATCTGCCAATGCAAGATATCCATCTCTTGCAATATACTCTTCAATATTACCCGGATCAATAAAGCCACAGTTTCTAAGTGCAACACGATGTTGTTTCTTATAAAAATCCATATGCTTGCTATCTTCAATGGCTTCCTGTGTCGTCTGATCTTTGTATAATAAACGATGAACCTTTCTTCCATATAAAATATGGCTCGTTACAATTTCATTCGCATCCTCTGGTTTGACCTGTGTATAAAATGTATTGTCAGGTAAAATCTTTACGATTGGACCTTTTTCACAAAAACCAAAACACCCAGTCTGCGTGACTGATACATCATCAGACATGCCACACTCAGACAAAGCTTTTTTTAAATTTAATACAATCTGGTCAGCATTTGCCGACTTACATCCCGTTCCCCCACAGACCAGCATGTGCATCTTGTAATTTTGCATGATAACCCTCCGATTCTATCATACAGCCCAAATTCATTATGAATTAGTCAGGGCGAGTATTCCATCAATAGACTTTCCATTTATTATAAAATCCTGCAGGATTTCATCTGCTTTTTCCAGATTAACCTTCCCAAATAATACTTGCTCACTTCCTGGACGTTTCACACCCACAAGTGGCTCAAAGGCAACCAGTCCTGAACTATCCGCTTGTAATACCACAATATCCTGTGCTCCAAGTTCCTGCAATTTTGAAAAAAAATGATTCATAATTTCTTTTGCACCTGATCGAAATCCACTATTTCCCATAAATACTGTGATTTGAGTCAGATCTTCAATCTGCTCTCCCTGTACCCTGACTTTGACAAGTTGTCTACAGGATTCTCTGAGTTTTATCAAATCTTCTTTTGACTTTACAACTCCCATGTTATCCTCACTTTCATGCATATTCTGCCAGAATATCTTTTACCATTTCCGGTGTTACATGCCCATATACCTTTTCCCCTACCATGACAACTGGAGCCAGACCACAGGCACCTACACAGCGTAGTGTATCCAGTGAAAACTTGCCATCTGGCGTTGTTTCATCACATGTAATATTCAGTTCCTTTTTAAATTCCTCTAAAACCGGTTCCGCACCTCTGACGTAACAAGCTGTACCCATACAAACAGAGATTCTATATTTCCCTTTTGGTTTTGTTGTAAAATAAGAATAAAACGTTACAACACCATAAACCTTTGATACCGGAATTTTCATTTTTTCTGCTACATAATACTGCACATCGTCTGATAAATATCCAAAAATACTTTGCGCACGATGAAGCACCTTAATCAGTTCATCTTCCGTCCCAACAATCGTTGATAAAAATTTGTCCAGTTCATCAAACTGGCTCTTAGGATCTGTAACCATCCCCATTCGTTTACACCTCCATATTGTTTTCTGAAATCTTCTCACGCTCAATCAAATAGTAACTTTATTATACGTTAAAATATTGTCATATACAATATTTATCTATATATACCTATATTTATTTTTAATTCAT
>QKAS01000008.1 GCA_003246295.1 Clostridia bacterium | reverse complement strand
TTAAGTATTTCACTTACTGACAAAACCCATTTGACAAATCTCTTTGATAAGGCTAAATTCAAAAATGACAAAGATCGATGCGGTTCAAGTGAACCAAATTTATTTAATTTTTAATCGTCCACATTTTTAGTGGACACTAATGAATACTTTTTATAAATTACCAACCTGGATTCTGTTTGAAAACTGACATCATATTCATTGTAGCAATATCAAATGGATACCAGTAATGTTTATCCTCAAATACTCTGACAGCTACATCCAATAATCTTTTCTCATATTTGAGTTCGCCGTTTACTTTATGGATGTATGCACCGTATATACAATTTACATCTTTGAACAAATCTTTAGCTATTCTCCATCTTCTGATATCTGTCCATCTGTGGAACTCCTGATATAATTCTACAGCTCTTTCGTTATATATCCTTTTTCTGAAAGTTTCTTTATCAGTGGTATATTCAGGTCTTACGTCACACATACCTACTCGTCTGCGGACAATGTTTATAGCTTCCACAGCTGTTAAGTCTGTATTTGGAACAGCTCCTGTAGGTCCGTATACTTCGTTTGCGGCTTCTGCAAAATCAAGGTACAACTGTGCGACTCTTATAAATGGAAAAATTCTATAATATTTAGTCACATTTTCCAGGTTATTGTTTCCGTTCCAGCGGTGCTTGTGATGTATATAACCTGTAAAAGTCAAACCTTTATTTTTAAACTGATTCCAGTGCCATGAACCTTCACTTGCGTCAAGTGTTTTAGGATGTTTGGCATCAGTCTTATCTTTCAAAGGATACATATCATCTCCGTGACAGTAGATAAACATTTTCAGTCTTGGGTCTCTGTTTGAGTATGGATCGTCAGGGTTGAAATCACCGCGTGAATCATTAACATCCCATCCTGTAGAGGTCTCAAACCAGTCAACTGCATTCTGCGTTGGAGAATTGAATACTGTCCATCCCCCGTCAAAGAACGGAAGATACCATCCAGTACCGCTTCCACCCCATTGATTAATAGCTGTACTTGGTGTCAAAGGTGGTTGGAACAGTGCTTCATCGCTTATTGGATGAATTTTTGAATAGAAATTCTCAAAATAGTTTTCCTTGTCATACATTTTATACCTTGTACCTTCCAGACTCTTTATAGCCTCTATTGATGCTTCAACAGCGCGTTTAGCCATATCTATATTATATAATTTTGAGTCGGAACCGTATGGATTAAGGTCAGGATTCATGTTAGGACTTGCCGCATAAAGCAACATCATAGCTTTTAGCGCTTTTGCCGAAGCCTGAGTGGGACGACCTTTATCACTTGCATTTTTCCATTCTGTAGGAAGATATTTAATGGCTTCATCCATATTGCTTATCATCCATTCAGCTGATTCCAGATATGTAGGTCTGGCTATATCAAAGTCCTCATTATTATCGAAAACTCTGTCCATTATAGGCATACCTCCATATCTGTTTATTATCTGGAAGTAATGCCATCCTCTTAGGAAATAGCATTGTCCTAATAACTGGTTCTTCAATTCTTCGGGAGTATAACCAATTTCTTCGGGGAAAACAGTTAGCAAATCTATATTTGCAAGACATTGATTTACTGCACGGATGGCAGCTACAGCTTCACCGGCAGGCTCTCTGTTGTATCCTCTGTTTGCTTCACTGGTTGATGAAGATTCATTCTGATTATTAAAACCGAAATCTCGTCCTTTATAATCCAGCCATAATCCTGGATTTACATAATTAACTGTAGGCACACCTCCTTGCGCAGCCTGAGCTTCATCCGAAAATCCTCCAACTTCACAGTCCCAGTCGAATCTGTCAAATACGTAGTTATGAACCAAAGCCGTTGCTCTGTCCATAGCCCCCCTAAAATTGTAATATTCGCCATATACTTCTTCCTTGGTAATACCCATCTCAGGATTTACATCAAGAAAATCCTCGCAAGAGGTCATGGCTGCTATTGCTAAACTGTAGAGTATATATTTTTTTATTTTCATAATCATTCTTCTTTTTATAAAGTTAATCTGAAACCAAAATTAAATCTCTTGGATATAGGGTAAACTTCAAGTTTATTAGCTTCCGGGTCAAATGAATCTGGCAAGTCTGACCAAGTAAACAGATTCTGACCGTTAGCATAAACTTCTATGTTTTCCATCAAGAAGTTCTTTTTCTTTAACAGACTTCTGAAACTATATTTCAATTCGAGATTACGTAAGCGCAAAAATGCACTGCTTCGTGTGCAATATGTACTTGTCTGCTGGTTATGGCTGTGCTTTTCGGCATGTAGAATCGGATGACTTGCATCAGGATTTTCCGGACTCCAGAAATCAAGCTGTTCATTGTTATGAAGCATAAATCCTGACTGAACTGTTGTATCCCATTCCCAAAGGTATGCTCCTGAAACATATTTTGAAAGTCCGAACATACCGTTGAACATTGCGGAAACACTGAATCCTTTATATGAGAATCCTAATGAAAATGCATACGTTTTGGTCGCATAACTAGGATCTTTAATTGGAATCCAGTCATTCTTGTCAACAATACCATCGCCAGTGTAATCCATATAAATAAGGTCGCCCGGTATAAGTCCTGTTGTATTATATGAAGATACCGGATAGTTATAAATATCATCCCAGTTCTGGTAAAGTCCTAAATCAACAAGTCCTGAGCGCCATCCGATAGGTTTCCCTGCCTGGCGAAGGTATTCCGGAGTTGATTTGGCATCGTCTCTGAAAACTATTCGGTTTTCTGTGAGCGACATATTTCCGGTAAACCAATAGTCAACCTTTCCTATTTTGTCATTCCATTTCAGCTCAATATCAATACCGTGATTCTTTGTTTTACCAAGATTTGCCTTTGGTGCTGAGTTTCCGAACCAATATGGTACAGTATTTCTTTGCATCAGTATTCCTTCACGTCTTTCGTTAAACAAGTCAACCGAACCTCTTAGTCTGCTTTTTAGGAATGTCATTTCTATACCGATATTCTGTTTGATTGCAGTCTCCCAAGTATTATTTACATTTGCTGGTGTTCCTTCAACATATACAGTTCCTATACCTGAAACTGGTTCGCCGTAATATAAATTACTGTTGTATGATGAGTATGTTGAAAGGTATGAATATCGCTGTCCGCCAAGTCCTCTATCGGAACCTATTTCTCCATACGAATATCTGATTTTAAAGAATTCCAGTCCTGGTAAATGATCTTTTATAAACTTTTCTTCCGAAACAACCCATCCCAACGCTACTGAAGGGAAGAAACCGAAACGCTTGCCCGGTGCAAAATTTTCATTACCATTATATGCACCGTTGAATTCAAACAAATATCTGTTGTCATATCCGTATGTTGCTCTACCAACCCACGATTCTTCCAGATTTGGGAATGAAACCTTACTTTGGTATTTTCTTCTGTTCATCAACGCTAAGAGACTGAAATCATGTTTACCAATTTTATTTTTATACAGTAATGAAAATTCGTAGTATAGACTCTTGTTGTAGTCTGCCAGATATTCAGCTGAAACAACTGGTGACTCAGGTAATTGCAGAGGGTCTTTCTGTATATATCCTGTATTATCCGGATTAGGGTGATAATATATTGGTTTAGCATCAATCGAACTGTCGTATCTTCTGTAATAGTTGTACGATAGTTTGGCAGTAAACTCAAGTCCTTTGATAATCTGCTGTTTAAGAATAAAGTCGGAATATAGTCTGTTGCTTCTCCTCATCCATTGTCCTTCTTTTTCCATCATAGCCCAGTAGTTAGGATTTGATGGAGTATTAGGCTCTGTTCCGATAAGACCCTCGCTATTAATAGGTGGTGCTCCAACCATTGCAAACTGGTATAAACGAGATAAATCATCACCATTTCCAGCACCCATACCGCCGTTAGTTGATTTGGTTATATAGTTACCATTCCAGTCCTTAACGTCGCCCGACAGTTTCACAGAGAATTTTGTAGTCTTTGTAAGATTAAAGTCCAGATTACTTCTCCAGTTATATCTTTTCTGGTAAGTACGCGGGTCAAATTCACTCTGTTTTTTTATGTCGAAGATATCACCGTCGTAGTTATAACCAAATGAAGTAAAATATTTCACAAAGTCATTTCCACCAGATATATTGAGGTTATAAGCCTGCGACTGACCATTTGTAAGAAGATAATTAATAAAGTTAGTGTAAGAGTAATAGTCCATATCTCTATTCGGATCTTCCCATCTTGCAATTTCTTCTTGTGTATGAAGTTTTGAGAAACTGTTTTCATTTATAAGAGCCAGATTATGATGTCTGAGATTTGTAGGGTAGTCAGTAATATAATCTGTATCAATAGTAGGACTCTTTATACCAAAATTAGCCGAGAAATTAATTTTGGTTTTACCCTTTGCACCTTGTTTTGTTGTAATAAGGATTACACCATTTGCCGCCTTAACACCATATACTGCAGTGGCAGACGCATCCTTCAATACAGAAATTGATTCAATTTCATTAGGGTCAAGGTCGTTGAAATCACGTTCCACACCGTCAACCACGAAGAGAGGTGAACTGTCAGTCCAGGTTGATTGTCCGCGAATCAATATATTTGCAGCTGTAGAACCCGGCTGTCCTGCAGCCTGCATAGTAGATACACCAGACATGATACCAGTCAATGCTTCAGAAACTGTTGTAACATTACCTGCTCTGAGCAAGTCCTCACCTTTTGCTTGAGTAATAGATCCTACAACGCTTTCCTTTTTCTGCTGACCGTAACCTACTACAACAACTTCTTCAAGAAGTTCCGAGTTCTCGCTTAATGTTACATTTAATGTTTTCTGTCCTTTGTAGGTAAAAACTTTAGTCTGCATACCTACGTAACTGAATTCAATTTTTTCCCCTTCTTTCAAATTATTAAGAACATATTGACCGTCGAAGTCAGTAATAGTTCCGTCTCCTGTTCCTTTAACTAATACTGATACACCTATCAGTCTTTCATTATTGGTATCAGTTACATAACCTTTTAATGTCTGAGAATAAATTTCTCCCCATAGAAGATTAATACACAGGATAATAAAATAAATAAATTTGTTTGATTTTTCCCGTTGCATTATTAAAATTGTTTTTTTAGTAAAATTATAAGGTAAAAGATTTTATTATTATGGTTCCCTAATATTCTAAATCATGGAGATCGGATAGGAATTTGTTTGGTTAAATGATTTAAAAATTGTGTTCTCATAATTGCATTTTTTGTAAGTTTTTGTAAAAATGCATAAAGCAATTAAATTTTATAGGTGTGTTTTTCTTTAATTTTAATACTTCGGTAAATTTTTACCGAAGTATTATTATAATGAATCCTTAATTATTAATTTTTTAAAGCGTTGTCGATAATTTCTTTTATCTCAGGATAATTTTCGTCAGTATCTCCAACTTTTTCTCTAAGTTTAGCCAGACGTACTTTCATATCTTTCAAAACATCTTTATATGCAGGATCATTTGCTACGTTTTTCATTTCCATAGGATCCTTTTTCAAGTCATAGAGTTCGAAAGCAACCGGAGTTTGTACCACCTTATGACTGCCCTTATCTCTTAACCACCACATTGAAGGAGTGCCCATTGTCTTTTCGTCATAATGTCTTCCGTAGAACAATATCAGTTTATAATCTTTTGTTCTTACACCGATATGTGCAGGAATATCATGGTGAATCATGTGCATCCAGTATCTGTAGTAAACTTCATCTTTCCAGTTTGCAGGAGTTTTACCTTCAAATACATCGGCAAAGCTTTTTCCGTCCATATATTTCGGAGCCTTACCGCCTGCCAGTTCAATCAGAGTAGGAGCAAAGTCTATATTATTTATCATTAAATCGTTGTGCACACCTCTTTGTTTGGATTTTGGATCTCTCACAATAAAAGGCATTCTCATTGATTCATCATACATCCATCTTTTGTCCTGCAGGTCGTGTTCACCCAACATCATACCCTGGTCGCCTGTATAAACAATAATGGTATTTTCCCAAAGTCCCTCTTTTTTCAGGTAGTCAAACAGCCTTTTCAAGTTGTCGTCCACACCTTTTACGCATCTCAGATAATCTTTCAGGTATCTCTGATATGCTTCGTATGTATCCTTTTTAGGATCTCCAGTATTTATTTTATAGTCTTCTGCGTAGCTTCTGTTCTCATGTCTTCTTGAAATCGAAGTACCAATGAAATGTCTTAGAGAGTCGTTTTTCCCTCTTGTAGCCTCCGAACCCCATTCGTCCTGATTATAAAGCGATTCCGGTACAGGAACTTCTACATCTTCGAGATAATATTTATATCGAGGAGCATACTCAAACATGTCGTGAGGAGCTCTATAGTGATGCATCAGAAAGAAAGGCTTGTTCTTGTCACGTCTGTTTTTCAGCCAGTCAATAGTTATATTAGTAATGACATCCGAAGAATATCCATTTGTCTTCACCTGATTTTTAGGCCATTCTTTGTTGCTTAATTCATTTGTAAGAAATGTAGGGTTAAAATACTCACCCTGTCCTCCATGACCGTTAAGAACTTTGTAATAATCGAAGTTTGCAGGTTCGTTTTTCAGATGCCATTTACCCACCATGGCAGTCTGATATCCCATTTTGCTGAATTCCTTCACAAGATATTGTCTGTCTACATCAAGCTTTTCGTCAAGAGTAAGAACTTCGTTATGGTGAGAGTATTGTCCGGTCATTATGCATGCACGGCTTGGAGTACTGATAGAGTTTGTACAGAAACAATTGTCGAATACTACTCCGTCATTAGCCAGTTCATCGATGTTTGGGGTGGGATTTAGTTCCGCAAGACGGCTTCCGTATGTCCCTATAGCTTGTGATGTATGATCGTCCGACATGATGAATATCACGTTCATTGGTTTTTCCTGAGCTGTGCTGCACACAGTAGGTACAGCTGCAATTACTGTAGCCAGACTGCTGTTAAAATTAAATTTTACCATGGTATATAATTTTTTTTATTTAATGATAAACTTGTTTTCCGGTTGTAATACCCTAAAAATATATCGTTCATTTTTCGTTATATATAGGCTTATAAAGTTTTCAAAACATATGAATCTGTCTGATAAGCCTTATTTATATCAGTTTCATTTTTCGGTAACAGATATGCTACAATATAATATAGTTTATCTTTTTCATATTGTATACTATATTCAAAATTGAAGCCGGCATATCCGGCAAAGAGTCTTTTCGAATCTCTACAAATCTCTTTTTTGTCTTTATCGTATATTACTAGTACAGCATTACAGTCATAATCTGCAGTATATATCAGTTCAGTGCTATATTTGTTTTCTTTATTTGTGAATATTCTGCTTACCTTATTTGTTATATTAATTTTATTGCCAAACACTTTATTGTGGCTTTCTTCAGCTTCCTTGTTAATATCAATAAGTTTATAAGCTCTTACCCAGTCGTAATATGTTTTGTTTTTTGTTTCATCTGCAAGCTCTTCATCGTCAGGAAGGTCTATCCATGGGTATGGATAGGTTTCCACTACCATGTTCACACCCATAGGTTCAGTAAAATAAAATGGTTCATTAGTGTTTCTATTATAGAACTCTACACTTCCTGATTGGGTGTTGTTTAGATAGAAAGTGGCTGAACTTTTGTCTTTCCACCAGCAACCATACACATTGAAATCGTCCGATGGTACACCTCCATCTTCTCTGTATAGTCTTGTCTCCTTTGCTCTAATGTCTTTCTGTACATTTTCTCCCTCGGGAGTAAACCAATAATGAACATTTGAATTCATTCCTTTATAAAAGAAATTCCCGTTAAAATCGCCTGTCCTTCCAATACATTCGCAAATATCAAGTTCTTGTTTATACATCCCTGGGGCTGATCCTTCAGGCTGATTTCCTTTGGTAGGAAATTTTTCACCTCTGTTTGATAGCCAGAACGTCGACGAAAGTGTAGTCTTATTAGCTTTAAATCTGCATTCATAATAGCCATAGTGCGCTTTTTCTTCTTTAGAAACCACAGCTGCGCATGAAACATTGAATTCAGTTCCATTTATAATTTTCGGACTTTTCATTTTTATACCCTCAAGAACCATACATCCGTCCTTAAACGAAACTCTTTCCTTTTCAAACAGACCTGGCGCACGTCCTTTCCACGTAGGATGTGGATTTATCCATTTTGACTTATCCAATTCACCTGAATTAAAATCATCTGTAAACATATCATTTACAATCCATCTTTGCCCGACAGGTGGTAAGGGAATAGTTTTTATCTTTTCACTAACCGGAAAAGTATTTTCAGGAAGTTCATCAACATTATTGTTATACTCACTTCTCTGATTGTTGACAGATTCTTCCAGAGTCTCTTTTTTTTCATTTCCGGCAATAACAACTTCATTAGTATTTGCAAGAGTTATTGAAGTCAAGATTAATAAATTTGTAAGGCAGATTCTTTGTTTCATGATTTTCATTCTAAATTTTACAACAGTAGCAGAACTTAATCTGCCGCCGTTGTAAAAAAAATAAAAAAATTACTTCACTTGTTTTTCATTTGTAATAAACATATACAAATAAAGTTTGTCTAATATTTATATTTTATAGTAATTGTAATATGCTCAATTCAAATTATGCGTATAGGTACATGTAACTATCTTTGTTTGTATATACTTTCTTAAATATATGAGTGTAACAAAATTATGATTTTCTTATGGATGATATAGTGGGTATTTTAAAAAATAAAAGTAGGTGTTTTCGTTTTTATATAATAATTTCTTTACTTATGGACTGAATTGATATAATATAGTCAGATGCTTACTTAAATATTCAGCATCTGACTATAAAAACTAATTATTGTACTTTGTTCTTATAAACAGTGTTATTGTCTGCTTTTAGAACATATGTCCTCATATTCTTTGTATCTACATTATGAGTGAACACTTCTTCTTTTACCGTTGCTCTGTCAATGTTTACGCTCTGCATTTTTCTGTCATCGTCAGCCGTACTTTCCAGATTTACCTTAACAGTTTTGTCCCCGTGGTTCATAATTCTTACTGTAGAAACAAGCTTGTTGTCGGTCTTGTCAATTACCGGTTTGGCAGTTACAGTACCGGTAAGTTCAATTTTAAGAACGTGAGCATAGTCAGTAGGCTGCAGTTCTGGGAATTTCACTTTCAAACCTTCGTCTGTAAGTTTATACTCGAGATTTTCGTCCGAACCAAGCATCTTTACAGATTTAATTTCGACATTCTCAGTAAATTCTTTTGCAAACGATTTTATCAGTACTTCATCTGCCCAGGCCAGAGATATCGCATATACATTGTTGTCGCGAGTTGTGAATCGGATATCCTGAGCTGTGTATTCTGTTTTTTCATTATCTGTCATGTAACCTGCAGTTCCTTTGTTTTCACCTTCGCCAGGAGTAACCCAAGGACGTGAACTGTAGATTGCTTCACCGTTAATTTTAAGCCATTTACCTATCTCGATAAGTACATTTTTCTGCTCATCGGTAATTGTACCATCAACTTTAGGTCCTACGTTAAGCAACAGGTTACCGTTTTTACTTACAATATCAACAAAGTCATCAATAATGTGGTCGGGAGACTTGTTTTCTTCGTCCGGACAGTAGCTCCATGATTTTTTACCTATTGATGTATCGGTTTGCCATGAGTGCTTACGTATTCTGTCGCTCTTACCTCGTTCAATATCGAATACTTGGATATTGTCACCATAACCGAATTTTGTGTTTACAACCACTTCCTTACCCCAATCACGAGCATTATTATAATAATAGGCCATGAACTTATAGAAAGTAGGCTGGAACGGATATTTACCTACAGTCCAGTCGAACCATATCAGTTCAGGCTGATATTGGTCGATAAGTTCGTATGTATGCAAAAGGAACTCGCGTCTTGACTTTTCGTTAGAACCTTCATATTTACCATAGTAAGGAGTCATACCTTTACCTTCAGGCTGGTGCAAACGCTCTCCGTAAAGAGAAATACTCATATCCTGAACATCCGACGGTGTTTGCATACCATACTCATAGAACCAGGCATTCTCGCAACGGTGTGATGACAGACCAAAATGAAGTCCTTCAGCTGTTATTGCTTTCTTGAGTTCGCCTATTACGTCTCTTTTAGGACCCATGTCAACTGCGTTCCACTTGTTGAATGTACTGTTATACATGGCAAAACCATCATGGTGTTCAGCTACAGGTACAACATACTGTGCTCCTGATTCCTTAAAAAGCTTTGCCCATTCCTGCGGATTGAAATTTTCTGCCTTAAACATTGGGATAAAGTCCTTATAACCGAACTCTGTTAGCGGACCATATGTGTTTACATGGTGCTTATTCATGGCATGTCCTTCTTTATACATCCATCTTGAATACCATTCGCTGCCGTAAGCAGGTACTGTGTAAACTCCCCAATGAATGAAAATACCGAACTTGGCATCTTCAAACCATTTTGGAATTCTGTAATTCTGTGCTATTGATGCAGAATCAGGCTGGAAGATATTTGTTCCCTTTGGTGAAGCCGTAGTTTCAATGTTTGGCTTATACTCTGTGTTGTTACAAGCACATAAGCATGCCAGTGTAGCTGCTGCTATTGATGTACGTATTACTTTCATTTTCTGTTTGTTTTTATTTTTTTACATTAACTGTTGTTGTTGCTTGTTTCAGACCTTTTGATGTAGCTGTAATGTTCATTATACCTTCTTTGTCTTTGTCGGACTGTACAATAAGCATACACATTCCGCTGAAAGCTTTTCTCTTAGGTTCGATGAATGATTCCAGAGTAGCTGCATTACCATTTCCTACAGCTCTGAAGTGTCCGGCACCATCTACACTGAATTCTACCAGATTGTCGGCTTCAGGGCACAGATTGCCGTCTTTGTCTTCAATTCTTACAGTAATATACGACAAGTCTTTTCCGTCGGCAGTTATTACCTTTCGATCTGGTATGAGTTTGATCTGTGCCGGTTTGCCTGCTGTTCTGATGGTTTTTTCGGCCTTCAGTTCACCTAAATTATTGTAAGCCTTTACTGTGAGTTCACCCGGTTCGAACGGAACATCCCATGAGAGACGGTATTTAGACTGGAATGTTTTCGGTCCGTAATGATTGAATGAAACCAGAATTTCAGTAAGGTCTCTTCCCTTAACACGTTTTCCAAGCGACTTTCCGTTAAGGAACAGTTCTGCCTCATAACAGTTGGTATATACATATACAGGTATATTCATCCCTTTTTTCCAGTTCCAGTGCGGAAGTATATGAACCATCGGTTCATCTGTCCACTGGCTCTGGTAAAGATAGAAACGGTCTTTAGGCAGACCGCAGAGGTCTACTGCTCCAAAGTATGACGATCGTGAAGGCCAGTCATCATTCCAGTATCCGTGAGTTGAGTTGTCCCTTCCTCCGTATGGTGTCGGTTCTCCCAAATAGTCGAATCCAGTCCATACAAATTCACCCATAAATCGCGGGTTCATTTCCTGGAAATAGAATTCAATATCAGGTGGATATGCCCATTTTGGACCGATAAGGTCGTAGCTTGTAACCTGATTGGTACCGTTCTTCTCGTATTTTTCTATAGGCAGGTGATAAACACCCCGGCTGCTTGTGCACGATGAGGTTTCTGAACCATATAAAGGAAGGTCGGGATAAAGTTCCTGTACTTCGGCATATTTGGCCGGTTTATAGTTCATTCCCGCAATGTCTATCTGCTGCGCCATATTGTTGTGGAATGGGGCAGGGTAGTGATTGAACCCGCATGTACTTGGACGCGTAGGATCAAGCTCACGGCAAATGTCTGCCAGATATTTTGCCACTGTAAATCCTTTATTCTTATCACTTTGTTCTAGAATCTCGTTACCAATACTCCACATTATTACTGATGGATGGTTTCTGTCACGCATAATAAGACTGCTAAGATCTTTCTTGCTCCACTCATCGAAATACAGGTGATAACCGTTGTCCACTTTAGCCTTAGTCCATTCATCGAATGCTTCGTCGAGCACTACTAGTCCCATCTTGTCGCATAAGTCAAGAAATTCCGGCGAAGGAGGGTTGTGTGATGTACGAATGGCATTCACACCCATTTCCTTCATAATCTGAAGCTTTCTTTCATCAGCCCTAACGTTGACTGCAGCTCCCATAGGACCGTTATCGTGATGAAGACATACTCCGTTGAATCTTATTTTTTCACCGTTAAGGAAGAATCCGTCTTTCGTAAAGCTTATTTTACGGATACCAAAGTCGGTAAAATATGTATCTGTAAGAGTCTTTCCATTATATATTTCTGTTTTCAGTTTATACATATATGGATTTTCCTGTCCCCAGATATTAGGATTCGTAATATTTATATATGCAAGAGTTTTTCCCTGTTCCCCGGCTGCCACTTCGGCATTATCGTATATTGCTGCTACCGTTTCCCCCTGAGCGTTGATAATGCTATGCCTGATATTGAATTTCCCATTGCCGGATGTTGCATTTTTTACAGTTGTTTCTATCTGTACTACAGCTTTTGGCTTAGTGACAGTAGGAGTTGTTACATATACACCGTGTTCTGGTATGTAAACCTTGTTGTCTACTCTTAACCATACATTTCTATATATACCTGCACCGGGATACCATCTTGATGACAGATCTCTCGGGGTAAGCTGTACAGCCAATACGTTTTCTTCACCTATTTTGAGATACTTTGTTATATCTATCTCAAACCCGGTGTATCCGTAAGGATGTTCACCCACCTTAACTCCGTTTATCCAAACCTTAGCTTCGCTCATTGCTCCGTCGAAGCCTATTCTTACAATTTTGTCCTTCCATTGTGCATCCCCAATGAAGGTCTTTCTGTACCAGCCAGTACCATGAAATGGCAGTCCGCCGCATCTTGCGTTGTACTTGCTGTCGAACGGACCCTCTATTGCCCAGTCATGAGGCAGGTCGAGTTTTCTCCACGAATCATCATTGAACAAAACCGTTTCAGCTCCTTTGATTTCACCTTTAAAGAAGCGCCAGTTTTCGTTGAACGATGTTCCGTCCGTTACGGCTTTTAAGTTGTTACCAATCATGGACGACAGGATAATCATTCCTAACAGTCTTTTCATGATATTTTTTGTTTAAATAAATTTTCTCAGCAAAGTTATTTTTATCTATAATGGTGGGTTCTAATAATTACCCGTTGGCGGAATTAATTTAAGTTGATAAATATGAGTAAAAAGTTGTACATGTCGCTGATTTTTAGTAACTTATTGGTGGTCAAAACATTAAGTTCAAACCATCGTATGTACAACCTTTATACAAAATTCGTCAAAATAC
>QKAS01000011.1 GCA_003246295.1 Clostridia bacterium | reverse complement strand
TGGATAGCAACACTTGATGGTCTGTACAGATATGACGGTTATGAATATAAGGCATATTTGAGTGACGGGCAGGAAGGGGCTATAAGTACAAATATGATTCTGAGTCTGGATATTGACAGCTATAATAATCTGTGGGTTGGTACTTATGGACGCGGATTGTCACGCTTTGACTACGAAACAGGTGAATTTATAAATTTTCCCATTGAGATACTTATAAACAGAAAAGATTTAAGGGGGGGGGACATTACAGCGGTAATGGTTGACTCGCAGAATGATATATGGATAGGAATGAATTATGGTTTGTTAAAGATTAAATTCGACCATAAGGGAAATATTATAACAGAAAGACATTTTTTTGAGTTCGAGGGAAATGCTTCCAGTGACGCAATAAAGGATATATATCAGGATGTATATGGTAATATTTGGATTGCTAGGAATGCATATACTGAACTGGTGACAGGTATAAAGGATGATAAGCTGGTTTCAAATAAAATTCACATCTCAAGCAATATCATAACTGGTGATAAGAGTGCTATTCTTGTAGGTGGATCTAAACTGTTTAAAATAGAACCTCATGACGGTACTTTTGATAACATTACTCCTGTCCTGCTATACGATAAACCTGTATCTGCACTAATAAAAGATTTTGATAATATTTGGGTGGCAAATAGAAGGGGTTTGGAATATCTTTCCCAATCAGAGGATAATGAAAATTATTCAACTCAATTCAGCCTTAATAAGGAGTTTGTCAAATCTTTGAATAGCAATAATGTGTCATGCTTGATGACTGACTCTGAAAACAATATATGGATTGGAATCAGAGGTGGAGGACTATACTCACTAAACAAGAAAGCACATAAGTTTCAGAATTATATACCCAAAGGTTTTCATAAAGATCCTTCCGGTAGAAAACAGAAGAGTGAATGTATGCAGGTTCGTGCGGTTTTTGAGGACTCCGACGGTAATTTGTGGTTAGGTGAAGAAGAAGAAGGGGTGTTCAGGCTCTCTGCAGATAAAAATTATAATGATTTGTTTCAAGTTGTAAATGTCAATTCAAAATATGAGAATAGAGGTTATGCTTTTGAAGAAACAAAACTCAAAAATGGTCGTAAACTGATATGGGTAGGAACAAGTTTTCCGGCAAATCTTGTTGCAATAGATAACAAAACTGCCGATATTGTAAATTACTCTTGTCCTCCATCACTTAAAATGGGCTTCGTGTTCTCAATAGAAAAAACTTCGGAAAATGTTTTGTGGATTGCCACTTACAGTAATGGAGTTTTCAGATTACAGCTTGATAACAATGGAAATGTTGTGGATTACAGACATTTCACTATATATAATTCTGATTTATCTTCGAATATAATCCGTTCTTTGTATTTTGATAATAAATCTAAAATATGGATAGGTACTGACAGTGGATTGAATTTTATTGATATCAATGATGAAAATCTGAAAGTAAACCGTATAACATTCAGTGGGGATAGTGACTGGTTCAATCATCTTTATGTTCTTGATATAAAGGAATATAATGGAAAACTGCTGATGGGCTCAATGGGTAATGGATTAATATTATACGACTATATTAATAACAGTTGCACAAAACTGACTACAAAGAACGGGCTGCACAATAATTCCATTAAAACTGTGCTGACAGATCAGGATAATAATGTATGGGTATCGAGCAACAAAGGTATTTCCAGAGTCAATCTAACCGATAACAGCATTATCCATTATGGAAAAGATAATGGCATATCCGAGGAAGAATTCAGTGAAATATGTGGTGTTAAACGTCATAACGGTGAACTTGTATTTGGAAGCAGAAGGGGAATCCTTGTGTTCAGGGGTAATGAAATAGTGAAAAATGAGAGAAAGCCAAAAGTCTTTATAACAGACATGCTGACTAATGGTACATCATTAAAATTTAATTCCGAGAACAGTGAACTGGTACTGAATTATGATGACAGGAATGTAGCGTTCAGATTTACCGGACTACAGTTGTCCAATCCTGGAGGATTAAAGTATTACTATAAGCTTGAAGGTTTTGACAACGAATGGCAGCTAACTAACAGTACTCAGAGAAATGCAAGATACACCAACTTGCCTGAGGGCGATTATATATTTATTGTAAAAGCCAGTAATGAAGATGGTTTTGTTAGCGAACATCCAGCCCAATTGAGTTTCACCGTAAAGCCACCATTTGTACGTAGCGGACTGGCATACTTTATTTATTTCTTACTGTTTGTCGTACTTATGTATATATCTTATTTGATATTAAAAGCTTTCTATAGAAAGAAAAAAGAAGTACTTGCAGCAAATCTTGAGGCTAAGCAGACTGAAGAAATTACACAATACAAGCTTCAGTTCTTTACGGACGTGTCGCATGAGTTCAGGACACCTCTCACTCTCATTGAGATACCTTTGGAGTCGGCAATCAATAATTGTGGATCTGACAAGAAACAACTTTATTATTTGACCCTCATACGCCAAAATGTTTCCACATTGAAAATTCTTATAAATCAGTTGTTGGATTTCAGAAAAATAGAACGTGGGAAGCTACAGTTTAATCCGTATCCGGTTAATGTGTCAGATGTGGTTGGAGATATTTATTCGAGGTTTAAGTGTCTCTCAGAGAGCAGGAATATAATATATTCTATAAATACTCCTGAAGAAGCTGCAGTTTCGATGATAGATATTTCTTTATTTGAGAAAGTAATTGTAAATGTAATTTCAAATGCATTCAAATATACCCCACAAGGAGGAAGTATAAGTGTATATGTAGCGAATGATGCCAATACCATAACAGTGTCTGTACAGGACACAGGTGAAGGTATTTCTGAGGAAGAACTGTCGCATCTGTTTGAGAGATTCTATCAAGGCAAGGAGCATAATAAACTCAAGCAGGCTGGTACGGGTATCGGTCTGTCTATGTGTAAGAATATTATTGATGTTCATGGAGGAAATATCGAAATTTTCAGTAAATCGGGTGAAGGAACAAAATGTAATATTATACTGAAGAGAGAACTTACAGAACATGTGACATTGAGTGAGATTCCATATTATGATATATTAAGGAAAGACACTCTATCGCTTATTGACGACGAATTATCGTCAATGGATTTTTCGAATAATGAAGTTAAACAGGAGACTAACCAGTCGGAGGATTCAGAACTTCATAAACTGACTTTACTGATTGTAGAGGATAACGACCAGATGAGAAATGTGGTTGCCGAGAATCTTTCTTCCGATTTTGAAGTCATTACTGCTGGAAACGGAAAGGAAGGTCTTGAAAAATGTAAGGAGTTTTATCCTAATCTGATAATTACAGATATACGCATGCCGATAATGAATGGTATTGACATGTGTATTGAGATAAAGAAAGATGAGGAGATAAGCCATATTCCGATTATAGTACTAACAGCTAATAATTCTGTCAAGAACAGACTGGACAGTTATAATCTGGCTAATGTTGATTCATATCTTGAAAAACCTTTTGAAATGTCCATTTTGCGTGGGGTAATAAAAAGTATATTGGCCAATAGAGCCAGATTGCAGGAGCAATACTCAAAAAATGCTATTATATCTCCTGAAAAGGTTGCCAGTACAAAGACTGACCTCAATTTTATGACCGAGATTATTAATATTATTAAAAGGGAAATGAGTAATCCGGAGTTAAGTGTA
>QKAS01000015.1 GCA_003246295.1 Clostridia bacterium | reverse complement strand
TCAAGGTTGCATTACTGTTTAGGAATCTTACTTCCTAGAAACTTTTCATTCTTTCAATCTTCAAAGTTTCCTTTTCAAGGTTCATTCGCCATCCTTTCGGATGTCTGTTTTGTTGTCGTTTGTTTGACACGCAACTCTGATATAATATCATGTGGTGTTTCTTTTGTCAACAACTTTTTTCTTTTATTTTATTTTTGTTTTTTAACTTTCGTCAAATCACAATAAATAAATTTTTGTTATTGTCGAATAATTCAATACAATTATTAGTGACGAATGTTATTCTATCATCTGGGATTAATAATGTCAACGGGTTTTTCAATCTTTTTTATTTTAATTTTACAACCCCTGTATTCCCGCTATATTTCACCTGCATTGTCATACTTTGAATCTCTGAAATTACATCATCATTCAATTCAGATACTGTCACTACATCAACAGAACTGTTTGCTCCAACTACATCTTTGAGTGTTGTCATATCGTCTGGTAATAGTGTGGGTAGTGCGCTAATAGGCTCCCCATCATTTAGGATCACTCTGAAAATCGCATTTTTATCCAGAATATTTATTTCCTTTTCTTCACCTGTAAGATTTTGAATGGTAAATTTGCAAACAAGAAGACTTGTGTTCTCTTGTGATGTAATGCTAATATAACTTCCCGTCTCAGAATCTTCAGGATAAGAGTCACAAATCTTATAATCTTTGAAATTGATGCTAAAATCAGATAGTTCCAAAAATGAAACCAAATCGACATAAGTCTGCACTTCTGCTGTAGCAGTCTCAGGTTGTATATCAGCTTCTTCTTCCACCGGTTTTGCTGCTACCTCTGCTCGTTTATCCATACGTTCTTGAAGTTTTTCTGCTTTTTCTATTTCTTCTTCAGAAGCGATCCCGTCATCATAATTTTTACTATTCTCTAAAGCAATGCCTGCTGCATATTCTGCCACCAAATCATTTTCTTCTTCACTGAGATCCGGAAGTTTCGATCCACAACCGGAAGCAATCATCATTGTAAATGACAAAATCAAAATTGAAGTTAAATACTTTTTCTTCACAAAGTCATTCCTCCATTTTCATGAGATGACTTCATTTTAGCATTTTTTTATTCGACTCACAACAATTATCGTTCTGCACTATACAATTTCATTTATTTTGTATCTAGTTCAAACCAGAATGTAACTCCGTCTTCCATATTTGTTACTCCATAGTTTTGATTCATCGCCTCAAGGATTGCTTTTACAATGGAAAGTCCAACACCACTACCGCCATATTCTCTAGTACGCGCCTTGTCGACTTTATAGAACTTCTCCCAAACATGTTGGATACTTTCTTCCGGAATTGGTTCCCCCGTGTTGTGAACGCATACCCTTACCTTTTCATCTATTGAAACAAGCGAAATTGTGATTATTTTTTTTCCTGCGGCATGATTCATCGCATTACTAAGATAGTTTCTAAAAACTTCTTCTATTTTAAATTCATCCCCCCAGACATACATTGGCTGGTCCGTATGAATCGTTTCAATTTGAATACCATTCTGAGACAAAAGAATTTCTGAGGACTGCAGTGTATTCATTATTAAAGAAGTAATATCAAAACGTTCCATAACCAAAGAGTCAACACCCGCTTCCAACTGACTTAATGTCATGATTTCTTTGACCATTTTATTCATCTTAACAGCTTCATCTATAATAACATCACAATAATACTGCATACTTTCAGGGTCATCGCTGATTCCATCTTTCAGACCTTCTGCATATCCCTGTATCAATGCGATTGGTGTTTTAAGTTCATGTGATACATTGGAGACAAATTCTCTTCGTAAGTTATCAATTTCAGTTTTTTTATCAATATCTTTTTGCAGTTCTGTATTCACTGTTTTTAATTCTGATATTGTTTTTTCAAGTGTTTCTGAAAGAAGATTCATATGATGGCCCAGAATTCCAACTTCGTTTTTACTGCTTCCGTCATATTTAACTTCAAAATCAAGATTTGTCATTCTTTTAGAAATATCTGTTAACTTCAATATGGGTTCTGTTACTTTTTTTGAAACATAAATAATAACAAGTGCGCCAATCAATAATCCCCCTACGCCAACATACGCAAGAAATCGGTTTGCAATTCCAACACTATCCCTGATTCCTTCGAGCGCGGTACGAAATAAAAATAAGTTTCCATTATCCAGAACTCCCCACATTTCCATATACTCTGTTTTTGTTCTTGGATCTACTACATTTTGTAAGACATATCCCTTTTCATTTAGCATACGGTCAACATCTGTGCCATCACTTCTGAAAATATGATCAAGTAATTGTCTGGTGAGCATTTCCGTATCGTTCGTTGAAGATTTGATTGTTTTTGAATCTGCATCAATGATAACCATACTAAGATTATACTTTCCATATATTTTCTGCAATTCAATATCAAACTCATCTGTTGTAATATTTCCTGCACTTGATGCTGAATTAATGGTTTCATAGGCCAAAAAAAGTACATGTTCTCTGTTCTGAATATAAAATTTCTCTAAGAAGGTAATATTAATAAACCAACACAGAAGAATGGTTCCTGCCATCAGTGCAATATATATATATGTAAATTGTTTTTTGATTGAGTATTTCATAGATTTATCATACTTTTTAAATTTATTCACATTCAAATTTGTATCCCATTCCCCAGATTGTTTTGATGACATCGCCCTTTTTTCCCATTTTACTTCTAAGTTTTTTCACATGTGTATCAATGGTACGTGCATCACCAAAATAATCATAGTTCCATACATGGTTCAGTATTTTTTCACGGGAAAGTGCAATCCCTGCATTTTCCATAAAATAAGTAAGAAGTTCAAATTCTTTATAACTAAGATCAATGGATTCTTCATCAATCAGGACAACATGCGCTGATTTATTAAGTACAATTCCGCCTAGTGCGAGTATCCCGTCTTCCACGCTTTGCCTGCTTCTTTTTAACACTGCCTCCACACGGGCTACCAGTATTTTAGGGCTGAAAGGTTTTGTGATATACTCATCAATCCCAAGTTGGAATCCCTGCAGTTCATCGCGTTCTTCTGCTTTTGCAGTCAGCATGATAATCGGAACCTGAGACTGCTCTCGAATCTCTTTACAGACCTGCCATCCATTCATTTTTGGCATCATAACATCCAGAATAATTAGTGCAATTTCTTTATCCTTGTAAAAAAGATCCAGTGCCTGACTTCCATCTTCCGCTTCTATGACATCATAATTATACTTAAGTAAAAAATCCTTTACCAGCTTTCGCATTCTGCTTTCATCATCTACCACTAAAATTCTTAATTTTTCCATAATGTACCCTCATGAAAAGTAATATTATCATTTACAATCGTTATTATAACTGTTAAATATGTTAAAATTGTGAAATCATCATTCTTTTGTCAAACCAAGTTCTTGCTCTTTTTGTCTGACGGCGGATTCTCTTTCACTCAGTTCTTGTTCCCATGCAGCATATTTATCAACCAGTGCATTCTCATAGTTGATAATATTAGGATTTTTACCATTTATGGTGATGATAAACATGATTACAATTACTACCACTAAGATACCTATTAGTATCTTTGCTCCTCGGTATTGATTTTGCATTCTATTCATTTTTTTAGTTGATGGTTTGATTACAGGTCTCAAGTATGTTTCTTCTGTTTTCGTTACTTGTGTAAAATTCGTATAAACCGGTATTGGTAATATTTCTTTTTCATCATAACCTGACTCTAATAGAAATTTTTGTAATTTTTTCAGGTAACTCAGTCCCGCTGGTGTCTGAAAAACTCTGTTTTCGATTGCTTTTTCATAGACAACTTTCACCTGAAATTCGTCTTCATATTTCATTCTTCCTTCCAGTTGATCTATCTTTTTTTCTTCAAGTTGTGCCAGCTTTGCGTCTTTCTCACTCCCAAACTGATATCCACCAACGATTCGTTCCCGATCTGTCTGATTCATCCACTCATCCCTCATTTACATCATATAATTTTTTTTATTATAGCATGGATAAAAACGCAAAAAAAGAACTGATTTCAGATCATTTTTCTGAAACCAGTTCCTGATTTTATAAAGAATCCATCGTATGTCTGACTGCAACTATAAAATCCTTACTATTTAAAACTTTTACCTTGGTCTTGTCAATTGAAGTAATCAGGGCAAGATCTTTTGTCATTTTTCCTGATTCTATTGTGGCAATCGTAGATTTTTCAAGTTTGTCAGCAAATTGAATCAAATCAGCGTTTTGATCTAATTCTCCTCTTTTTCTTAATGCACCACTCCATGCAAAAATTGTTGCTACTGAGTTTGTAGAGGTCTCTTTTCCTTCTAAATGCTGATAATAATGTCTCTGAACCGTACCATGCGCCGCTTCATATTCATAGACTCCGCTTGGTGACACCAATACGGATGTCATCATTGCCAGTGATCCAAATGCCGATGAAACCATATCACTCATAACATCACCGTCATAATTTTTACAAGCCCATATAAATCCACCTTTTGCCTTCATGACTCTGGCTACAGCATCATCAATTAAAGTATAAAAGTACTCGATTCCTGATTCTTCAAAACGTCTTGCAAACTCTTTTTCATATATTTCTTCAAAAATGTCTTTAAATGTATGATCGTATTTTTTAGAAATTGTATCTTTCGTCGCAAACCATAAATCCTGCTTGGTATCAAGCGCATAGTTAAAGCATGCTTTTGCAAAACTCTCAATGGAATCATCTGTATTATGCATCCCTTGTAAAATGCCTTTTCCAGAAAACTGGTGAATCACTTCTCTGATCTGTGTCCCATCTTCAGCAGTAAAAACAAGTTCTGCTTTCCCTGCTCCCGGAACTTTGATCTCTGTATTTTTATAAACATCACCATAAGCGTGTCTTGCAAGCGTAATTGGCTTTTCCCAGTTTTTCACACAAGGCTCTATTCCTTTTACTATAATAGGTGCTCTAAAAACTGTACCATCCAAAATAGCTCTGATGGTTCCATTCGGGCTTTTCCACATTTCCTTGAGATTATATTCTTTCACCCTTGCGGCATTCGGTGTAATGGTAGCACATTTTACTGCCACACCATATTTTAATGTTGCATTTGCAGAATCTACCGTAACCTGATCATTTGTCTCATTTCTATACTCTAGTCCGAGATCATAATATTCTGTGTTCAAATCAATATAAGGAAGTAATAACTCTTCCTTTATTGTTTTCCAGAGAATACGGGTCATTTCATCTCCATCCATTTCTACCAATGGTGTCAACATCTTGATTCTAGTCATGTGATTATCTCCTATCAATTTACTTATTCTATGGTTTCTTCAAAACCATTATTCTTCATATTTTGATATGCATTAATAATATGCTCATTTGCGAGGCGTTCTGCTTTATCAGCATCTTTTTCTTTAATCGCTTCCATAATCATTTTATGTTCTTTATTTGAAGCACGTCCACGTTCAAGACTCGCCAGATTTTTCATTCTGACCTGTACAAGATATTGATGGAAATCTCTTAAAATATGTTCAAGAAATTTGCTGTCGCTTGCCTCATATAATATTTCATGAAAACGATTATCCAATTCAGTCAGTTGCTCACTGTGGCCTCTGGCAGCATGGAAATCCGAAAGATATATATTCTCTTCCAGTTCTTCCATCTTCTTTTTACTAATATTTACTGTAGCCCATCTGGCACATAGTCCTTCAAGCATGGAACGGATCATATAAATATCTTTCACATCTTTGGGCGTAATTCCTGTAACATAAGCTCCTTTGTTTGGAATAATCTTAATCAGTCCTTCCAACTCAAGCTGTCTAAACGCTTCTCTTACCGGTGTCCTGCTTACGCCAAGTTCTTCTCCAATAGCCACTTCTTTCAGCTCTTCACTTTCTTTATAGTGACCACTTAAGATATCTTCCCTGATCTTTTTAAAAACTCTTCCTCTTAAAGAATACTTATCAGTATTGTCAGATTTTGAGCCATACTCACTACCCATCAGATTCCTCCTGCATACAAGCATTTCGCTTATTCTGCATTTACATTATTTTGACATCTTCGAAAAATACCTGTTAATTCCTTCTGCATGAATTCCATTTTCACGAATGCCGCGTTCTATTACTGTTAACATTTCTTCATCTGTTACAACAGTCACACGACCCTGCGCATATTCTTCATCAACCCAAGCTTTTGTATATGCAGTGATTTCAGCATGTTTATCAATTTGCTCTGTTTCTGAAAGTTTGAAAAATGTATTCATCCAGTGTGCGATTCCCGCCAGTCCGGAGGTATCAGATATTGAACAAAGTACTGGTCTGTTTAGGAATTTTTCAGTATCAAATATATTGTAAATTTCTTCATTTTTTAATAACCCATCTGCATGAATCCCTGCTCTTGTAACGTTAAAATTCTTGCCAACAAAAGGTGTTCTCGATGGGACTTTATATCCAATTTCATTTTCATAATATTCTGCAAGTTCTGTGATCACAGTGGTGTCCATACCGTTTAAATCGCCTTTTAGCTGGGCATACTCAAACACCATAGCTTCTAACGGGGTGTTACCAGTTCTTTCTCCAATTCCAAACAAAGAAGTATTAATTCCAGAACAGCCATACAGCCATGCTGTTGTTGAATTAGAAACTGCTTTATAAAAGTCATTATGTCCATGCCATTCAATCAACTCATGTGGAACTCCTGCATGTGTGTGAATTGCATAAATAATGCCCTGCACACTTCTCGGAATAACAGCCCCCGGAAAATTGACACCATATCCCATAGTATCACACGCTCTGACTTTGATTGGAATTTTATACTCTTCCATAAGTTTCATCAACTCAAGACAGAATGGAACGACATATCCATAAATATCAGCTCTGGTAATATCCTCCAGATGACATCTTACACTAATTCCTTCGTCTAAGCAATCACGAACAACACTTAAATAATGTTCCATTGCCTGTCTTCTGTTCATTTTCATTTTCATAAAGATATGATAATCAGAACAACTGACAAGAATTCCTGTTTCCTTCATTCCAATTTCTTTTACAAGCTTAAAGTCTTCTTTGCTCGCACGGATCCAACTGGTTACTTCTGGAAACTCATATCCTCTCTCCATACATTTATATACTGCATCTCTGTCTTTTTTACTATATAAAAAGAATTCAGATGCACGTATCATACCCTTTGGACCACCAAGTTTATGTAAATAATCAAAAATTGTAACAATCTGTTCTGTTGTATAAGGGGCTCTGGATTGCTGGCCATCTCTAAATGTTGTATCTGTAATCCAAATATTTTTTGGCATGTTATGAGGAACAATTCTATCATTAAAAGGAATCTTTGGAATTTCAGAATATGGGAACATATTACGAAATACATTTGGTTTTTCAACATCATCAAGAATATACATATGCTCCTGAATCTGTAAAAGATTATTCTTTTTATTCATGGATACCGGTCTGTTCTCAAATACATCACTTTTCTTGGTCATTTTAAATCCTCCCTGTACTTTGTTTCAATCAGGGCATGAATAAAAAACATCATGCACTTCTGTATAATTGTATACAATAGTGCATGTTGTGTCAAGACCGTTTTTTTCTTACTAAAATGAGGCAACCTGCGATTACTACCATGCCAGTAATCGCGCTCCATTTCATCAGATTTAAGAGCATTGCGTTTCTATTATACTCACTTTTATTTAGAATCTGATACTCTCCCACTGACTGCATAGACGCGTTTTTGGGTGTCTGGACCGTTTCCCCTGACATCAATATATTCGTTCCTTCAAAAGCCTTTTCTTCAAGAAGTGTGATACCTTCTCCACCTGTCAACGTTTTTAAATTGGTACAATTCAAAAATGCACGATCTCTGATTGCCCATATTTCTTTACTCAGAATCACTTCTTCTATTATTTCATTTGCTTCAAATGCACCAGAGGCAATCTGTTTTACAGTTTCTGGAAGTGTAACAATGGAATCATTTCCTTTGTATGCAATTAAGATACCATCGCCTACGACCAAAAAATCCTCTGTTTCACTGTTTCTCCATTGGTTCATCCAAGGTGTTTTTTCAAATGCTTTTCCTTCAATTTCTGTCACACTGTCTGGAATTCTTATCTCATTCAAAGCATCACAATGATAAAATGCTGCATATCCTATTTTCTGGATATGATTGGGTATTTCAATTTTCTGGAGACCGGACCTTGCGAACGCAAACTCCTCTATCGTAATGACATTCTCTGGTATCTGGTATTCTACCAGTGAATCATCTCTATAAAATGACTGCTTGATAATGCTAGTTCCGTCCTCAGATAACACAGTATTATCTGAAACAGTTTTACTATTTTGTAGATTACCGGAGATTACACTTGCATTTTGATTATTCATTAAAATAACTGCGTTCTTTCCAACAATAATTGTCTTGCCAAGAATCCCTTCTTCAGATGTATCTTCAGCTATTGTCGTATTATAATCCATTGGATTGTTAGCAGATACTGTATTGTCAAGAGTTTCCTTTTTTACACCGTTACTTGAAACATCTTGTTTGGAATCTTTTTCTTCAGTCGTTGTTCCTTCCGCCTGTGCTGTGTTTTCACTGACTGAATTTCCACTGACCCCGTCCCCTTCCTGATTCATAAGAACACACCCATCAAAAGCAGTATCATGAATAAAGGTAACAGAATCTGGCACTTCTGCCTCGGAGAGTGAAACACAATCTGAAAATGCCTTAAGCTGAATGCTTCGGACCGAAAAAGGTATTTCCACACTTTTCATAGAAGAGCAGTTCGATAAGGCATACGGTCCGACCTCCTTCATCGTAGAAGAAAGAACAACACTTTGTATCCCTTTGCATCCCCAGAATGCATAAGGCATTACAACTGTTACTGTATCTGGTACTTTAAATAAATCAGTTTTTTTGCCACCAAGAACCTGGCAAAGAATTGTTTTGTCTTTACTGTAAAGTGCACCATTTTCAAAAATAAATTCTGCATTTTCAGAATTCACCGATATCACTTCCAGCTTGTCACAATTTGAAAACACACCTGTTCCAAGTGTAGTCAGACCTTTCCCTATTGTAACCTTTTGTAAATTTGTACAGTCATAAAATGCTGAACTGTCTATTTCTGTCACAGAATCCGGAATACTAACGCTTTTCAATGAAGTACATCCCGAAAATGCACTACTGCCAATTTGAGTGACAGTATCAGGAATTGTTAATAGTTCGAGCGACTCCTGATCAGCAAATGCTTCTGCGCCAATCGCAGTGACTTTTGCCGGCAGCGATACACTTGACTTTGTGCCTGTGTATTCCACCAAAGTGCTTCCATCCATTTTAAACTCTGTTCCCGCATCACTCGCAAGTACATCTGGAACCGGTATCTGTGCAACGATGATAGCAATCAGGATAAATACAATTCCTGTTGCTTTTAAAAACGGTTGCCTGTGAAACACAGACAACCTATTTTTTTTAATTCTCATATTATTCCCTCAAATTACTTTGGCAGCCTTAGGCAAGTCTTCTGCTAATGGCTGGTCTATCTTTTTTCACAAATAAAACAATCGACAGACATGCCAGACCAATTGCAAGGAACCATTTTGGATGAATTCCATCACCTGTTGTTGGTGAAGAATCTAATGTTCCTGCCGAAAGATTTGCTGTGTCTACATAAATTGTGTATGGTGAAAAATGTGTAGCAGTAAAAGTAACACATGCAACTCCATCAATCGTTTTGAACGTAGGTTTTAGCTTGTCCAATTTACCATCAACCACACCAGCTACCTTATTGTTACCAGCATACTCTATCAGTTCATCCGGTATTGGAAGTGTGATATCAATGGTCACACCTTCTGGATTTGTGATTTTTGTCGTTCCTGTGGAATCATATAAACTGATATCCATTGGGAAATACTTAATATTTTCAAGTGTTTCTGTGTCTGCAAGCAATGCTGCTTCAATTGCTGCCTGTGCCTCCGCACTTTCTATGACTTTAATTACATAATTATCTGTCGATCCATTGACAATGGCAGATGCTACACCAGTATTTGAAAATCCTGGTTTGGTAATAGAAATTACGGTTCCGCTACTATTTCCAGTTGATGTCTTATTTCCTGTGGTTGAATTGGATGATGTGGAACCTGAAGGCCTCACTGTATTATTTGATGTTGCTGTCGTTTTTACAGCAGTTGCTGCCTTATAGTTTGCCACAATCGATACATCATTTGTTGGCATCGTAAACGTTGTAGACGCGCTGTTTACACTTGTAAACCCTACCCCATTTGATGTCGATGTCCACTTGTCAAATACCTTACCATCAGATGTTGCATATGCATTAATGCTCACTATGGATCCTGCTTTATAATAGCCAGTTCCACTTCCACCTGTTACAGTCACCCGGTACCATGTCGCTGAGGAAGATGACGAATTCCCGCTCGTTGAAGACGAGCCTGAGCCGGAACCTGAACCTGAACCTGATCCACCTGTACTATTTCCAGATGTTGTAGGATTTAAAGAGTATAATGCAACAATGACTGTATCTGCTGTGATGTCCTTATAACTCTTACTCCATCCAGTAAAGGTATAACCCGTTCTTGTCGGGTTGGTTTCTGGTGGTTCTGCATCTTCTCCTTCTTCTACATATTGATCTGCTATAATTTCTGTTCCGTTATAATTTAAGAAGCTAACTTTATATAACGTTCCAATAATCTCTGTATCAATGTCATAAATCGTCGCATAGGTATAAGCTGCACTATCTTCGTACGTTCTAATCGTACCCTGCCCGTGTTCAAATGCATCTTTTGTAATCTGTACTTCTTTTCCAGGGATTGTTACCGTCAGTGCCTTCTGATTATCGGTAAATGCATTGTCCATAATCTTATTGACTGATTTGGGTAACGTGACTCTGGAAAGACTGTCACAATTATTAAAGCAGTACTCAGGGATTGCCTTGAGCGTCGTTGCCCCCGAAAGATCTACTGCGGTAATTTCATCACAGTTCATGAAAGCACCATCTTCAATGGTTGATACATTGGCTAATAACGGGTCAGAATCTGTTGAAATTGTTCTTGGCTCAATGAGATCACCTCTGGTTGAAAGTACCTGTACAATATTTAATGTCCCGTCAGTATTTGTAGAATAAATAATTCCATTAACCGTCTGATACTTTGCATTGCTGGTGATGTTAATCAAACTGGAACATCCCGAAAATGGTGCTGTTCCAATATCTGTACAACTTCCAATGTCAATGCTTTCAAGCTGTTCGCAACTTTCAAACGCATAATCCGGGAAATATTCAACATCCGTCATCGCAACCGAAAGCAATCTGTCATTGCCCCAATATGACTTTTCGTTTTCATTAACCCCTGTATAATCAACAATGTATCCGCTAAAAAGCCCCGGATGTCCCGTCGATGTTCCAGAACCTGCATTATCTGAATAAATATCGTTTTTCCCAGAAGTTCCAATCGTACCTGTAAGGTAAGCTATATTTGCAGCGTTTTCAGGTGCATTCAGGAATTTTTTCGCATCTATTGACTGCACTCCTGCCGGAATCACAAGATTCTTGGTCGCATTTACAATCTGTAACTCCGCATCACTCATCATTTCCCATGGTTGGGTAAGCGTATTTCCACTTACAAATATATTCTGATATTTATCAATAATACTATATTCTGTTTCTTTATAATCTGTTGGATACAGCGCTAAATAATATGCATGCATTTTATTACAGTATGCTTTGTTATCCTCATCAATTGCTTCGAACTGTGGATAATCAATCAATGTGACTTTCTGATTGGAATTATCAAGCATAACAGTCAGGTTACTTGGCGCATTGCTCTTATAACAGATACGTTTTCCAGTGGATGAATTCACGTAGTTTGCCGAGTCTGTTGCAAATTCAAACGGTGCATAACCAACAACAATATCACCATGGAAGGTAAGGGAAGATGCTCCTGTTTCAAAAGCGCCATCTCCAATTGTAAATCCCGTATAACTTGGTGGCGTATGAAAATAAACCTGTGTTAATAATGGACAATTTCCAAAAGCATCTGCCCCAACGCTTGTGACTGAATTCCCAATGGTTACCGATTCTAGTTTCGGACAGCCATTAAAAACATTGGCTGCAATTGTTGAAATTGAGTCATCTTCAATAACTAATGTTTTTAAATTCTTCTTAACATTCGCTGAAAAGCATCCATCCACTACTGTTTTAATGCTATAGGTTCCAACTTTAGCAGGAATTATAAGATCTATGTCTGCAGTACTTGTTGTATCAACAAGTTCACAGGATACGAGTTCCCCATTCTGATTGGCAAGTAAAATGTATTTGCCATCACTGACTTCGAAATAGTCAACTCCGTTTTTCGTATATACATATGGCACCACCGAATCAGGAAGCTTCGTTTTAGCCGCCCATGTACTTTTTCTAGGCAGCGCTGTTGTACCACTACTATTTAACTCCGGACCTCTGACATAAAATCCCGTTTTTACAACATCTTTGAAAAGCGTGGTCGGATAAGATACCGTCCCGCATGAGCCACTTCCATTATCAGGAAAAATAACAACATCAAGATTCATACAACCAGCAAATGTACCACCTGGAACTGCAACCTCATTACTCAGGCTTCCGTATCCACTTGGCATCGTCACCTTTAAAAGGTTACTTCTTCCAGCAAGAATAAAATCTCCAAAATTGGCTGCCAGCTCAATCAATGGTGGAAATGTAAATTCTGTCAGATTTCCCGTTGGTGCTGTTGTAAGCGCAAAACAAGCTTTTCCAATTGCTGCTATTTTAGATGCTCCAAAATTAATGGTTGATAATTTAGAATCATTATGAAAACAAAAATCTCCCAGTTTGGAACCCGTCTGTAATAATTGGGAAAGGTCAAGAGACGCTAAGTTAGTACAATTTGCAAATGCCCCATAACCAACTGTTGATACATTCGTCGGTAGCGTAAGGCTTTCAATTCCAGTTCCATAAAATGCTTCAGCGCCTATCCGAATCAAGGCATTTGGAAATGAAACTGTTTTCAATTGCACGCAGTTTTTAAAAGCAAGATTTCCAATATCTTCCACATTAACAAAAGAAACCGACTGTACAAAAGAATCTTCAAACGCTGAATTACCAATATATTTTATTTCACTTGGAAGTGTTAATGTTATAACATTTTTGGTGCCCTTAAATGCATTGTCTCCAATGGCTATGATTCCAGCGTTACTAACAACAAGAAATCCATTTTCATCTACACCATAAGGTGATTGTGGCGTTCCACCTGACACAAGATAATTATAAATATTGTTGCCACCGCCATTTGCTGTTGTCTCAATAGAGTCAATGACACTTGTTAATTTAAATCCAGTGCCATAAGATGCCATATTCACATCAAAATAATAGGTCTCTTTTTGCGTGGCAGATAAATCACCTATTTTTTTGGTATAAGATGTTGTAGGCGCGGCAGGTGGCTGTGCAGTGGAATCTCCTGCTGCCTGCTTTTCATGATAAGTTATGTAATCTTTCGTATATTTATCACACACTAAAACAATATTGTTATATTCTGTCGGAAAAAACTTCTGAAAAAAAGCAACATCTCCAGTTGGAGAGCCAGTTTCAGGAATGGTTGTAACATCTATTGAAATCATTTTACTATCAGTGTTATGCGTTGTATAAAACCCATCATAGGTCGCTTTATCAACTTTTACATATTCAGTATAAACGTTAACCGGGAGCGTTACTTCATCCTGCTGGTATAAGCTATTATACTGGCTAACCACCCCTTGCGTATACTCACCAAAGCTTTGATTAAAAAACTTAAACTGCCAGTCATATTTCCAGTTTCCATCGCTTAATTTTCTAACTGTATAGGCGGTTAAATCTGTTGCAGGATTTGATCCACTTAATGCATAAGACATCGTTTCATAATTTGTTGCAGTTGCCGCAACATAATCATAATCCGTTGCTGCCTCAATATCCGGTACCGGAATTGCTGCAATTCCTATCGCTGTCAGCATCAGAACAGCAGCCAGACTCCTCCTGACTGTTTTTTTCAACCTTCTACCGATTTTATTCTTAGACACTGCTTTTGCCATGGTAGTTCTCCTTTGGTTCTGGACTATTCATTCACGCGTTTTGCAACCACTACAAATCTTCCATTCTTTTCATTGTAATCACAGGTCGACAAGGTCAGAAGTCTATCTCCAAAATCTGCTGTCACACCGGTATCATATAATGACATTTTTGCCATTTCATTCATATTAGAGTAAAATTCTTCTTCTGTCATAGCTTCTATGAACTGATAATACTTAAATACAATTTCCTCTTCTGAATAAAGTCTTGAACGAAATGCATACATAATCTCATACGTTCCCTTTTCATAAATTGTATCAAACATAATTTTCTTGTGTTTCTGATAATACTCTTCATTTTCATAATTGCTCAAAGTGCCAAACATAGTTCCTGACTTCATATTGTGTCCATAAATAATCAGATTTGTGCTTGGTGTAATGACGTCACACTGTGCATCCATAAAAATGGATCCATTTTTATCTTTTTCCTGTTCAAAATTATGATCAAGATAATAATCTTCATTCACAGACTGCATCACAGGATAATCAATTTTTGTTCCATCCACTTTGACCCAGCCTATCAGGCTCCTGTTTTTCTGGTATAGTTTTTTATACTGTGGAAGGATGTCTTTTTGTATCACAACATTATCCTGCGTTTCGATTTCACCTGTTACTGCCGCACCATAATCAATTTTTGTTTTAAGATTAGACAAGGCTGAATTTTCCGCATTATTTTTGTCAGCATTATAATAATACACCCCAAAATAACCAATACAGATCACAGCTACTGCTGATAGAATTGAGAGAATGATTTTTCTAGTCAGTTCCTGTTTTTTTAATTCCTTTAGTATCTGCTGTCGCATCTGAGGATCAAATTCATCCAGCGAAACAGACCTATTATGTTTTTTATCGTCATGGATTGCTTTTTTCGTTAGCTTTTGAAGTAAATCATGTACTTCCTCTTCAAAATCTTTTCCAATTATTGTTGTAAATGCAAATTTTTTATTGATGACTGCCTGATAAACTGCAGATAATTCTTTTTCATTATTGAAATTATATTTGTCTCTGATTTTTTGAATCAGTTCCAAGTCTCTGCAGGCGGCCCGATAATCGCGTTCCGTTCTGAACGTTCTTCCTTCAACGGTCCAATGATTCGCCTTCATATCTTATACAAAATCCTCTATCTTCCCAAGTTCACAACATATCGTAAATACAAACAAAATACATCAACATATTGTATCATATTTTTTTTAAATCTTCCATACATTTCTCTAGAAAAGCATCTGCATTTTTCTTAAGAAATGAATTCGCATTTTCTTTCTAACAAACACAAGAAAACATGGCAAATTCTATTTTCATAGTATCTGCCATGCCTGATTGTAAAATTATTGTTTCGCTACAATGTTGATAATTCTTCCCGGAACGTAAATTTCTTTAACGAGTTCACCGGTAAGTTTATCGCCTAATGCTTCTTTTCCTGCTTTTACAGCCTCTTCCTTTGAAATATCTGCTGCTACTTTAATGACCATTTTTGTTTTTCCATTGATCTGAACAGCAACTTCTTTCTCAGTTTCTTCCATCATTTTTTCATCATAAACAGGCCATACATTCTGGAATACACTGGTCTGATGGCCAAGTGTTCTCCAAAGTTCTTCGCTTAAATGTGGTGTAAATGGTGCAAGAAGAATGATTGCAGTTTCAAGTGTTTCTTTATCAATGCCACCTGCTTTATTCATCTCAATCATTTTATTGTTGAATTCCATAAAACCTGAAACTACCGTATTCAGGCTGAAATTTTCAAGTCTGTAAGTAATATCATGAATCATTTTGTGACGAAGTCTGATCATTTCCTGTGTTGGTTCTGTATTTTTATCAACATTATCTAAAACCAGGTTCCAGAATCTGGATAAGAATCTATAAACGCCTTCAATACCTCTGTCATCCCATTCAGAATCCAATTCTGGTGGTCCAACAAAGAGTTCATACATTCTAAGTGAGTCACATCCATAATCTCTGACAAGATCATCCGGAGACACAACATTTCCTTTGGATTTACTCATTTTAATACCATTCTTTCCAGTAATCATTCCCTGGTTGAATAGCTTAACAAATGGTTCTTCAAAATCCACAACTCCGATATCATATAAAAATTTTGTATAAAATCTGGAGTATAGCAAATGAAGTACCGCATGTTCTACCCCACCAATATACATATCAACTGGCAATAAATTATGTGCTTTTTCTTTGTTAACAAGTTCTTCTTTATTATGACTGTCAACATATCTTAAGAAATACCAAGAAGAACCAGCCCACTGAGGCATGGTGTTCGTTTCTCTTTTTGCTGGCGCGCCACATACCGGACAAGTCGTATTCACCCATTCTTCTATGTCAGCAAGTGGTGATTCTCCTGTTCCTGTAGGCTGATAACTTTCAACTTCCGGTAGTAATAAAGGAAGCTGATCTTCTGGTACCGGCACACATCCACAATGTTCACAATGTATGATTGGAATTGGTTCTCCCCAATAACGCTGTCTTGAGAATACCCAGTCACGTAATTTATAGTTTGTAGTCTTTTTACCGATTCCCATGTTTTCTATCATGGCAGGTCCTTCTTTTTTCAGATAAGAAGATTCCATTCCATTCCACTCACCGGAGTTGATCATGGTTCCCACTGCCTCTGTGTAAGCTTGTGTCATATTCTCTATTGCAACACCGTCTTTGGCAATGACCTGTATAATCGGAATGTTGAATTTTGTAGCAAATTCAAAGTCTCTGTCATCGTGCGCCGGTACACACATAATTGCACCTGTTCCATAATCAGCAAGTACATAATCAGAAAGCCAGATGGGTACCAATGCACCGTTTAATGGATTAACAGCATAAGAACCTGTAAATACACCTGTTTTTTCTTTGTCCTGAAGTCTGTCTACATTTGATTTCATGGAAGCATCATAGATATATTTTTCTACTTCTGCTTTTTTATCATCCGTTGCCAGGGAAAGAGCCATGGTATGTTCTGGCGCAAGGACCATAAATGTTGCTCCATAAAGGGTATCAGGTCTTGTTGTATAAACAGTAATCGTTTCTTCTCTTCCATTCACCTTGAAGTCTACTTCAGCACCGTAAGATTTTCCAATCCAGTCCGTCTGCATTTTTTTAACTTTTTCAGGCCAGTCAAGTTTATCAAGATCATCCAGTAATCTATCAGCATATTCTGTAATTTTAAGCATCCACTGTTTTAAATTTTTCTTCGTTACTTCTTCGCCACATCGTTCACATTTGCCATCTACGACTTCTTCATTTGCGAGTCCTGTTTTACAAGACGGACACCAATTGATTGGCATTTGTTTTTCATATGCCAGCCCCTGTTTGAACATTTTTACAAAAATCCACTGTGTCCATTTATAGAAGTCCGGATCTGTTGTGTTTACTTCCATATCCCAGTCATAAAGCGCTGCAATCTCATTGATCTGTTTTTTAATATTAGAAACATTTTCAGCTGTTGATTTTGCTGGATGAACTCCCATTTTTATTGCATAATTCTCTGCTGGCAGTCCAAACGCATCCCACCCCATCGGGTGAATAATATAATGTCCGTTTAATAATTTATATCGGCTCCATACATCTGAAATAACATATCCTCTCCAGTGACCTACATGAAGCCCGTTTCCTGATGGATATGGAAACATATCAAGACAGTAATACTTCTGTTTTTTTCCATCATCCACATTGACAGGATTTTTCTCCCATTCATTTCTCCATTTTAATTCAATTTCTCTGTGATTATAAGGCACACCCATAATCTATCCTCCATTTTAAACAATAAATTTTTGTTAAATATGTTTTGTTAAAATAAAAAACTTCGCCTCTCATTCACCAAGAGACGAAGTTAATCCGCGTTACCACTCTAATTTGCATTCTCATGCACACTCTGATTCTATAACGGGAATACCCGTTTCTGCCTGTTTGATTCAGCAGAAAGACTCCAAGGCGAGTTGGGAGTTTACCGTACTGCCTCACACCACCCGGCAGCTCTCTGTATCGTATCGCTCTTAATACTCCTTATCAAAGTCATTACATTATAAATTAAATGAACTAGGGTAAATTTTACCTATCAAGACTGACTTTGTCAATAGTTATTTGATTTCACGTTCGATCATTTCAGTGTTTATTTTATTGCTTGAACAGGATTTAAACCAAGTTCGTCATTAAACTCTAGCGTAATCCGATCTCCAATGACGTATCTTACAATCTGAATTAGGTTTTCATCTGTCATATCTATATCAAAAATATCTTCTGATCCTTCCACACAGATATAATAATGTGTTGTCCCTTCAATCACAATAGGAGCAATACTGGTAATCTTACCTGTAATCGTTTCTCCTACCCCAGCCTGTGAACTCACAATTCCGTTCGTATCTAAAAGCTGTTGGTACTCCTTTTTACATTCTTTTACCGTATCACCGATTGCAACCCATTGATACTTTTGAACATTTACCATTGCATATTTTTTCACGAGTCCGGCATCATCTTTTAATGCAATAAAATAGGTTGGTTCTCCGGCAATATTAAGTAATAAAGGAAATGTTGCACGATAACCAAGATTCTGAACCTGTCCTTCTGCAGATGACATCGCAGAATCTTCTATAGCACCTTCCACTTCATAAAATCTGGTTTCCATTGTCCTCTGGTTCATAAGTACAAACCCAACATTTGACTCATCACCGCTTACGGATGTGACCCCTGTATAGACCCAGACATCATCTTCTAAAGCCAGATAGTTGTAACCATTCGTCGTCTGCAGACAATCTTTTTGTCCAAGCACACTGTTCCAATATCCATGCTTTAATATTCCATAATAATCATATAACTGAACAAGAAGTTCTGCTGAATATGCTTTATCAATCCATTGTGGAACCTCTTCAATCGGATAGTCTATGCATTCACCTGTAATTGCATTACAGAGAACTACATTTCCTACTGTTTGTCCACCAAATAACCCTATGTTGAATTTTTTGACCGGACATACCCAGTACGGAACACCGTTATCATCAATTTCAAAGAAAATCTGATCATCAAAGATATACGTAGGATAGTGAAATCTTAAATGTCTATATATATTTCTGTTGAAAAACTCAGACTTTGAATACTTAATTCCCTCTTCCAAAATGACACATTCTGTATCCTGCGTTGTCATATCAATCAGCATATATGCAGGTATACCTTTTGATTGATTCGTAAGCCACTTAATACCGCTTGCATAAATAAGCGGAGTGACTCTGACTGCTTTATCGTTATAATTAATCTGCGCATAATCATCAGCGACTTCAAACTGGGACACCATATCTACCATGCTTCCCATTTTTCGATTTCCAAGAATGGACGCAGAGGATTTATCAAGCAATGGGATTGTTTTGTAATCAGCCTCTTTGATATCTTCCGTAAAATTTCTCTCTTCCACTTTCAACAGCGACTGATATTTTGATGCATTCATAAAAGGGGATGACAGAATACTTCCAATGATAAATATAACCAGCAAAACGCCAAAAATAAGTAATAAAAATTTTACAATGGGGGATACTGCTAGTGTTTTGGTTTCTATCACACCACTGTTCCATGTAACTCCTTGTTTTTTTAGGTCTCTGAAAAAGGCCGCTGCACAAAACAATGCAACAACCGCAAATAGAAATCCCCAGAATCCGGTTGAATGTATATTAATTGCCGGTAGCATAACATAATATGAAATACATGCAATTACGAGTAATGCGATGACTGCACCTATCTTAAGTTTTTTCATAAAAAACCTCCCTCTGTACTATTGTTGTCATAATAGCACAGAGGGAGGTATTTGGCAATTAAGGGCTCTTAACCAAATTACTCTTCTGATGATTCAGCTACTTTAGAAGCTCTCGCTGCAACTTCTTTCTCCTGTATGTCAGATGGTGCCTGTTCATATCTTACAAATTCATATTCATAGTCACCACGTCCACCTGTCATAGCTCTCAGTTCTGTGCAGTATCCATGCAAAGCCATCATTGGAATATCTGCTTCAACTACTTGCTTTCCTCCCATCACTGGTGTCATACCAAGAACACGTCCGCGACGCTTATTCAGATCCCCCATAACGTCTCCCGTGTATGCATCTGGTACTGTTACTTTAAGAGAAGCAATTGGTTCCATTAATATCGGCTGTGCTTCCATAAATCCTTTTTTAAATGCCTGAATTGTAGCCATCTTGAATGCCATTTCAGAGGAATCAACCGGATGATAGGAGCCATCATACAGGATACCTTTTACCCCAACAACCGGATATGCTGCAAGCGGTCCCTTGTCGCACGATTCCTGTAACCCTTTTTCAACTGCGGGGAAAAAGTTCTTAGGAACTGCTCCACCAACAACAATCTGTTCAAAAACATATGGCTTATCAAGTTCTCCCGATGGTTCAAATTTCATCTTGACATGTCCATACTGTCCATGTCCGCCTGATTGCTTTTTATATTTATATTCAACATCTGCTGTTTTCTTAATTGTCTCTCTAAAGGCAACTTTTGGTTTCGACAGTTCGATCACTACATTATATTCGTTTGCAAGTCTGCTTGCTACGACTTCAAGATGCTGATCACCCATACCAAATAACAGGGATTGTCGATTTTCTCCATCATTTACCATTTTCAGGGTCAGGTCTTCACTCATAATTTTCGCAAGCGCCTGTGCTGCTTTGTCAATTTCTCCTTTTTCCTTAGCTTTAAATCGCATACTGGTATATGGTTTGGAAATCTCAGCTTTGCCGTACCTGATTGGAACACTCTTCGTAGAAAGTGTATCTCCAGTATGTGCATCTGATAATTTGGCAAGTGCACCAATATCACCAGCATGTAATTCTTTTACTTCAATCGGTTTATTTCCCTGAAGCACATATAACTTATTGATTCTCTCTTCTGATTCTGAAGTATCATTATAAATCATATCATCCACTTTCAGAACGCCTGAGCATACTTTTATCAGAGAATATTTACCAATGAAAGGGTCTACTATTGTTTTAAATATGAATGCAGATTTTGCTTTTGAAAAATCATAATTTGCTTCAAAAATATCATTGGTTTTTGTATTTACACCTGCTTTTTTCTTGTTTTCAGGACTTGGCATGTACTTCACAATATCATCGAGCAAAGTAAACATACCCTGACATAACAGGCTTGACCCCATTGTCATAGGAACTATCGTACCTTCCATAACATTATTTCTAAGGGCTGAACGAATTTCTTCTTCAGAGAATGTTTCTCCCCCAAAATATCTTTCCATCATTTCTTCACTTGTCTCTGCAACTGCTTCCATCAGGACATCTCTGCAGATTTGAAGATTTGGTTCGTTGTAGGAAGGAATCTCACACTCAACAACTTCTTTGCCTTCCCAACGGAATCCATTCTCCTGAATGACATTGATATATCCAACAAACTTTTCATTCTCTCTGATTGGTAAATGAAAAGGTGCCATTTTCTTACCATATAATGCTGTCATTTCTTCAACAATCTGTCTAAATGAAGCATTGTCTATATCCATATCTGCAACATATACCATACGCGGCAGTTTGTATTTCTCACAAATTTCCCATGCTTTATGGGTTCCCACTTCTATTCCAGCTTTTCCTGAAACAACAATAATTGCACAGTCAGCAGCAGAAACTGCTTCTTCTACTTCACCTACAAAATCAAAATAACCAGGCGTATCAAGTATATTAATCTTAGTTCCAGACCATTCTATCGGAACGATGGAGGTGCTAATTGAAAATTGGCGCTTCTGTTCTTCTTTTCCATAATCGCTTACGGTATTGCCATCAGTAATTTTACCCATTCTTGAAGTAATGCCTGATAAATATGCCATCGCTTCCACTAAACTGGTTTTACCGCAGCCGCCATGTCCAAGCAAAACAACGTTACGAATTTTGTCAGTTGTGTAAACATTCATATCAATTCCTCCGTATTATGTAGTTTTTGGATAAATTTTTGCAAAAATAAGTTTTTTCATTCATTTTATATTTATCCTTAGGTATATTTTACTAAATTATCACTATTAATACAAGAGATTTTGACATTTGTAACAATTCTTTTTTGACTTTCAATACCATTTGACTTTCGCACGTTGAAGTGCTATATTGTGTAGGACATATTTGTTTATTGTTTGCCCTGTATTCGGGGATAAAGGAGATTCTAATGATAATTGTAATGAAACCAAATGCAGCTGATGAGAGTATTCACTCTATCATCCAATATATTGAAGGAAATGGACTTCAGGCTCACCTTTCCAAAGGTACCGAAGTAACCATTATCGGTATCGTCGGCGATAAATCAAAACTAGCCGCTGAAAATATTATGAGTTTTAAGGACGTCCATAAAATCGTACCTGTCACAGAAAGTTATAAACTCAGCAATAAACAGTTCCACCCGGAACCCACAACTGTAAAAGTTGGAAATACGACGATAGGGCCAGGCACACTCACGATTATGGCCGGACCATGTGCCGTCGAAACCAGGGAACAGCTGTTAAGCATTGCCCATGCAGCAAAACAGGGTGGTGCAAATATTTTACGCGGCGGCGCATACAAACCCAGAACTTCTCCTTATGCTTTTCAGGGTCTTGAAGAAGAAGGTTTAGCATTTATGAAAATTGCCCAGGAAGAAACTGGACTTGCCACGATTTGTGAAGTTGTCAGTCACGAAGCTATTAATGCTGCCGTAAAATATGTTGATATGATACAGATTGGCGCAAGAAATATGCAGAACTTTTACTTATTAAAAGAAGCCGGCCGTTCTGGTCTTCCTGTACTGCTAAAACGGGGTCTGTGTGCAACGATTGACGAATGGTTAAATGCTGCTGAATATATTATTGCAGAAGGCAATCCAAATGTAGTATTATGTGAAAGAGGTATCAGAACATATGAGACTGCAACAAGAAACACCCTTGATTTAAGTGCAGTTCCTGTATTAAAAGAAAAAACGCATCTGCCAATTATTGTAGATCCCTCTCATTCAACTGGTTCTTACAGATATGTACCTTCTATGGCAAAAGCTGCTGTTGCATGCGACGCTGATGGATTGATGATAGAAATTCATAACGATCCTGCAAATGCACTTTCTGATGGTCCGCAGTCCTTAACTTTCAAAAAGTTTTATAAACTGTGTGAGGAACTTCATCCATTCGCGCAACTTGTAGGACGTAAATTCTAACGAAAATGGAAACCTTATGAAAAAACAAACCATTGGTTTTATAGGGCTTGGATTGATTGGTGGTTCTATTGCCAAGTCCCTAAAAAACACTTTTCAGGACAATATAAACTTAATCGCATATGATACAAATGAATCTACACTAGAGGCTGCTCTTACAGAAGGAACCATTGATCAGGCTGTGCATCAGATTGATGCGGCATTTTCAGATTGTTCCTTTCTGTTTTTATGTGCTCCAGTTGCATGCAACAATCAAAATTTAGGTGAACTTAGTCGAATTTTATCAGATCAGTGTATTCTTACTGATGTCGGGAGTGTAAAGTCCGAAATCCATGATGCAATCTCAAACGCAGGTCTTGATCATTGCTTTATCGGTGGACATCCTATGGCTGGAAGTGAAAAAACAGGATTCCATAATGCAACTGACCGTCTATTAGAAAATGCATTCTATATTTTGACACCTACTTCTAGCGTACCACAATCTATGATTGTCCATTATAAAGAGTTGGTTCAGCAGATAGGCGCGATTCCTCTCATTCTTTCTTTTCAGGAACATGACTATGTCACTGCTGCAATCAGTCACCTTCCACACATCATTGCTTCTTCTCTTGTGAATCTCGTCAGTAATTCTGATAATGAAACACATATCATGAAAACCATCGCAGCTGGCGGATTTAAAGATATTACACGAATTGCATCCTCTTCTTCCGATATGTGGAAGCAGATTACACTATCTAATAAAGAGAACATCATCCATTTGTTACATGATTATATTCATTCTCTTGTTGATATTATGCATACAATTCAGGATCATGATGAAGAGGCTCTTTACCATTTTTTTTCAGAAGCATGTGAGTATCGGAATACGCTTGCAGATACCGCCTCTGGTCCAATCAAGAAGATTCCTTTAATCTACGTTGATATTCCCGATAAAACAGGTATTATTGCTTCTATTGCTACTATACTGGCATCGCATTCCATCAGTATCAAGAATATTGGAATTGTTCATAACAGAGAATTTGAAGAAGGTGCATTAAGAATTGAATTTTACGATGAACGTGCTTCTTACCAGGCTACTCATGTGTTAAATGAGTCTGGTTATCACGTCATCCCTATCGCAAATAAATAAATTGGAGGCATTATGTTTATCAATCCTGTGAATAGCCTAAAGGGAATTATTACAGTTCCTGGCGACAAATCTATTTCCCACCGTGCTGTTATGTTTGGTTCTATAGCAGAAGGTGTTACTGAGGTTACTAATTTTCTACGTGGTGCTGATTGTCTTTCCACAATCGATTGTTTTCGAAAGCTGGGTATTTATATTGAGGAAAAAGATTCCATCATCAGAATTCATGGAAAGGGACTTCACGGGCTGAGTATGCCTCATTCGATTCTGGATACCGGAAACAGCGGAACGACTACCCGCCTGATTACAGGAATTCTTTCTGCTCAGGATTTCGATGTGCATCTGACTGGTGATGAATCTATTCAAAAACGTCCAATGGGGCGTATTATTGATCCTCTTTCACAAATGGGTGCAGATATTGTAAGTGAACAAAATAATCAATGTGCTCCCCTTCATATCCACGGGCGACCACTTCATGGTATTCATTATACTTCACCTGTTGCTTCTGCACAGGTAAAATCTTCCATTCTGCTTGCAGGGCTTTATGCTGACTCTGAAACAAGTGTGACTGAACCATATCTGAGCCGCAACCATACTGAAATCATGTTAAATTATTTTGGTGCACAGGTTACATCACACAATACAACAGCCTCAGTTCTCCCGGGTAATCTGTTGTTTGGACAAAAGGTTGATGTCCCCGGCGATATCTCCTCTGCTGCATATTTTTTAGCTGCTGGATTGATTACACCTAATTCAGAGATACTGGTGAAAAACGTTGGGATCAACCCTACTAGGGATGGTATCATTGAAGTAATTCAAAAAATGGGTGGCAAATTAAAACTTGAAAACGTAAGAACCGAAAATGGAGAACTTGTATCAGATCTACTTGTTTCAACCAGCGAACTTCATGGAATAGAAATCGGTGGAAGTCTGATTCCAAGATTAATTGACGAGATTCCGATGATTGCTATCATGGCTGCTTTTGCAAAAGGAAAAACCACCATTAAGGATGCACAAGAACTGAAGGTAAAAGAGTCAAACAGAATCGATGTTTGTGTCAAAAATCTGTCTTCCATGGGTGCTAAAATAGAAGGAACCGATGATGGTATGATAATTGAAGGTGGATATCCGCTTCACGGAAGCCGCATAGAGAGTCACCTTGATCATCGTATTGCAATGTCATTTGCCATAGCCGGACTCAATACCCAGACACGTCTGGAAATTATTGGTGCTGACTGTGTTTCAATTTCATATCCAGGATATTATAGAGATCTTGAGTCTCTGATACAATAAGTAATACAGCATATAAAAAGCCTGCAGAACAATTCTGCAGGCTTAAAATTAATCCTGATTAAAGGAATGAATCACATCATAAATTGCGATACGATTTGTTGTAGATTCAGGCATTCCGATAAAGATACCACCATAAATATAATAGCTTGAGCTTTTTTCGATTCTTACGATTTCAATAAATGCATCTATGACTTCCTTGGTCCACAAGGTAAGACTGCCTTCATAGACTGCACCAATCTGTAAAGCCTGTTCACAGGTAAATCCGATTCCAACTTTAGAAATATCTATCACATCAATGGAAACTTCCTCTTCTTCTCCGCTCCCATCAAGACGCTTTACTCTTAACTTCGACTCCAAATCCAAACGTTTGGTCTTTCTTCTATCATCCATGCCAAATTCCCCTTTCACCACTCCCCAATATCAAAGTAACTATGTTACTATAGAACTTCATCCCTATGGAATAATTTATTATAATTATAGTTTATAGTTATTCCAAAACATTGTCAACGATAAACATTGCATCACCAAAGGAAAAGAATCGATATTGCTCTTTTACGGCTTCGCGATACGCATGCAATACATTATCTTTTCCTGCCAATGCAGAAACCAGCATAACAAGTGTTGACTCCGGCAAATGAAAATTAGTGATTAATGCGTCCAAAACCTTAAAGTGATACCCTGGATAAATAAAAATCTCAGTATTTCCTGCACTGGCTTTTAAGAATCCATTTTCGTCTGCAGCACTTTCAATCGTACGACAACTTGTTGTGCCAACGCATATAATGCGTCCCCCATTCTGCTTGGTCTGATTGATCATTTCAGCAGCTTCTTCAGAAATTTCATAATATTCTGAGTGCATATGATGTTCCAGGATATGATCTGCTTTTACAGGACGAAAAGTTCCCAGGCCAACATGTAGTGTTACATAAGCAATGCTGACACCTTTTTGTTTTATCTTTTCAAGCAATTCTTCTGTAAAATGTAAACCTGCCGTTGGTGCCGCTGCACTTCCTTCGTATTTTGCATATACGGTCTGATAACGGTTCTTATCTTTTAATTTATGTGTAATGTACGGCGGAAGAGGCATTTCTCCTAATTGATCAAGTACCTGCTCAAAGATACCTTCATATCTGAAATGCAATATTCTATTGCCTTCCTCTACTACATCAAGCACTTGTGCTTCCAGAAGTCCGTCGCCAAACTGCAATACTGTCCCTGGTTTGATCTTCCGGCCGGGTTTTACAAGCGTTTCCCAGTTATCATCCTCAAGTCGTTTTAACAGAAGAACTTCAACATGTGCTCCGGTTTCTTTTTTGATTCCATGAAGTCTCGCAGGGATCACTTTTGTATTATTTAAAACCAGGCAATCACCCAGTTTTAAATAATCAGTAATATGTTTAAATGTATTATGAATGATCTTTCCATCATTCTTATTCAGTACAAGTAATCTGGATGCTGATCTGTCTTCCAGCGGATCCTGTGCAATCAGTTCCTGCGGAAGATCAAAGGCAAAATCAGATGTTTTTAATTCTGTTATATTATTCAACGCTACTATCCTCAAAGACCTGCATACTGTAAGAAAGCTTCATAACCTCTTTTGGTTTCGTAAATATCTGCTTTACTTGTCACTTCCCAAGGAGCGTGCATATTTAAAACAGCAACACCACAATCAATTACATTCATACCATATAACGATAGAATATAAGCAATCGTTCCACCACCGCCTACATCAACTTTTCCTAATTCTGATGTCTGAAAATTAACCTTTTGATCATCAAGAACTTTTCGTATTAATGCGATGTATTCTGCATTTGCATCATTAGAACCTGATTTTCCACGAGAACCTGTAAATTTATTAAATACCATACCATTTCCCATAAATGCAGCATTTTTCTTTTCAAAGCTGGATGCATAAGACGGATCAAATGCAGCGCTGACATCAGAAGACAGCATGAGTGAATTTGCAAGGCATCTTCGAAGCGCAAGATCGTTGTAGCTTCCGTTTAAATTCATGATTTCTGCTGTAGTATTTTCAAAGAATTTTGAATGCATTCCTGTTGCTCCAACACTTCCGATTTCTTCTTTATCTACAAGTAGACAGCACGCCGTTCTTTCAGGCGTTTCCTTCAGATCAAGAATCGCGCGATAAGATGTATAAGCACATACTCTGTCATCCTGTCCATATCCCATGATCATACTTCTGTCAAATCCTGCTTCTCTTGCTTTCCCTGCTGGTACAACTTCAAGTTCTGCTGAAATGAAGTCTTCTTCTTCAATATCATACGTTTCTTTTAAAATATTCAGGATACCTTTTTTAACAGCATCTTTTGCAGCTTCTTTTTTCTCTTCGTCCGTTTTTTTCTTTTTTTCAAATACAAATGGTCTGCTTCCAATAATCAGATCCAGCGCTTCTCCTTCAATCACTTTTGCTGCTTTTTTCTGAAGCTGTTCTTCTGCAAGGTGAATTAAAAGATCTGAAACAAAAAATACAGGATCATCTTCTTTTTCGCCAACATTGATCAACACTGTGGTGCCATCTTTTTTCACAACAACACCGTGAAGTGCAAGTGGTATTGTAACCCATTGATATTTCTTGATTCCACCATAATAATGAGTATCAAGATATGCTATTCCACTCTCTTCATACAGTGGATTCTGCTTGATATCCAGTCTTGGAGAATCTATGTGGGCACCGAGAATATTCATGCCTTCTTCTAAAGGTTTTTTACCAATATGATACATTGCAACCGTTTTGTCCATACAAACTGCATATACTTTATCGCCCATGCTGATCTTGCCTTTTTCAGCAATGATTCTGCTGACTTCACGGTATCCTTTTGCTTCGATTTCATTCACTATAAAATCTACACATTCTCTTTCTGTCTTACCTTCATCTAAAAAATTCCTGTAATCTGCACTAAACAGATCTGCTTCTTTTATTTGTTTTTCTGAGTATGTTTCCCATGTATTCTTAAATTCCATATTTTACCTCTTTCTTATAAATTACAATTATTTTCTTAATTCAATTCCCATTTCTTCCAGACCATTCAATATTTTTTTCATTGCTGCATTCACATCATTTTCTTCCAGTGTTCTATCTTTTGCACGGAAAGAAATCGTATAAGCCATCGATTTATATCCTGCCATGATCTGTGCGCCTTCATAAATATCAAATAATGAAAATTCTTCTAATAATTTTCCACCGCGTTTTTCGATGACTTCTTCAATCTGACCTGCAAGTATTTCCTTCGGAACTACCATACTAATATCTCTGGTAACCGCTGGATACTTTGCAACTCCAACATATTTCCTGTCGAAAGATGCATGTTTCAAAATGACAGGAATATCAATGACTGCAATATAGGTTTTTGTCCCAATATCATAAAGATCTGCAACATCAGGATGCACTTCACCAATGACACCAATGACATCCTCTTTATAGATCATATCAGCCTGACGTCCCGGATGCAAATATGTTTTGCAAGAATCAGGGGAACAGATTAATTTACCTGTCATGCCAATGCTTTCCAGCATCTCCTCAACAACACCTTTTAATGTGAAGAAATCGCCTTCACCATACATTCCAAGTGTAAGTTGCATTCTCTCGTCTGGTAATTCTGTAAGTGGCAGACTTTTTGGCAAGTAAATATTTCCAAGCTCATATAATCTGACGTCTTTATTTCTTCTGTTATAATTCGTTGCAAGAGAAGTCAGCATACCATTTAATGCAACTGTACGCATGATCGAATAATCTTCTCCAAGTGGATTCATAATAGTAATTGCATTTCTAAGCGGATCTTCTTGATCAAGCAAAAGTTTATCAAATACTTTTGGACTTTCAAAGGAATAACACATTCCCTGTGAGAATCCTGAGTATTCTACAATATCTCTGATTCTTTCTTCTACTCTTAATTTAAAAGGAAGTTTGCCTGTTGTAGCTTCTCCTGAAGGCAGTGTCATTGGAATATTATGATAGCCATAAAATCTTGCCACTTCTTCTGCGATATCTGCCAGTCCTTCCAGATCCTGTCTGAACGTTGGAATAACAAGTTCTTCCGTTGCTTCAAGGTATTCAATCTCCAACATATTAAATGTTTTTAGCATGTCTTTTTTATCAATTTCAGTACCTAATAACTTATTAATACGTTCTGGTTGAAATTTGATCACATTTTTGTCTTTTAAAGGTACATGGACATCAACAAGTCCTCCTACCACATCGCCACACCCCAGTTCTTCAATTAACTGACAAGCCCTGTTGATTGCTGCTTCTGCATTATAAGGGTCCAGGCCTTTTTCAAATTTTCCTGATGCATCAGTTCTAAGTCCAAGACGTTTTGCTGATTTTCTAATATTAGCGCCGTGGAAGCACGCAGATTCAAATACAACCGTCTTCACATCATCTGTGATTTTTGAATTCTCTCCTCCCATGATACCTGCAATACCAATTTGTTTTTCCTGATCACAAATCATTAGGATTTCTTTATCCAACTTACGTTCCTGTCCATCAAGTGTCGTAAAGACATCTCCATCTGCAGCACGTTTTACAATAATCTTATTTCCTGCTATTGTACTTAGATCGAATGCATGCATTGGCTGTCCATATTCTTCCATTACATAATTCGTAATATCTACAAGGTTATTGATTGGTCTGATACCACTTGCTCTCAGCCTTGCCTGCATCCATGCTGGAGATGGCGCAATTTTAATATTTTTGCATACTCTTGCACAATATCTGCTGCATAGATCCTGATCTATCACTTCTACGCTGATATAGTCTTCAATTTTCTCATTATTTTCTTTTAACTGAACAACTGGTGCATAAAATGGTTTTTGAAAGGTTGCTGCTGCTTCTCTGGCAATTCCTAATACACTGTAACAATCTACACGGTTTGAGGTCACTTCATACTCAAATACAGTGTCTCTAAGTCCAAGTAAAGCAATCACATCGCATCCAAGTTCTGTATCTGCTGGCAAAATATAAATACCTTCTTCTGGTGCATCAGGGAACATATTTGTATCCCATCCAAGTTCTTCAACTGAGCACATCATACCAAAAGATTCTATTCCTCTTAGTTTACCATTTTTAATTTTAATTCCATTCTCAGGCAGAGGACCGCCATCGTGTCCACCAGCCACTTTTCCACCATCGATGACAACAGGAACAATATCTCCTATTGATACGTTGGAAGCGCCTGTCACTATCTGTAATGTTCTATCTCCTAAATTTACCTGACAAATAATAAGTTTATCTGCATCCGGATGACGTTCAATTGAAGTAATCTGTCCTGCGTAAATATGTTCAAGATTTTTATCTAATGCTTCATAGGTTTCAACTTTTGTTCCCGACATTGTCATTGCATCTGTATATTCCTGTGCAGTGCATTGCAGGTCTGGCACATATGCCTTGATCCATGATAATGCTGTATTCATATTCTGTATCCTTCCTTCTATACAGGCTTAGCCTGACGACTCAATAGTTTGAATGTATCATATTTAGAACTGTTTTAAAAATCTGACATCATTTTCGTAAAGCAGTCTCATGTCATCAATTTCATACTTTAATAGTGTAATTCTCTCCAGACCAACACCAAAAGCAAATCCAGAATATTCTTCAGGATCAATGTGGCTCATTTTCAATACGTTAGGATGAACCATACCGCATCCTAATATTTCAATCCAGCCAGTTCCTTTACAAAAACGACATCCCGAACCACCACATTTAAAACAGGTTACATCCATCTCAGCACTGGGTTCCGTAAAGTTGAAGTGATGAGGACGGAATTTGACTTTTGTATCTTCTCCAAATAATTCTTTTGCGAATTCTGCTAAGGTTCCTTTCAGATCAGCAAAAGTAATATTTTTATCAATGACAAGTCCTTCAATCTGATGAAAGGAAGGGGAATGTGTTGCATCTACTTCATCTGAGCGAAAAACTCTGCCCGGCGCAAGCATTCTGATTGGAAGGCTGCCTTTTTCCATTTCATGCACCTGTGTTGGTGATGTTTGTGTTCTCAATAAAATATCAGGTGTGACATAAAAAGTATCCTGCTCATCTTTGGCCGGATGATCTGCAGGTATATTTAATGCTTCAAAATTGTAATAATCTGTTTCAATCTCTGGTCCTTCAACAACTTCATATCCCATACCAACAAAAATACGCTCAACCTCTTCCATAACTGTAGTATTAGGATGACGATGACCAAGCTTTGATCGTTTAGAAGGCAGTGTCACATCTATTGTTTCACTTTTCATCTGTGCTTCTCTTTTTGCTCGTTCCATCTTTGAAATAGCAGCATCCAGCACCTTTTCAATTTCTTCTCTGACATCATTGACCATTTGTCCAACTTTTGGTCTGTCTTCAGGTGCAACATCCTTCATGCTTTTTAATACAGCAGTCAGTTCTCCTTTTTTTCCAAGATAATTCACTTTGATTTCATTCAGTCTGTCAAGTGCGCCAGATTCATTAATCTGTTTTAACGCCTCTGCCTTGATTAGATCTAATTTTTCTTTCATGTGATGCTCCCTTTCCTTTATGAAAATTCTGTTTACGGAAATATAAAAAGTCCCTTGTATATAACAAGGGACGAAAGATTCCGCGGTACCACCCAGATTCCTGCATAAACAGGCTCTCAATCACGTAACGTGTGTAATACGTCTTCTCTTACCAAATTAAAATGATACAATTTAATTCTTCTGATTAGAAACTCAGGTGTGAATTTTTTATTATAGCTGAACCTGAAAGAGTTTCCACCCGATGACCCTTTCTCTCTGTAGGAAATTATAATAATACTGTGCACCGTCTTTGTCTTTATCAATCTTACTTCACTTATCATAATAGAAGTTTTATCTGATTGTCAAGCGTAAAAATATATTATCGTCTGTACTTTAGTATTGGCATAAAATAAAAATTAATTTCAGCGCCCAGTAAAAATAGATAAATACAAACATACAGCCATAATAGTCCAATAATGACTGTTGTCAGGTTTCCATAAATACCAAACGAATGGCTTGCAGCAATATAATAGGAATAACCATCAGAAAACACCGTCCATCCAATGCTACAGAAAACTGCACCTGGGAGTTGATAGATTAATTTAATTTTTTTGTTTGGAATCCATTTATATAGAAGCATGAATAAGAAAGCCAGAATAATAACTGCATACAAAAATCGAAATTTTAATAAAAATACAAACAGATAAGAAATCTGTGGTAAATGAGCTTCTGTAACCTGTACCAGCACACGTCCAAATACCATGATTCCTAAAAAAAATATAATGCTGACCAACATTATAATCGTATAAAATGATGCCTTAATTCTTAAAATAATAAAATTTCGATCCTCTCTGACACGATTAACAGAATTGATTCCTCTCATAATCGAAAGAATCCCTCTCGATGCTGACCAGAGTGCAGCAACTGCTGATATGGAAATTATGGCAGGTGATTTGTCATATAATTCTTCTGCCATGCTTTGCATCCAAGGTGCAATTGCACTTGGTAAGATTGTACCAAGAAAATACAGAAAATCCTGTCTTGATAATGGAGTGTAAGGCAAAATAGAACCAATCAGCATCATAATTGGGAATAATGATAAAAACAGAAAAAAAGCTGCACCCGCTGCCAGTGTTGTTACATTATTATGACCAAGCTCTTTTCCAAATGCTCTGAGCAGTGCTATTATTTTTATCATTATATTCCCTCCCCATTTTGTGACAATATATAAAAAAGCAGCCTAAGCTGCTTTTTTATATATTGCCCCAAAATGCCGTTTCTTGTTTTTTGACTCCTAGCTATTGCTAGGTGGGTTACCGCAACCACGCTTCTGCCTTCCCCTGCAAAATGGGGGCCTGACATCCGAATGGCAATGTAGGAGTCCCGTTTAAAGTAACTGTAGGTTCAAAACAACAAGAGTTATCGTGCATTTCAGGTTACCTTTATTATAATGCATTTTGATGATTTTTACAAGTATTTACATAGATCATACTGGTCTTGTTTCCTGAAAGAGCCAATTTTTTTCGTCTTCTGTAAGATAAGGACTGACTTTTTCATATACACTGAACTGATAACGATTCAGACGTTCTCTTTCAATATCAGACATTCCTTCTGGTATCACTGCTTCTCTATCAAGTGGAACATATGTTAATGTTTCAAACTCCATAAACTGTCCATCTGAATTTTTCTCTGCCTTCTTACATAGCATAATGTTTTCAATTCTGATCCCATACTCTCCATCAAGATATACACCTGGTTCATTGCTGATAATCATGCCTTCTTCCAGTATTGCTTCTACATTTGACTTCATATACTGCCATCTAATGGATTGTGGACCTTCATGTACATTTAGCATGTATCCAATCCCATGTCCTGTGCCGCATTTATAATCAATGCCTGCCTCCCACATTGGCTGTCGTGCTATTATGTCAAGATTCCTTCCTGTACAACCATATAAAAACTTAACCTCTGACAGATTCAACATACCTCTGCAAACTCTTGTATAGTGCTCCTTTTGTTTTCTGCTTGTTTCTCCCACCGAAATTGTTCTGGTTACATCCGTTGTACCACCTTCAAACTGTCCGCCAGAATCCACCAGAAGCATACCCTCCGGAAGAACCTGTGCACAGTTACCTTCTTCTGCCTGGTAATGCATCATAGCTGCATTTGCCTGGTAACCACAAATTGTTGGAAATGAAAGATCAAAGCATTCCGGTATTTCTTTTCTGATTTGATCCATCTTCATTGCAGCTTCATACTCTGTATAATTCTTATTTTTCATGTTTTGTTTTATTTCGTAGATGAACTTTGTTACTGCAACACTGTCTTTTAGATAAATTTCACGAAGTCTCTCAACTTCTGTCGCATTCTTGATTGCTTTCATCTGTTCTGTAGGATTAGGCTGATGAATGATTGTCCATTTTTCACGCAGAATTTGATAAAAGTAAGCACTGATATTTTTTTTATCAAGTAAAATGCTCCCTTGATCACTCATATTTTTTATCATTTCTGCTACTTCAAAATAATCATGTATTATAATATTTCGCTTTGAAAAATATGCAAGTATCTTTTCATCAAGAACTTTTTTTTGTATAAAGAGAATTACTGATGTGTCAGTAAGCATCGCATGGCAAAGCGCTACCGGATTGCATTCCACATCATTTCCTCTGATATTAAACAGCCACATCAGGTCATCTAATTTGCTGATCATGTGATATTTTGCACCTTGCTTTTTCATTTCATTTCTGATAAGTTCGATTTTTTCCATACAATCCATTCCTGTCAACGCAACAGATAACTCTCTCACAGGATTACATGGCATTTCAGTTCTTCCATTTTCTATAGACCAAATGTCCTGTGTGGGATCAAACCCCATATGAACAAATGCCTCACATTTCTTAACTTTTAACTCAATCTCTTCCCCAAGATTTGCAGGAACGATTCTTCCATCAAAACCAAGTGTCTGCTCTTTTTTCAAATGTGATTCCAAATACTCAACTAATGTTGGTACACCTTCGTCAAGCATCCGAAATAGCTGAATCGAAGTTCCCGTTAATTCTTGTTCTGCCTGAATAAAATATCTGCCATCAGTCCAAAGACCTGCAAAATCTTCCGAAATTAATAGACTTCCATTTGATCCTGTAAATCCAGTAAAAAATTCCCGTATCGTAAAATAATCACTCACATATTCAGAATTATGATAATCTCCTGTTGGAATATAACACCATTCAATTCCACATTGTTTCATTTTATTTCTAAGTTTTTCAAGTCTGTCTGTTATTATTTTATTCTGTTCCATAATGATTCCTCACTTTCAACTCCACTATTGTAATATAGATAACATTTTTATGCTAGATATCATCTCTAATTTTATAAAATATTTCTTAATTCCTAACGTATCCTCAGAAAAACCTTGCGGGTAAAATAGTGTACATGGTATTATTTTATCAGCACATTAAGTTATTAACGTATAAAAGAAAGGTGGACAAATTCATGGAAAACAGGAATTATTCAGAAATCACACCTGAAATCACAAAATTGGCTCATTTAAGTGAAGACTCATGTCTGATCGATCCAGAGCTGTTTACTCAATATGATGTTAAAAGAGGTTTACGTGATATCAATGGCAAAGGTGTTCTTGCAGGTCTGACTCACATCTCCGATGTCAGGGCAACTGAAATCGTAAACGGAGTCACTCTTCCAGCACATGGACGCCTTTTTTACAGAGGCTACGAGGTTCAGGATTTGGTAAAGGGATTTACAGAAGAAGGTCGATTCGGATTTGAAGAAATCACTTATCTTCTGCTTTTTGGGAAACTCCCCAACCAGAAACAACTTTCAGACTTTGAAGAAATTCTTGTTGGCTACAGAACATTGCCCACAAGTTTTGTAAGAGATATCATTATGAAAGCACCTAGCCGCGATATGATGAATACGCTTGCACGAAGCGTACTTACACTATATTCTTATGATGAAAAAGCAGATGACACATCCATACCTAATGTACTTCGTCAGTGTTTACAGTTAATTAGTCTTTTCCCATTGTTATCCATTTATGGCTATCAGGCATTTAGTCACTATCATGATGGAAATAGTCTTTTTATTCATGCACCAAAGCCAGAACTTTCAACAGCTGAAAATATACTTCACATCCTAAGACCAGACAGTAGTTATACGCCTCTGGAAGCTAAAATTCTAGATGTTGCACTTGTCTTGCATATGGAACATGGCGGTGGTAACAACTCAACGTTTACAACACATGTCATCACCTCATCACTCACTGATACCTATTCAACAATGGCTGCAGCACTTGCCTCCCTTAAAGGGCCCCGCCATGGTGGTGCTAACATTAAAGTTGTACAGATGTTTGATGATTTGATGGAACACGTTGATAACTGGGAAGATGAAGAAGAAGTAAGTACGTATCTTAAAAAACTTCTGAATAAAGAAGCTTTTGACAATTCCGGCCTCATTTATGGCGTCGGTCACGCAATCTATTCAAAATCAGATCCACGTGCTGTGGTATTCAAGCAATTCGTAGAAGATCTTTCAAAAGAAAAGGGTCTGGAGAAGGAGTTTGAACTTTACTCTCTCGTTGAAAGACTTGCACCTGAAGTCATCACAGAACAACGCCCTATTTACAAGGGTGTCAGTATAAATGTCGATTTCTATTCGGGTTTTGTTTATAAGATGCTTGATCTTCCGGTAGAACTATATACACCAATCTTTGCAATAGCACGTATTGTAGGTTGGTCAGCGCACCGTGTTGAAGAACTTGCAAATAATGGAAAAATAATTCGTCCTGCCTATAAACCGATTGAACCAGAACAGGATTATGTTTCTATTGATGAACGTTTCTAATCGTTTGCTGAAATGATTTATCTTACAATAACAAATGAAGGGGATGCCAAACGGCAACCCCTTTTTTAATCTTAATTTTCCGTTTCACCTACAGTTGAAATAACCCAATAATTTCTTTAAGTTCTGCTGCTGTGTCTGCATTTTCTCTTGCAAGTTTATGGGTATTTCCTGTCAATGTCAAAATTTCCTGATTGCTGTCAGCCAGTTTACATATTTCATTGGAAGAATCCGAAACAGTATCACTAATTCCTTTTGTCGCGCTGACAAGTGTATCCATTGTTACTTTAAATTCTCTTACCATTTGATCAATATGCTTCATTTCCTGATTGACTTTTTCTGCTTCCATTGAATAAACTCCACTGGTTTCAACAAAAGAGTCAAAATGACTTAATATCTCCTTTTCAACAAATGATAAAATCTGATTCATAGTACCAGCCATAGAACCAACAGCATCTTTTACCTCATCAACGATTCCCGTAATGCTAGATACTGTTTCCGTCGACTGACGGGCAAGATTGCCTACTTCAGATGCTACTACCGCAAATCCTCTGCCTGCTTCTCCTGCTCTTGCAGCCTCAATCGATGCATTCAGCGCAAGCAGGCTGGTCTGATCTGCAATCTCATGAATTGTTCTGGCCATTTCGTTAATTCTGTCTACTGTTCTCGTTTTTTCCATTGCAAGCTCAGATTGTTCTTTTACCAGTTTGTAAGTTTCTTCAATCTGAATGCTTGTTTGTGCAGTTGCACTTTTAAGCTGTGTGGCCATTTCTTTCATTTTATCTGTCATTTGATATCCAGTATTTACATTTTCAATCATACTGTCAGTAGATAAATTCATAGACACAATGCCTGCATTCATCTCTTCTGTTGTCGCAGCGGTCTCTTGCATAACAGCAGCCAGCTGTTGTAAAACTTCTGAGTTGCTACTGATGTTTTTATCTACCTGATCTGAAATATCGCTCAGACTGCCCGCAGAACCTGTGATTTGCTCCGAATATCCTGTGATTTTTAAAATAACATTACGTAGTTTGTCCTGCATATCATAGATTGCGGAAGCCATCTGACCCGTTTCCCCTTTACTCCGAATCAGTTTTGTATTTTTCTGATCAGTAACAAGATTCAGCCCCGAGATCTGTTTTAACATTCTTGTGATTTTCCGAATAGGACTACTGATACTAATTGAAAACAGATATCCAGTCAGAGAAAACAAAATCAATGCAGTCAATGCAATTACAAATGCCTGCGTCCTTATTTTACTAACAGAATCAAATACTTCAGTCTCCGGCACAGCAATTACAAGAATCCATCCATTCTCAAGTTTTAAATACGAGGAATAATATGCAACGCCATCTTCTAGAAACGAACCTGTTTTAGCCGTGTTCATTTCCTGTGACAACGCATTTATAACAAATTCATTCTCTGACTTTTGTGCTGTATACTCCGTTAAGGTATGTGACAGAATAAGACCATTCTGATCGGTCAGAAAGCAAATCATACTATCCAGTCCCGTCATTTTTATCTGACTTATTTTCTCATCAAATACAGTACAGGGTACTGATCCCGAAAGATATGCAACGCAGGAATCATTTCCATTGTAAACTGGAACCATCAAAGAAATGACAGATGTTCCTGTCGCGTTCTGATGTAGATTACTCATACTAATATCCGTAGACCCACCTATCATCTCTGCAAAATAGTTCTCCTGACTGTAAGTAAAATCAGCTTCCTCTTCCCCGCTTCTTGCAAGAATCTCACCATTCAGATCAAGCAGAACCGCAGTCTGAAACTCACTATTTTCTTTGATAAAATCTGCAAGTGCTGATTCTGCCCATTTTACTTTTCCAGAAGGATCCAGTGCTGTTTCATAAAATGCCTGTTCATGGTCGATTCCAGTCATTTCTTTTTTTAATGTTCCCAAAACATCAGAAACTTTGCTACTGCTTGCCGTGATATAGTCTGCAAGACTATTCTGCGTTGTCAGCTTTAGTGATTCTTCAAATCTGCCATACATAAATGTCATAGTCAGAAAAACTGCAGTTGCCAGACTAATTATAATGAGCAATGTAACCTTAGAACTGATGTTATAAATTGATTTTTCCCGATCTCCCTTATTGATACGATTTATTATATTAATTTTATCTTTTTTAACGATCCCCTTTGTTTCACCCTCTCTTACTTTCATGTATAACCCCGCTTATCTCAATGATGCAAATATATTTAATGATTTGCAAGTTTAAGTTTTACTTCTTTTTCTCTTTTGCTTTTGCAAAAACACTCTGAAGAATGATGAAAAATGCCAATAATGCTGCAATTGTAATTTTCGTCCACCAAGAGGATAGTGTACCTTGGAAATTAATAAAAGTCTCAATCGTTCCTTTGATCAATACACCAAATAAACTACCAAATACATTACCCACACCACCACTCAACAGTGTTCCCCCGATAACTGCTGAAGCAATTGCTTCCATTTCAAAACCTTTTGCCTGTTCAACAAATCCTGAGCAAGTATTCAGACAGAATAAAAATCCACCAAATGCTGCCAAAAATCCATCAAGCACATACACTTTTAGTTTCGTTCTTCTGACATTAAGGCCCATCAATAAGGCGGATTGTTCATTTCCTCCAATTGCATAGATTGATCTGCCAAATTTAGTATATTTCAGCATGATAAAAATAAGAACCAAGATCACAAGCGCAATCACAACACTTGGATAAATATATGGATTTACTATAATACCCTTCTTGTTAACATATCCACCAAATGGCATATACATTTTCGCCTGTGCCCATGAAAGAAAGGTTTCATTCTTAATGCTTATCATATCCGTACTAATGATTGCAGTCATACCTCTCGCAAAAAACATGCCAGCTAGTGTCACAATAAATGGTTGTATTTTCATGTAAGCAACCAGGTATCCTTGCACCAATCCAAAAACAACACCAATTAATAACACAAGAATCACTGCTGGAACTGCTCCAATTCCCTTATTTTCCATCATCCAGGCTAATAACATACAGGTAAGTGCAACAACTGATCCAACGGAAATATCAATACCACCTGTAATTAAAACCATTGTCATGGAAGTTGCAATTACAATCAGTCCTGCGTTGGATATCAGCAGGTTAAGAAAAACCTGAGTTTTGGTAAATCCTTTATCGTGGAATACAACGATTCCTACGATATACATAACGACAAATAATAAGATTGTGATCATCAGAAGGAATTGATTCCCTTCCATTTTTTTGATTTTATTCATTATGCTGCCTCCTTTACAGTTTTTCCTGAAGAAATTTTGGCAACAAGTGCTTTTCTCATTTTTTGAAATTCAGGTGACTGTAGAGTGACAATAATGACAACTACAATTGCCTTATAAACAGGAATCTGGTCAGCTGAAATACTCATTGCATATAAAGTCGTTGTCAGTGCCTGGATTGTATAAGCACCGATTACGCTTCCAAGAAGAGAGAATTTTCCTCCTCCAAGGCTGTTTCCACCAAGTGCAACAGCAAGAATTGCATCAAGTTCAAGATTTAAACCAGCATTGTTTGCATCAATAGAATATACTCTTGAAGTGATAATCAGTCCGGCTATTCCTGAGCAGATACCGCAAAATGTATATGTTAAAAACTGTATCATTGTTGAATTCAGTCCAACAAGTCTTGCCGCTTTTGAATTACATCCTACGGTTTCAATGTAGAGACCAATTGCTGTCTTTTTAAGCAAAATATAAGTTAAGATAACAACAATAATTGCAACAAAAACAGGTGTTGGAAGTGGTACTCCTGGTATAGAAGCACCTAGCATTTTAAAATGATCTACACGCAAATAAATCATCTGTCCATCTGTAATCAGCTGTGCAATTCCCCTGCCCGCTGTAAATAATATCAGAGTTGCAACCATTGGCTGAATTCTTAATTTTGCAACTAAAAATCCATTCCATGCACCACAAATCATACCAATCAGAATTGCAGCTATAATACCAAGTAAATAAGGCGCATGATAAAAGTCGGTTGACTGTTCGCCGCCGGAGAGTACAAAACAGCATACTGCACCTGCAAGCGCACTTACAGCACCAACAGAAATATCAGTACCACCGGATGCAGCTACCACAAGAGTCATTCCTACTGCAAAAATAACAAGTTCACTGCCTCTGTTAATAACATCAATGATATATCCATAAAGAACACCATTCTGAATCGTAATATTGAAAAAAGATGGTGTTTTGATCACATTGATGATCAATACAAGAAATAGACATGCAAGTGGCAGAAATAATCTAAATCCTGTCACTTTTTTTATCATAGACTTTGATTTACTCATTTTCCCCTCCTCCTGCAATTGCTTTCATGATGCTCATCTGGGATAGTTCATTTTCTTCCAGTTCGCCTACTTTTCTACCATCTCTAAGCACGATCATTCTACTGCAGGTTCTGATCATTTCTTCAATTTCTGAAGAGATAAACATAACTGACATTCCTTCGCTTGCAAGTTTTAATACTAATTTCTGAATTTCTGTTTTGGTACCAATATCAATACCACGCGTTGGCTCATCCAGAATTAAAAAATCTGGATTTGTAAGCAACCATCTTCCAAGAATTACCTTCTGCTGATTTCCACCGCTCAACTGTTTGATTGGTGTTTCACGACTTGCTGTTTTTATCTGTAATAATTCAATATATTTATCTGTAAACTCTTCTTGTTCCTTTTTACTTAGCAACTTGAACATCCCTTTTTTTGCTTGGAGTGCAATCACAATGTTCTCTCTAACTGAAAGTTCAGGAATGATCCCTTCTTCTTTTCTATTTTCTGGTAAATATCCCATACCATGCTTCATTGCGTCGATTGGTGCCGAAACAAGTATTTTTGTACCTTTCACAAACAATTCTCCATCATCAGGTTTGTCTGCTCCATAAATTGCCCTTGCAAGTTCAGATCTTCCTGAACCTAAAAGACCTGACAGACCAATTACTTCTCCTTTTTTCAGTACAAGATCAAATGGCTTGATTGTACCTGCATGATATAAACCTTTCGCTTCAATGATGCTCTCGCATTCTTTCTTATTACATGCAGTCTGGTCTTTTTTAATGGCAGATAGATCATCAAAATCCTTACCCATCATTTTGGCAACAAGCTGTACTCTTGGAAGATTTTCAACTTCGTATTCTCCCACCAGACATCCATTTCTTAGAACCGTAATCCTATCACAAATTTCATAGACTTGCTCGAGAAAATGCGTAACAAAAACAATGCCAACACCATTTGCTTTTAATTGACGCATCAGCTGAAACAATTTTTCTACCTCATGTTCATCCAGTGAAGAAGTAGGTTCATCTAAAATCAAAACCTTGGCAGACATATCAACTGCTCTCGCAATTGCGATCATCTGTTGAAGTGCCAGTGAATAATGTTCCAGACTTCTTGTGACATCAATATCTATATTAAGATTTCCGAGGATTTCTACGGATTTTTTATTCATTGTTTTCCAGTCGATCATCCCTGCCTTTTTAGGCTCTCTTCCAATAAAAAGATTTTCTGCAACTGACAAATTCGGACAAAGATTTACTTCCTGATACACGGTACTGATTCCATTTTCCTGTGCCATTTGCGGGGATTTATTAATAATATCATGTTCCATTCCTTGCATTCTGATATTGCCTGCTTCAAATTCTTCAACTCCGGTCAACACCTTGATCAGTGTTGATTTTCCAGCTCCATTTTCACCCATAAGTGCATGAATTTCACCAGACCTGAGTGTAAAATCAACATCTGAAAGTGCCACAACACCTGGGAAATTTTTACTGATATGACGCATTGTAAGTATTGCATTGTTATCCATGTGGACTCCACCCTTCAATTTGATTAACTGTAATAAAAAAGGTGTTTGGGAAAAACCGCCAAAGCGGTTTTTCAACCCAATCACCTATATGATCTTTCCTTTAATTATGAATGATTAATATGCACGGCTTCCAATTGTTTCAGCTGCTGTTTCTGCTGGGAATACTCCTTCATCTACATACATAACTTTATCAACGGTTCCGCCGCTTTCAAGAGTCTGAATGATTTCAGAAACACGTGGTCCATGAAGAGGATTACACTCAACTGATACATTCATGTCGCCAGCGATCATGGATTCAAATGCTGCTTTTACAGCGTCAAAGGAAATGATTATGATATCGCCTTCTGGTCCACAAGTTTTACCAGCTGCTTTGATTGCATCGATAGCACCAAATGCCATATTGTCATTTTCTGCTACTACAACGTCAATATCATCATACTGTTTTAAGAAGGATTCCATAACTTCCTAACCTTTAGACTGTGTGAATTCTCCTGTCTGCATGTCAAGCATTTTCCAGTTAGCAGCCATTTTAGATGCAAAACCTTCTGTTCTTCCAACCTGTGCAGATGCTCCGATTGTACCCTGTAAGGTTACAATATTGATATCTTCATCTGCTCTGCCCTGTGCTGTAAGATATTCGCTTAACCAAGCTGCTGCATCTTCACCTTCTTTAACGAAGTTTCCACCAACCCAGCATTCATAAAGTGAGTCATCAGCTACGTCAACCATTCTGTCTGATAAGATAACAGGAATCCCTGCTTCTTTTGCTTCCTGAAGAACTGTATCCCATCCTGTTTCTACTACAGGTGCAAGTACGATATAATCAACTTCCTGCTGAATAAAACTTCTGATTGCTTTGATCTGATTTTCCTGTTTCTGCTGTGCATCATCAAAAATCAGTTTGTATCCATTTGCTTCTACAAATTCTGTTTTAAATGATTCTGTGTTTGCTGTTCTCCAGTCAGATTCTGCACCAACCTGAGCATAACCAACTACAATGAGTTCATCAGCTGCTGCTTCTTCTGCAGGTGCCGCTTCTTCTGTTGCTTCCTCTGCAGGTGCTGCCTCTTCTGCAGGTGCTGCTTCTTCCGCAGGTGCCGCTTCTGCTGCTGGTTCGCTTGTTGCCTGTCCACATCCTGTCATTAATGTTGCTGCCAGAGCTGCACTAAGTAATACGCTTAATACTTTTCTTTTCATTTTGGACCCTCCCAATATTTTTTTGGTTCGAAAACCTTGTTTACAATCATGATTATATCCTTTACCTATATAAATAAATACGGAATTTCTTTTTTCTTTTGTTCTATTTTTTACTTAAATATGAATAAAAAATGAACACTTTTTCAATTTCTTTTGAAAAATGTTCATTTTTTTACGAATTATCTCTTACTTAAGCCTGTTGTGATTTTTCTATCAGCTCTCCCGAATCAAAATTAGGGTGAATCACTGGTATCTTGACTGTCACCTTTGTCCCTGTACCATACTCACTTTCATAATAAATTCCATATTCCTGTCCATAATTTAATTGAATGCGTTCTGAAACATTAACGATACCAAATCCAAGTTCTTTTTCAGTAGGAATTTTTTTAGATTGTGTTCCACTCAGCAAGGTATTTAATTCTCTTAGCTTATCTGGTAGCATTCCGATTCCATTGTCTTCTACATACAACAAAATCGTACTTTCTTGAATCTCACCGGATACACGTATCTTTCCCATGCCTCTTTTATTTTTAATTCCATGATAAAGAGCATTTTCAACAAGTGGCTGTAGTGTCAGTTTAATAATCGAGTGTTCTCCAATCTCATCCGGAATCTGTATTTCATATTCCATAATGTCACTGTACCTGAATTGCTGTATTTCAAGATAACTTCTTATATGTGATATTTCTTCAGAAATTCTGATACTATCTCTGCCATCACTTAATACTGTTCTGAAAAAATCAGACAAAGATGTGACCATAGATACAACTTGCGATGATTTTCCATCTTCTGCCAACCATATAATTGTATCAAGTGTATTGTATAAAAAATGAGGATTGATCTGTGCCTGTAACAATCTAAGTTCTGTGTCTCTTAGTTGATTCTGTTCCTTGTATGATATTTATAGAAGTTAAATATCATAATTCCTTTCTTTTATTATTGTGATTTATAATACATTCAGATGCTGTGGACTTTAGATTTTTTTCTGTAGTTCAACTACTTTGTAGGAGTGTATTGCCACATCTCTATCTGA
>QKAS01000036.1 GCA_003246295.1 Clostridia bacterium | reverse complement strand
AAATGTTTTTGTTTTTCGTTTTGCCATCTTTAATCCTGCAAAAACCGTCATTGAAGCAATTGAATCAGAAAAAGTATGAAAAGCCTCCGCTTTTAATGCAATGCTTCCTGTAATAATTGCAGCAATTACCTTAATTCCAAATATGAACAGGGTTATTAAAATAGCTTGTAAGGCTGTTTTTTCACTTTTCTCCATTTAACCACTTCCTTCCTTCTATATTTTAGACATCATAGTTCCACATTGTGGACATTTTACAGTAACACAAGGAACTGCTCTTTGATGCTTAACCTTAGTACCACAATTGGGGCATATGCAAAATCCATCTATTCCTGGTTGTATTTCTCCGTCTATTCTTCCTAATCCTCGCCCTATTCTGTTATTTCTTCCAGTTCCCAATCCATTTCTACTGCCTATCCCGAAAGGTCCTGTTCCATCTCCACCTGGCATACTTCATTCCTCCTTATAATTATATTGACATTTCTTTATGCCTTTAGTATATTTTAATTATGGGCATATGTCAATAATGTATTAATTTACAATTTTTCAATTGCAATACAATGCATCATAACGCAATATTTTATTTTTAATAAAAAAAGAGGTGTAAAAATGTGGTTTATATTTGCTCTGTTGACTACCTTAGCCTGGGGTAGTGCAGATTTATTTTATAAAAAAGGCTCCAATCGTAATGATAAATTCAGTCACGTTAAAATTGTGATTATGGTTGGTCTTATCATGGGAACACATGGCCTCTGGTATATGTTTTCTAACGATATTCATTTCTCTCCATTTCAGCTGATACGGTATTTTCCCGTTTCACTATGCTATATCTTGTCTATGACTATTGGATATATAGGGCTTCGGTATATTGAGCTATCAATCTCTTCCCCTATCCAGAATTCATCTGGTGCTATTACTGCAATTCTGCTTTTCATATTCTTTAAGCAGGATCTTGGTTGGTTGGAAATATTAGCAATTATTATTATATCTACTGGTGTATTTGCCCTTGCTTTATTGGAAAAGAAGAAGGAAAACGAAGAACTGGCTTTTAAAAATGTAAAAATTGACCCCAAATATAAAATAGGTTTCCTAGCCATCATATTCCCTGTCTTATATTGCATTATTGATGGACTTGGAACCTTTGCAGATGCCATTTATCTTGATGAAATGACTCTTATTAGCGAAAACGATGCCTTACTAGCTTATGAATTCACTTTCTTCATCTGTTCTGTAATTGCTTTCATTTACTATACGGTTATAAAAAAGCAGAAATTTAATTTTATCAAGGAACGCAATAAGGGGTTTGCCGCTATCTTTGAAACCATTGGACAATTCTTTTATGTTTTTGCGATGTCTGGCAGTGCCATAATAGCAGCGCCACTCATTTCCGCCTACAGTATTGTTTCTGTTATTCTGTCACGAATTTTCTTAAAAGAAAAACTGACAAAAAAGCAATATATCGTCATACTTTTTGTAATAATAGGAATCATTTTGCTTGGAATATCTGACGAATTATAAAGCATAATTTTTTGCATAAAAAAGGATTGCTGTTTTTATTAACAACAATCCTTTTTTATACTTTGCGATATTTCTATCTATGTTCTTCTAAGTATTTTTCCATAATATCTGCCGCCATACCAACAAGCTCTACACATGGTCTCTTTTTATAGTATTCTGCTGTCCGAAGTTCAGGCACTGGACTATCCTTACCAGCATCTAAACCCAACAACTCTCTGCATATAATTGAATGATTCTTTTCTTCAAATTCTTTTGCAAGATATTGAATTCTTTTGTAATGCTCGGTTTTTGAAGTATGATCTTTTGGATCTGTATATCCATATACCATCCCAGCGACCATAAACATTCCGGTTACTGCTCCGCATACCTCCCGTAGTCTTCCCATCCCTGCTCCAAAAGAGGAACTGATTTTCAACGCCATTTCAAAGTCCATATCATATTCCTCACAAAATGCCATAAATACAGATTGTGAACAATTATAACCCTCTTTAAAATATGCCATTGCAAGTTCTGAATGTGTTTTTTCTGTTATGTATAATTCCGCATCCACTTCCACTATCTCCTCGTAACTTTCTTATTTTTAATAATATATTAGTTTAATTATTAGCATATGCCCTTAACACATTGTATCAGAATTATTTCATATGTCAAATATTTTATGACTTGATTTCTCTTGTAAGTTTTTCATCAGCATATTTTCCATGATAGGCATCTGATTGTAATCTTCCTTTTTTTAGCAATACAAATAGAATTATTCCACCAATTACTAATAGTAGTGACAACAATTGTGATACCCTTATAACATGGAATACATAAAGACTGTCTGTTCTTAATCCCTCAACAAGAAAGCGTCCCATTCCATATCCCATAAAGTAAATTGCTAGTAAACTTCCATCTTTCTTCATTCTCCTAGCTACTACTAAAAGTAAAGCAAACAATACTATATTCCATGTGCTTTCATAAAAAAATGTTGCCTGATGCCATTCTGATATAGCATCAATATATACACCAAAAGGGAAAAATTGAAGTTTCGGATTGGTAATGATTGCACCATATGCTTCCTGATTCATAAAATTACCCCAACGTCCAATCGCTTGACCTAATACCAAGCTTGGTATTGCTAAATCTATTAATTTTAATATGGGAAATTTATTGATTTTGCAAAATACTACTGCGGATAAAAAGCCTCCAATTACTCCACCATAGATAGCTAAACCACCTTCTCTTATTGCAAATATTTTTATTGGATTTCCCACATAATCTTCCCATTCAAACACCACATAATATAATCGGGCACAAATAATAGCAATCGGAAGTGCAATAAGAATAAAATCAAAGATTAAATCTGATTGATATCCTTTTTTCTTTGCTCTATAAGTTGCCAACAGTACCCCTAAGAGCATTCCAACTCCTATTATTATTCCATACCATGCTATATTAAATCCTTCGATACCAAATAAATCTTCCACCGCAAATCGATTCATAGTTAGTGTCTCCTTTCATTTCCCTTTGATTATAATACAAATGGATAAATACATAATCCAATCAATCCTGCGACCACCATGATATGTATTGGATTTGCTTTCCATTTTCTAAGAATTACAAAAGCAATTGTAAATATGGATACCGCTACATAATCTATTCCATCACCAGTGATTGTCATAGCTTTTCCATTCCAGAAAGCTAAAATCATCAGTGCCACTCCTGCCGAACCTATCATCGCTATCACTGCAGGTCTTAAACCATTCAATACTCCCTGTACCGTATCTAATCCTCTATACTTATAATAGATGTATGCAAGGGAAAGCACAATCACGCAGGATGGAAGTACACACCCTATTGTTGCAACAATTGCACCTTGAATTCCACCGATACGTATTCCAACAAAGGTTGCTGCATTAATCCCTATCGGACCAGGTGTCATTTGAGATATCGTTATGACATCTGCGAATTCACTCATTGTTAGCCATCCATTCAGATCCACGACTTGATTTTGAATCAATGGCATAGCTGCATAGCCACCACCAAAACTAAACAATCCAATTTGAAAAAAACTCCAGAACAACTTTAAATACATCATTTTCCTTCACCACTCTTTTTTATATGCTTTGAATAGTACATTGCCATGCCACCAATCATCCCACTGGCCAAAATCATAAAAATAACATTGATATGCAGGAAAAATGCGGCAACAAAAGAGGATAACATAACCATGATTGGTAATACTTTTCTTTCTTTTATAAGATCAATTCCCATAGTAACTACAACATCTATAATTACTGCTGCAACTCCCGCCTGCATTCCTCTGAGTACATATTTAACAATCAGACTATCCCGAAATTCCGTATATGCTAGTGATATCAACGATAATATAAGTAATGGCGGTAAAACAGTCCCTAAGATTGTAATCATTGCCCCTAAAATTCCTGCTAATCTATATCCAACAAGTATTGCTGCATTGACGGCAATCGCACCTGGTGATGCTTGCGCAATTGCCGTTAAATCAAGCATCTCTTTTTCGTCTATCCACTTATATTGATCCACAAACTTTTTTCTCATCAATGGAATAATTACAAATCCACCACCAAATGTAAACGCACTTAAATAAAAGGTGGATGCAAATAACTTGAAATAAAATTTTATATCCTTCTTCATCCTAATGAACCTCCTAAAGATTTCATTATACTGCTTACATTTACATAAGTATAATTATATTATATAATATTATTCATAACCTTTTAATTATGTATGGGAGATCTACTATGACATTACGACATATGAAAATATTTATTTCTGTCTGCAAAGAAAAAAGTATTACGATAGCTGCCAAAAAGCTTTACATTTCACAGCCAGCAGTCAGTAACGCTATCAAAGAGCTGGAATCTTATTATGGTACCCCTCTCTTTGACCGAATATCTAAAAAAATATATTTAACGGAAACCGGTAAAACTGTATATGACTATGCCCTTCATATAAACTCATTATTCGAAGAATTAGAAACTTCTGTAAGGAGTTCTGATACCACTAGCCAATTAAAAATCGGTTCCAGTATTACAATTGGGACTCATTTAATGCCCGACTTTATAAAAAAGTTTTCAGCACGCTTTCCTAATATCCAAGCCTTTGTCACCATTGACAGTTCGGACGTTATCGAACAGTTAGTTTTAGAAAATGAGTTGGATTTTGCCTTGATAGAAGGTATGATTCATTCAGAAAATATTATTTCGACAGATTTTATCAAGGATGAACTTATCGTAATTTGTGATATAAATAACCCGCTCCTCAAAAGCAAAAGCGTTTCTATTGATGAGTTATCCCATCAGCATTTCCTGATGAGAGAGAAAAACAGCGGTACCCGTGAACTTGCTGAATCCATATTATCTCTCCACAACATTTTCCTAAATCCACTTTGGGAAAGTAGTAGTACGGAAGCAATTGTTCATGGTGTCTCTAAAGGAATAGGAATTTCAATTCTCCCTTTACAATTAGTACAGGATTATATAGATAGAAATCAAATAGCCAGATTAAACATAAATGGCTTAACGTTCCATCGTCAATATCATATCATTTATCATAAAAACAAATTTCTTTCCCCTGCTTCTCTAGCATTCATGAAATTATGTAATGGTAAATAACAACATGTTTTTACATGGATATACCTGAATGTGATTGTGTTACAGATAGTACTGCTTAATCATTGTATAATCAGATAAGAAATTATTAATATACGAAAGGATGACAAATATGAATACAAAAACTTTAGTTGTTTTAAAAGAAAACTGCCCACAGAACCACCCCTGTCCATCCGTACCTATCTGTCCGGTAAATGCATTAAAGCAAACAGGGGTTGATGCACCTACTGTTGATCTTGACGCCTGTATCCGTTGTGGAAAATGTACAAATTTCTGTCCTCGGCAAGCACTAGTATTGGTCTAATCATAAATGTCATTACACAATTGAGTTTTATACTGGAAGGAGTTTGTATTATGAAAAACAAAAATTTATTGATATTGTTTCTAATCCTCATAATAACCACTTTAAGCGCGTGTAGCTCTAAAAATGATTCCGCTGCTTCTGATTATTCCACAATAACCGCAAAAGAAGCAAAAGATATGATGGATAAAGACAGTACTATTACAATTTTAGACGTTAGAACCGAAGAGGAATTTAACACTGGACATATTGATGGCGCAATACTCATTCCTGATACCGACATTTTAGAAAAAGCTGAGGAAACATTGACAGACACGTCTGCTACAATCTTGGTATATTGCCGCAGTGGTCGCAGAAGTGCCCTTGCAGCTGCGGATCTTGTTGAGCTTGGGTACTCCAATGTATATGATTTTGGTGGTATTATTGACTGGAACTATGATATCGTTACTGAATAAAATTCTATAGTATGTAAAATAAAGTAATACTAAATTGGTATTGCTTTATTTTTTGTTATTTAGTCTAGACTTTGCTATAATAAAGTTATGATTGGAGGATTTTACATGATTGAAAAAGATGAATTAGCATATATCAAATCTCGCCTTGATTTTTGGGATAAATTAAGTGAATCAGAAATAAATTTATTAGAAAACAATATTGCCAATGTTTCATATAACAAGGGCTTTAATCTTCATAGTACGGACAGTGAATGTCTCGGTGTCCTGCTGATAAAAAATGGTGGACTACGTGTCTATATATTATCAGAAGACGGACGTGAAATAACCTTATATCGCCTTTCACCTGGTGATGTCTGCGTACTTTCAGCTTCTTGTATTATAAATAGCATTACTTTTGATGTGCATATTGATGCTGAAAGCGACACAGATGCTTACCTTATAAATATTGGTACATTTAGTAAGCTCAGTAATCAAAACGTATATGTTGAAAACTTTGCATACAAAAATACCAATGAACGCTTTTCAGATGTTATGTGGGCAATGGAACAAATACTCTTTATGAGCTTTGATAAAAGACTTGCTATCTTCCTATTGGACGAAATAACAAAAACAAATTCGAATGAGCTGCATCTTACTCAAGAGCAAATTGCAAAATACATTGGAAGTGCCAGAGAAGTTGTTTCACGAATGCTGAAAGTATTTCAATCAGAGGGTATTCTTGAACAATCGAGAGGTTCCATCCACATTATTGATAAAGAAAAGTTGCGCGAACTAATCTAGTATTGTAATAAAATGGAAAACCGTCTCTCGTACCTTTCTATATGTCATGAATTTAAAAGACAGAGTTCAAAAAACTCTGTCTTTTAAATTACTCACTTATGAAGTAATGTGCCCTTAACAATATAAAAATACTCATTAAGTTCTACATATGATATTTCTGTAAAACCACAATCAAGAAGTTCCTTTTTTACATCGCTACTATCAACCCTATGGCTGACCGGCGGGCCCCAATCACTTTCCTTCTTTATCCATTCGACAACAGCAATTTTGCCACCGTCAATAAGAATACGCTTTGTCTCATGAAGAAACTTAATTCTATCTTCAATTTCATGTAAAACAGTGCATATAAGTGCATATGAAACGGAATTATCATCTAGTTTGAAATTGTATTCATCTGTAAGAACAGTTTGAATATTGTCTATTTTATTTTCTTCGATCCTCTTATCAAGTTCTTCAATCATTTCTTCTTTCACATCAAGTGCATAAACCAAACCGTTAGAACCTATTACATCCGCTGCCGGAAAAGAAAAATAGCCAATACCGCACCCAATATCTGCAAGATTATCCTCTGCCTTTAAACCAATTTCATCCAATATTTTATTTACTGGAAGCATTTCTCTGCGCCTTGGATTATCCAGTTTGTTTTTATTATTAACATCAAATTTATGAGCCATTCATTATATCTCCTTATCCTTTAGGATTTCATACCGGTCTTTATTCTGTTGCCTCCAAAGTTTGATTAATTACATTTACCATAATATCTTTGGTCATCATACCTGGAACATATCCAACAATATTTCCTTCTTTATCAATCATAAAAGTGGTAGGAAACGCCGAGATGTTATAATTCTTAAGTGCTTCTCCTGTTTCATCAAATAATGTTGGGAACGTATATCCGTTGTCATCTAAAAAAGCTTTAATTGATTCTTCTCCATCATCCTGATTGTTCGGATACTCTTTACTTGATGGATTTGCAATCCCTAAAAATATCACTTCATCCTGATTTAAATTATACTCCTTGTAAAGTGCCTCTATGTCAGGCAATTCCTTTTTACAGGGTGGACACCAGGTCGCCCAGAAATTTATGAATACAACTTTTCCCTTGTAATCAGAAAGCGTATGTTCATTCCCATATTGATCTGTAAGAGTAAAATCAAATGCAGAATTGGTAGCAGTTTCTGAACTATTTGCAGTCTCAGATTCATTCGCTTTGTCTGATATCTCCTGTGAACTGCTTTGCTGATTAAAGCTAAAAGAATTCAAATAACCTGATAAATTGTTCATCCACCCCGTAAAAGTCATAATTCCCATGATAATGAGAATTACTCCTCCGGCTTTAATCGTATACTTCAACAGTTTTTGTTTTGATTTCAAAAAGTTCAATACCTGTGTCGTAAAAAGTCCAAGTAAAAGAAATGGAATTAAAAATCCAATCGCATAAACAAGTACAAGCAGATTACCTTCTACTGTCGTTGTTGCCCCAGAAGCCATAATCAGCACGGAAGAAAGGGCTGGTCCGATACATGGTGTCCACGCAAAACTAAAGGTGAATCCCATGATAAGAGCCATAATAGGATTCATTTTCTTATCCGCCAATTTAATCTGAATTTTTCTTTCTTTTTGTAAGAACGAAATATCAAATATTCCAAGCTGAAATAATCCCAATATAACAATAAGTATACCACCTATTCTTGTGAACAGAAGCTTATTGTTGCTAAAAAAACTGCCAAGAGTCGTAAAGGACATTCCTAATATAAAGAATGCAAAAGAAATTCCCAAAGCAAAAAACATGGTATGCAAGAATACCTTTTTTCTTTCATATATAACCGTTCCATCTTCATTTACTCTTTTTCCGCTGCCTGCTAAATAACCCATGTAAACCGGGATTAATGGTATCACGCAAGGCGAAAAAAAAGATAATATTCCTTCTAAAAAAACAAGTATGAAACTAACACTATTTGTCGCAACTAACCCATCAAGCATAATATTCCTCCAATCACATTTACGTTATATTCTCTTCCTAACAAAAGTTTAAACAACAGAAATTATGCTCCTTAGATTTTCTATTGTAAAAAAATAACACAGGACAGAGTGGGGGAAACTCTGTCCTGTTATTAGCTTATTGCAACATATCTAAGATAGCCTGCTTTGACTTAACACCTACCGCGCTTTGAGCGATTTTTCCATTTTTCATCACCACAAGGGTTGGGATACTCATAACCTTAAAAGTCTGTGCAAGTTCAGGTTCCTCATCTACATTGACTTTACCAACTTTTGCCGTGTTTACTGTCTCATCTGCTACCTGCTCCACTGTAGGGCCAACCATTCTACAAGGTCCACACCAGGATGCCCAAAAGTCCAATAATACCGGTGTGTCTGAGTTCATAACCTCTTGTTCAAAATTATCCTTTGTTATTTTAAGTACGCTCATATTCTATTCTCCTTTTCGTCATTTAAGTTTTTAAGGTGCTTTAAATTTGCTTTTATAGTTTCATTATAGTCATTTCCATCTTCTTTTCTGTGATAAGGTCACGCATAAAGCTCATGCTCATAACCAACTACATGTCTCACTTTCTCTTTTTCCCTGAATAAGAGCCCATACCTCCTGCTACATTAATAACAGTAAAGCCTTGTTTTGCAAGCTTTTTTGTAGTCCTACCACTTCTTGCACCTGATTGGCACATAATATAGTAGGTTTTCTCCTTTATTAAATACTTGTTAGGATCTGCCAATAAATTTCCCATCGGAATATTTTTAGCTGTCTTTATACTTCCGCTTTTATATTCATACGGTTCTCTTATGTCTATTAATTCTACTTTACCAATAAGGTTATCTATAGCATTAACGTTAATCACCTTGCTATCATCTCGCTTTAAAAATCCAAACATTTTCTTCCTCCTGCTCTAAATGTATAAGTAATTGAGTTATTCTTTTTTATAGCTCAATTATATCAGCTTATTCATCATTTTCTGTAACCTTATCACATGGCGGAGAAACCTCTATAATGAAACGAACGTGCTGAAAATAATTTTTCAAAAGTATTTTTAGCAACAGGCTTTCCAAAATAGTACTCTTAAAATATACCACATTTCATTTTTTTCAGTATTTCATACTGTCTCTCATTCTCTAGTCCTTATCTATCATTTACATATTTAAAAGAACCTTCAAAATCAAATTCTGAAGGTTCTTTTAAATATACTAATTCAATTATTTTAATATGTTTTTTTAATAATAATACCAGATATTTATTTCAATCCATCCATTAATTCCTAAATCTTACCTTCAACTACCTAGTTGGTGCTGGAGCCTTTACTACAATCAACTCTAACACCGGATCATGCAAATTCCTAACATTCATTTTTGTATTTTCAGGAATCTTTAGCAATGTACCTGCCTCATACGTATGGATTTCCTGATCATCTAATGCTATAGAAAGTTTTCCTCTTACTACAGTCATGTACACATTGGAATTTGAGAAATGCTCCGGAAGACCTTCTTCCTTGTTAAAAATCATATGAATATAATGAATATTATCATCCATAATCACTTTTTCTACGGCTTTTTCATCACCTGTTGCTATTTGATAAATCTGTTCTATCATACAATTCCTCCTGTCTTTTCATAATTAGTACTTTAAAAATTGCAACTACTGCTTGCCATTATTCTGGGTATTGTTACCTCTTTTTGTAATGGATCGCATTCTTCGGACATACCTGCTGACAATTTGTACATTGCAGACACAAAGCCTTGTTAATACTTGCCTTTCTATTATCCTCTACCACAATTGCCTCAGTAGGGCATGTCTTTTCACAAAGTCTACAGCCAACACAAGAATCATGATTTACCAATTTTGAATACTTAGCAAACTTACCAAAGAATTTTTGCAATACTCCAAACGGACATATTAAATTATGGAACACATAGGTTTGATACCTTAATGTTACCAATACAGATATTACTAGCCATATTATTAAGATTGGTACGTTCACTTGAGCTAGCTTTTTCGATGCTAGCATAATAACAATACTTACAAACAGCGCAATCCATGAGATTTTATTAGAAAGAAGCCACTTGGGAACTGCCTTTGTTTGAAGTTTCAACTTTTTTGAGAGCCATTCGATTGGACCCATAATCGTATTCATAGGACAGACATAACCGCAATAGATTCTCCCAAAAAATACCGCAAGTAAAAGACTCACCGCAAATATACCTAACCAAATCATCATTTTCCCATTCAAAATTAAAAACAGAAACAAACCGAAAGATAGAACTCTGACCCCTGTTGCTATATACTTCATATGATTTCCTCCTCCACTGTTCTGTAAAATACAATTGCATTCACTGGACATCTTTCAACCATTTCTACCATGTCTTCCATTTCATTTTTATTTATTGGAATCTGCTTTATAATTGCTTTGTTATTCTTCATCTCGTAATATACCGGTAGCGTTTTTGCACAAAGACCACACCCTATACAATATTCTTCCTTTATAGATAGTATGGATCCCTCTTTTTCCGTTATCGATTCCGACATATCTTTTTTCTTCACAAATACTCCTATCAAATGTGCCATAACAAATATTGAAATCACCGTAAAAATCCATCTTATTCCCATAAATTTAACACCCAAAAATTTAACCTCATTTGCTAGCATAGGAACTTTTATAACTGCCCAAGCACTTAAAATGATTACTATGTTCGTAACGCTTGCTCCTTTTTTTAATAGCATTTTACTTATTGGAAAGGCTGCGTAAATTGGTCCTGCTGATATACTGCCCAACAACAAGGAGAATAGATTTCCTTTAATACCTGATTTTTCTCCAAAGCCCTGCATGATTAATTCTTTTGGTATCAACGCTTCTATTACTACTGTAAACAGAAATATTACAGGTAGAATTTGAAACATTTCAATCAGATAATAGATGCTATTATCCAGTGACTGAACTGCTTTTTCCGGCGAGACGATAAATAGAATCAAATATACTACTAACATCAAAACGATTAACTTATTTTTTTTAATTATCGTTATTATTTTCAAATAACCACCCCCATCAATAACGCAATAATGATAGCAAAACCAAAGCTAAACAGATTTCTCATAACTGCAAACTTAGTTCCAAATTCTTTCTTTTCAAGAGGAAATGTTACTATCCCAACCATGGTAAGGGTTGTTAAAAATGCAACCGCTGGCACAATACTTGCTCCCACATCTACTAGTGATCCCACTAACGGAAATGCGACAAATGCAGGTATCAGTGTAATGCTTCCGACAAGAGCAGATATAACAGTTGAAAAATAGATATTAGATGTTCCTAATACTGTTTTTATTGTTTCTGGGGGAATGAAGGTAAGTACCAATCCAATCATAAATATGATTGCAATAATCTCCCCTATCATACTTCCCATCATATCGCGTGACTTTTTCATCGCGGATATGGTTGTTTCTTTACTCTTAACAAGCGATACGATAAACAATACCACTGCTATAACCCAAAATAGAATCGTAAAAATATCCAATATAAAACCTCCCATTTGCTTGATTTATTACTATTATACTTGTATAGTTGTAATAAAAGCGTTACCTTGGTAACTATATAGGAGGTTTATGAATCCATATCAAAATTTAATTGAAAATACAACCTTATTAAACTCTTTATCTCTTGAAAACATAAGACTTTATTTGGCAAATGGTGCTTTCAAAGTCCAAACTTACGCCAAAAACAGTATTGTTCATTTTGAAGGCGACAGCTGCTTCAAACTAGAAATAATTCTTACTGGAAAAGTAGTTGTAGCACGAATTGATGAATCAGGTAATCTACTTACCATTGCAGAATTTTATAAAGATGATATCTTGGGTGGAAATTTAATGTTTTCAAAAAACCCTTATTATCCAATGACAACGACAACTCCGGAAGAAAGTGTAATTCTAGAAATAGAAAAAAATCTTCTATTCAATCTATTATCTGAATCACCAGTTATTCTAAAAGCTTACTTGGAATTCGTGGCTGATCATACTTTTATACTTGGAGATAAAATCAAGCACTATGTAAATAAAACCATTCGTGAGTGTGTACTAGGTTATTTAGAATACGAAAGTAAACATCAAAAATCCAATAAGATAATATTAAATATGACAAAACAAACACTGGCAGACAAAATTGGGGTTCAACGAACTTCCTTATCTCGCGAATTATCCAAAATGCGTAATGATGGTCTAATCGAGTATGATAGCAAATCAATTACAATATTGTAATAAGGGTATGTTCACCTTACTAACGTGAACATACCCTTATATTATTTTTTATCTAGCGCATCAAAAAATTTGTTTAAATTATCTGGAAGTTTATATTCCACTTTTTCATCTTCCAATGCTTCTTTTTCTCCATACACTGCTTTTAAAATAGAATTGATAATCAGTTCCTTTGGTGGCTCAGTATATTCCTCACCTTCATAACTCCAAACTCTACAATCAACGTCATCGCCGCAGAGATCACCACAGTCTTTACAAGAAGACTCTTTTACCTCTAATGCAATATCTTTTCCATTGATTCGAATGGTAGGCGAACTAACAAATTTATATTCAAACGCTAATTCTTTGGTTATGATATTCACTTTATTCACTTGAATATCATATCCTGCCGCTTCTAAAACAGTAGAAACATCTTTCATAGCTGCATCCAAATTTGATTCTGTACCCATACATCTCTCGCATACATTTAAATCAAGGTATAAAAAATCAATTTTTATTTCCTTCTTAGTACTTTCACTACAGCAACAACTTTTATCCTGACAACAGGAAGATTGATCTGCCATATGTTCACCGGCTTTTATAGTTTATATTCATAATAGTCAAATCATTTCAAGGTTATGCCTATTACGCTCTGACTTTTTGCAATAATTTTACTGCTTCTTCCACCTTTAATACTTTTCCGTAGGATACTACTTTTCCATCTACTACAAGTGCTGGTGTCGTCATAACACCATATGTAGCAATCACATTAAAATCTGTTACATGCTCGATTGCTGTTTCCATACCAAGTTGTCCCAATGCAGTTTTTACATTTGCTTCAAGCTCATTACATTTGGCACATCCTGATCCTAAAACCTTCACAGCTTCATCAGTATCTAGATTATCTGCAGCCTTTACTACCGCTTCTGGTGTGCATTCTCCTCCACAGCAACAGCTTGAGGATGTTTCTTTTTCTTCTTTTTTCTTGCCTAATCCAAATAATCCCATAATAATCACTCCTTATCTTATATGATTTAAATTAAATATACAAATTTCTAAGTTACTGATTCATTTCATATTCAGCAATAAGCTTTTTCGCTGTTTCAAATCCTTGCTGATTTATGGAATAGTGCATCCATTTACCTTCTCGTCTGACATTAACAAACCCAGCCTCACACAATATTTTCATGTGGTGTGACAAGGTTGATTGCACGATTTCAAGTTCTTCCAATAATTTACATGCGCATTTTTCTCCACTCTGTAACTTTTCTAGAATCATTAAACGATTCGGATCACAGAATGCTTTAAAAACCTTTGCTTCATTCTCGTATTTCGTTTCCATTTTTCGCCTCTCATCTAACAATATCGATATGCTAGATATTATACAACAGATTGGTGCATGATAATTCTTAAGACCACATTTTAAATTTCATTTATATCTTGCTTTTCTATTTTACTAATAGAGTTTTTGTGTTAGTTTGAAAGCTACTTTTCAATAATAGTGCACTCATGGTTATTAACAATAATCCCACACCATAAATCATGAATAAACGTTCAAAACTGTATGCCGTAACAACCTTACCACCAATAGCAGTTCCAATTCCGCCACCGCCCATGAAGCAGAATGCGACAAGTGATGTTGCATAGCTTCTTGCACTTGCTGCAAACTCTGTAGCAATATTTAAGAATGTTGAATGTGCCATCATAAATCCAAATCCCATTAAAGCAACTGCGACTACAACAACTGGTAAAACAGAGCCTAAAACAACTAATAAGATATCTGCTAAGAATGCCAGGCTAAGTCCAATTACCACCGTTTTCTTACGACCAATCTTTCCAACTATGCTTCCTGATTTTTTACCTGCAATCAAAGCCATAATACCAAAAGCTGTCATAACCATTCCTATCGCAAAATTATTAAGTTCAAATATCTGTTTTATAAAACCGCCAATGAACGAAAAGGAACCGATTAGGAAAACTCCCTCAAATATAACTAAAGCATAAATAATAACACTGGATGGATTTTTAAGAATATTGATATAAGGTATCAATGCCTTTGTATTCTTATTTTTTGTTGATGGTATCTTTCTACCTACAGTAAACAGTAGAACTGATGAAACAGCAGCAAGTACAGCGTAAACTGCGAATACACCTCTCCAATTAAGAAAATATGCAATCGAACCTCCGATCGCCATGCTAAGTCCCTGACCTAGGAATGACATTCCCATAAAAGATCCTATCGCCGATTGTCTCTCTTCCATCGGGAACAAGTCACCAATTAATGCCAATGATACAGGCATGATTGCAGCTGCAAACATTCCTGTTAATGCTCTATATGCTGCTAAATCAGGTATTGCAACTGCAAATGCACAAAGCGCTGTAGCTATCGTAAATAACGAGGTAGACAGCGTAATAATCTGCCTTTTTCCGAAACGCTCTGCAAGATAACCGTACAATAACTGGAACAACCCAAAAGGCAACATATATGCTGTAATAATAATAGAAGCCGAAGCAACATTAACATTTAAATTCTGTGCAATAGAAGGCAAAATTGGTGAAACCACCCAGTTGTCAGCCATTGCAATAAATCCTGCAAATCCAAGTATTAAAATAATCTTTTTCTTATCCATATTATTTGTCTCCTTTAGTAATATCTTTTTAATTATCGTTTATTTTAGAATAAAGTTAAATTAGCTAAAAGCTAAAAGCATTAAGAAAATATCCAATAATGATAATTCCGATTGTTACAATTGCTATAAATGTCATTAACAGCTTATTCTTTACAACCTTCTTTAACATAATCATGGATGGCAAACTTAGTGCTGTAACACCCATCATAAAAGAGAGAATAGTACCAACGCCTACACCTTTTGATAATAACGCTTCTGCAATTGGGATTGTTCCAAAGATATCTGCATACATTGGAACACCTACTACTGTTGCTATTAATACAGAAAATGGATTGTTGGTTCCAAGTATTTTCTGTATAATTTCTGTTGGAATCCAGTTATGAATCAAAGCACCGATGCCTACACCAACTAGAATATAAAAAAATACTTTCTTTACTGTTGCCTGCACCTGCTCTGCTGCATAAGTCATTCTTTCTTTCTTTGATAATTCTGGAGCTTCAATGTCAACAGTTGCACCTGCATTTGTAAATCGTACTACTTGATCTTCCATATGAAGTTTGTCAATAATTGTTCCTCCAATTACTGCAAGCACAAGTCCCACCACTACATATGTGAGTGCAATCTTTGTTCCGAAAACACTCATCAATAGTACCAAGGCTCCCAAATCTACCAATGGCGAAGAAATCAAAAATGAAAATGTAACGCCTACCGGTAATCCGGCATTTGAAAATCCAATAAACAGGGGTATGGAAGAACAACTACAAAACGGTGTTATTGTTCCTAGCAATGCACTAAGTAAATTTGCCTTTATCCCATGAAATCTACCAAGTATCTTCTTGGTTCTTTCTGGTGGAAAGAAGCTCTGAATATATGAAATGATAAAAATCAATACAGATAATAATATTAAAATTTTTATTGTATCATAAAGAAAGAACTGGATACTTCCACCTAATCTGGATGTTATATCAAGACCTAGAGCAGATAGCCCATCACCTATTACTACATTTAACCATTTCATTCCAAGTATTTGGTTTTGAAAGAAATTCCATATTGTTTGCATATATACACCATCCTTTTCATATCGATGTTTGTCGAACTATTGTTAGTATATTCTTCATATCGATAATTGTCAATATGTAAATTTAAAAAATCCAATGCCTACAAAACTCAACATCGGATTTTTTTTAATAATTTAATTATAAGAACAACTTCAATTTATACACTATTAGAAGGTGATGTAAAATTTTTTAGTCTTCATATCCACCGTGATCTTCTGAACGGTTTCAAAGTTTAATTGCTTTTCAAGTGAACTTCAAATGTTGTCCCTTTTCCAGGCTGGCTACTAACTTCAATATTCCCACCATGTTCGCCAACAATCCACTTTACAAGTGATAATCCTAAGCCTGTTCCACTTCGGTCTCTTGACTGATCAGCACGATAAAACCGTTCAAAAATATGATTTAGATGTTCTGGTGCTATTCCGATTCCATCATCTTCTATGATAATTATTAATTCATCTTCCCGTTTGACTGTATCCACCCAAACATGTCCACCATTTACCCCATACTTAATTGCATTTTCCACAAAATTAAGCATCATATGCGTAATCAGACTTTGATCTGCTTTAATAAAAATCGGTGTATCAGTCTTATACATTAATTGTATTTTTTCATGTTCAGCCATATCTTCCAACTGCTCTATTACATTTTCTATTACCGCTGATATATCTATTTCTTCTTTTACCAATTTATATTTTCCTTCAAATCCTCTTGAAAGCATCAGAAGCTGCGAAATAATAGAATTCATCCTCTCACTTTCTTTGTGTATTACAAGAAGTGACTTTTCTAAATCCTCACTATTTTTTTCTGTTCCCAGCTCAGCAAGTAGCGCTTCTGAATAAGCCATAATAATAGCCACCGGTGTACGAAGTTCATGGGATGCATCGGAAGCGAATCTTTTTTCTTTATCAAAAGATTCTTCCAATTTATCTAACATCTCATTAAAAGTTTCAGATAACTCTCCTACCTCATCATGACTTTCAACACCTGCAATTCGACTTGACAAATCACCTCTTCCAATTATCTTTGCCGTTTTTGTAATTTGATTGATAGGCTGTAATGCTTTTTTTGCTATAAATAAACCACCTATTATAGTAATCAGGAAATATGCCGGAACAGAAAATAAAATGATTAATTTAACTCTGTTCAACATTTTTTCCACGGAATTTAGAGAAATGAATACCTTGACTTGTGCAACTTCCAGTCCTTCTTTTGATATTGTTTCATCCATAACCAGCCATTTCTGACCCCCAGATTCAACTGTCCTTATTGTATCATCTTTATAAGATACCTCCATTAGTTGATTTATGGAACTATTTGAATAAATTAATTGATTATTCATGTTGAGTACAAAAGTTGGTCTACTGTCTGAAAGAATAATATTCTCATCCCAACTAACTATATTATTTTCAAATTCAATCCCTGTTGCAGCTGTTGACATCGTACTTCGAAGAATACTTTTGGCATCACTATAAAAGGTGTTTGAAATTGAGTTATATAAGATTGGAATAAACGTAATTAATAATATAGATGTTAAAAGCGTATACCACAGCATCATTTTAGTTCTGATTTTTATTTTTTTCATTGCTCACACCTCATTACATAACCAAATCCTCTAATTGTATGAATCAATTTTACATCAAAATCTTTATCTATCTTTCCTCTTAAATATCTAATATAAACGTCTACTATATTGGAGTCATATTCAAATTCATTATTCCATACATGATCTGATATTTGTGTTCTTGTTAATATACGTCCTTGATTTCTCATGAGATATTCAAGCAATGAATATTCCTTTGATGTAAGTAAAATGTTTTTCTCTCCCCTTGTAACCCAATGCTCATCAACATTCATTTTTAAGTCTTCTAATATTAAAATGTTATCTTTGATTTCTCCTTGCCTTCGCATAAGTACACGTATTCTTGCCAATAACTCATCAAAAGCAAATGGTTTTACAAGATAATCATCTGCACCTGCATTTAGCCCACGAACCCGGTCTTCTATACTGTCTTTTGCCGTCAAAATCAGGATATTGGATTTATTCCCTTTAGCACGCAATTTTTTCATAACTTCTATTCCATTTAACTTAGGCAGCATTAAGTCAAGTACGATGCAGTCATAATCAATCCCATCTGCATAATCATATCCTTCCTGACCATCCAAACAACTATCAACCTCAAACCCTTCTGCATGCAGTCTCTTTGTTATTATATTTTGTAGCGAAATATCGTCTTCTATTACTAGTATTTTCATTTCACATACCTCCTAACGGAATTATAACTACATTTTATCATAGTCATATGAATATTAGATGAGAAAATATAATTTATTTCTCATCTTTTTCTCATTTTGGCAATGTATCATTCATGTATAAGCTAATATTGTTCAAATAGATAAAGGAGGAATTTATATGCTAGTTACGAAGGATTTAACAAAAAAATATCAAGACTTTACGGCGGTTGATAAATTAAATCTAACAGTAAAGGACGGTGCCATTTTCGGTTTTCTAGGGCACAATGGGGCGGGAAAAACAACCTCTCTTTCCATGCTGACCACTCTGATTCTGCCAACTTCCGGCAGTGCAACTATTGATGGGTTTGATGTAGTAAAAGATAACCTGCAGGTAAGAAATTTATTAGGCTATCTACCTGAAAATGTCATGCTATATGGAGACTTAACAGCAAGAGAGAATCTTCAGTTTTTTGGAAAGCTGTCAAAGGTTAAAGATGTAAATAAGAATATAGACGAAGTTCTAAATATGCTGAATTTTACTGAGTGGACAGACAAAAAAGTAAAGACATTTTCCAAAGGCATGCGTCAGAGAATTGGAATTGCCCAGGCTATTTTACACAAACCAAAAATACTATTTCTTGATGAACCAACATCCGGATTAGATCCACAGGGTACTAAGGATATTCGCAATATACTTCTTAAAATTAATGCAGAATGGGGCACTACTATCTTTATGAATACCCATTTATTATCTGAAGTTACTAAAATATGTACTGACATAGGAATCATCAGTCATGGAAAGTTATTGGTTTCAGAGTCTCTTTCAAACTTAAAAGAAAATTTTAAAGATGCCAAATCCTTGGAGGAGATTTATTTCTCAATTGAAGGAGGTGTAAATAATGAATAGTATTGCCGTTTTCGCGAAAAAAGAATTTAAAACCGCTTACAAGGATAAAGTCTTTTTGGTTATCGTACTGCTGTTCCTACTTATGTCCATTGCCTCTGTATACATTGGTTCCACCACAAAAAGTGCAGAGATGCAAGCATATCAGGACATTGTTTCCATGGCCCAGTCACAAGGAAGTGCAATCCCTACCGCACCTGAAATTTATCCTCTTGCAATATTAAGTAACATTATAGAATATGTCACTATGATCGGTGCAGTTCTTGCAATATTTCTTGGATTTGATGCCTTTAGTGGTGAACGGGAAAATGGAACTTTACGGCTATTACTGACAAGGCCCTTTTATCGCGATCAGATAATAACCGGTAAACTGGCCGGAGCCGGAATGATTATTGGGGCTTTACTAAGCGTAACTCTGCTATTCAACCTAGGGCTTTTTACTGTAGCAACAGGTATGATTCCCAATTTAAGTGAAATACTCCGTCTGGCTCTGTTCATGATTCTTGCCTTTGTCTATATGATGTCTTTTTATATAGCAACCTTGTTTGTTTCACTAAAGACAAGGGATAGGGCATTTGGCTTTCTGATCATGATGATCGTATGGATTTTTATAAGCTTTGTAATACCGCAGCTTGCAGATACCCAGAGGAATTTTGCCTATGCACTTAGTTCAGTATCAAGTACCGTAACCCAGGTTCCAACCGATACTGCTATTTCAAGAATAATTGAACTTTTATCTCCTGCAGTACAATTTAAAAACATCAGCAGTGATTTGCTCCAAGTCGTATCTAGTACCGCTTTTGATAGTGTTTTTAGTATTATCAAGAAAAATATTTTGGCGATTGTTACGATCATGCTACCAACTGTTATTTTCCTTATATTTTCATATACATCCGTGCAAAAGGAGAATGTCTTATGAAAACAAAAAAAACCATTTTTTCTGTTCTTTTTTTACTTACCTTAGTTTTTAGTTTTATGCAAAATGGTATTCAAGTATTTGCAAGCGAAGTACCTAATATTACAACCAATTACGAGATTGTTCCTGGTGAGACCACCAATGCACGAATTGCTTTGGAAAACACTGATACCGTGTCACATACATACACATTGAGCACTGGTCAGTTACCTGAAGGATTTAATGGATACTTTTCTCTTGATGGCAATGTAGTTAACAACATTACATTAGATGCATCACAAAAAAATATTATTGATTTTTTTATTGATGTGCCACTTAATACAAGTGTTGCTGATATGTCTATTCCCTTAGAAATCATACGCGATGATGGTGTTAAAGAATCCCTATCTGTATCTTTTACACTTAACCAAGATTATGCTCTTTCTATTTCAAGCAACATACAGTCACTCAAAGCAATAAATGGAGATAGTATAATGCTTGAGATAGGCATTACAAATACAGGGAATAAAGACCTGACTGACCTCAGTTTGCAGGTTGATCCTCCCTATAAATGGATTGTTGAGAATGTAGATCCTGCAAACTTAACCCTTAAGCCGGGAGAAAACAGTCTATATAAATTGAAGGTTACAATTCCTTCTTCCGGACAGGCAGGTCAATATCCAATTAATATAAGTTGCACTAATTCAGATGTGACCAGCAATAGTATTTCTATCCCAGTCAATGTATCAACCAGTGTAAATTATTTTTGGTGGATTACTGGAATCATTGGAGTATTGCTGATTTTTACAATCCTATATTTCAAAAAACATGGAAGGAGGTAATAAAATGAGTCCAATGTTAGTCGTTATAAAAAAAGAAATAACAGATGCCTTAAAAAACAAATTATTTCTTATCATTCTTGGCATGCTGCTTTTATTGACAATTGTATCTGTTGTACTTGGTTCCTATCAAGTAAAAGTAAGTTTAGATAGTTACAATCAGTCCATTAGTTTTTTGAAGTCCCTTGGGAAAACTACTTTCCCAGCTGCACCTAATTTAAATCCTTTATCTTCTTCTAAAAGTTTTGTTAATTATATCGGACTTTTAGGTGCACTTTTGGCTATGGTATTAGGTAATGCCTCGGTAGTAAAAGAAAAAAGAAGTGGCACTTTAAAACTTATTTTATCCAGACAAATCTTTAGAGACACTTTTCTAAACGGAAAAGTGATAGGAAATATGATATTACTTTTTGCAATCACATTTGTCACATCAATTATTACTTTAGTTTCAGTAGTTGTGATCAGTAGTGCACCCATATCATCTGGTGATATTGTAAGAATGTTTTTATTTTTCTTAATGTCCTTTTTATATATGACATTTTTTCTGGTTCTTGGTATTTTCTTGGCAGTTTTGATACCAAATGGAAATAAAGCACTGCTGATTACTGTCATTATATGGCTTGTTATTTCATTTATACTACCACAAATTGGTGATACCATGGACATGGATAACCAATTGCCTGGAGGCTTCTTTTCCTCAATGGGAATGAACAAAGCCGATACACAGAAAGTCCTTGATCATTTTAAGTTCTACGAAACTACCCGGGATGGGATTGAACAAATGTCACCGACAAAACATTATGAAAGAGTAGGCTTTGCTTTACTTAACATCAAACCAGGCTTTGAACAAAATACAGCCTTAGAAGTTTTATCAATAAAATGGATCGATGTTTTAGGTCTATTAGCACCAAGTATTATTTTATGGCTTTTGGCCTATATGGTCTTTTTGAAACGCGAAAACATTTATCAAGAATAATGGAGGAAATTAAAATGAAAAAATCAATTTATGCAATTATTTTAACTTTTGTACTAGGAACCACTCTGCTATCAGGCTGTGGTCAGACAAGCACAACAACTTCAACAGATCAATCTGCTAAAACAGTTACACCGGATACTGCTTCACAAGGAACCGATGAGGATGGTGATGGTATTCCTGATACGGTTGAAAAAACTTATGGGACGAATCCTCACCTTAGCGATACCGACGGAGATGGAACAAATGATAAAGATGACACATCCCCATTATTCACAGATAATCTTATAAGCGAGACAAGTACAACTGCTCTTCCTGTTAAAATCACAGATTCCAGAGTTGAAGACAACGCAACTGCTGATCACTTGGAAATTACATTTGTTAATAATGGGACAAAAGATCTTAGTAACTTTGATATTTACTACACAATTACCGATAAGGTAAATACCGATCAAGTAGAAAGTTATTATCAAAAATTAGATGGCTTAACAGTGAAAGCAGGTGAAACAGTTACGCTACACTTTGATAACGATTTATCTCAAGCAGGGCACTATTATGGTAATATGAACGGTCTTTATGGAACCTCTGCCAACGGCTTGACTTTTGCAGTACAACTACATGCTGCCGGATATCAGCCCGCTTCCTTCAATGTTGAAAAAGCTGATGGAACTGCTGAAGTAGCCGACTAATATATATGCACTGTTACTTAAACTCTCAGTGAACTCTCAGATTCACCTAAGGTAAATCTCAGATTAGGGTAATAGAATTAAATTACAAAAGGTGATCACACGTTACATGAGTACACAAAACCAAATAAAAATATCGTAGGAGGTATTTATAATGAAAAAAAAATCAATTGTTTTATCTTTTATAGGCGTATTGTCAATGGTAGCTGTCGTTAGCGCAGTTCCTGCAAGTCAATTAGTTAAAGCAAATACTGCAACAAATAAGACTACAGAACGTTCAGAAGAAAAGGATGATGAGCTAACACTTGAAAACACAAATGTAACCATTACAGAAGAACAGGCAAAAGCAACAGCACTGGATTCGATACAAGGTGGAACCTTTGTATCTATTGAATTAGAAGATGAAGATGGTGTAATTGTTTACGGTGTAAATATCTTATCAGGTAGTACAGAAAATGATGTAAAAGTTGATGCAAATTCAGGTGTAATTTTGAAAACTGAATCCGGCAATGATACTGAGGAAATTGAATCAGAAGGAAATGAATCAAAAGATCAGGATAATGATAACGTTGAGGAAGAAGATAGCACTGAAAGTTCGGAAGGACTTAACGAATAATCTCTGTAAAGTATGAGATACATTTAGAATAAACACACCTTTTGTAACAATACTCTCATAATTTTATGGGAGTATTGTTTTATTCGAAAACATTACCGATATACTATCACAAAGAAAGAGGTTTATATGAATTTTAGAAGAATTCGACTAAAGAATTATCTCATGGTTCTTGGGTTTGTACTACTAGATCAAATTGCAAAAATAATTGTATTTTATACATTTCCATATAATGTTAGCATCCCTCAAAATAACATTTTATCCATTCATACGATTTTTAATGATTATGGTAATTATATGAATGCCAGGTGGCAAGTTGGTTATAGTCAATCTTTTTATATTATAATAAATATAATGATGATTCTATTTTTAATCGGATCATATGACTCTTTGAGTATAAAATTAACGAAATATAATCTTGGCAAAAAATATAACATATTATGGTGTATGTTAAATGCAGGAATCCTTGCCTCAATATTTGATAAGATATTTTGGGGACATACTCTTGATTTTATATGCATTAAAAACTTTGTCATTTTTGACATTAAAGATTTCTATTATGTTAGTGGCATCTGTGGACTAATTATTTTACTCTTTCATTCAGAGTTTTTAGAAAAGTATAGAAAGGAGCCTTAACAATGGAACAAAAAGACATATTAATCATTGAAGATGATAGAGCAATTGTTAGAATTCTGGAATTAGAGTTAAAGTATGAGGGATATTCTTTTGATATTGCTTATGATGGCAACGAAGGACTGAAACAATTCTATAATGTGAACTACTCTTTGGTTCTACTTGATCTGATGCTACCACAAATAAGCGGAATGGAAGTTTGTAAAAAAATACGTGAAAATTCCAATGTTACAATTATTATGTTGACAGCCAAGAGGGATTTAACTGACAAAGTACGAGGGTTAGATCAGGGTGCAGATGATTTCATTACAAAGCCTTTCGAACGTGAGGAACTTTTTGCCCGAATTAGAGCAGGCCTTCGAAGGGGGGTAACCCGAAGTCCAGAGCAGAAATTAATTATTTGTGGTGACTTACATGTAAATCTTTCAACCAGAGAAGTAATAAGAAATGGGCTTTCCTTGGAATTGACGAAAACAGAATATGATTTACTAGAATGTTTAATTATCAACAAAGGAATAGTGATGACACGAAGTCAGCTAATCGAACAGGTTTGGGGCTATGATTTCGGTGGGGATACTAATATCCTGGATGTATATATTAGATATCTTCGTAATAAAATCGATTATCCTTTTGACAGAAAATTAATTCGAACAATAAGAGGCGTAGGATATAGCTTAAAGGAGTAAAAAACGATGAAAATCTCTCTTAAAACAAAAAAAATATCCCTCCGATTGGCTGTGGTTTATGCAGTAATCTTTTCAGTTGCATTGTTATCAGTAAATGTGGCAACATATATAAGTATAAGTTATTATGTTTATCAAACTTCTTCTAGCCAACTAGAGATGATGAATCTAGCAATAAGTGAAGAACTTATTTCCAAAGATAATTTAGATGAAACGAATTTTGAGAGTTTTTCCCAAATAGCTGAAAATGTAGGATTAAGAGTTTTGATTAATGGAAAAACCATATATAATACATTTGAGGAATTTAAGTTGGCGCTACCAGAATATACAACAGGCACAGTAAAGCATATGAAAAATAATAATAGCCAAATATTATATCTGAATGAAAAAAAAGAGATTATAGGTTTAGGAACTGTTCTTATACAAAATATTAAAAATATGGATAATGAGCAGGAATATCTCCATGCGCTATTAAAAATCATGTCTATTGTAGATCTTTTTATTCTTTTATTTTCCATTGGAGTTGGTTTTTTTATCAGTAAAAAAGCATTAAAACCAATTGATAAAATTACAATTCAAGCTAAGGAAATTAGCATAAGTAATCTGGCTCAACGCATCACCATCTCAGGTCCTGACGATGAATTGAAACGGCTTGCAGATACATTCAATGACCTGCTCGAACGTATTCAAGACTCTTACGAACGACAAAATCAATTTACTCTAGATGCCTCTCATGAGTTAGCAACACCATTAGCTGTAATCAAAGGATATATTGATCTAATAGATTGTTGGGGCAAAGAACAGCCTGAAGTTTTAGAAGAAGGAATCCAATCTATAAAAAGAGAAATCAAGAACATGACAGGACTTTTAGATACTTTACTTTTTTTATCAAAAAGCGATAATGATCTGCTGTCATTAGATTATCAGATCTTTAGCCTACAAGATCTTATTTTTGAAGTTATAGATGAAACTAAAATGTTAACGCATGATCATCAGATAGAACACACAGATACTATGGATGTTTCTATTCGCGCAGATAGAGGTTTATTGAAACAGATGCTAAGAGCTCTTATTGATAACAGTATAAAATATACCCCTGCAGGTGGAACAATTATATTGGATTATTCATTATCAAAAAAAAATATTTCCATAAAAATAGAGGATACCGGTATTGGTATCCCTGAAGATGAGCTTTCACATATTTTCGACCGTTTCTTTCGTGTAGACAAAGCCAGATCCCGCTCAATTGGTGGTTTTGGTCTCGGTCTATCAATCGTTCAATTGATTGTACGGAGCCACAAAGGGACGATCACTGCCACGAGTCAGCTTGGTATAGGAACTACAATGGTCATTAAAATCCCCATAGACTAATCATAACCATTCTATCCATATAGCGGGCGTGTTTTGACTTCGTACAGTTCAAATGTTATGATGCTCACCTTTATCATGCTGATTTCTGTGCTTTTACTCTCCTTTTAATAAATAGAAATGCTGCTATTACAAAAATGACGCCTAAGACAATGACCGATATTTTAGTATACACATCGGTGCCAGCTACAATTTTATTCCATGATGCTCCAGCCGTTACTCCAAGATAAACTAATATGACATTCCATACTAGGGAACCAATTAAAGTCATAAGTATGAATATGCCTAATCTCATCTTAGCCATACCAGCAGGAATCGAAATTAAACTTCTAATCACTGGGATACAGCGACAAAATAAAACTGTACTTTTACCTTTATGATTGAACCAATCACAGGCTTTAAATACATCTTCCTTATTAAAATGAAGTAACTGACCAATTTTTCCATCAAGAATGTTTCCAAGACGCTCAGGTGAAAGTACCCTACCAACACCATACAATACAATTGCACCTAGTAATGAACCAATAGTAGCCGCAATTATTACTCCCCAAACACTTAAAGTTGTATAAGTTGTCATAAATCCGCCAAAGGTCAGAATGACTTCTGATGGAATTGGTGGGAAAATATTCTCTATTGCTATTAGTAGTGTAATCCCAATATAGCCAAATTGATTCATAATATCAATAATCCAGTTTTCCATTATTATTTTCTCGCTTTCTGTTTTTATTGCAAAAATCGTGCTAAATGCTGTTCTGAGATTTAATCTAATCCTTGAATTCCTTCCCATAGTCGACTTTATACATCATGTTTAATAGCTTCTCGTGACATGTATTATCACAAGAAGCTTTTTATCATCTTTACTTAATTATAACTTTTTAATCATAAGTTCAAATTCCTTGGTTATTTATTTGCACTGTTTAAGGCACTGAGGGAATCGTTAATTGATGATGTGCATTTGCTGGTATCAGGATTACTTGACCTTGTTGAGGCTAGTACACTATCTATTGTGCCGTCAATTTGTGACCATGTTGTTTTATCAATTTTCTGTAACTTCGCTGCCTGAGTATCCCATTCATGTTCCAAGTCGTCTGCACTTGTTTTTGCTGCAGCAAAGTTGTTTGAATTTACATCGTTTTGTATATCATTTTCAATTGTAATAAAATCTGTTACCAGTCCTTTTAATGTAGTTTGTGATGAATCAGTTTGCTGTGCTATACTATTATTGAAATAGACATAACTCGATAAACCTGCAACCAAGAAAACACATAATACCGCAATTGTTTGCTTTAATACATTTTTATTGCCTTCATTTATTTGTTGTGCTTCAGCTATTTCATTTTTAGGTTTAATATCACATTTTGTAGCAACAAGGAAAACAATGATTCCTAAGATTCCACTAAGGAAAATCACACTGGTAATTGTTGCCCCTAAGCCTAAACCACCATATTTTGATGGCTGAGATAGGAAATCTCCAATTGATGCTCCCAGTGGACGAGTAAAAATATATGCAGCCCAAAATGCTAATACTGCATCAAGTTTAAATACTTTATATGCTAACAATACACATACTATAATACTTGCGACAATAATTCCTGTAGGCAGATATCCCAGACCAAGCTTTTCAGAATATAAGTCACCTACTGCTGTACCAAGTGCAAAGGTAAAAAGAATGGTGAGCCAATAGAAAGCTTCTCTCTTTCTTGTATAAATAGAATGAATCGAGAGTGTCTTTTCATTAAGATACCAAAACAGAAAAGTTAAAAGTAATAGTATACTGAATACTATTGTGCTTAGTTCAAGAGGAACTCCCATCCCATCTGTCAAATTATCAGTGACTAAGGTTCCAAATACGCTGATTAGAACAACGGTTAACCAATATAGTCCCGGAATATATTTTGTTGCTCTAAATTGAAGATAAACTACAATAAAAAATGCTATTCCCATTATTATTGTGGTATTTATTAATCCTAATCCAAGATTTTCATTAATAAAATCAGAAAATGTTTCGCCTACCGTTGTACATAGAATCTTAATGATCCAGAAAAAAATAGTAACCTCTGGTACTTTGCTAAGTATAATTTTAGCTTTGTTTTGTTCTACTGAATTCATGTAATTGTCCTTTCTTGTTAATGATTATGATATTTCTCCTTTTTTTTCATTAACATGCACCGCACTACTTTAGTTTTATAGTACTTATTTGTATTTCCGGCCTAAAACACCCCATTACATTTATCTATGTTGTGATATTAGACTTTAATTTCACTTCCTTTTCTTCTGGAATAAACTTCTTTTCAACGTTGAAAACCAATAAACCAATAGTTACTCCTATAAATCCTGCGACCAGTACATCACTTGGAAAATGCACATATAGATATAGTCTTGAAAACGCAATCAGAATCGCTAAAGGAATTGCGATATAACCAAATTTTTTATTACTCAAGGTGAGTATAGTAGCCGCAATCACAGATGCTAACGTGTGACCCTGAGGAAATGAATAGTCTAATGGTTTTGCAATCAGCAGTGCCACGGAATGATCAATCCAGCAAGGTCTTGACCTTGCTATCAGGTTTTTCAGAAAGACATTGCCGACCATAACTCCTAACACCAATCCAACAATCAAGATAATTCCATATCTTCGATATTGTTTTGTAGCTATTAGTACAACTCCAACCAATATCCAGATTATCCCTCCATTACCCAATTCAGTAATTTTAGGCATCAGGTAATCTAAAACAGCGCAGGTTAAAGTATTATGAATCCAATGTAGCACTGCCCAATCATAAGTTGAGATTATTTCTAACATTTCATCTGCTCCTTATTTTAATTACTTGTAATCAACTCGTTGATTACTTTTTCGTTATAGAGATTCTGACATTCTTCACTGAGCAATAATGTATTTAGGACATTCAGGCAAACATTCAAGACAAAATTACAATCATTAATAGAGCCTTGTTCCGCTAGATGATAATTACCAAATTCTGTTAATCCTCAATATCAACACTATAGAAACTACCACTAACTGCATCCATGACCGCCTCATATTCAACTGAATTTGCACTGCATTCGATTTTATATACAGGTGTCATAGCATTCGTTTCACTATCAGCTTCTTCTGAATTATCAGAATTCTGAGTGTCTACCATAGAACCATTTTTCTCTTGCTTATCTACATCATTTTCGTGATTCTTAGAATCTTTTTCGTGATTCCAAAATGAGTGCTCACAATTAGCTTCATTATCTTCCAAATAACTCAAACTGATATTATCAAAAGTGATATTTGACGCATCAACTCCAATTTGCTCACTGACTTTTGTCTTGACATCAGTCTCACTAATAAGGGTGATATTATTCAATTTTACCTGCGCTTGAATCATTTTTGTTTCTGCCTGTCTAACCTTTGTTTCCTGACCTTGCTCATGTTTTTCAAGTGCAAATGCAGCTCCTGCGCCTATAATCAAAAGAATACCTAAAACAATACCACCTCTCTTAAGTATTTTTTTATAACTTCCATTCTTCCACTTTTCTTTAAATCCACTTGTAGTATCCTTTACATTATCAATCTTCTTGTTCATTTTTTCGTTCATACTATTTACCTCCTATTTGCATAATCTAAACGTCCTTTCAAATGAAAGTGCAAATACATTTGAAGTTTCATCATAATCCTATTATTGCTTCTTAAAATGAATACAACATGAATTCATTTATTTTTTCATTCTAATTCAAACAATTATTTTTATTACTGTTGGTAAATCTCTTTCAGAATTATCCGTTTACATCATTACCTATATTATCCTTATTAAAAATGAATACTAGATGAATTAACAAAAGCACCAGCAGTTCATGCCAGTGCTTTAAAATCTAAATTTTATGATTTTACTATAGGAAATGATACTGTAAATATGCTTCCTCCATTTTGCTTTGTTTTGACATTTGCATCACCATCATGTAGCTGCATGATTTTTTTAACCATTGCCAGACCTAATCCAAATCCAGTATTTGATTCTTTGTTTCTTGAATAATCAACCTGATAAAACCTCTCCCATATTCGATTTTTATTTTCTTCTGATACACCAGGTCCATCGTCCTCCACCGAAAGATAACAGAATTGTTGATTTTTTCTTAATGATACAATTATCTGAGTGGATGTAAATTTAAGAGCATTTGCAAAAAAGTTGTCAAATACCCTCTGCACCATCATCTTATTCCCATGTATATAAATATCTCCTTCAATTCGATCTATTAAAGATAATCCATTGGCTTCTGCTAAACTTCTATAATCCACAATCATGGAACGTAAAGCCTCTGAAAGATTGAATTCCATTTTTTCAACCTCCAATGCTCTATCCATTCTGGATATCTCCAATAGTTGATTTACCAGCTTTGACATTCTTTTAGATTGCCTTGAAATAATCTGGAATGAATTTTTAGCTTCTTCAAGACTTTCAATGTGTTCTTCTCCATACTGACTTTCTGCCAAAATTACAGATATTGGCGTTCTGAGTTCATGTGACACATCTGAAGTAAACTGTTTTTCATGCTGAGACGCTTCCTCCAATGAATCCAGCATTTCATTAAAAGCATTCGCCATCTGATGGATTTCATCATTGCCTTCCTCAAGTTCAATTCTCTTCGCCAAATCATAATTACTTCCAATTTCAATAGCTGTCTTACTTATTCTTTTAACAGGTTTAAATGCTAATTTTATAATAGTATATCCGACTAAAGAAATAATAATTAGTATGATTGGACAAATGACTAAAAGAGCAATTGAAATCATAGAAAATTTGTGTTTTAAGCCATTAACGGAAATGATACCTCTAATCCAGTCCCCTTGATACTTGCCATCAACTATTTGCGAATCATAGTAAATAAATTGACTCTCGCCATTTATATATTCCCTTATTACACTCTCACTAAACGTTGGTTCTATATTGAAAGAATCTGGGGATTTTCCATCTTGCAAATTTCCGTCTGCATCATAAAATAACAATAGTACGCCTTCATCATATGACTCATAGGCTTCTTTTCCTGTTACAATATCATTTACAGCCTTCTTTAAATCCTGTTCACTCATACTTATTGCGTAACTATCAGTAATAAAAAAAGATACAACAACTAATGTTGTTAACAGTATTAATAAAAAAGTTGTATACCATACAGTAACCTTAATTGTAATAGGCAGGCGGTTAATCATTCTTATCGCTTTCATCTGTCTGATTTTCTTCAGTATTTCTAATAACATAACCTAGCCCCCTTTTTGTATAAATCAATGGCTTGGAATTTTCCACATCTATTTTTTTTCGGATATTTTTTATTAACACATCAATCAAATTGGATGCACCTTCATAATCAAAATCCCAGACATGATCTTGAATTTGTTGTCTTGTCAATATATGATCCTTATTCTTCATTAGATATTCCAAAATCTCAAATTCTTTTGATGTTAAGTTAATTTCACTTCCTGAGCGTACCACTTTCTTTTTTGCTAAATCAAGAATCAAGTCATCCACTCTGATTTCGTTACTTACATGACCATATACCCTGCGTGTCATTACCCGTATTCTTGCTAATAATTCCTCAAATTCAAACGGCTTAACAAGATAATCATCTGCACCACTATCAAGACCAGATACTTTATCCTGTAAACTGTCTCGTGCTGTAAGTAAAAGTACGGGTGTTTGGTCATTGCTTGATCTAATCCTTGTTAAGAATTCATAGCCATCCATAATCGGCATCATAATGTCCAGTATAATTGCATCATAAACCGTCACCTGCATATACTCAAGCGCTTCCATACCGTTATAACACGAATCTACTCCATACCCATTCTTTTTTAAATGCTTACTTAATGCATTATTTAAATCATGTTCATCTTCAATAATCAATAACTTCATCTACATCACCTCTTTGTTATTATATCCCGTTGAAATGAATCTCAAATGAATTCAGTAACCCAAACATTACTTTCTTCGTCAAACAAGTAATATCAAAGTTCCTGCTACCATGCTTATAAGTCCAGCTGATGATTTGAAAGTCAATTTTTCTTTTAGCACAATAAACGAAAATGCTATCGTTACCAGTATACTTAACTTGTCAATAGGCACAACCACGCTTGCATCTCCCATCTGCAAAGAATGATAATAGCATAACCAGGAAGCTCCTGTAGCTATTCCGGATAATATAAGAAACAACCCTTTTCTTGCATTCACTTCCTTAACTGTATGCTGCTTTCCTGTAATAAACACAACAATCCATGCCATTATCAGTACAACAACTGTACGAATCGCAGTTCCCAGATTAGAATCTACCCCTTCTATTCCAACTTTTCCAAGAATGGATGTTAAACTCGCAAAAATAGTTGACGCAAATGCAAAAATAATCCATTCATGTTGTTTCCTAAATTCAGATATTTGTGTTTCCTCTTCATTATTTTGAACAGAAACCGCTTTCTTTTGTATCATAAGATAAGTACCTGTTCCTATAAGAATCATTGCTATGATTTTTAGAAGTGTAATCTTTTCTCCCAGAAATACAAATGCTAACAGCATGGTAAGAACTGTACCTGATTTATCAATTGGCGTTACTTTATTAACATCACCAATTTGAAGCGCTCTGAAATAGCACAGCCATGATGCACCTGTAGCTAATCCTGACAGTATTAGAAAAATCCAGGTTTTCTCGCTTATTTCGCTTATTGTTCCCACGCTTCCGGTCATCAGAACCATTAACCAGGAAAATACTAAAACAACAACCGTTCTTAATGCTGTAGCTACATTGGAGTCCATATTTTTAATACCGCATTTTGCCAGAACTGCAGTCAAACCAGCAAAAAGAGCAGATCCAAAGGCAAATACTATCCACATATTTTTATCCATCCTCTTTCTATACTTAATAACTACCTATTCTTTTAATATTGACTTTGTACTGATGTAAATATCTTGTTGGTTTCAATATACATGCCTTAATATTATCATTTTTACTCTTTATATTAAAGTCTAAAGATGACGCAGTATTTATTTTTAATAATTAACTACCTTCAAGCCCAATTGGATTATATCATTAAGTTCCACAAAAAAGAGGTATGTTGCATACATACCCCTCATCAATTTTAGCTTGTATTCGATAATGTAGTGCTGGTACCCGCCACATATCTTCCATTATTTAGCGCTATACCATGGACACCTTATCCCACTAATCCGAAAACTTTGCTTACAATTATTCTTACACTGCATGCAGAGTTTATAGTATTTCAATTCTTCCTTATCATTCATAAAACACAACCAGAATAATTTGTCTTGCCTACTCCTTAGTTCTTATCCATCATTGGATTCTTCTATCTTGACTTACCAGCATTCTTTCGTGCAGATAAATTTGCCCCTAGAACAATTTCAGGTGCCTCTATCGCTTTCTCATATTCCTCAAATACCTCGGCTCCATACTGAGAATTGGGTTCTGCAACCATAGATACTACTTGTTCTATATGAGCTTTCTCCATTAGAGAATTAAAACTCTTCATCATCCGATCAATCTCCACATCGCTTGCCAAATTCTTCGTTTTATCAATTGCTGCATCCAGTCTTAATTCCATTGCTTCCAGTATCTTTTGCTTTGCAAGCCAAGGCTTCTTTACCATCTCAGTTTTTGAAAGTTTCTTCTCTAACAGAGAATAATCAACTGCTTCTTTATCAGCAAATGTACGAAATGTGTTGGTAATCTTTTGATTTGCTTCACGCATTCCAACTCCAAAAGCATCAATCTTTTCTATTGTTGTAGAAACCTCTTTTTGAGATTCCTTCACATGTTCACGAATGCCCATTAGCTTATCCTTTACATCAAAGAGTTCCGAGATTTTATTGAGTGCTGCTTTACCTTTCTTCCTTACTTCCACTACAATATCTGATGCTTTGGATTTGATATTATCCTTAACAACAAATAACTGCTCTTTCATCATATTACAGTGTTCCTGTAATCGTTCTGCTGACGCCTGAACCTGAGCTTTCAGATTATTCAGTACTGTATCTTCCTTCATATCTTTCAGTTGTTGCTTTACATTCGTCAATTCTTCTGTCATTGAATCCAGCTTTCTTTCCAAACTATCTACATACGCGCAAAGTTCAAATGTATAATTTGTTTCATTTGGCATATGATTCCGCTTTAAAAGCTCCAGTATTTCCATAATCATTTCATCTTTCAAAAGATTTGTTTTCTCTACTGCTTCCATGTTAATTCCTCCATTCATTAGTAAGGACGGGCAACCGCCCGCCCTAAATTAGTTATTAGCGAAAAGGAGTTGCCTCTTTTTCCTGCTGTTTCTCTGTACTCTCTGCCTGTTTTTCTGCATTCTCTCTTGTCTGGTTCTGATTCTTCTCTTTCGCCTGTTCATACTCATTTACAATCTCTACATAGAGTTTTTCACGAAATTCCTTGGTAATTGGATAACAAACATCCTGATAGACCGGCTTCTGATTCTCATCCACCTGTTTTGTACGATAAGAAGGCATTGCAATAAATAAACTCTCTTCTTTTCCTTGAAGAATGGATACATTATTTACAATAAAGCAATCCTCAAAATAAATGCGTGCTAGTCCTCGGATATTACTTCCCTCTCTTTCAAAAGGAGTTACTGAAACTGAAAAACTAGGCATCTCTGTTCCCTCTTGGCTCTTAACTTCTTCAGTTTTATCTGCACACTTTGCCTTTTCAAAAGCCTCTAAGATATTTTCATAAAGTTCCTCACGAAATTCTTTTGTAATTGGATTACATACATCCTTATATACATTCGCGCCCTTTTCATCCTTATCACTGGATTTGTAGCGCGGCATTGACACAAAAAGTTTCCCCTCGTTACTTTCCAAAATCGCAATATTGGAAATTTTAAAGTGATCTCCAATGATTAATGTTGCAAAACCTCTTAGGTGAGATGCATTCTCGCCTTGTTGCTTTTCATTATCCTTAATCTCATTTGCTCTAATTGAATACTTCATAAAATCCTCTCTTTCTGTATGCTTCTGGCATACGTTAAAATATTTTTTTCAATAAAAAGGGACTGCCGCAATGACAATCCCAACACACTATAAATATTTCTGCTATAATCTTCTACTTGCTTAATCTAACCACTAAAACGTGATAGAACATGACTACCTCCTCATATTATCCTGTTCCGTTAAGTACTCATTTCCTCGCTCTGCCACATTACTGTCTGGAACATCATTATCCTTAACTTCTACGCCATTCAAATCAACATCTTCCACCTTGCTGTTTTCAAGATCAAGCTCTGCATTTAATGCAAACTGCCTTGCCAGTTTCTCTTTAAACTCTGCTTCGTACGAAAATGGCTTTTCATACTCCTGCTTTGACTGTTCCATGTCCCGTTGGTACTGTTCTATCTTCTTAATCAGAAATACTTCATTTTCTGATAACCCATGAAATGTGTTTTCAAGCTTGACCATATTACCAACAGGGCTCGTACTAAGTTCTGCTTTGTACTCAGTCTTGCCTCGAAGGACCATATAATTTACTCCCATATAATTCTTCTCTACAAGCAAATCAAACCCTTTGAATCTGCCAATTGGATAAATATCACCTGTCTTGCATTTACTGATAGCTTCCAGCATAACCGTTCCTCCATCCACTCGTTCTGTAAATTGTGATTTACCAATGGTTATACTAAACTCTGGACTTGCAATTAACTGTTTGTCTTTCGTCATAATATCCTCACGGACACAGGCAAGTTTCTCTTCTGCTGCTTTAATAAGCTTCGGGAAACGTAGCATGAAATTATCCTGCAAACTATATCGCTGACTGTCATAGGATGCTTTTAAGAGTTTTAAACGTTGCACATCATTATCTAACTCCATCTTCTCACGGATAAGTGGATTACCTGTTGCAACAGCTTTAATCTCCGCATAGGAAAGTGTGGCTTCATCAATATCCTCACAGGTTCTAGATACCGATTTACTTGTCATTACCTGACTAATAAATCGCTGCTTATTTTCCACTAATGACCAGGAATATGCATCAAAGGTTCCCTTCGTAACATATCTATACACTGCTATTTCAGAATTCTCATTCCCCTGCCTGATACCCCTTCCTTCTCTTTGTTCAATACTAGAAGGTTTCCAAGGACAATCAATATGGTGCATGGCTACTAAATGAGTCTGGACATTGACTCCCGTCCCACACTTATCCGTAGAACCAATCAATATTTTCTTCTTTCCTGTCCTCATATCTTTGAATAGTGCATCTCTTTGTGCATCGCTTTTCGCATCATGAATAAATGCTATTTCATTTGCCGGAATACCTCTCTTGACTAATTCTGTTTTTACATAATTGTATATATCAAATTCTTCTAATTGTTCCTCTGGTGACCAAGAAGATTTGGGTGTTCCAATATCAGAAAATACAAGCTGACATCCTATTTTGTCTTCTCTGATAGCCTTCCTATACTCAAAAGCAATATTATCAACTACCTTATTCAGCTTTCCATCCGGATTATTTGGTGCATCTGAATCTAATAATCTTGCATCGGTTCCTAACAGTCTAGCTTCATGTGTAATCTTCAAAAAATTATCTTCACTTGGATCCACGCCACCATTACGGATACGCTCTGCCCTTACCACGAAATTTTCCATCACCTGCTTTACATACCAATCCGGTTCACTCTCTACAATGGTATACTTTTCATCTCGAAGTTTTGGCACCTCCAAATCAAGCATATCTGCGGTCTGCACATCTGCTACTTCTCTGAAAATATTCATAAGCTCTGGTAAATTCGTAAACTTATTAAAGCGGCTCTTAAACCGAAACCCGCTCCCTTCAACGGTAAGCTCTAACGCTGTTGTTACCTCTCCAAAGTTTGATGCCCAGGAATCAAAATGATAAATACCCATTCTCTCTAAAGCATTCTTTTGCAAATATGATTGCATAACATACATTTCGCACATTGTATTACTAATCGGAGTTCCTGTTGCAAACACGACGCCTCTGCCATCACTGATTTCACTAATATACTGACATTTGAGCTGCATATCCGTAGACTTCTTAGCCCCTGAACTTGAAATACCAGATACATTGTTCATCTTAGAAAATATAGCAAGGTTCTTATACCCATGTGCTTCATCCACCATGATGGAATCGATTCCTAATTCTTCAAAGGTAATCAGGTCATCTTTTCTGCTTTCATCAGTAAGAGTTCGTAGCTGCTCTTCTAATTTCTTCTTCATGGATTCCATCTGTTTCACAGTCCATCGCTCACTATTTGCTCGCTTTGCATCTTCAATTGCATACGACATCTCTTCTATCTGTTCATTAATCATACGCTCTTTCCGTTCCGCTGAAATTGGCACCTTCTCAAACTGAGAATGAGACATAATAATACAATCATAATCTCCCGTTGCTATTCTTGAGATAAACTGCTTTCTCTTACTCTTCTCAAAGTCCCGTTCTGTTGCTACCAAAATATTAGCAGACGGATAAAGTCTTAAAAACTCTCCGGCTGTTTGTCCTATTAGAGATTTCGGAACCACCATCACTGTCTTATTGGCAAGTCCAAGTCGTTTTTGTTCCATACATGCTGCCATCATTTCAAAGGACTTCCCAGCACCAACACAATGGGCAAGTAAGGTATTTCCACCCATTAAAATTCTTGCTACTGCATTTCTCTGATGTGGTTTTAGTACAATCTCTGGATTCATACCAGGAAACTGCAAATGAGAGCCATCATATTCACGAAGCCTGCTGTTATTAAATGTTTCATTATAATATTCCACATACTTCGCTCGGCGCTCGGGATCCTTAAAAATCCAATCCTTAAAAGCTTCTTTGATCTGATTCTGTTTCTCCCTTGCAAGCATTGTCTCATTCTTATTCACAACATAATGATATTTTCCATCCCCATCCTCTACACGATCCTTAACTGTTACCGTCTTAAGATTCAAGGTCTGTTCAAAAACAGAATAAGCATCCATGCGGCCAGTACCATAAGTCTTGGTAGCTGCCACAGAATGCTTATCCATTGATTTATTCTCAACAAACCATTCCATTGTATATTTGTTCAAATGAAGCTGAATTCCAGAATTATAATACTGGCTTCTGACCGCCCTCGCTCTCCTTGGAGTGTTTAGCAGTTCATAAATAAATTGTTCATAATCCTCTGATTCAATCCAGGTACTACCTATTCTTACATCAATCTCAGAAGCATCCAAATTAAGCGGTTGTACCTGTTCTAATGCTTTTGCATTTACTCCAAATAATTCCGGATCATTTTCTGCAAATGCTTTTGCTATTCGAAATTTATCCCTTACATTACCTGATAAATATTCATCAGCACTCTCCCACCCTACATTCAAGTTATTCTCATTGTAAGCCATAGGATTTAGATAGATAATGCCTTTTAATTCTTCAATCATAATGCCTCGTTCAAGCTCTGCTCTTGCGTGCACTGATAAGCTACTTCCTTCTGGAAGCTCAGCCATCGCTTTTGAAATATCTGGATGATAGATACTAAGCATAAAAGGAATATTTACACTTCCATATTCATTCATGGAAACATTTAATGCTTCCACCGCAGTCTCTACTCTTTCAATCTGCACCTTCGGTTTAATTGTCTGTTTGTAAAACATATCTGCTTTCTTTACAATTCCGTCTTCATCAACTACCTCCAAGGAACAAAGCAGCGGATAATCCGAATCATTACGAAAGGCTCTACTATTTTCTCTTTCCGCAATAGAACCGTATTTCTTAGCAAATACATCATACCTTTCATTCAAGACCTTCTGCTTTCCAGCTAATTCCTGCTCACTGCACCCCTGCGTCTGTATCTCAATTAGTTCTCTGGTTACTGCTCGAATATGATCCATAGCCTTAATACGTTCCTCCATGTTTGCACTCACCTCCTTACGGTACATCTGGGAATTTTCTCTGAAATAAAGTTTCCCATCCATAAAGGTATAAGTGAAATTTCTAACTTCGGGATTTGCCGGAATAATATCTTTCTGTTGATCATCCATATTTTCTAATAGTTCTAACTCTGGAATCGTGGCAGTAAGTTTTTTCACAGCACGCTGTAACGCCTCATATAGATTAAAGTTATCGTCATGGTTAACACAGGCTGTATACTTACTTCCCTCTCCAAACATGCGGTTATCGTATTCCATTGCTCCAAGCATCATATCGGGATGCTCTACGAAATAAGAATTTATTGCAATCCCATTCTCCGTATAACCCAAATGCACCCAATCCGGTTCTACAGACATTGTTCTTTCTCTCTTTTGAAGGAAAAGAATATCTGCTGTAACATCAGTACCTGCATTATCATGAAATGCTGTATTAGGAAGTCGAATAGCACCGATGAGTACAGCTCTTTCTGCAAGATATTTTCTAACCGAAGGATTGCTTTTATCAAGTGTTCCTTTCGTCGTAATAAATGCAACAATACCGCCGGGTCTTACCTGATCAATTGCTTTTGAAAGAAAATAATCATGAATACGAAAATTATGTTTATTATACTTTGGATCATATAGCTTGTAATCACCAAAAGGTACATTACCAATTGCCACGTCAAAGAAGTTATCAGGATAGTTAGTCTTCTCAAAGCCGGTAATACTGATATTGGCTTTTTGATATAACTGTTTCGCAATTCTACCTGAAATACTATCTACCTCAACACCATATAACTTACATCCCTGCAATGGTGTTGGTAGACTTCCAAAGAAATTGCCGATTCCCATAGAGGGTTCTAAAACATTTCCATTTCGGAATCCAAAATTAATTAAAGCTTGATTCATACAGCTTGCAATCGCAGGTGTTGTATAAAAAGCATTATTAACCGTCGCTCTAGCAGCTATATATTCATCTTCAGAAAGCAGGTTCCTAAGTTCCATATATTCATGACTCCACGCACTGTCTTCTTTATTAAATACCTGAGCCAAACCACCCCACCCAACAAACTTTGCCATTACCTGTTGTTCTTTTGGTGTTGCAAGTCTTCCTTCTTCCTCAACTACACGTAAAATATGAATTGCATCAATATTCCATTTGTATCTAGTCTTTGCCCCACCAGTTTCAACTTCCCATAAATTAAAATGGAAATTATGTTTCTGTGGCTTTGGTGTATTAAATGAAGCTGATCTGCGTTCAAAATCCTGATATAAAGGATTTTTCTTATCAAATGGTGTATCACTCCATAATTGATTGAATCTATCTTCCTGTTCTTTCCCCACAAAACTACCAGTTTTAATTAGATATGCACAGACCTCATAAATCTGTTCAAAAGTCACATCTGATTTATGTCGTTCTCCATCACTTCCCTTATAATTAACCATAACACCCATCTGACTCTGATTGTATTCAATCAATCCATAGGCATTATTAGAATACGCTTGGGAGTATTCCTTTCCACTATGGTTAATTGTTCTGTTAACAAAACTAATCTTATCAGGTGGTAACAAACTACTTTCATATATTACTTTAAGAAAAGGCTGATATGGTTTTATAGAAGAGCATTCCGTAACATAAATCTCAATTGCTTGTCGAAGTTCTCCATCCATTGATTCTACTTGTCTTAATGACTCCGAAAACTCAGATCTAGATTTAATAACACTTCCATCAACATCTATCACTTCTCCATGCAATAAATCATCATACGCTGCATTTTCCGCTTCTATTTCCGCTCTATATTCAGCCTCTGTAACTAACCGATCTTCCTCTGCAAGTTCTTCATCAGACATCCCTTGCATTTCATCAAGCTCATCTGGTATTGAAAAATCATCAAGCACTTGTTCCGCATCTGACATTTCAATGGCGTCCTCAGTAATGTTGAGATCTTCTCTATCTCCATCCATCGATATTTCATCAATACTTGTTCGTGTTTGTATATACTCTCCAGTTAGAATTAATACACCGATTTCACTCTCTATTGACGACCAACTAACATAGCCTTCTTTCTCGCCTTCCGTATCTTTCCATTGAAAGCGAAGTCCATTGGCTTTGAAAGAATCATAGCCATGAAGACCATAACCATCAATTGGCCATCCGGCACCGCCAAGACCATATTCCTTCTTTATTAGTTTGGTTCGTTCCGATGCTTCCATCACATTCTGATAAATATCACAAACACGTTTCTTGCCGCCTTCAAAACCAGTGCCACGTTTTACAACATCAACAATATATTCATGTGGTACTACAAGTTCTTTCTTTGGTTGCATATATGTGAACTTAGAAGCTGATTTTTCTTCCTTTGAAACGTCGAAAAAGGAAGCCTGATGATACTCGGCTTCCCTTGATTGTCCTAATGAATTTATTTCATGTAATTCTTTATTAAGTTCATTATCTTGTGCTTCTTCTAGCGGAACTTCAGATACATTTTCTAATGAAAACGCATTACTATCTGATTCAGAACGATCTCCTCTGCCTGCATCTTCGCCTGTTCCCTTATCTTCCACATCTCCATGGTTGAATTGGGATCCACGGGTTTGTTCTTCTTTAGGTAACTCTCCATCAGCGTATCTAACAACTGGTTTGCTTCCTCGTCCACTTCGTGCATCTTCTGTGCTAGTTTCCCGAAGCGGTACAGTGTCTTGTATCTGCTTACCTCGTTCTCCTTCAGATAATTCAGTGCCATCATTCCGTATTTGCCTAGATTCAGAAGATTTTTCTCTTCCTCCTGTGGTAATACTAGATTCGGGTACAATAGTCCGTCCACTTCCGTGTACGTTAATGTCACTTCTGCCATATGCTATTCTCCTTTCCGCAGAAATATCCTTCTGCCGTTCAATTGTTTTTAGATTTTTGCTAAACTCTCTAAGAACACTACAGGAGACATCGCATACAAGAGAACCAAGGCGGTAAACCACTTCTTCATCAGAAAAGTTTACAATCTGACTAAAATCCTGTTCTTCGCCGGATAAGTCAAACCCACATCTTGTTCCTACTGCATACATGATGCTTTTATACACCATCTGTTCTACAGTAAGCTCTTGCGTTTCTTCATCAGCTCGATTATCATCTCGCTGACCGCGGTATTCGCCAACTGAAAGTAAACTTTCGTTTGGCTCATTACTTCGCGCATAATCCTTAATCACACTACCTGTTAGTTGCCTAATTTCTGTCATTCGTTCATCGAATTCCTCTTTTATTATACTCCGAACATCAGTTTGTGTAAAGAGTTTTAGCTGTTCTTTCAAATAATCCTGTTCTATACCTTCAAGCTGAAGGATGCGTCCTTCTGATGCCAGATAATTCATGTAGTCTAACAAATTATTCTCATCTAGATTCCATGTTAATTGCCTATTCCTTCCACCCGTATCTGATATATCAAAGACATTTCTCATATATGGCTTCAAGGCTCTTGATGGAAATATTGCTATTCCTTTACTTCCTTGTTTCACGAAACGGTCAACCTTTTTCCAAGTATCAAAATCAGCCACTAAGGTTGCTTGGGGACGTTGTGCATACACCATAAGAATATTATCAAACTCATAACGATATAACTGCCCAATCATATGACATACATCTCGCCATTTTGCTTCATTCGTAGTGACATCTTTTATCATCACATCATAAAGCTGTTGCACTTGATTATCTACTCTCATATACTGCTCCTTTCCTAATTGTTTTTCCAATCACTACACAAGCTTAGGGCTAAACATACTCTTAAAAAGTTTATATTCTTCCTTATCAAGAGGTACAGAAAATTCCATATCAAGACCTTTTTCATTAGTCTTATCTTCCTTTGATTTAATCTTCTTAATCAATCTTAGCAATACATAATTTTCTCTAGAAAGACCAATGCTTTGCTTAAAAGACAGTTCATCTTTTTCAAGCATTTCCTGCTTTTCCACAATTTTAGCTGCTAAAGTCTGATTAACTTCTGTTGCTTCTTCAATTTCAATAATTACAGTAGCCTTTGTTGCTCCACTTCTATCCCATTCCTTGTGAAGTTCATTTATTAAAAACTCCATATCCTTCATTAAATCATTACCTGCTAATTTACTCATATTAAAATCCTCCATTTTTTATTGTTAGTTTGTCTATCGTGCCATGTCCCTACTGGTTTCTGGTATTCCAAGGAAATTACGGTCATACATGCCAGAATTCAGATTTTTCTGAAAGACTTCCTCTCGACCAGTCTGAAATACTTCATAAATACTATTTTGCGCTACTTCCTTTACAGCTGTTTCAAGCAAAACGCTATCTATGATCTTTCGATAAAAGTGAAATTTATCTTCCAGTTCATTTCTAAAATCCTGTAAAGAAATCACTTCTTTTACTTCTCCGTATTTATCTCTAATCTCTCTAAAATCAATTGTTGATGGTGTTTGACTATAATAAATGCCATGATTCCATTCAATTCCATACACCATGTTATTGGTAGTTGGCATATCGCCTTTTGGATGTCGAACATAAAAATTCACACCAATTGCAACCATAAACTCACCATTACGCTCATTCATCAACATCAGATTTCTTGCAGAAAGTTTCTCAAGCACTCTATAATCTGAACCATTAAAATTATGAAGAATTTCGCCCTGTTCAAATGTTTTTATTACCGCTTCATAGGTGTATTGAATTCCTGAACCTTTTCCATCCGTTGTTATTCCTATCCCTTTGAGAATCTCTAGACTAGCTGCACTGCATCTTTTTTCATCAAATTCCCAAGTATTGTCTGGATCATTAAAGTATCCATATAGAAATTTACGAAGTTGTTCTTCTCCATTACAATAGCGAGCAGATATTGATTTATTTGAAGTGAAATATAATTCTGCCCAGTGCTCGGCATCTTTCCAACTTTCACATAAATCTATCATTGCATCCACTGTCTCTGATGGTGAAGCATATAACGTTGACACTACGGATTTTTTGTAATCCTCAATTGTTAGAAGAAAATTAGTTTCTCTTCCCTTCCAGTTCTCTGTAACTAATATCATATTATTTAATTCCATACATAGCCTCCAATCTAATAGAGGGCAAAACCTTTTGGCTCTGCCCTGTTATTCATACATATTTTATTTACTTGCACCTTCGTAATCTGGTTATGACACTATGGTCTTCCAATCATGACAATACTACCTGTGCTAACATCACGGTAAATTACGCCTACAGTTTCATTTAATGCTTCTACTGCTTTACCATTTCCTACATAAATAGCTACATGACTGATATTCTTATACCGCCCATTACTGCAATAACTGTAAAATATCAAATCACCTGGCTGAATCTCTTCATAGCTAACTGTTTTTCCAGTCTCATCCAGCCCTTGACCTTCCGCTGCTGCTGTTGTTGCTCCACCATAGCTAATATCTATGCCTGCTGCCTTCCAAGAATAATATGCCAGCGAAGAACAATCATAATAGTTTCCACTGTCACGATAATCCTGACTATACGGATATCCCACCTTGTTAAGTGCATAAGTACATGTCTGCTTTGCTTTTGCATCTGTAATTCCACTGACTATTGCAGTAATCTCCACCTGTGAAAGTTCTGAAACAGCATTACCACCTCCACTTCCACCACCAGTACCACCTGTATATCCAATCAATGCAAGATTTTCCGGATCCATTGTGATTTCAAGTAACTCAACTTCATCCGAATTAAAGTTATAAATAGGAATCATATCTCTATAGGATTTCAAGGTTACATTGACATGCAATACCGTTGTTGAACTTGTCGTTCCATCCTCATTTTCTACTGTTTCATTTTCAGATGTTGTAGTATAACTGCACATATCATCAAAAACTGATTTAAGCTTTGCTTTCGATGTATCATTCATAATTGTTGCAGTATCACCCACCCCATATCTCACCATGTATACCGCCATGATGTCATAATAGTTTGATGGGCTTGCCGACATACCTTCATAATCCACATATACGACAATTCCATCATCGTATCCAGTATGATTACTTGCTAACGTATTTACGTCACGATTGAATTCTGCTTCAT
>QKAS01000027.1 GCA_003246295.1 Clostridia bacterium | reverse complement strand
CGAGTGGTTTCTATACCTTTCTTTGATAGCAGCTCTATAATATCGTTGGTTGACAGCATATTGTTTTCATCTGTTTCTTCATAAAGTAGCTTATATAAATACAAGATTTTTGACTTATGCTTCATAACAACCTCCGATTCGTTTGTTTTATTTCTATTAACAAACTGGTTATTTCAAGTCACTAAACAAGTCAGCTCAATAGACGCCAGCTTCCATCAACTCTTTAAAAACTTTCTACAACTGTTTGTTTATCTTCTTTCTATGTAACGCCAAACCATGCTTAAAATGATAAGATACCAAATATAAAGAACAAGCTAACATGAGCTAATTTTCTGATATTAAAAAACACTTGATTTACTTGTGTTTTCGTTGGTTGTGATAAATCACATTGGCTGTATTTTCTGCAATACCGCAACTTGTTTGTGCAGTTTGCGCTCTGTTTTGGGAGGGAAGGGTGAAGATAAAGAAGAGCCATATGATGGTTAGGGACCAGAGGATTATTCGTAATCGCTTGTTCCAAATTAGTCTCCAAGAAAATATGATATTTTAGTTAAATAAACTTAAACTCCATTTATATATTTCATGAAATTTTGTTTGTTTTCAAGAGCAGTTGTAGTTGGTCTGCCAAGGTTCTCTCTTGCTCCAATTGAACACTTAACCTCAATTAAACACAATTCATTAACATTTTTAGCTTCATTCAATGCTAAATCTAAAGATTCAAATGATTCAACTGATATTGCATGAGGATAACCACACGCTTTTGCAATTGAGGTAATATCTATTTTATCTGCAACAGTTGGCATTCCGCCAACAGTTTCATGTGCACCATTATTTACTATAATATGGACTAAATTTTCAGGACAATTAATACCAATAACCGCCATAGCACCCATATGCATCAATGCTGCACCATCACCGTCTATACACCATATTTTTTTATCTGGTTTATTTAAAGCGATTCCCAAAGCTATTGAACTGCTGTGTCCCATTGAACCAACTGTCAAGAAATCTTCTTTCATTCCTTTGGGGAGCTTACCTGGAAACTACCTCCAAGGCATAATCCATGATTGTTCATAGAATTCACATTATGTTTATAGAATAGTCTCGTCCCCTGGGGAAACTACCATTGATAGCATCTGCTACTCTCTCAATCAGTTCAAACTGAGTAATTTCTCTCAGAAAACCAATGTACTTATTGATTGTACCATCTCTGTTAAGAAAGACCGCTTTTTGCTTATTCAAAAGATTCTTTGCCTAGACTGTTCCTGCCTTATCTACCGTAATTACTTTGAGTATATCCCGAATTTTGAACCTTTCTCTACTTACTCTTAAGAACTCATTGATATCGCCAAAGCATTATCCATGATTCATATCTAATATTTCCAATAACCAGATTGTCATATGCTTGAGTTTATTTCATCCAACTGCCCGAGAGCTTGTTTTATCTCTTTGAAATTCGCAAGTACTCCAACGCATACCCCTATAAGCCCAAGCGTACTTAGTGTGATAAAATAATGCACTCCTATCTGTTCGAATAACAAACTGACTTTCCTAATAATGATTGCTATAAACAGTAGTTCTGCAAGAAGTTTTCCAACATGCATCCAATCAAACAACTTGAATATAGTTGTACCAAAAACTTTAGCGCTTATATGAAGCAATGTGCAGTTGGTTATAAAAACAACCAACACGGTTGCGTATGCGGGTCCAGCCAATCCCCATATACTATAAAACACATAATTAATCCCTAGATTTACTACTAGAGCCGCTGATGAGATAAGCATTAGTATCTTTGTTTTCCCTTTCGCTCCAAGCACAATTGAAAAGCTAATGAAATTTATCATATCTACCAATACGTAAATCTCAAACACAGTTCTCCCCGCCAAGTACTTCTCTCCATATAGGAATAACATTGCTGGTTTTGATAAGGCTATAACAACTGCCCCAATAATAAAAGTTATTGTATAACCCACTTTGATGTTTGATTTAAAAAGTTTCAAACCATTCTCGTATTCTCCGCTATTTATACATCTAGTTAATATAGGAATTAAAACCATTAGCAATGGGCCGGATACAACGTCAAATGGTAATTTTGTAGATGCATTTGTATAAACCGCCAATTTGTCCGTTGATTCAAAGAATCCGATTACGTATTTGTCTAAATCTCTGGACAGAGCATTAGTCTGAATATATACACCCATAGGGATGCAATACCCAAGTATCTTGCTAATCAGAGTTGGATCAAATTTCAATGGTTGAATTCTAACTGAGTTTTTATATAAAACATTATAATAAAACCCAAGTGATACCGCCTCAACCAACAACATACAAATAAAAATGGTAGTGATATCATGTGTTATATAAGCAGCAACAATAACAACAGCTAGTTTTGAAAAAGAAATTATGCTATTTCGTATTGCTACTATATTCGCCTTACCTATAGAAACTTGCAGGTTTTGCATACCTAATCCTATATTAGCAAGTAATGGTCTAAACGCCACATAAATCAATATTGACGTTAATAACGGATTATGAAAATAGCTTTGAATATAGCCCCCAAATACAAGTATAATAATTCCGGCCACAGCCCCCATAAGGATAACCAATGTGAAGACCGTGTCAATGTATTTTCTTCTATTTTCTTTTGATTGACCATTATAATAATAATTAACTGCATCCAGCAAGCCGAGTGCCGATAACGATGTAGCTGTATTTATTAATAGATTACCTGTTGAGTAGGTTCCATAATTTATCAAGTCTAACTGTCTTGATAATACCATCGTTGACACAATGCTCACAGCTATAGTAAGTAACTTCACCAACGTCAACGCAAAGGAATCTGATAAAACTTTATTCTTTGCCATTTTACTCATCTTTCTTTAAATGCTTTTACAACCTTTGCAGGGTTGCCAGCTACTACAGAATATTCAGGAACATCATGAGTCACAACAGAATTACAACCAATCACCACACCTTTTCCAATCGTGACGCCTTTAAGAATCGTTACTCTCTCTCCTATCCAAACATTATCCATTATAGTTATGCTTGCATGATCTGATTCAGTCCACTGCCACTTCGCTCCAAAATAATCACCAGATTCAGACATTTCCTTTCTTTTAGATGGACTGGTTGGATGATTATTATTGTCATAAATATGTACATCCGTAGAAATTATCACATTATTCCCAATATCAATATCTTCTACAGCGCCTATCACTGAGGCTCCACCAATGTAAGTATTATTTCCAATATGGATTCTTCCATCACCTACAACCTTCAATATCCCGCGTATCAAACAATTTTTGCCAATCTCAATTCCATTCCTATTGCCAGAACAATTGATGCAATTTGAACTATAATCAAAGACTGTTCCATTTCCGAACACGGATCCTGCTTTAAATTTATGTTTTTTATATACTTTTTTTATATATGAAAACAAGTATAGTCCCTCCCTTGGTCTTTTATTCAATATATGCGATTCCTGTTTTTGTAATCTCCCGTAGTTTTTTCTCTCTATATTCTTCTGATAATGAGCGCAAAGATTCTTGCGAAATAAAAGACTTCTGTTGATGCTTCTTCATATAATCATCAAGCGCACATATACGTTTTGCCGGGTTACCTCCCCAAACTTCATTAGCAGGTATATTCTTAGTCACTACTGCACCTGCTGCAATGATTGAATTATCCCCAATATTTACATCAGGAAGAATCGTAACATTCGCTCCGATAAACACTGAATTACCAATGATTACTTGGCCTATTTTTGTGTAACCAAGAGTTTTTTTAGTAGATGCGTCGTGAGCAAGAACGTGAGCATTAGATGTAATTGTACAATTGTCTCCAATTCTTATTAGACAGCAAAATGTAGGATCAATGAAAACGCCATTTCCAAACCAACTATCTTTTCCTACGACTAAACCATTTCTTTTAAGTTTATCAATGTTTACTCCACCAACAAATATCCTACGTATTTTGGTCAGTAATCTATCTTTTAAACTCATCATAAAACCCTTCCAATCATTTTCTCATTAAGCCAGTAATCCATCGTACAAAAAGAAATAGCTAGTAAGAAATAATATGTCCACTCAATATGCCCGTGTAATGAGACACCACTCAATATCAATACCATGATAGGAGCCAGAAAGAATAAATTATTCTGGTTCTTTATATAACTGCCAACCTTTTTTATACAGAATCCAAACATAACAACAGCTGGAATCAAACCAAATAAACAAATTGTCTCAACATATATATTATGAGCTCTTGTAATTGTCGTCTGTCCAACAAGAACGCCATTTTGTGTATATTCGCTATACGGCATACCAACAAATATGTGAGTAAAACTAGAATACAATTTTTGAATGTAATTATCTGTAACCGAAGATCTACCTGTCCATAAATCGCCGGAAGTAAAACGAATAACATACATATTTATCATTGGGTTGTTCAAATGAGATGCAATATATGAAACACCACCCAACACAGCAATAATAAGTAAAACCAGAACAATCAGAGAACGATATACAGTTTTTCTTTTATGCATATTCTTATGAATAAGCGCCAAAAAATAGCCTAGAATTACAAATGCCAATAGAACAATCGCAGTTTTTGAGAACGTAATAACAATAAAATATGATAAAACAGCTGTTGTTATATAACCTGTTCTTTCTGAAATCTTATTCATTAGAACCAGTGCTAATACTGCTCCGATAACTGTAACAGCAAACTGACCATAGAAGACAGAATCTCCAACCAAACCTGCAAATCTTGTAACATTTCCTTGACTTGAATAAATATAGGACTGGGTGTAAATAGATTTTCCTTCAACAAGCATTATATATCCAATGATTGAGGATGTAATTGTTGAAATTCCTATATGCTTTATTATCAGAGGGAACCTCTGTAAAAATAGATTATCTTTATAGTTAATTACTAGTAACATGAATAGTACCAGCCACTTAACCTGAACCGCAGTATTCAGCCAAGACATGGTTATACACAATAAAGCAAACACCACAAATAGCTTCGATTTTTTAAGCGCCCATTTATTAGTTTTAAAGTATTTCAGCAAATAAACAAGTGCAAAGATATAATATAAGCTGGTCGTTCCAAGTTCAACTGAAAACATATTGAAATATGGTGCGAGCAGGAATAGCATAACTATATTTAATTGTATAGGATAAGCACATATTATTATCGCAATGCAAACTGAAATTCCAATATTCGCAATAGGAACGCCAACAATTTGCGTAACTCCCAGCATGAGCAAAAGGAAATGCAAAAAATAATATGCCTTTTCATTATTTCCAGACCGTATCACTATAAATTCCCCCATACCTCAACCGTTGTCTTATTTAGATCAACTGTTATATATCCTAATATAATTATCCACCATTGTATCTGAAGAGAAATCTTTTGATTTCAATTTGGCTTCATTACCAAATTGTTCTCTTACAGAAGGATCTAGCATTCTAATCATTGCATCAAGTATAGACTTTTCATTGACATCTGTTAGTAGTGCGTTCTTATCGTTAGTTAGCATTGATGGAACTCCTCCAACATCTGAAGCAATAATCGGCATTCCACTTCCCATTGCTTCAATTAAAGTCATTGGCATGCCTTCATACTTCGATGGCAAAACAAAAACATCTGCTTCGTTTAGAAACTTAAACACATCTGACTGCAGTCCCCAAAATTTAACATTCTTTTCTAGTCCAAGATCGGAAACTTGTCTTTTTGCCTTGTCGAAATTAGGTCCATCGCCAACAAGCCACAGTTCCGCCTTTGGCCGTGCTTTCACTAATTCTGAAAACGCAGATATAAGCATCGGATGATTTTTAACGTCCGCAAACCGTCCAATATGTAGAAATACTATATCTTCACGCGACTTGTAATTACTCTTTTGAGTACATCTATCTAGATCTATTCCATTATAAACAATTGGCACTCTATCTTCAGAAAGCTTATATCTTTCAATAATACTCTGTTTTACCTCTTCACTCAAAGCCACTGGAACAATCTTTCTTGATCTGAAGAGAAAATAATAAATCTTTTGCCTAAATGGTGTTGCCTCTTTACTAGCAATACTATGTACGGTATGAATCACTTTTTTTACTCTAGCAAAACAACAAGCTATCGCAACATATTGAAGAACATTAATATGTGTATGAACCACATCCGGCTTTTCGCTTTTGAAAACTCGATATAACGCTTTATTGATCGAAAAATCCATTCCGAATCTTTTATCTAAATATATAACTTTTATTCCTCTCTTCTGTAATCGTTCAGTAATTACAGTTTTATTATTGTATAAACTAACAACAATTGTCTCTATATTTTTTTTATTTAATGCAACAGCGAGATTTTCACACATAATCTCCGCTCCGGCCAAATCTAGTTTTGGGATTACTTGAATAACTTTCATCTTATTTACCTTCACCCAACCCCGCTTTTATCATTTTGAAAGCAGTTTCAAACAAACACTCATCTGCTTTCTCTAAACACTTCGGTTTCATATTAACAACCTCATTTTCGTTTTCAATTGAGTATTTCATCATTTCGAACAATCCATGCTGGTCATTAAAGTCATATACAAATCCATTATTCTGATGCATCAGCATTTCTGAACAATAGTGCCATTTTCGTGCTATGACAGGTACTCCAGCAGCCATAGCATCAATAATTGTACCTGGGATTCCTTCATTGTAATAACGTGTTGGGAACAATAACATGTAATAGTTTTTCAAGGTTTCAACACTCTTTGCAGCATCAACTGCCCCCCTGTATGTTACACAATCAGAATACTGTTCAAGTAAATCATCAAACTCATCTTTAAATTCATCATCTATGGGACCATAAATGTCCAAAACAGCCTTCTTACATCCATAATACCTATTGATCTCTATTATTGTGTCAATTGCATCAGTAATACCTTTTTGCTTTTGCACTCTACTAAACATGCAATATCTGTATGGATTAGAATAATGATATGACTCCAACAATTCGGCTTTAGTCAATTTCTTAAAATTGGGTAAATACTGCACATTCATAACCCCCATTTCATTCAGTAGAGATACCAGTTCATGACTCTCTACCCAATTGACTTTAAAGGAATTGACATACTTTTTCCAAGAAGGATTCTTTTCTATATTACTAGCTAGTCTTCCGCCAATAAGTGAATGAAATATCTGTTTTTTATAAAACAAATTTAAATAATAAAAAAACGGAAAAAAGAAACGTCGACCATTAATTGATATTGACAATACAATTTCATCACACTTTGCTAATGCACTAATCGAATGAACTAATGTGCGAAAAATATGCTTTTTATACTCATATGTATCCACTAGATAAACATCATCAATTTGTTTTAACAATTCGTACAGATACCTAGTTTTTACTGTTTGCCCATCGAATAATTCTTTTCCCTCTGCGACTCTTCCTACCAATGCAATTCTCATATGCCGGAAATCCTTTCCTTGAAGTTGATTGTATAATACTCCCATCCAATCAGCTTCGTATCACTTTGATTCTTTCTGGAGCTTCTTATCGATTATCCATTGGTCGCCAAACTGTACGTCCATACTATATGGTGTAAACCGATCCATTCCATTTCCCGGGGTAAATGTTAACTCAGAAAAATAGATTTTATCCTCAACTAAAAACAAATCCACCCTTACAAAATCGAAGTCTTTTGATAGTTTTCTGCTAATGTCTAGCATTTTCTCTAACTCAGACGGTTTTTCCAATATAGACTCGTCATGGGGATATGCCAAACCACAAGGCAATTTATCCCAATTCGTATTCAGTATTTGTCTTTTATGGCTGGTGTATCTGTCTGAATCAACTTGAATCGCATATGGCTCACCATTAAAGCAGAAAAACTTATAATCTTTTATATTCTCTCCAAGTAAACTATCTACAATTACTCTAGGTTTTAAATCCTTATACTGCCATTCTCCTGTAATGCTAAACTGATTATATGAAAACCATTTCCGACCTGTTTTTATCATTTCTTCCTTATTCAGAAGTTTTTTATCTGTACAAATAATAACTTTTCCAAATCCATGTGTAGGTTTCATGATAAAACTATCAGGTAATTCTTCAAATTTAATATTTTCAATCCTGCTATAAACTCCATATGAAGGAACCAAAATATCAGGCTCTATCTGAGAAATATACTTTCGTACTTCCCACTTATCCACCAACATAGGATATCTGGAATCATGCTGATATTTTTTTCTCCATTGTACTTTCTCATTAAATGTTATTGGGTTAGATAGATTGCATGAATAACCATTTTTTACTCTAAACACAATCCTGTTATAGATATCAGGACATATCTTGTTTAAAAAAATTTGGATATTACGTTTCATAATATTACCTTCTCCATTTTTTCTAGTAAGTTCTCTTCCATACAGCCAAGATAGCATATCGCACAAAACAATAACAACTAAATGGAAGTGACAAATGTTCGATATCTCTATACAAATTCCAAATACCTTTTACCGCTTTAACCTTATTGCTTGAAAGGGAATTCTCGGCTCTTCTATACTCAGCTAAAATTTCATCCAACCCATAGCAATCATATCCAGCTTTCAGAATCTGAAGCCAGGTAGCAGCATCCTGTCTTCTACGGATATCCGGCATAACAAGGTATTTCTTATCCACAATAGAAGTGTCAACCATAATTCCAACTGTCTGAAGCAGATTGTTAGTCAAGAAACCTATATAATTAACCTTCGGAAGCATATGAATATACTTATTCTTCGGCTTACCATCATCATCAATAACCTCATATGACGTACATGAAAAACCACACTTCTTCTTTTTCATGAAAGCGACCTGTTTTTCAAGCTTATTCGGCTTCCAAATATCATCCGCGTCCAGATATGCTACAAATCTTCCTGTTCCAGTCTGCATAGATCTTGTACGAGCCTTTGCTGCGCCACCGTTAACATCCTGAACTAACACTTTGACTCGAGGATCTTCAGCAGCGATTCTCTTTACAATTTCAACTGTATTATCACTCGAACAATCATCTACAATTATCATTTCCCAGTTTTCGTATGTCTGAGCTTGAACAGACTTAATCGTCTCCTCGATATACTTCTCACTGTTCCAAGATGGTGTTACAACAGTAACTAAATACTGCATGATCACTCGCTCTCCTTTAATTAATCTCTTCTAAAAATGTCTCTTGTATAAACCTTCTCAGCCACATCATCCAGACATGCATCGTTTCTGTTAGCGATGATTGCCTGGCTGACTCTCTTGAATTCCTCAAGATCTCCGATCACCTTTGAACCGAAGAATGTACTGCCACTTTCCAGCATCGGTTCATAAATAACCACAGTTGCACCCTTAGCCTTGATTCTCTTCATGACACCCTGAATAGCGGACTGTCTGAAGTTATCAGAATTGCTCTTCATGGTCAGACGGTAAACACCAACCACGCATTCTTTCTCCTGATCAGCTGAGAAATCGCCACGATTAAAGTAATCGTAGTATCCGGCCATCTTCAGAACCTGATCTGCAATGAAGTCTTTTCTTGTTCTGTTAGACTCAACGATTGCAGACATCATGTTCTGAGGAACATCCTCATAGTTTGCCAGCAACTGTTTGGTATCTTTCGGCAAGCAGTAACCGCCGTATCCGAAAGACGGATTGTTATAATGAGAACCAATTCTATGATCCAGACCAACACCTTTGATGATTGCCTCTGTGTCGAGACCTTTCATTTCGGCATAGGTATCGAGCTCGTTGAAGTAGCTGACTCTCAGCGCCAAATAAGTGTTAGCAAAAAGCTTAACAGCCTCCGCTTCCGTAAATCCCATGAACAGAGTATCGATATTCTCTTTCAGAGCACCTTCTTGTAATAATCCAGCGAACACTTCTGCAGCTTCACGACTCTCATCATCACAGCTCACGATAATTCTGCTCGGGTACAGATTGTCATACAGTGCCTTTGACTCTCTCAAAAATTCCGGGCTGAACAGGATCTTGCTACTGCCATACTTCTTTCTAACGCGCTCCGTGTAACCAACCGGAATAGTGCTCTTAATAACCATCCAAGCGTTTGGGTTCACCTTCATTACCAGCTCGATAACACATTCAACAGCAGATGTGTCGAAGTGATGACTTACGGAATCATAATTGGTAGGAGCTGCAATGATAACGTACTCCGCGTCCTTATATGCAGACTCTCCGTCCACAGTTGCAATCAAATCCAGCTCTTTTTCAGCCATGTATTTTTCAATGTAATCATCCTGAATCGGACTTTTCTTGTTGTTAATTAGGTCCACTTTTGCCTGGATAATATCAATTGCTGTCACATGATTCTTCTGCGCAAGAAGAACTGTCAATGACAGCCCAACATAACCTGTACCTGCTACTGCAATATTTCTTTTCATGACGCTCCTCGATTTTAAAATCAAAAATTATTCTTCAAACCCATTAGGATTGTTCTTCTGCCAATTCCAGCTATCTCTGCACATGTCCTCAATTCCGAATTCTGCTTTCCACCCAAGGACTTTCTCTGCCTTAGCTGGATCCGAATAACAGGTTGCAATATCACCCGCTCTTCTCGGCTTGATCTGATAAGGAATCTTCACGCCGTTTGCTTTTTCAAATGCCTTAACAACATCCAACACACTGTATCCAGTTCCAGTACCGAGATTGAAAATCTCAATACCACACTTATCTTCAATTGCCTTAAGGGCTTTTACATGTCCTCTTGCCAGGTCACCAACGTGAATATAATCTCTTACACCAGTTCCATCTAGAGTGTCATAGTCATCACCAAACACACCAAGTTTTTCTAACTTCCCAACAGCAACCTGTGTGATATAAGGCATCAGATTGTTTGGAATGCCATTCGGGTTTTCACCAATCATACCGCTCTTATGAGCACCGATTGGATTGAAATATCGAAGAAGAACAATGTTCCATCCCGGGTCGGCTTTCTGCATATCCATCATGACCTGCTCAAGCATGGACTTGGTCTGTCCGTATGGATTAGTGCACAGGCCCTTCGGGCATTCTTCTGTAATCGGAATAATTGCTGGATTGCCATAAACTGTTGAGGATGAACTAAAGATAAGGTTCTTACAACCATTCTTTCGAAGTACATCCATTAGAACCAAGGTTCCTCCGATGTTGTTGTCGTAATACTCCCAAGGAAGCTGAACAGACTCTCCAACGGCTTTCAGTCCCGCAAAGTGAATACAACAATCAAATCCAGCACCTGCAATAACCATCTCCAGGCCAGCGCGATCTCTAATATCAACTTCTGCAAAAGGAATCTCTTTTCCAGTAATCTGCGCTACCCTCTTAAGGGCCAGAGGACTACTATTCACATAATTATCAATAACAAATACTTCATGGCCCGCTGCCAGAAGTTCAATAACTGTATGTGTGCCAATATATCCGGCACCACCTGTAACTAAAATTTTCATAATCCTCTATTCCTTCTTCTCTTTACTCCACAGTAACGCTCTTAGCTAAATTCATCAGCTTATCAACATCAAGGCCCCTATTTCTTGTAGTAGTAATCAACCAGTTTGATCAGTACTTCTGTATCTGTTGTAGAGTAGAAAGTGTAACCGCTTTTCAGCAGTTTCTCCTTCAGTTCTGCGTACTTTTCAATAATTCCGTTGTGAACACCTACAATCAGTCTCTCCACTGCTCCAGAACCGGAACCTGTACAATTACCGGAAACATGTGGATGTGCGTTCTTCTGGCTAGGCTCACCGTGTGTTGCTCAGCGTGTGTGTCCGATACCACAGGTACCTTTCACAGCGTTGCCACCGTCTGTCATTTCAGACAGAGCTTTCAGTCTGCCTTTCGACTTAACCACTTCTGCCATTTCCTGACCATCTCTGACAGCCAGTCCGGCGGAGTCGTAACCTCTGTACTCTAATTTACTTAATCCGTCTAAAAGAATAGGTGCAGCCTGATGATGACCCACGAATCCTACAATTCCACACATTTTTATTTACCTCGTTGTATGTTTCTATCTATTTAGATCCGATGAGATGACCGATAACTACGATTATTCGTTTTACTACCAGCAACTTGCCTATGTATTAATTTATCTATCATTGCATAGCGTTTTGCATAGTTCATGTTATCATTGAACATTATTATATTGGCGTATTCTGTCCTTTTTTCAATTCACACTTATCAAAAGCCATGACATAAGCATGGCGCTTTGCCAGTCTATAATCTTCTAAATCATCTTTTTTTACTTTTCAGTCAAGACAAACAGCGGGTAGTTTTTCAACCATCCGCTGCGGCAACTCACCTCCACTCATGTCCAAAATCCCTTGATTTTACAAGGTTTTGTCCACTTTTCCGGGTAAGAAAATATGAACTCGCAGAGCCGATCATCACTACCATCCCTGTTTGTTCCTATTATGCCGCATTCACATTGAGTTGTGCAAGCAATATTGCATTTGAAAGTCCTACATAACCTGTACCAGCAATGGCTATTTTGTATCTGTCTTTTCTCATGATATTCCCCCTCATCATTTAATTAATTATTTATAGAACTCTTTATACCACTGTGCAAATTTTCTTAACCCATCTCTTAAAGAAGTAGATGGTTTGAAACCAAAATCTTTAACAAGCTCATCAACATCAGCATAAATCATTTCTACATCACCCGGTTGCATTGGCACAAGCTCTTTATGTGCTTCAAAATCATAATCTTGTGGTAGTGCCTCTGCACTAATAAGTTCTTGGTGAAGAATATCAACAAAATCAAGTAAATTTTCCGGTTGATTATTTCCAATGTTATAGACCTTATATTTTGCACCATCTTCGGTTTCGTCAGGTGCTTTCTGCATTACATTTACAATACCTGTTAAAATATCATCTACATATGTAAAGTCCCTTTTACAGTTACCAAAGTTAAATATCTGTATTTTTTCACCCTTGCGAAGTTTGTTAGTAAAACCGAAATAAGCCATATCAGGACGACCTGCAGGACCGTAAACTGTGAAGAAGCGCAGGCAATGTCATCAACATAATATACCATAAATTACAAGCAACGTTTCTTGTTTAGCTGAAATTTACTTCTAACAAGAAACATTTTCCTTGGAAACTGTCTATCATCTCTTATAGGAATAGCACTGTTGGATACGGTTTTCATAATTGATTTAAACATTTTAGACCGTTTGTATCTGCTTTTTTCAAGCATCATTATAATAAATTTATCCTTAAGTGCACCAATAAGTACATTTAAATTGGTCTTATACTGATATTTTAATTCTTTGTCTTCTTGTTTTGAAGAAATAATTTGATCACTTTGTTTTCTTGCTAGTTCTATCATATTTGATAAGTATATTGAAGCGTAAAAGTCCTGTTCTATAGCCACTTTTGATTCGCCTGTAAAATTTTCAATTTGCAGTCTATTTTTTAATTCGTCGTATTTAATTTCCACTTTCCACCTAATAAAATATAACTTTTTAAAATCATTTATTGTTATATTCTTATCTAACAAGCTTGTTATTAGTACTTCTTCAACATCATCAGATATCATAACTCTTATAAGGTTAATATGTAGTAAATATTTCTTCAATGGTAGCTTTATCCGCTATATTGCATTTGATAAATGTAAATTTAGAATATGCACTCAATTCGTTTAAACGATACTCTTTTAATGAAATATCATAGTAATCATTGACACTATCAAGTCCAACTACTTTTACACCATCGACAGTTTCCAAAAGTTTTTTAGATAGGTTTGAACCGATAAATCCGGCCGCACCTGTTACTAAAATTGTTTTGTTTTTAAGTTCTACGTTAAATTCTACCACTCTTTTTCCTCCCAAATCGATATCCTTACTGGCTTTGCGGTTTTTGTCCTAATATGCGCTATTCTTAATATGCTGCATTCTTAATATACTATATTCTTAAAATACAACATTCCTACTATGCTATATTCCTAATATGCTGCATTCCT
>QKAS01000035.1 GCA_003246295.1 Clostridia bacterium | reverse complement strand
ATAATCCTCTGCAATTTGAATAAACAAATTATCATTTAAATCTGATTCATTTTCCACCCTCAAGAGTTCAACATGCATTTTCTCTAATTTTTCTTCATCATATTCAGTAAAACCTTCTTCACAAATAACTAATACGATTTTACGAAATTCTTCCAGATAATTACTTTGTAATAATTTGTTGATGACAGTCGTTTTTCCGCTTTCAAGAAACCCCGTTATAATATCTATATAAGTTGCCATATCTACCTCTATAATTCAAATAAAACTGAAAGAACATCTTCGTTTATATGCTCTCCAATTACGCAGATGCGTCCAATACAATCAGGTGTTGTATCTCTGATTATCACTTCACCCGGTACATAATCAAATTGAATCCATTTTTCACTTTTTGTGCTAATAATTCCTTTCGCACGTAGAATATTTCCTTCTATACTGTTAAGACGATTTAGAATTTCGTCAATTTTACTTCGTTCAAACACTTTTGCTGTTTCTCTTCCCCAGACATGGAATACTTCATCTGCATGATGATGAATTCCATGGTCATGGTGATGTTCGTGCTCTGGTTGTTCCAATAGTAATTTCAAACCAGGTATTTCTTCTAAAGTCTCTGCTAATTCAATAATCTTTTTTCCGTGAACATTTTTCCAGTCCGTTGTTACAACATGGGCTTTGGGATTGTATTTCTGAATATCCTTTAAAATATTTTCAATCACTTCTGATTTCGTATTTTGAGTTCTGCTTAATACAATCGTTTTTGCATTTGTAAGCTGATCTACATAAAACTCTGAAAAGTTTTTTAAATAAACTTTATATTTCATGGCATCCACGACCGTAATACACATATTCAGTTCAACAAAACCATCTTTTAAGAACTTTTTACATCCATTTATCACATCTGATAATTTACCTACTCCTGATGGCTCAATAATAATTCTGTCTGGATGATAAAGTGACAGTAATTCTTTTAATGCAGAGCTAAAATCCCCAGCTATGGTACAGCAGATACATCCAGAATTCATTTCCTTTATTTCAATACCATAATCTTTCAGTATGGATCCGTCTATTCCTATTTCACCGAATTCATTTTCTATTAAAACTATTTTTTCACCGACAAAAGCTTCTTCTAAAAGTTTTTTAATTAGAGTTGTTTTTCCTGCACCTAAAAAGCCTGATATAATGTCTATTTTTGTCACTTTACTTCCTCCTTATATGTCCAGTAATTAGCATATGCTCATATAATAATACTCTTTTCTATAATTATCAACTCTAAATTGAGCTAAAAAAAGAGAAACATATTCCTATTATCACGAAATACATTTCTCCCCAAAAAACGCGATAGCTATCATATGCCTAATTACTTGCATTTTTTATTTGGCAATCCTCACAATTACCATATAGATACAACTTATGTCCAATGATGTTAAAATGGGTTTCATCTTCCAGTGTTTTTTCATAAGTGCCAAGTGGACAATTCTGTACGGTTATTATTTTTTTGCAGGATATGCAAACCAAATAATGTCTGTGTCCTAATTGATTGTATTCAAATAGCATTCTGTCATCATCTAAAATACTAATTTTAGTCACCAAATCTTTATTTTCTAATGACTCTAGTGTGCGATAAACAGTAGATAAATTAATAGCTATCTGTTCTTCCTTTAATACAAGAAAAATTTGTTCCGCCGCCATTGGCTGATCGCTTCTTATCAAAATATCCAAAATAGCCTTTCGGCTCTTTGTAGTTTTTAGACCACTATTTTTTAATCTTTCTTCGCTTTCCATTTGTTCTTTCAATTCTATACCTCCGATTCTTCTTCCCCTACTATTTGCTTTGATGCAATGTTTTTTCTTTTCATCTTAATATGAACTATACGAATAGCATAGGTAAAAAAATAGCAAACAACAGATAGTATAACAATACATGCTCCAGATGCGATATTTAATTTATACGAAATCCATAAACCACTGATACAGAAAATCACGCCAAAGATTACAGCAAATATCATGCGACTCTTAAGTCTTTTCGAAAATATGGAAGCCATGGCTGACGGTGCTGTTAATAAAGCCAACACCAAAATAATTCCTGCAACCCGAATAAGTACAACTACTGTCATTGCTACTAAGACCAAAAGCAAATATTCTAAAAATACTGTTTTTATACCAATGATAGAAGCAAATTCTTCATCGAACAGGTATGCTTTCCAATCATTAAACAAAGCAATTACTATGAAAACCACAAGAAAGCTCAATATAATCATGAGATACAGATCCGCTTTCGTTACTGACAATATATTTCCAAAAAGATAGGAATTTAAATCTGGAGGATATCCCGGCATAAGCGCAATAAATACGATTCCAAGAGCCATTCCAAGTGACCAGAATAATCCAATAATGACATCTGATTGTACTCCGCCTCTTCTTTTAATTGCACCTATTCCAAGTGCCGCACTGACTGAGAACAGAAATGCTCCAATGATTGGCTCAAATCCTAATAGATATCCAAGCCCAACTCCTCCATAGGCAGTATGTGCAATACCACCGCTCATCATAACCAATTTCTTCTCTACCACAATAACACCTATGATTCCACAAACAATACTGGCTAATATGCTAGCAATAAATGCATTCTGCATAAACTGATATTCAAATATGGCACTAATCACTTTGCTATTCCCTCCTCATGTTCTTTTAACACTCTGTGTGGAACTCCATGTGCAATCAAATCAACTGGACAACCATAGAGTTCATTCACAATATGTTCGTTAAGCAGGGGCTCTCCGTGATATACTAATTTCCCATTCAGACATGCAAGTTTTTTTACCTCTGATGAAATGGCCAATAGATCATGTGTAACAAGAACAATTGTTATTTCTTTGTTCAATTCCCTTAGCAAATGATAGATTTGCTCCCTGGAGTTCATATCAACACTTGCCGTCGGTTCATCCAGAAGCAATAACTTAGGATGAACGGTTAATGCTCTGGCAATTAGAAGTCTCTGAAACTCACCGCCAGACAATTCTGATATCTGCCTTTTCGCCAAATGATCAATTCCAACACGTTTTAATTGCTCATTTGCTATATCTTTATCCTCATTTGAATATTTCATAAACAACGATAATCCTTGTTTTAACCTTCCCGTTAAAACAACTTCCATCACAGATATGGGAAATCGCCTGTCCATGGTAGCAAATTGTGGTACATATCCCACCGCCGTTCTATTCTTTCCAATCGTTTTTTCATAAATTTGTATGTTGCCTGTTGTAATTGGAATTAGCCCAAGTATCGCTTTTAATAAAGTGGACTTTCCTCCACCATTAGGTCCAATAATACCCAAAAATTCTCCTTGCTTAACATCAAGACAAATGTTTTTTATTGCAGCCGTTTCTCCGTAATATACCGATAGGTTATCAATATGAATCGCTGTTTCCATTATTGCATGGCCTCTGCCATTGTCTGCGCCATATTTTTCAGATTATCTATATAGTCTGCCGCTAATGGGGCAAGTTGTATTGTCTTACCGCCTATTTCTTCAGCAAATGCTTCTGACTGGCTACTATCAACTTCTTCCTGATAAAATATTACCTTGATGTTTTCTTTTTTTGCCAAATCTATCATATCCTGCAAATGCTGTGCTGTTGCTTCTTTTCCTTTTCTAATGCATACATTTTTAATCCATAGTCATCTGCAATATATCCAAAGGCAGGATGATATACAATAAAGTTCTTGCTTTCGACACCTTTTAAAGCATCTTTGATTTCCTGGTCTACTTCATCAAGCTGTGCTATATAATCTGCCGCATTCTGCTCGTAAGTTCCCTTATTGTCTGGATCTAATTCACTCATTTCCTTTGCGATTGTTTCCACCATTACTTTTACTCTTTTTGGTGAAAGCCAGATGTGTGGATCTCTTTCTCCCGATTCAAATGTTCTATCTTCATAAACAGCAGCTACCTCATCCTGTAGTGATATTACTTTTACATCGCCTACATTAGGTAATATATTCGCTTCCTCTGTAGGAACTCCTATGGAAAAATAAAGTGAAGCATCGCTGAATTTCTCCATCTCTTGTGCCGTTGGTTCATAATTTTCCGGACTGCTTCCTGAAGGAACTAATGTAACAATATCAACTAAGTCTCCACAAACTGCTTCCACAAAAGTCTGTTCCGGTACAATAGATACCGCTATCATAGGCTTTTCCTTCACCGCTTCTTCTTTAACTTCATTACTACATCCAAATAAGCACACTGTGCTGAGTATCATGGCTACTCCAACTACATTTCGAATTACTTTTCTCATTATTGTTTACTCCCATCTGTTTGGTTTATAGCGATCTGCATTTTCTGCAAATGCAAATCATTTGCATTTAAAATTATATTACTGTTATGGTCATATGTCAATAACTATTTAATATAAGATGAATTGACAAATCAATTCACTTGTCATAAATAAAAATGGACTTATGTGTTTTCTGCACAAAGTCCATCCTCATATATCCGTATTTAAATCTCAATTACTTTTCCTGTATTGTTATAAAGAAATTGCTCTTTCAGTTCCTCACTAATAAGACGAATTCCTTCCTCTCCAGTACAATGTGACAATGCAATTAATTGTATTTTCATTTCTTTAAAAGCATCCATTGTTTTTTGCATCCTAAATTCATCAGCTTCAATTAAATGAGTTCCACCAATCACTGCATAAATTGGGATATTAACTCTTTTAGAAATTGTTTTCAATATATTTACAATCCCAACATGAGAACAGCCAACAATTACAACTAATCCTTTTTCTGTAATAATTCCCAGTGATATTTCATCATCAAAATTGTCTGGAATATATTCCACATTTTCTTTTATATAAAATCTGCTGTTTCTAACTTCATAGTCCGTATATCTAGAAAAATGATGAAAAACGATAATATGATCAGTCAAATATATCATGTCTTCTTTCACTTTTCTTAAAGAAATATGTTTCTTTGCTATAAATTCTTCATCAAATGAATTTCCATTAAATTTATATCCGGGAGCATCTACCGTTTTGTATTTAGGCTTAAAGAATTCATCGCCTACAATGAATGGTGGAACTTTATCAACTTCACTTATAAGTTTTTCTACTCCACCACTGTGATCATAGTGTCCATGACTAATGATACAATAATCTAATTTATCTAAACTTTTATTAAGAGACTTGGCATTTTTAATAAAATCTCCACTTTCTCCAGTATCAAATAAAATATTCTTTCCATCAGTCTCTATGTATAACGATAGCCCGTGTTCATATAGCAGCTGACCCAAGTCATCCGAATTATTTTCAATTAAAGTTGTTATCTTTAGTTCCATCAATTTCTCTTCCTCTTCTACGATTCGTTAATTCACTTTCCTGACACCATTTCTTACATCCATTTGTTTTTTTATTCACTTTCCTGACACCATTTCTTACATCCATTTGTTTTTTTACTACAATTTACTTTTTGTGATCCACAATTTGGACAAATTGTTTTATCTTGCTCAAATTGTATAGGATAAGTCGTATCACAATCTGAACAATAAAAAACACAGTGATATGAAGTATAGTTTCCTCCATTAATATTAATGGCCTTTCCTTCACTTAATGCTATAGCTACTTTTTTTCTGGCATCATCTATAATATTTTGAAATGTCTGCCTAGATATCTGCATCTTTTCTGCACAATCTTCCTGCTTTAAACCTTCAATGTCTTTCAATCTCATAGCTTCTAATTCTTCAATTTTCAAAACAACTTCTTCTAACTTACATTTTGGTTTTCCCAAGGGTACAAAATATGTATCCTTGGGGAAAAATTCTACTTTTCTACATTTAATTGGTCTTGCCATGTAAATCCTCCTTGCACTTTTTACAGAGACCCAACAAAGTAATATTTACATCATTTACTTCCAGCTCTCTTTTCATTTCAACTTTCTGATTCAATTTAATATAGTCTAAATTAATGTCAGCATCATCTATATCTATTATAACATTACAATTAGAACATTTAAAATGAATGTGCAAGGGCTTCTTACTATAGATTTTCAATTCATAGTATTTCACACCATCCATTGGAATTTCTTTCACAATTCCTAGTCTTTCAAAGAGTTTTAGACTTCTGTAGACAGTTGCAAGCCCGATTTTATCATTCTTCACCCTCTGATATATTTCTTCAGCCATAAGATGACTTGACGACTGCATCAGTTCAAGTAAAATTTTTTCTTTTTGTTTGGTGTTTTTAATGTTATTACGTGATAATATTTCCTGATACCACAAAAGATTTTTCTGCAAACAGATCACCTTTCTTAATCGTTACAATGACCCTCATGAGAGTGTTCTGTACAAACACTTCCTGTAGATTTTAATCCACCGGCGATATATAGTTTTACAGCATCATCTGCATTTCCCTGTGCTCCAACTACAACTTCAATCCCATTTTCGTTAAATAAATCCTGTGCTGTTTCTCCCATTCCGCCTGCAATAATAACATCTGCTTTCTGCTCTTTTAAAAAGACAGGAAGATATCCTGGTTTGTGTCCTGGATTAGGTACAAAAACTTTGTTTTTTACTTCAACATTCTCTACCTCATACATAGTAAATCCTTCACAATGTCCAAAATGTCCACTTACAAACTTTCCATCACTCGCTACTGCTATATTCATCTTTTATTCCTCCAATTATTGTTTTTATTTTTTCATGATAAGCGAAACAGTTTACTATTTCACTTGATTTTATTTTTTCATAAGACTATTCATACGAACCCACATTTCCTCAATTGCTTTTCTTGCAGGACTTTCTGCAAACTCTGTGATTGGTCTTAATGTATTAACAGACTTCATGACCAATTTATCAAAAGGTATTTTTCCTACTACAAAAAGATTCTTTTCTCTTGCAAAATTCTCAATCTGAGAGGTCATATCTGGATTGATGTCATACTTATTCACACAAATCATTACTTGTGTTTCAAAATGTTCTGCAAGCTCCAAAATTCTTTTTAAATCATCCAGCCCAGATCTGGTTGGTTCTGTTACAATAAGTGCAATATCCGTATCCGTAATCGATGCAATTACAGAACATCCGATTCCAGGAGAACCATCAAGAATTACAATGCTGTTATTTTCTGTAAAACGTTTTGCATTCTTTCTTAGTTCCGTAACCAGTTTTCCGGATCCATCACTTCCTATTCCCATCATTGCTCTGGATATGATCCCTTTATCCGTTTTTGTTATAAAGGTATCTGCCGTTTTTTCGTCCACCAACTTAATCGCGTTCTGCGGGCATACTAAAGTACAGGCTCCGCATCCTTCACAGCTAAATGGGTCAATAGTCCAATTTTTTATTGCACCGAACTTACAGACTTCTTCACCAGATTTCACATTCTATGCAAAGACTCTTGTTTATTTTTGCTTTTTTACCACCATAGAAGTTTTTCTTTTCAACATCCATACCTTTATAGAACAGATACAGGTTGGGTGCATCTACATCACAATCAACTTTTATCACATTTTTAATAAGTTCAGACAGAGCAGCTACAACGGTTGTTTTTCCGGTTCCGCCTTTTCCGCTTAACACTGATATTACCATGTAAACGCCTCCTTTATCTTCTCTGCCATATTGATAAAGTTCTTTTTGTGGTTGTCGTTCTCACATAACATCATTCCTTTTGAATATAACGAGGCGGCTTCCATACTGTATGGAACGGTTCCAAATAATTTAACTTCATTTGCTTTGCAAAAAGTTTTCACCATATTATCTTGTCCGTCATCTTTATTAATGATAATTCCGTATGGGATGTTATAAAGTTTTACAAGCTCCACAGCCATTTTCAAATCATGCAGCCCAAATTCTGAAGGCTCTGTAACTAAAATTGCTGCATCTACATACTTAAGTGCTGTTACTACATTACAAGAAGTGCCTGGTGGGCAATCTACAAGATGATCTTCCTTCGGTAATTCTTTCAAGAGTTTGCGTATGACCGGAACTGCCATTGGTTCACCTACGTTAAGGATACCACGATAGCAATTAATTTCCTTCGCCATACCACTTTCCAGCTTACCAATAGAACGTTTCACATAAGATAATGCATCTGCCTTACAGGCCAGCCTGCAGGCTCCACAGTCATGACACAATTTTTCAAAAACAACAATCTCTTTTCCAGCTTTTGCAAGTGCATTGAACTGACATGCTTTTGCACAGGCTCCACATAAAACACACTTTTTCTGATCAATAACAGGATATTCCACAAAAACATCCTCTCTTTTTTGAATAGAAGGATTCAAAAAGATAAATCCATTCGGCTCTTCCACATCACAATCAACATAACTAACACCCAATGTCATTGCGAGATTTGTAGATACCGTTGTTTTACCAGTTCCTCCTTTTCCACTCAGTATTGCTATATTCATGCCAACTCCTATCTGTATGCCAAGGCACACGTACCTATCAGGATATGCTCCTTGTATTTACCTATTTCATTCCGTGATGTGCATTCCCTGCAGCATTAATCTCTGAAAGCCCTTTTTTTTGAAACATTTCAACTGTTCTGAATACTGGAAGTGCTTCACAACTATATGCTTTGATTCCGGCTTTTTCTATCAATTCAAATGCATTAGGACCAAGATTACCGGTAATAATCACTGATACGTTCTCTTCTATCACTTGACTTGCTGCTGCTATCCCAGCTCCTCCTCCAGAAGATACACCATTGTTGACCATTGCTTCAAACTCTCCCGCCTCTGTGTCGTAAATCAAAAAATAATCACACCTACCAAATCTTCTATCCAATAAGCTTTCTTTATTCTGACCTGTTGCTGATATTGCAATTTTCATATTGTACCTCTCTTTCGTTTTTAATTATTTATGGGCATATGCTAATTATTATAATACTATTCATATTAGTTTTTGTCAAATGCCAATTAGAAATATTTTAATTTTCTAATTGGCGTTATAAGTTAAACCAAGTTTTTCTATTGCTAATACTGGTTTCTCTTCCTCTGTTAATATCACTTCTACATTAGCGTCTGAAAAAACATATGCAGGACCTTTTCCAGAAAAATCTTTTTTCACTATGACAACATCAATACTATTTTGTAGTAAAAATTCTGCTGCTAAGATGCCTTTTCCTTTTTCTTCTTTGATACATGGATTTTGAATGACTTTTACTCTGTTTGCAGTCTTTTGCCCATTCTTAAATATAATAAACATAAACCAAGGAGCTTCTCCAAAATGTGGACTAATACTTTCCTTATCTTCCATCAAAGGGATTGCATATACGATCTCTTCTTTTCTCATCGGCTCATAATGAATTAGAACTTGATCAATATTTCTTACTTCTTTTCTTATATTTTCTTCTATTTTGTCCGCAATGATATGAGCCTTATCTAAATTATGAGTCTTTATAATTATATTAGCTTCAATAAATTTAAATCGTCCTGAGTTCCTTCCGGTCAAAGATTTTATCTCTACAACTTGTGGTGTATTCAATATTATCTTTTCCGTTTTACTGAGCGTTTCATAATCTACAAAAGCATCCAAAAGAACCTTTACTCCATCTTTCATTATCTCAAATCCAGTTTTGGCAATAAAAACAAATAACAACAGACATAAGATTTTCAATCTTGTATAGTCCATAAGGAAATGTTTTTGTTTTTCGTTTTGCCATCTTTAATCAAATGTTTTTGTTTTTCGTTTTGCCATCTTTAATCCTGCAAAAACCGTCATTGAAGCAATTGAATCAGAAAAAGTATGAAAAGCCTCCGCTTTTAATGCAATGCTTCCTGTAATAATTGCAGCAATTACCTTAATTCCAAATATAAACAGCGTTATTAAAATAGCTTGTAAGGCTGTTTTTTCACTTTTCTCCATTTAACCACTTCTTTCTACATTTTAGACATCATAGTTCCACATTGTGGACATTTTACCGTAACACAAGGCACTGCTCTTTGATGTTTAACCTTAGTACCACACTTGGGGCATATGCAAAATCCATCTATTCCCGGTTGCATCTCTCCGTCCATTCTTCCTAATCCTCGCCCTATTCTGTTACTTCTTCCAGTTCTCATTCCATTTCTGCTTTCTGTTCCGAAAGGTCCTGTTCCATCTCCACCTGGCATACTTCATTTCTCCTTATAATTATATTGACATTTCTTTATGCCTTTAGTATATTTTAATTATGGGCATATGTCAATAATATATTGATTTACAGTTTTTCACTTGCAATACAATGCATCATAACGCAATATTTACTATTAATAAAAAACGAGGTGT
>QKAS01000022.1 GCA_003246295.1 Clostridia bacterium | reverse complement strand
ATTTTTAGGTGTTGAATTTAATACAACTGGATTAACGAATCTTCATGTGAAGATTCCAGCACCTGGCAGATTTAGTGTTTATAATGCGCTGACTGCGATTGCAGTATGCAGGCATTTTCACGTCACTGGCGATCATATTATAGAGGCATTGCGGACAACATCAGTTAAGGGAAGAATTGAAATCATACCAATCTCTGATGCATATACCCTTATGATTGACTATGCACATAATGCCATGGCATTAAAGAGTCTTCTTACAACGTTAAAAGAGTATCAGCCCAAAAGACTTGTCTGCTTATTTGGTTGTGGAGGAAACAGGGCTAAGAGCAGACGCTATGAAATGGGAGAAGTTAGCGGAGAACTAGCTGACCTTACAGTCATTACATCAGACAATCCCAGATTTGAAGAACCACTCGACATTATAGCGGATATTAGAATGGGAATTCAGAAAACTTCAGGTGATTTCATTGAGATACCTGACAGAAAAGAAGCCATTGCTTACGCCATCGGGCATGCACAACAGGGAGATATTATAGTGTTGGCCGGTAAGGGACATGAAGATTATCAGGAAATAAAAGGGGTTCATTATCCTATGGATGAAAGAGTAATCATACAGGATATCATTCAAACAGGAATAAGCTTATGACAATACGCTATGCAGACGTCATTATCGACATCTCTCATGAGAAAGTGGACAGACCATTTCAATATATGATACCGGAAGAAATTTCAGAGCAAATTCAACCTGGGGTAGAAGTCATGGTTCCTTTTGGAAAGGGAAATACCATCAGGCAAGGATATGTCACGGGAATCAGCGATGTATGTACTTTTGATCCTTCCAGACTAAAATATATTCAGGGGATAGCATCCCAGAGAGCAGGTTTGGAATCAAGACAAATCAGACTTGCTGCGTGGATTAGAGAACAATATGGTTCTACCATGATTGCTGCATTAAAAACGGTACTTCCTGTCAAGCAAAAGACGAAGGCAATGGAAAAGAAAACAATTGTTTTATTGTTGGCACAAAAGGAAGCTGAAGAAAAACTAGTTTTTTTTCAAAAGAAAAAACAGACGGCTAGAAGTCGTCTTCTTGAACATCTGTTACAGACAAATGAAATCCCGCAGGAGGTAGTGCTTGAGAAGTTGAATATCTCAAGGAAAACAGTACAAGATCTTGAAACGCAAGGAATCATTAAAGTAAACAGCCAGACAGTATACAGAAGTCCTATATCAAATAAAAGGATGGAGGATGAAACCAAAGAACTTAGTCAGGAGCAGCAATCAATTATTGATACTGTGCTTGGAGATTTTGAACATGATATCTTTAAAACCTATCTGATTCATGGAATCACAGGAAGTGGTAAAACAGAAGTCTACATGAATCTTGCACAGGAAATGGCTGCAAGAGGAAGACAGACGATTATGCTGATTCCGGAAATTGCCTTGACTTATCAGACAGTGATGCGTTTTTATAATCGTTTTGGTGACAGGGTTTCTGTCATGAATTCCAAACTATCAGCTGGTGAAAGATTTGACCAGTTTGAAAAAGCGAAAAATCAAGATACTGATATTATGATTGGTCCAAGATCAGCGTTGTTCGCACCATTTCAGAATCTAGGCCTTATTATTATTGATGAAGAGCATGAAACAAGCTATAAAAGTGAATCCATGCCCAGGTATCACGCCAGAGAGGTTGCACAGCAGATTGCGAAGATGTGTAATGCATGTGTTGTCCTTGGTTCTGCGACACCTTCTCTTGAGTCTTATTATAAAGCAAAAAAGGGAGAATATAAGCTTTTTGAGATGACGCAGAGATTAACAGGTGGTACGCTTCCAAACACACAGATTGTCGACTTGAGAGAAGAAATGAGAAAGGGTAATCGTTCTATTTTTAGCACGTGTCTTTCGGAATTAATTGAAGAAAAATTAACAAAAAAAGAGCAGATAATCCTTTTTATTAATAGAAGAGGTTATGCGGGATTTGTGTCCTGCAGATCCTGTGGTCATGTTATGAAATGTCCACATTGTGCAGTGTCATTATCAGAACATCGTAATGGCAAGCTGATCTGCCACTATTGTGGCTATGAAGAACAAATGGTTTCAAAATGTCCGGAATGTTCTTCAAAATTTATTGCAGGTTTTAGGGCAGGCACGCAGCAGATTGAAGAACAGATCAAGTTAAAATTTCCACAAGCAAAAGTCTTACGTATGGATGCGGACTCAACGAGAAAAAAGGAGAGTTATGATGCCATCCTCTCTTCTTTTGCGAATCATGAAGCGGATATTCTACTTGGAACGCAGATGATTGTGAAAGGGCATGATTTTCCAGCGGTTACACTAGTGGGTATTCTGGCAGCAGATCTGTCTTTGCATGTGAATGATTTTCGGGCAGCAGAACGTACATTTCAATTAATTACGCAGGCAGCAGGCAGAGCAGGCAGAGGAGAATCTTCAGGGGAAGTGGTCATTCAGACATATCAGCCAGATCATTATAGTTTGCAATATGCAGCAAACCATGATTATCTTGGGTTTTACGAGGAAGAGATTGTTTATCGGGAAATGATGCTGTATCCACCAGTGGCACATTTGCTTGTGATATTGATTTTAAGTCCAGAGGAGTTTGAAGCCAGACAGTTTTCTGATCGACTGGCAGGCAGGCTTAGGGAGCGGATAACAGATAAAAATATCCATCTGGTGGGACCAGCACCGGCTACCATTGAGAAAATAAATGATATTTACAGATATGTACTTTATGCCAGAGCCTGCGACGAGAAAGCATTGATTGCAATCAGAGAACACGCAGAAGAATTCGGAAGAATAACCGGCAGAAATAGTGATATGATACAATTTGACTTTGACCCTATGGGGCAATATTAAGCATTATATAAAAGGAGTGACGGAAATGGCAATTCGCAACATTAGAACAATTGGTGATGAAGTTTTAACAAAAAGATGCAAAGAAGTGACAGAAATGACACCAAGAATAAAAGAATTAATTCAGGATATGTTTGATACCATGTATGAAGAATTTGGCGTAGGACTCGCTGCACCACAGGTTGGTATCCTAAAGAGAATCGCGGTAATTGATACAACTGGGGAAACCCCAATTGTTTTGATTAACCCAAGGATTGTAGAAACGAGCGGTGAGCAGGTCGGGAATGAAGGATGTTTAAGCGTTCCTGGGAAAACCGGTATTGTGAGACGACCTAATTATGTAAAAGCAGTTGCGTTAAATGAAAATATGGAGCCATTTGAAATTGAAGGAACCGAACTACTGGCAAGAGCAATTTGTCATGAACTGGAGCACCTTGATGGGAAGTTATACATTGACAGGGTGGAAGGTGAACTTATGAATGTCTCTGATGATGAGGATGAAGAATTTATCGCGGAATAATGGAGAAACAGATATGAAGATACTATATATGGGAACCCCTGAGTTTGCAGTTGGACCATTAAAGGCAATCTATGAGGCTGGACATGAAGTTCTGGCAGTTGTAACACAGCCTGACAAGGCAAAAGGCAGAGGCAAAGAAATGCAGGCATGTGAAGTAAAAGAATATGCTGTATCAAAGAACATTCCGGTATTTCAGCCTGCTAAAATCAAAAATCCTGAGGCTGTGGAAACATTAAAAAAATATAATGCAGATATCTATATTGTGGCAGCATTTGGACAGATCTTAAGCCGTGAGATTTTGGAAATTCCAAGATATGGCTGTCTGAATATTCATGCCTCTCTTTTGCCGAAATATCGTGGTGCGGCACCCATTCAGTGGTCTATTATTGAAGGTGAGAGGGAGACGGGAGTCACGATTATGCAGATGGATGTGGGACTTGATACTGGAGATATGCTTCTAAAAAAGGCAGTTTCCATTGACGCACAGGAAACAGGACAAACACTTCATGATAAGCTGAGCGTGATAGGTTCTGAACTGATACTGGAGGCATTGTGCCGCATTCAGGAAGGGACCATAAGCAGAGAAAAACAAGAGGATTCAAAATCTTCTTATGCATCCATGCTTACAAAAGAGATGGGGTGTATACAATGGAATAAGCGAGCAGCAGAAATAGAACGTTTGATACGCGGTCTGAATCCGTGGCCAAGTGCATACACCTATTTCCAGGGAAAATCACTTAAAATCTGGGAGGCCAGAATCATAGAAACAGAAAACAGACCTGAAATGACAGCGCCAGGAACAATTATAGAAGTAGGGCGTGATTCATTACAAGTTGCAACAGGTGAAGGGATACTGGTACTTGAAGCAGTTCAGCTTGAAGGTAAGAAGAAAATGAGTGTGCATGACTTCTTATTAGGAAATAAAGTAGAAAAAGGACAGATCATGACAGAAGGCAAGGAGGAATGAGTATGTACCCATTATATGGATTTGGTTATTATATGGACTGGACTTATATTTTAGTTCTCATTGGAGCGGTGTTATCAATTGGTGCTTCAATGAAAGTGAATTCGACGTTTAATAAGTATGCAAAAGTTAGAAGCATGAGCGGAATGACTGGTGCGCAGGCGGCGGCGAAAATTTTAAATCAGGCCGGAATTTATGATGTAAGAATTGAACACATCAGTGGCAATCTGACGGATCATTATGATCCAAAAAGTAAGGTTCTTAGACTTTCTGATGCTACGTATGCATCTCCATCAGTAGCTGCTGTTGGTGTTGCAGCACATGAATGCGGACATGCACTTCAGCACAATGATGGATATGGACCGTTGAAACTAAGATCGGCACTGGTTCCGGCAGCAAATATTGGGTCAAGACTTGGAATTCCGATTGTAATATTAGGAGTCGTATTAAGTTATAACTATACATTGATTCAGATTGGGATCTGGGTGTTTGCCATTGCTGTTTTATTTCAACTTATAACACTTCCTGTTGAATTTAATGCATCAGGAAGGGCGCTTGCGATTCTGGAGGGACAGGGAATTCTTGGAACAACAGAAGTTGGACAGTGTAAAAAAGTATTAAGTGCAGCAGCATTAACGTATGTGGCAGCCGCTGCTGCTTCCATTTTACAGCTTCTTAGACTTGTGCTATTGTTTGGGGGAAGAAATGACAGAGACTAATCAAAAGAGTTCTCAAATGAAACAGACCAATAAAGCATTTCCGGCAAGAGAAGTTATTCTTGAACTTCTCCTTGAAGTGACATCTGGAAGAGAATACAGCCATATCATGATTCGGAATGTATTGGAAAAGTATGACTATATTAAGCCCGAGGATAAGGCACTGATCAAGCGGATTTCAGAAGGAACCCTTGAGAGAATGATTCAGCTTGATTACATCATAGACCAGTTTTCCAATACAAAAACAACAAAAATGAAACCTGTAATACGAAATATTTTGCGTATGTCAGTATATCAGATTCTTTTTATGGATAAAATTCCGGATTCGGCAGCTTGCAATGAAGCGGTCAGACTCGCTGAAAAAAAGAAGTTTTTTCAATTAAAAGGTTTTGTAAATGGGGTCTTAAGAAACATAGTCAGGAATAAAGAGCAGATCAAATATCCAAATCCCGTTAAAAACAGAGTCCTGTCACTTTCAATCAGATACTCTATGCCACAATGGATTATAAAAATGTGGGATGAACAGTATTCTGAAGAAATGACAGAAAAAATGCTTGCCGGACTATTACAGGAACATCCAGTCGTAATCAGAATCAGAGAATCTCTTAAAGGTGTGGAGAAAGAAGAACTGATTCAAAAAATGGTGCAAAGTGGGATTTCTATACACCCACATCCATATCTGAAGTATGCTTTCATCATTGAGCATCTTGAAGGAGCAGCTATGATTCCGGGATTTGCGGAAGGGTTACTTACAATTCAGGATGTAAGTTCCATGCTTGCTATAGAAGCTGCCAGAATCAGACCTGGGATGCATGTTATGGATGTATGCGCTGCACCTGGTGGGAAAGCAATATTTGCAGCAGAAAAACTGTCAGGAAATGGTTTGGTTGAGGCAAGAGATCTGACAGATTATAAAGTAGATATGATAGAACAGAATATCCAGAGAATGCAACTGAAAAATATAGAAGCAAGTAAGGCAGATGCACTGATTCTTGATTCGGAAAAAATAGAAACCGCAGATGTAGTGATTGCCGATCTGCCGTGTTCGGGACTGGGTGTACTTGGCAAAAAAAGAGATATTAAATATCACATCACTGAAGAGTCTTTGATTGAAATTTCTAAGTTACAAAAACAGATTCTTAGTGTGATATGGCAATATGTAAAATGTGGAGGGACTCTTGTATATAGTACCTGCACAATCAATCGCAAAGAAAATGATGACATTGTTCAATGGCTGATAGAACAGTATCCATTTGAACTTGAGTCTATTTCAGAAAGTATGCCAGAGCAACTTCGCTTTGAGGATACCGATGCAGGACATTTACAGCTCATGCCTGGTATCCATGAAACAGATGGTTTTTATATGGCAAGACTAATCAGAAAGAAATAATAGAGGTATGAACAGAAGATGACAGATATCAAATCGTTGAATCTTAGCCAGCTTGAAGAACATATTGTAGAAGCTGGAGAGAAAAAATTCAGAGCAAAGCAGATTTATGAATGGCTCCATATCAAACATGTGAGACGTTTTGATGAAATGTCAAATCTCCCTAAAAATCTTCGTACTTATCTTGAAGAACATGATACGCTTGTCTCAATTGAAACAGTCAGAGTACAGGAGTCTAAAACAGATGGGACAAAAAAATATTTATTTGCGCTATCAGATGGGAATCTTGTAGAAAGTGTTTTGATGCGTTATAAATTCGGTAATTCAGTCTGTATTTCCTCTCAGGTAGGGTGCAGAATGGGTTGCAGGTTCTGTGCTTCTACATTGGATGGATTGGAACGATCACTAAAACCATCAGAGATGCTGGATCAGATTTATGCAATAGCAAGAGACACAGGAGAACGAATCAGTAACGTGGTTGTTATGGGGACTGGGGAACCACTAGATAATTTTGAGAACCTTCTTCAGTTTATCAGGTTACTTTCAGATGAAAATGGACTCAATATCAGTCAGCGTAATCTTACGGTTTCAACCTGTGGAATCGTACCTGAAATGATTCGGCTTGCTGAGGAGAAACTTCAGATTACACTTGCGATCTCGTTACATGCGGCAACGGATGAAAAGAGGAAAGCACTGATGCCGATTGCAAACCGTTATTCGATCAAAGAACTGTTGCAGGCATGTCGATATTATTTTGACAAAACAGGTAGAAGACTTACTTTTGAGTATAGCCTTGTAGGAGGAGTCAATGATACGGATACAGATGCAACAGAACTGATTCATCTATTGAAAGGGATGAATTGCCATGTGAATCTGATACCAGTCAACCCAATTAAAGAGCGAGATTATGTAGAATCAGGCAACGCAGAAGTGGTTGCATTTAAAAATAAACTTGAAAAAAACGGAATTAATGTTACTATAAGAAGGGAAATGGGACGGGATATTGATGGTGCATGTGGACAATTAAGGCGTCGTCATAGTCAAGAACAGCAGTCAGGAGGCAGCGAATTTTGATTAAGGCAGTATCTGTAACAGATGTTGGAAAAAGAAGACAGTTAAATCAGGACATCGTCTTTGCATCAGAACAAGCGCTGGGTCGTTTGCCCAATGTTTTTATTGTGGCTGATGGAATGGGTGGACATAACGCTGGTGATTATGCATCCAGGTATACGGTAGAAGTTATAATAAGTGAAATCAGTCTTTCAGACAGACTGGATTGTAACGATATCATCAGAGAAGCAATTGAAACTGCAAATAAAAAAATCAGAGAGGCTGCGAAAGCAGATGATGCTTTGAGTGGTATGGGAACAACGGTAGTTGTTGCAACCTTTAAGGATGGAATTCTACATGTTGCCAATGTTGGAGACAGCAGGCTCTATGTCATAGGAAAAGATATCAGACAAATTACCAGAGATCACTCATTGGTTGAAGAAATGGTAAGGATGGGCGGAATTGACCGTGCCTCTGCCAGAAATCATCCTGATAAAAATATAATAACGCGTGCAATTGGTGCGCAGGAAAGCGTTGAAGTGGATTTTTTTGACGTCACATTGGAGCATGGTGATATTGTGCTTATGTGTTCTGATGGACTGACCAATATGCTTGAAGATCAGGAGATTCTTTCAATCCTTTTAAGGGAAGAAGAAATATCCAAAAAGGCAGATTTATTGATCAGCGCAGCCAATCAAAATGGCGGCAGGGATAATATTGCCGTAATACTAATGGAACCATTTGCAGACGATGTGTAAAGATGAACTTTGACAGGTTCAACTTTTGATTTGAGAGCATGCAGAACAAGCGCATGCCGATGGGAGTGAAAATGATTAAAACAGGAATGCTGATTGGCGACCGATATGAAATACTTGAGAAAATCGGAACCGGCGGGATGTCTGATGTTTACAAGGCAAAATGTCATAAATTAAATCGTTTCGTTGCGGTAAAAATATTAAAACAGGAATTTAGTGAAAACACGAATTTTGTACATAAGTTCAGAGTAGAAGCACAGGCAGCCGCAGGTTTAATGCATCCAAATATTGTAAATGTATATGATGTAGGAGAAGAGAACAATATTTATTATATCGTGATGGAACTTGTAGAAGGGATCACGCTGAAGAAGTATATTGAAAAGAAAGCAAGGCTGTCTGTAAAAGAAGCCATAAGTATAGCAATTCAGATTTCCATGGGAATTGAAGCGGCACATAATAACCGCATTATTCATAGAGATATTAAACCACAGAACATTATCATTTCAAGAGAAGGCAAAGTAAAAGTTACTGACTTTGGAATTGCAAAAGCGGCTACGAGTAATACCATAACTTCAAACGTGATGGGATCAGTTCATTATACGTCACCTGAGCAGGCGAGAGGCGGATATAGTGATGAAAAGAGTGATATTTATTCATTAGGAATCACTTTGTTTGAAATGCTGACAGGTCGCGTTCCTTTTAATGGAGAAACCACAGTCGCTATTGCAATCAAACATATTCAGGAAGAAATGCCATCTCCTAGAGATTATGTACCGGAAATTCCGGTAAGTGTAGAACAAATTGTATTCAAATGCACTCAGAAAAGCCCGGACAGAAGATATCCCAATATGGCAGAATTGATTGCTGATTTGAAAAAGTCACTGATTCATCCAGATGAAAATTTTGTTAAACTTGTGAACTATACTGCACAGGAAGAAACAAAAATGGTTCCGGATCAGGATATGATCGCAATCAAACAAAGAGCAGAAGCTGCCGCTGCTAAAAATGAAGGAATGCGTCTGAGAGAACAACAAATAGTCCAGACGCCTAAAAAAGCAGTGACGAATAATAAAAAGAAACCAAGGCCGGTCGTTGTGGAAGAAGTGGAAGAAGAGGATGATTATGATCCGAGAATGGAACGGATCACAACCACACTCACGATTATTGTTGCAGTTGTCATCGGTTGCATCTTACTCTTTTTTGCAGGCAGAGCTGTTGGATTATTTCCGACACAGGAAGCACAGGAAGGCGAAGTAACACAAAAAGAATCACAGACAATGCCAGAAGTGGTTGGAAAGAGTCTGGATGAAGCAAGGACAGCTTTGGATGCTGCGGGTATTACCTATACAACGGAATATGATATTTCGACAGAGTATGACAAAAATACAGTTATGGAAAGTAGTGTTGCTGCAGGAGAAACTGTCACGGCAGAAATGTCGGTCATTATTACAGTCAGTGCTGGTAAGAATGGTGTAAAAGTTCCTGATGTTACAGGCCTTTCAGAGGCAGAAGCAACAGCAGCTCTTGAAAAAGAAGGATTTGCAGTTAAAAAAGACACAACGGTTTCTGATGAAGTACAAAAAGGTGATGTAGTGTCTCAGTCTCCGGAAGCAGGAGCAATTGCTGATAGAAATGATTATGTAACACTGACAATCAGCACAGGCGGTACCAATGAAAAAGTTGAGATACCGGATGTTCTTGGTATGACAGAGACACAGGCAAAATCGGTTCTGGTAGCAGCTGGATTTGTAGTGACAACAGTAACCGAAGTTGAGGATATTGCTTATGAAGCTGGAACAGTATGTTATCAGAGCTATCCAGGTGGAAGTATGCAGACACTGGGGACAGACGTTGAATTACGTCTAAGCCTTGGCGCATCTTATAGTTGTAATATCAGTGTAGAAGCACCGGCAGACTATGAGAGTGGAAATGCAAGTGTTGTATTAACTGCAGCAGATACAGGCAAAGTACTGTTTAGCACGACAACAACGAGTTTCCCTGTTGCAATCAATATTAGCGGTATCGAAACAAGTGATACAGGTATTCTGACAATTAGTTATCATGTGCCAGTGAATCCACCACAGACAGATGCAGATGGCAATGTTGTCAGCTCAAAAGTAACAGCACAGGAAAAAACAATCCAGTTCGTGAAGGAATCATAACAAATGCAGGGAAAGATCATTAAAGGGATTGCCGGATTTTACTATGTTCATAATAAGGAACTGGGTGTCGTTGAGTGCAAAGCCAAAGGCATCTTTAGAAAAGATGGTACAAAACCTTTGGTTGGAGATGATGTGGAGTTCGACCTTGTCGGTTCCGAAGCCGTAACAGGAAATATAATACAGATTTTTCCAAGAAAAAATGAAATCATCAGACCTGCAGTTGCCAATATTGATCAGGCGGTCATTGTGTTTTCGATTATGAAACCCTTACCAAACCTGAATCTGCTCGATCGTTTTTTGATTATGATGAGAAAGCAGAAAATTCCATGTATCATATGTTTTAACAAAGAAGATATTGCTTCGAAAGATGAAATGGAGTCTTTAATCAGAATTTATAAAAATTCCGGAAGCAAAGTTCTAATCACCAGCGCAGCTGGTAAAAAAGGTATCGACCAGCTGACGGCTGAATTATATCGTAAAACATCGGTTCTGGCAGGGCCAAGTGGTGTCGGAAAGTCCTCAGTGATTAACTGTCTTCAGCAGGAAGTCTGCATGGAAACTGGTGAAATCAGCGCAAAAATCGACAGAGGAAAACATACAACAAGACATTCGCAGTTGATTGCCATTCAAGATGAGACCTATATTATGGACACACCTGGATTTAGTTCTTTAACACTTGATGAGATAGAAAAAGACGAACTTGCACAATACTATCCTGAATTTATACCATTTGAGACGACGTGCAGATTTCAGGGTTGTTCTCATATTCACGAACCGGTTTGCGGTATCAAAGATGCGGTGAATCGTTGTGAAATCAGTCAGGAGCGATATGATAATTACAAACAGCTTTATCAGGAACTTGGAGAAAAGAGGAGATATTAATGAGAAGTAAGCTATCGCCATCTATCCTGGCAGCAGATTTTTTAAACCTGGGAGAGGAAATCAGACAGACAGATCAGGCAGGTACCCAGTACATTCATATTGATGTGATGGATGGTGTTTTTGTGCCGTCCATTTCTTTTGGAATGCCAATTCTATCTGCTGTACGAAATACCACAGAAAAATTTCTGGATGTACATCTTATGATTGTGAACCCAGAGAGATATATTGAAGAGTTTGTAAAATGCGGTGCAGACGGTATCACCATTCATCTGGAAGCCAGTGAATGTGTAGAGGAGACATTAACACAGATTAAGGCGCTTGGATGTAAAACGGGGCTCTCAATTAGTCCGGATACACCAGTTGAAGCACTATACCCATTTTTACATCTTACAGATATGATTCTCATTATGACGGTTCATCCAGGTTATGGTGGACAGAAGTTTATACCGGAATGCGAAGAAAAAGTGCGTAAACTACGTGACTATCTAAATCAGAATAATATGGATGTGGATATTGAAGTAGACGGCGGTATCAAACTTGACAATGCCAAAATGATACTTGATGCAGGTGCAAATGTAATCGTTGCAGGATCAGCAGTATTCGAAAAAGAAAAGACATTTGAAAACACACAAAATTTCTTGGAATTATTCCGGAAATGGGAAGAGAAGAAGTAAAAGAATGAAATTAGGTATTTTTATATGAACGCCTGTTTCATGTATCTCCATAAAGAGTCATAAAACTCTATGAAGCCACATATCATATTACTGGGTTCGTGGTAATTTGTTCTCACATGTAACTTGTTATAAATTATTATGATTTATAGAAAAATGGTACTCCCGTGGTACTCGATATTTGGGAGACCAAGAAAAAATATCAATATTATTTCATTTGTAACAAGCTATATTGAGACCCGGGTTAGTATAAAAATATAAAAGAAATGAACTGGAATCGGATGTCTTCGGGCATCCGATATTTTTTTGTAAAAAAATTCATTTAGGGTATTGACTTGGAGTTAACTCCAAGGTATATAGTGCAGATACAAGGTACCAAAAACGAATCGATTTGAAGGAGAATCGCTTATGACTATCAAGGAAGTTTGTAAAAAATATGATATTACCCAGGATACCCTCCGCTATTATGAGCGAGTTGGTGTTATTCCGGAGGTGAGTAGGACTAAGGGTGGCATTCGTGACTATACTGAACAGGATATCAAATGGGTTGAGAATGCTGTCTGTATGCGAAGTGCTGGTGTTCCTGTCGAAATGCTGATTGAGTATGTGAAACTCTTCCAGGAAGGGGATTCTACGATTACAGCAAGACGAGATCTTTTGATGGATGCTCGCGCAGAAGTACAGAAGAATCTTGATAAGTATCAGGCTACTATGGATAGACTCAATTACAAGATTTCCAGATACGAAGAAGCAGTTAAAACAGGTGTCCTTACGTGGGATGCCGAGAATATTAAGAAAGATTGAGGTGGATACTATGGCAAATGTGTTAATGGTATTCTTTTCAAGAGCAGATGAAAATTATTTTGGCGGCTCAATGAGATATATAGAAGTTGGTAATACGGAGATTGTAGCTGGCAAAATCAAGGATATGATTGGAGCCGACATCTTCAAAATGGAGATGAAAACACCATATGCGAAGGATTATAACACTTGTATTGCTCAGGCGAAGGAACATAAGAAACAGAACGCAAGACCTGAATTTGTAGCTCTTCCGGAAAGTATCGATGAATACGATACCGTGATTCTTGGCTATCCAAATTACTGGGGAACCATGCCAATGGCTGTATTTACTTTCCTTGATGCTTTTGATTTTTCTGGAAAGACAATTCTTCCACTTTGCACCAATGAAGGAAGTGGAATGGGCTCAAGCGAGTCAGATTTAAAGAAGCTTTGTCCAGGCGCAGACATTAAGAAGGGATTTCCGCTTAATGGAAGCAGTGTAAACAGAGCGGATGCTCAGATTGAGGGCTGGCTTAAGTCTAATGGTTTAATGTAGGAGGTTTTTATGGATTACAAAAATGGATATGTATATGAACTAATGGATCAGGGCGGACCTACAAATGTTATGGAGCCATATTTTATGGAAGCTGTAGATGAGATGATGCGTGCCAGAACACTTTGTGCAAAAGCCAATGCATGTATGCCGGATGAACCCAAATATGTGGAATACTTAGAAGAGCTTTTTGGAAGAAAACTTGATGATGTAAGAATCCTGACACCGTTTATCTGTGATTTTGGAAATCGCGTTAAGTTTGGAAAGAATGTCTTTATCAATCATTCTGCAATTCTTTCCGCATCAGGTGGAATTGAGTTTGAAGATGGTGCAATGTCCGCTCCGGGACTTAGAATTGCAACCATCAATCATGATATGAATGAGCGTCACACCAAGTATACCTACGGCAAGGTGTTAGTAAAGAAAAATGCCTGGCTTGGAATGAATGTAACTATTTGTCCAGGTGTAACGATTGGTGAATATGCAGTCGTTGGTGCAGGTGCAGTTGTTACAAAGGATGTGCCTGATTATGCAGTTGTTGGCGGTGTGCCAGCTAAGGTAATCAAGTATCAGGATCCTAAAGAGCAGAAAGAATGACGAAGGAGGGTTACACATGGTGAATATTATTCTAAACAACAAATTTGAATGTCCGGTAGTTGGAATCGGAACATTTATGTTATCACCTGCAGATGCAGAAAACAGTGTAAGGGAAGCACTTAAGATGGGGTATCGCCTTGTAGATACTGCAAATGCGTATGTTAACGAGCGTGCTGTCGGACGTGGAATAAAGGAAAGTGGTGTAGACAGAAAAGAAGTGTTTCTTTCAACAAAACTATGGCCGTCCGAGTATAAAAATGAGAATGCTGTAGATGAAACCTTGGAGCGTCTTGGTGTAGATTACGTAGATCTTCTCTACATTCATCAGCCAGCAGGAAACTGGCTCGCTGGTTACAGACAGCTTGAGAAGGCATACAAGGATGGAAAAGTAAAGTCTATAGGTATTTCTAACTTTGAAGGCAAGTACATAGAAAAGCTTCAGACAAAGTGGGATGTAGTTCCTCAGTTTATTCAGGTAGAAGCACATCCGTATTTTACACAGGCAGAGCTTCGTAAGACATTGGATAAATATGATATCAAGCTTATGAGCTGGTATCCGCTTGGTCATGGAGATAAATCGCTTATTGAAGAGCCTTTATTTGCTGAGCTGGGAAAGAAGTATGGAAAGACATCTGCTCAGATTATTCTTCGCTGGCATACGCAGATGGGATTTGTTGTTATTCCGGGAAGTATGAATGTAGACCATATCAAAGACAACCTTAATATTCTTGATTTTAAACTTATGTGTGATGAAATGGCTGAAATTGCAAAGCTTGATAAGAACGAGAGATATTATCACAGAACCGATGCACAGCTTGTACAGTTTGCAGCTTGGAAACCTGAATTTGAGCGATAAGCGAGGGAAATAGATGCCGTGCTTGCACGAGCAGATATTTGACGAACAACGGATACTGAGCCGACAAGCGAGGTGAAAAGGCGTAAGGAGGAAGATTATATGTTTGATAAAAAGGTTAGATTGGCAAATGGTGTAGAAGTTCCACAACTGGCTCTTGGAACATGGATGATTGATGATAGGGATGCAGCTATCAAGATGGGATATAGACACATTGATACGGCGCAGGCTTATGGAAATGAGCGCGGTGTAGGTGAAGGTGTCATAGTATCAGGAATTGCCAGAGACCAGATATTTGTTACTACAAAAGTAGCTGCAGAGCACAAGGATTATAAGTCTGCTGCAGACGGTATCGAAGAATCATTAAAGAAGCTTGGACTTGATTACATCGACATGATGATTATTCACAGCCCTCAGCCTTGGGTAGAGGTGAATCAGTCTGAGAATCGTTATATTGAAGGAAATAGAGAAGCCTGGAGAGCTTTAACAGATGCTTATAAGGCTGGCAAGATTAGTGCAATCGGAGTTTCAAATTTTCTTGAGGAAGATATTGATAACCTTTGGGAAGTAGCAGAAGTAAAGCCTATGGTAAATCAGGTGCTTTGCCATATTTCCAATACACCACTTGAGTTGATTGAGTACTGTCAGAATAAGGGCATTGTTATGGAAGCTTATTCACCAGTTGCTCATGGAGAAGCCCTTAAGAATGAAAAGATAGCTGAGATTGCAAAGAAATATGGAGTTTCAGTACCGCAGCTTTGCATTCGCTATGATCTTCAGCTTGGAACGATAACCCTTCCAAAGACAGCGAATCCAGAGCATATGAAGAGTAATGCTGACGTTGAATTTGAAATATCAGCTGAGGATATGGAGATTCTTAAGAACATTGAGCATATCAAGGATTATGGTGCACATAGATTCTTTCCGGTATTTGGTGGAAAATTATAAAAAATTATGAAGGGGGATCGACAATGAGCATTGCAGTAAATATTTATTACGCAGGACAAAATGGAAATGCAAAAGCATTTGCAGAAGAAATGATTGCAAGCGGTACTGTGGATAAAATTCGTGCGGAAAAAGGCAACTTGCAGTATGAGTATTTTCTTCCTTTAAGTGACTCAGAAACCGTGTTACTTGTTGATAAGTGGGAAAGCCAGGAAGCAATTGATGTGCATCATGCATCGCCTATGATGGAAACAATAGCAAATCTTAGGGAAAAATATGATCTTCATATGAAAGTTGAACGCTACATTTTAGATGAAATGTCCGAAGCAGATAGTAATTTTATTAGAAGATAAAAAGGGGGTATTACATGCAAAACTTTAATTATCAAACACCAACAAGACTTATTTTTGGAAAAGATGTTGTGGAAAGTCTTCCAGAAGTTATGAGCGGATTCGGAAAAAAGATCCTGCTTACCTATGGTGGTGGAAGCATCAAGAAGATTGGTCTTTATGACAAAGTAAAAGGACTTTTGAAGGACTTCGAAATTTATGAGCTTGCTGACATTCAGCCTAATCCAAAGTATGACCCAAGTGTTCTTGATGGCGTGAGAATCTGTAAGGAAAATAATGTTGATGTGATTCTTTCTGTGGGTGGTGGAAGTGTACTTGACTGTTCCAAGGCTATTGCAGCCGGAGCAAAGTATGACGGAGATCCATGGGACTTGATTTCTTATAAGGTAAAGGCACAGGCTGCACTTCCAATCGTGGATATTATTACACTTGCAGCCACAGGAAGTGAGTATGATCCGGGCGGAGTTATTTCAAGAACTGAGACAAATGACAAGATAGGATATATGGATTCTCTCCTTTATCCGGTGGTTTCATTTCTTGATCCGACATATACCTTTACTGTATCGAAAAAACAGACCGCTGCAGGCTGTGCGGATGCCATGAACCACATTATGGAGCAATATTTCTGTGAAGATTCAACACTTCTCAATGATGGATTTATGGAGGCAGGACTTAAGAGCCTCATGGTAAATGCGAAGAAATGCCTTGAAAATCCTGAGGATTACACTGCAAGAGCAGAGATGATGCTTGACTGTACATATGGTTGCAATGGTATTTATTCTCTTGGTAATAGTCCATCTGGCTGGCCTTGTCACGGCATGGAGCATGCGCTTTCTGCATATTATGACATTACCCATGGTGAAGGGCTTGCAATTATCACTCCAAGATGGATGAAGCATATCCTCAGTGAAAAAACAGTAGACCGTTTTGTAAAATACGGTGTGAATGTATTTGGCATCGATGCTAATCAGGATAAGTTTGCTATTGCAGAGCAGGCAATTGATGCTACTTATAAATTCTTTGAATCTATTAATATTCCTATGCATCTTAAGGAGGTTGGAATTGATGAAAGCCGCATCGATGAGATGGCTAAGCACGTGGCTGACAATGAAGGTCTTGAAAATGCATGGGCAACACTTATGCAGAAGGATATTGCTGATATATTCAGAGCGTCACTTTAATTACAACAGATTGGAGGATTGTTATGGCAGAAAAGATAATACAGACAGCAGGCAGAGATGCCTTTGGAACATTTGCACCGGAGTTCGCACATTTTAATGATGATGTTCTTTTCGGTGAGAACTGGAATAATCAGGACATTGATATAAAAAAAGATGCATGCTTACAGTTATCATGGCTGCACTTATTACACATGTAGCCTATCCAAAAAGTTGAGAGTTCATTTCACTAGAATTAAGAGGATATTGACCTAAATAAACTTTTTATAACTTTATTTATTCTTATTTTAACTGGTACGTAGAAACTGAAACAAAGAAACTTATAGGTGGGCCTTAATATCCGAATAAATATTGTAAATGAATGGGTTGATAGATTTATTTCTGTCAGCCCTATTTTTTGATAACTGGATAGAAAAGAATGTCGATGCCTATTTTTATATTAGCTTACGCATGCTTGTATTTAAAAATTTTTCGGCTTATAATATAAGAAAGATAGTAAGGAAGGTGATTGGAATGCCTAAGCAAATTGAAAATCTTTTACAAGCATATAGAAGTGAATTGAGCAATATACTTGATTCTCATATTAAGAAAGTCATCTTATATGGATCGTATGCAAGAGGTGATTTTGATAAGGACTCAGACATTGATATCATGATATTGGTAGATTTTGACGATCTTAAAATGTGTGAAGACAAGATTATTGATTTAACATATGATTTCAACTTGGAGCATGGGACGGAAATCATGCCAGTTGTTCAGAATATAAATCACTTTGAGCACTGGAAGAATGCATATATGTTTTATAATAATGTAAGCCGTGAAGGAGTACCAATTTAATGGATGATATATTTGAAGGCAGCTATTATGATGTGGCTATTTATAAATTGGAACAAGCAAAAGATGATCTGGAATCAGCAAAACTTTTACTGGATGCAGGCAAATATAAAGCAGCAAATAATAGAGCATATTATTCATGTTTTCACAGTATCGGCGCTGTTTTAGCGTTGGAACCTATTGCATTTAAGAAACACAAGGATACATTAGCATATTTTAATAAGAAGTACGTTCACACAGAGGTTTTTGCAAAAACATGGGGACGGCGAATTGCAAAGCTAGAAGTTATAAGACATAAAAGCGATTACGATGATTTTTATATTGCAAGTAGAGAAGAAGCACTAGTACAAATTGAAACGGCAGAAGAAATCATGCTTGGAATTGCAGTATACGTTAATAATAAACATGAAAGTGGAAAGTAATGGGATTCTAATTTAGTAAAGCGAAGGAAATAAATAAATTAAAATATTATCCAGGATAGAAAAATCTATCCTGATTTTTTGTGTTGTGAACTAGATGTCAGCTTTTTTTAACCGAATGTTCAATGGTCTGTTTCTTCTCTGATGAATTGCTTATATAATGAGCAAGGCAAGGGAAGTGTGATAGGCACTTCCTGTTTTTGAGAAAGAAGGAGAGGACAGATTGAGTCTGGATAACTATATTAATGATATTTACTTGAGAAGCTGATTAAGAAAAAATGAAACAATCATGGATTAATAAAGTGAAATCTGAATAATTTTTATATCCAATATCACTTTTTCTAGGAATTTGAGCCCTAATGTGCTATATTATCAAGTGAATATTATGACGTTATATCATAAATCAAAAACCATAATTTATGATCGTTATCTACACAAACCTTCGGTTTGGCAGTTTTATTGTATCATAAAACATGAAATCAACACGTTTAAAGGAGATATAGAAAAGAATGAAATTAGGTATTGTAGGGTTACCCAATGTTGGAAAAAGTACACTGTTCAATTCACTTACAAAAGCGGGAGCAGAGTCGGCAAATTATCCATTTTGTACGATTGACCCCAATATTGGAATTGTAACAGTTCCAGATCATAGATTGAAGTTACTTGGAGACATGTATCATTCCAAGAAAGTAACACCAGCAGTGATTGAGTTTGTTGATATTGCAGGTCTTGTAAAGGGAGCTTCCAAAGGAGAAGGTCTTGGAAATCAGTTTTTAAGTAACATCAGGGAAGTAGATGCAATCGTTCATGTTGTCAGATGTTTTGAAGATACCAATGTAATTCATGTGGATGGCAATGTGAATCCAGTGCGTGACATTGAAACCATTAATCTGGAACTAATTTTTTCCGATATTGAAATACTGGAAAGAAGAATTTCAAAAACAGCCAAAGGTGCTAAAATGGATAAAGTTCTTGCAAAAGAACTGGTCTTACTGGAAAAATTAAAAGCACATCTGGAAGAAGGTAAAATTGCGCGATCTTTTATGGAAGAGCTTGATGATGAAGAGACAATCTGGCGTGCTTCATATAATCTGCTAACAGATAAACCGGTTATTTTTGCGGCGAATGTAGCAGAGTCTGATCTTGCTGATGATGGAGCTCAGAATAGTTATGTTCAGGAAGTAAGAGCATTTGCAGAAGAAAGCGAGAGTGAAGTGTTCGTAATCTGTGCGCAGATCGAACAGGAAATCTCTGAACTAGATGAAGATGAGAAGAAAATGTTCTTAGAAGAACTTGGATTGAATGAATCAGGATTGGACAAACTGATAAAAGCAAGTTATCACCTCCTTGGTCTGATCAGTTACCTGACCGCTGGAGAAGATGAGACCAGAGCATGGACAATCAAGAGAGGAACAAAAGCACCACAGGCAGCTGGCAAGATCCACTCGGATTTTGAAAGAGGCTTTATCAGAGCGGAAGTAGTAGCATACCAGAATCTGTTAGAATATGGTTCACTTTCTGCAGCGAAAGAAAAGGGTGTGGTTGGAATCGAAGGAAAAGAATATGTAGTAAAAGACGGCGATGTCATTTTATTCCGATTTAATGTATAAAATGAAGTTTGAAGGGAGCAGTAAATGAAAGAAATGATGGGAAACGGGGATATTGCATTCCCGAATCTGGGAATATATCTTGAAAATGTACCGAAAAGCTTTTCTGTATTTGGGTTTGATGTGACGTATTATGGACTGATTATTGGGTTTGGGATACTCATGGGAATTTTGCTGGCAACTATTATAGCTAAAAAGTCAGGACAGGATCCGGATCTTTACTGGGATTTCTCGATTTATGTCATTATATCCTCGATCATTGGTGCAAGATTGTATTATGTTGCATTTACCTGGGATAATTATAAAGATGATTTGCTCAGTATTTTTAATACGAGGCAGGGAGGTCTGGCAATTTATGGTGGCGTAATCGCTGCTTTTATAACCCTCGCAGTTTATGCAAGAATCAAAAAAAGCAGTTTTTTACTGATGTCAGATACTGCAGTTCCAGGGTTATTGTTGGGTCAGCTGATCGGTAGATATGGTAATTTTATGAACCGTGAAGTGTTTGGTGGATATAGTGATAATCTTCTGGCTATGCGGTTACCAATAGAAGCTGTAAGACAGAGTGATATCACACAGGAGATCGCTTCGAAAATTGTTGAAGGAACCAACTACATTCAGGTGCATCCTACTTTTTTATATGAAAGCCTCTGGAATCTGATGATTCTTGTGATCGTGTTGCTATATTGGAAGCATAGGAAGTTCAACGGTGAAATCTGTCTGATTTATTTGGGGGGATATGGAATCGGAAGATTTTGGATTGAAGGAATCAGAACAGATCAGCTTCTTATTGGAAGTACAGGGATTGCAGTTTCACAGATGTTTGGACTAATTTGTTTTGTGTTTGCAATCGCTGTTTTTACATGGAAAACTGTTAGAATGAAAAAACAGGAAAAAAGTACTAATACACCAAAAAACTAGATATAGACGCATTGCTTATATGTGATACAATATGTTGTAAAGCCTTGATTTCAAGGCTTTTTTTTATGCCCAAACTTCATTTTTTTTTAAGAAATTGGGTTGTCAAACCATAGGGAATGGGGTAATATTAATGCATAAGTGGTAAGAAGTGGTGGATTGTGGTAGAAAGTGGATACTACATCAACCCTTGGTATTGGAAAAGCAGGTGATGTGTATGTTCATGGGTGAATATAATCATACAATTGATACTAAGGGCAGACTGATTGTTCCCTCCAAATTCAGAGAAGCATTGGGTGATGAATTTGTAGTGACCAAGGGTCTGGATGGATGTCTTTTTGTCTACGACAACACAGAATGGGCAGCATTTGAAGAGAAATTAAAAGGGCTTCCACTGACCAATAAAGATGCCAGAGCATTTGTGAGATTTTTCCTGGCAGGTGCGGCAACCGTAGAAGTAGATAAGCAGGGCAGAATTCTTCTCCCTTCTGTTCTAAGAGAGTTTGCACAGATTACCAAAGATGCTGTTTTAGTTGGTGTTGCAAGCAGAATTGAAATCTGGAGCAGAGAGAAATGGGAAGCAGCTGCTAATTATGAAGATATGGATGAGATCGCTGAACATATGGCAGATCTTGGTTTGGGAATATAACAGGAGTTGAATAAGAATGGACTTTGCACATGTTTCAGTATTATTGAACGAAACGATTGAAGCACTTGATATCAAACCGGATGGTGTCTATCTGGATGGGACACTTGGTGGCGGCGGACATTCTTTTCATATCGCTTCAAAGCTATCAGAGCATGGACATTTATATGGAGTCGATCAGGATGAATCTGCAATTACGGCAGCAACAAAACGACTGGAGCCATTTCAGGACAGAATTACAATTATCCGAGATAATTATGTAAATGCAGTGTCCAGGTTGAAACAGCTTGGCGTCAAGGGACTTGACGGAATCTTGCTTGATCTGGGTGTTTCGTCCTATCAGTTGGATACCATAGAACGAGGTTTTTCCTACAAATATGACACAGTTCTTGATATGAGAATGGACAACAGGAATGCCATTAGTGCAAAAGAAATTATTAATGACTACTCAGAGATGGAACTATATAGAATTATAAGAGATTATGGCGAGGATAAATTTGCTAAGAATATTGCGAAACATATTGCAGCAGCAAGAGCAAAGAAACCAATCGAATCAACATTCGAATTAAATGATATTATCAAAGCTGCGATTCCGGCAAAAATGAGAGTCACAGGAGGACATCCGTCCAAGAAAACATTTCAGGCAATCAGAATTGAATGTAATAGTGAATTAGATGTTTTAAAAGATTCGCTGGATTCCATGATTGAATTTTTAAATCCAGGTGGAAGATTAGCAATTATAACATTCCATTCCTTGGAAGACAGAATCGTAAAATCATCATTTAAGAAAAATGAAAATCCATGTACCTGTCCGCCGGAATTTCCAATTTGTATATGCGGTAATGTTTCCAAAGGCAGAGTCATCAGCAGAAAACCAATTCTTCCGACAGAGGAAGAAATTGAAATGAATAAAAGGTCAAAAAGCGCAAAATTGCGTGTATTTGAAAAAAGATAAGATCAGACAGAACAAAAGGGGATGTGGGGATGGACAGACAAAATCAGGCAGTAATCTATGGGAATACAGCAAGAAATCTTGCAGTGGGAGATGCACTTGAACGTGTACCTTCTAAAAAGTTAAGCCATACTGCCAGAAAAAATAGGGAAAAGGCTTTTCACATGAGTGCCGGTTATGTTATATTTTTGTCTGTAGCGCTTGGAGCTGCTGGTTTGATTCTTGCAGGATATATCAGACTTCAGTGTGACATTACCAACACGATTAAAAGTATCGCCAGGCTGGAAAGCACAGTAAACACCATGACAATGGATAATGAAGAAGAGTATAATAGAATTCTTGCGTCGGTTGATTTAGAAGAAATCAGAAAAATTGCGATAGAAGACCTGGGCATGAAATACGCAACACAGGGACAAATCGTTTCGATTTCTGGTGAAGAAAGTGATTATGTCAGACAGTATCAGGATCTTCCGGACAACAGAAACTGAGAAAGCATGGAAGCTGGCAGTTAGGAGTTATCTTGAACAAAAGAAAAAAGAGATTAAAAGAATATAGATTTACAACAAGCATGCAAAAAAAGCTGGTAATACTATTCGGATTGGTATTACTGGCTTTCATAGGATTAAGCACAAGGTTAATTTTAATTAACAAAGACAGCGGGGAACAGTACAAGAAACAGGTTCTTGCACAGCAAGAGTATGATAGTAGAACAATACCTTATAAACGTGGTGATATTGTAGATGCGAAAGGGACTCCGATCGCAATGAGTGAAAAGGTCTACAATCTGATCCTTGACAACAAATTGATCCTTGAAAAAGAAGATTATCTGGAGCCAACGCTGGCGGCTTTATTTCAATGCTTTGATTTGGATGAGGGTGCAATCAGAACTTATGTGACACAAAATCCATCTGCACAATACTATGTTGCAGCAAAGAAGTTAACCTATGAAGAAATTGCACCATTTCTTGAACTTCAGAATGATGTTGAGAATAATCCTAATATAAAGGGTGTGTGGTTTGAAGAAGAGTATCAGAGAATCTATCCTTATGATTCCCTGGCCTGTGATGTCATTGGATTCACGGGAAAAGATAATGTTGGAAGTTATGGTCTGGAGGAGTATTACAACGATATTCTGAATGGAACAAACGGAAGAGAATATGGTTATTTAAATGATGACTCCACACTGGAACGCACAACAAAAGCTGCGACAGATGGTAATACAATTGCGACATCACTGGATGTGAATATTCAAAGTATTGTAGAAAAGCATATTCTTGCATTTAATGAAGCACACAGAGATGAAGCCAGAGAAGGAGCGGGAAGTTCTAATACAGGCGTTATTATTATGGATCCTAACAGCGGTGAGATTCTTGCAATGGCAAGTTATCCTGTATTTAACTTAAATGACACGAAAAATTTATCCAGCATCTATACACAGGAAGCGATTGATGCCATGGATGATGATGCAAAATTTGAAGCATTAAACGCAATTTGGAAGAATTTCTGTATTACATCAACCTATGAACCGGGATCCACAGCAAAACCATTTACAGTGGCAGCTGCTTTGGAGAGTGGCAAAATTACTGGAAACGAGACCTATTACTGCGAAGGTCATATGGACATCGGAGGACATACCATCCATTGTCATAACAGATTGGGAGATGGGCTTCTGACTGTCAAACAGGGGATTGAAAAATCCTGTAACGTTGTTCTGATGAATGTTGGACTCACACTCGGCATTGACACTTTTATGAAATACCAGAGTATTTTTAATTTTGGTTTAAAAACAAATGTTGATCTTGCTGGTGAGGCGAGAACAGATTCACTTATTTTTGATCCGAATACAATGGTGCCTACAGACCTTGCAGTTTCCTCTTTTGGACAGGGTTATAATGTTACCATGATTCAGCAGGCGACAGCATTTTGCTCTTTGATTAATGGCGGTTATTATTATGCACCACATGTAGTCAATAAAATTTTGGCACCCGATGGATCGACTGTAAAAAATATAGAACCCAGAATTTTAAAACAAAGTATTTCGGAGTCAACTTCAGATTTAATTAAAGATTTTTGTAATGGTGTTGTAATAGAAGGTACTGGTGTGACTGCAAGACCAGCAGGATATACGATGGGTGGTAAAACGGGAACTGCGGAAAAAGTACCCCGTGGTACCGGAAACTATGTAGTATCTTTTATGGGATATGTACCAGCAGAGGATCCACAGGTACTGATTTATGTAGTCATTGATGAACCAAATGTTGAAGCACAGGATAATGCGCGTTATGCAACAATCTTAACAAGAGATATCATGACAGAAGTACTTCCCTATTTGAATATTTATCAAACACAAGAGCTGACAGAAGACGAAATCGAAGAAATGAAACAAAAGGAAGAACTGGCAGCACAAAGTGTTTCGGAAAACAGTATTTCAGGAAATGAAGTAAATGAAAGTGTTTCAGGAAATGCGGCGAATCAAAATACTGAAGGTGAGTCAGGTGAGACTGGTGACAGCACACAGGCTGAGGAAGAGACACAGTCAGAAGAAAAGGAAATTCAGATTGATCCGGAAACAGGCTATGCGATTGATCCAGTGACGGGAGAATTTCTTGATCCACAGACTGGTGCACCTATTGATCCGACAGCATCCAATTTGGAATAATCATGAATAATCTAATAAAAATATGAATTATTTGAAAAATTGACTTTTCTCTCTAAAAGGGTTATGTTTCTAAAGGATTCATAGAAAGAAGGAATCCAGAATCCTATTTTGAAAAGTAAGGAGTTTATCATGAATTTACATTTGGTCATTTCGGTAATGATTTCGTTTCTGATTAGTGTTTTGGCAGGCCCTGCCATGATTCCTTTTTTAAGAAAGCTTAAGATTGGGCAGACACAAAGAGAAGATGGACCGTCTACGCACCTGAAAAAATCAGGTACACCTACGATGGGAGGAATTATATTCCTGTCAGCCATTCTGATCACATCATTATTCTATATAAAGGATTATCCTAATATTATACCCGTTGTATTCTTGACAATTGGATTTGGAGTCATTGGGTTCGTAGATGATTATATAAAAGTGGTGAAAAAACAGTCTATGGGTCTTAGACCATCCCAGAAAATGCTGGGACAATTTGTTGTGACTGGAATTTTTGCGTTTTATCTGGTTAGATTTACAGAAGTATCACTTGCAATGAAAATACCGTTTTTTTCAGATAAAGTAATAGATCTGGGGATTTTTAATATTCCATTTTTATTTCTTGTTGTGATTGCAACCGTAAATGGAACCAATTTTACAGATGGACTGGATGGACTTGCTGGCAGTGTAACAACTGCAGTTGCTGCTTTCTTTTTTGTGGCATCTGCCTCAATGCAGGCGGGCCTTGAACCGGTAGCAGGTGCTGTGGCAGGTGCGCTCATGGGATTTCTTATGTACAATGTTTTCCCAGCAAAGGTGTTTATGGGGGATACAGGTTCTCTTGCACTTGGAGGGTTTGTTGCGGGAATCGCATATATGATGCAGATGCCCATATTTATTCTGTTAATTGGAATTATTTATACAGTTGAAGTTCTTTCTGTATTCTTACAGGTTAGTTATTTTAAGGCTACAAAAGGAAAAAGAATATTTAAAATGGCACCAATCCACCATCATTTCGAACTATGCGGTTGGTCAGAAACAAGAATTGTTGCTGTGTTTACTACAGTAACAATATTAGCGGGTCTGGTTGGATTGTTGGCATTATAAGCAGATGAGGAGCAAGAGATGGAACTGACAGATAAGAATGTGATTGTAATAGGCACAGGAATCAGTGGAATCGGGGCAGCAAAACTTTTGATTTCCAAAGGTGCAAACGTTATTTTATATGATGAACGTGAAGAGATTGCGACAGAGAGAATCTTTGAAGAACTTTCAGAATACACAGCTCGGTTCACTTTGGTTACAGGTAAAATAAAGGAAAATCAACTTGAAAATATTATGCTTGCTGTATTCAGCCCGGGAGTTCCAATGGACAGCCAGATAGCCATGATAATAAAAGCATCTGGCATCAGAATCTGGGGCGAGATTGAATTGGCATACCAATATGCACAGGGGAACCTTCTTGCAATCACAGGAACCAATGGAAAGACGACTACCACATCACTGCTTGGGCAAATTATGAGAGACAATACTTCGCAGGTATTTGTAGTTGGGAATATTGGAAATCCATACACACAGGAAGTAGATGCCATGACAAATGACAGTGTTACAGTTGCTGAAATTAGTAGTTTTCAGCTTGAAACAATTGACACTTTCAAGCCTATGGTATCAGCAGTTCTTAATATAACACCGGATCATTTGAACAGACACCATACAATGGACGAATATGCAAGAGTTAAGTTTGAGATTGCAAGAAATCAGACAAAAACAGATTTTTGTGTATTAAATTATGAAGATACCTATTGCAGGGATTTCTCAAAACAATGCAAAGCAAATGTCATCTTTTTTTCTTCCAAACAGAAATTACAGGACGGATTTTACCTTGATGGAGATATCATCTGCCGTTGTGTTCAGGGAGTTCGTACTACCTTGCTGAATATACATGATATGAATCTTCTTGGTATACATAATGTGGAAAATGTTATGGCAGCAATTGCCATGGCAGATGCATATGGTGTTCCAATGGAACAAATTCTTAATACAGTAAGACATTTTAAAGCGGTAGAACACAGAATAGAGTTTGTTGCGACCAAACGAGGCGTGGATTATTACAATGACTCGAAAGGAACGAATCCAGATGCTGCCATCAGAGGAATCAGAGCGATGCGTAAACCAACAATACTCATTGGTGGTGGCTATGACAAGCAAAGTGAGTATGATGAATGGATTCAGGCATTTGATGGAAAGGTAAAATACCTTGTTTTAATAGGTCAGACGAGAGAAAAAATTGCAAAGTGTGCAAATATGCATGGATTCACAAACGTGATTCTTGCAGATTCATTCCAGGAAGCAATGGATTTCTGCGTTGAGAAAGCTGTCAGCGGAGATGCCGTATTATTATCCCCTGCATGTGCGAGCTGGGGAATGTTTCCAAATTATGAGGTCAGGGGAAACATGTTCAAAGAATATGTAAATCAGATTAAGGAGTGAGAAAAGCGTGGCAGGTGGAACGAGAAGAAGGAAACAGCCTGAATATTTTTTTGACTATACGCTGCTTTTTGTAGTGCTCTTTTTGCTAGGATTTGGTCTGATTATGATCTATTCAACCAGTTCCTATGAATCAAGTCTGGAGTACAATGATCCAGCCTACTATTTTAAGAAGCAGGCATTTTCATCAGTCCTTGGCTTGGTGGTGATGATTGTAGTCTCCAGGATTCCATATCATTTTTGGGAGCGGTTCGCATTTCCTGCTTATTTTATTTCCATGATACTTATTGTCCTTGTAATGACACCGCTTGGACGTGAGAGTCACGGAGCGAGAAGGTGGCTATATCTTGGTATGTCAGTCCAGCCAGCTGAAATTGCCAAATTAAGTATGATATTATTTCTGGCAAGTCTTGTCTGTCGAATGGGGAAATCTATAAAATCATCCAAAGGATTTTTGACGATTTTAAGTGTACCCCTTCCAATTTGTGCAATGGTGTATCTGATTACAGATAACCTAAGTTCCGCAATCATTATTTTTGGGATAGCTTTTTTAATGTTGTTTGTTGCAAGTCCTGATTATAAAAAATTCATGTTACTTATAGTGGCAGTGGTTGGAGCAGCTACGCTTGCAGTCTATACAATCCTTCAATTATCTGAAAGTGGGAAATTAGGATTTCGTGGTGAGAGAATACTTGCATGGCTTGATCCTGAAGCATATGCCAGTGGAAAAGGTTTTCAGACATTACAGGCATTATATGCCATAGGATCAGGTGGTATTTTTGGTAAGGGAATTGGACAGAGTATGCAAAAACTTGGATTTTTGCCGGAAGCACAGAATGATATGATTTTTTCAATTATTTGTGAAGAACTTGGCTTATTTGGCGCCATTGCAGTAATTATGTTATTTGTTCTTTTGATTTGGAGGTTCATGATCATTGCTAATAATGCAGCAGATTTGTTTGGTGCACTTTTGGTAGTTGGGGTACTTGGTCATTTTGCAATCCAGGTTATTTTAAATATTGCGGTTGTAACAAATACATTACCAAATACAGGAATCTCATTGCCTTTCATCAGCTATGGAGGCACTTCAGTATTGTTTTTACTTGTAGAAATAGGTCTTGTATTAAGCGTAGCCCGCGGGATCAAGTTCAAAGATGTATCATAAAGTAAGGGGCTGGTCCGATGAAAAAAGATAAAACGAAGAAAAAGACGAAAAGAAAAGCAAAGAGTCCTGTTTCCAAGACAAAATTGAAAAAACCGAAAAAAATCAAAGAAAAAGGGACTTCAAGATGGATCATGCTTCTTGGATCCTCCAGAGGATTTGGTTTTCTTATTTTTTGTTTCTTTCTTTTGGTGATTTTGATTTCTCTGCTCTATGTATCACAGAAGTTTAAAGTACGAACTGTTTATGTTCAGGGAAATAAGCACTATACCAATGAAGAAATACAAAATATGGTTATGTCAGGGAAACTTGGAGATAACTCAATTTTCCTTTCTCTTAAATATAGGAACAAAGGGGTTGAAAATGTACCTTTTGTTGAGAAAATGGATGTTGAAATTATGTCTCCGGATACAATAAAAATTTATGTTTATGAGAAAGCTCTTGCAGGTTATGTGGAGTACCTTGGCAGAAACATGTATTTTGATAAAGATGGAATCATAGTAGAAAGCTCCGCGGAGAAGACGCTGGGAATTCCGCAGGTAACAGGATTAGATTTTGGATACGTTGTTTTATATGAAAAACTACCGGTCGAAAATGATACGGTATTCAGACTTGTGTTAAATATTACCCAGGTGTTGAATAAGTATGAACTTGCTACAGACAGGATATATTTCGACTCCAAATATCAGATTACACTATATTTTGGAGATGCAAAAGCAAAAATCGGCGGGGATGATTATCTGGATGAGAAGGTTATGAAACTGAAAACGATCCTGCCTGAACTCGAAGGGAAAAAAGGAACACTCCATATGGAAAATTACTCAGAAGATATGCAAAATATTACCTTCGAGCTAGAGTAAAATTAATCACTAAAATGTAAAGAAAATGAAAAAATGTGTTGATAAATTCGTGAAATAATTATATTATGAGTTATGTGGAGTCTAATAGGAAATAAGAAGGAGGAACTACCTTGCTTGAAATAAAGACAAACGATGCAGGAAATGCTGCTAAGATCATCGTCGTTGGCGTTGGTGGAGCTGGCAATAATGCTGTAAATAGAATGATAGATGAGAATATTGACGGTGTAGATTTTATCGGAGTAAATACCGATAAACAGGCGTTACAGCTTTGTAAAGCACCAAAACTCCTTCAGATTGGTGAAAAGCTCACTAAGGGACTTGGAGCGGGCGCAAAACCTGAAATCGGCGAAAAGGCTGCAGAAGAAAGCGCAGAAGAAATTTCAGCAGCTGTTAAAAGCTGTGACATGGTATTTGTTACCTGTGGAATGGGTGGCGGAACCGGTACCGGAGCAGCTCCGGTTGTAGCTAAAATGGCAAAAGATATGGGAATCCTTACAGTTGGAGTTGTTACAAAACCTTTCCGTTTTGAAGCAAAAGCACGTATGGTGAACGCAATATCAGGTATCGAACGTTTAAAAGAAAGCGTAGATACTCTTATTGTGATTCCTAATGATAAATTACTTGAAATTGTTGATAGAAGAACAACAATGCCAGATGCATTGAAAAAAGCAGATGAAGTCTTGCAACAGGCAGTTCAGGGGATTACGGATCTGATCAACAGACCAGCAATCATCAATCTTGATTTTGCTGATGTTCAGACAGTTATGAAAGACAAAGGAATTGCACACATTGGTATTGGTGTGGGCAAGGGTGATGATAAAGCAAGTGAAGCAGTGAAAATGGCAGTAGAAAGTCCATTACTCGAAACAACCATTACAGGCGCTTCTCATGTAATCATTAATGTATCAGGTGATATTACACTTGCAGATGCTTCAGATGCAGCAAGCTATGTACAGGAACTTGCAGGTGATGATGTTAATATAATCTTCGGTGCCATGTATGATGAAACAGTACCGGATGCATGTACAATCACTGTCATTGCTACAGGACTTGAAGAAAACAGACTTGCAGGATTTGGATATACCGCGAAACCAAGTACTATGACAAGTGTTAAACCAAAAACATCACTTGGGCTAGCAACACATACAATGCCAACGCCAGTACAGCCTGTGAAACCAGTTCCTGGAATTCAGAAACCGCAGGATTTAAGAAGCAATGTAGAAGAAAAATCATTAAAGATACCAGAGTTCCTTCAACGAAATAAATAGATTTGTATCCTGACTGAAAGATTATTGACTCTCCAAGGAGGAAAAGGATGAAATGTCCATTTTGCAGCCATGATAACACAAGGGTAATTGATTCAAGACCGGCAGAAGAGAATAACTCAATTCGTAGACGCCGTGCATGTGATGAATGTGGAAAACGCTTCACAACTTATGAAAAGATTGAAACGATCCCGTTAATTATTATTAAAAAAGATAATAACAGGGAAACTTATGATCGCTCTAAAATTGAAGCAGGTGTGCTTCGTGCCTGTCACAAACGTCCCATCAGTGCCAACCAGATCAATCAGTTGATCGATGAAGTTGAAACTGAAATATTTAACATGGAAGAAAAAGAAATCCCAAGCGCTGTTATCGGAGAATTGGTAATGAACAAGCTCAAGGATCTTGAGGCTGTTGCCTATGTAAGATTTGCTTCTGTTTATCGGGAATTTAAAGATATCAATACATTTATGGATGAGTTAAAAAAAGTGTTACACTAATCGACTAAAACGAGACTGCCAGAAGGCAGTCTTTTTTTAAACACAGCCTGATATGGTATGAAATTGTATTGAAAATAATACTTGCAATTTAAGTAGTGTTTGTATAAAATAAAACGAATGTTAAAACATTAACATTAACTGAATAAGGAGAGAAGAAAGGAAAGCAAAGATGAAAAAGAAATCGTCAAAAATCATTTTGCTGATGCTGCTTTCAATGACTATTGCACTGACAGGATGTTCAGGTGATAAGGCTGAAGAAAATTCTTCCACAATCACAGTTGGTATTCCTCAGGATATCGAAGATAGTCTTGACCCACACAAAGCAGTTGCGGCAGGAACAAAAGAGGTATTATTTAATGTTTATGAAGGTTTGGTCAAGCCAGACAGTGTAGGAAATCTAAATCCTGCAATCGCTTCTGAATATAGCGTTTCAGAAGATGGAAAGACATATACGTTTAAGCTGAGAGAGGGCGTGAAGTTCCATGATGGAACACTGCTTGGCGCGGATGATGTTAAGTATTCTATCGAGCGATGCATGGATGATGGTAGCGGTACGGCGCTTGTAGAAGCGTATACCAATATCGAATCTGTTACAGTACCTGACAAAACCACGGTCGTGATCCAGTTAAAAGAAGAAGATACGGAATTTCTTGCTTATATGACAACAGCTATTATTCCGGCGTCTAATAAAACTCCAGATACAGTTCCAATTGGAACGGGACCATATCGCTACATTTCCAGATCACCACAGGAAAATATTGTGATGGAACGTTTTGATGAGTATTGGGGAGAAGCTGCACAGATACAGAATGTAGTATTTAAAGTAATTGCGAATGCGGATACCATAACAATGAATTTAAAAGGTGGGGCAGTAGATATGTATCCCAGAGTAACATCTGCACAAGCAGCAGAACTGGGAGACGAATTTACAATTGAAGAAGGTACGATGAATCTTGTTCAGGCGTTATATCTTAACCACAACACAGAAGTATTCCAGGATGTAAGAGTACGTCAGGCATTGTGCTATGCCATTGACCCACAGGAAATCATGCAATTCGTTTCAGACGGAAAAGGTGTTGAAATTGGAAGCAGTATGTTCCCTACATTTGAGAAATATTTTATGAAGGAACTGAATGATGTTTATAATCAGGATCTTGAAAAAGCAAAGGAACTTCTTGCAGAGGCAGGCTATCCAGACGGATTTTCATTTACAATTACAGTTCCATCAAATTACCAGCAGCATGTAGATACAGCACAGATATTGGCTGAGGAGTTTAAACAGATTGGTGTAACAGCACAGATCGAATTAATTGAATGGGACAGTTGGTTAAGTGACGTTTATACAGATCGAAATTATGAGTCAACGGTGATTGGTGTGGATGCTACTAGCCTGACTGCCAGAGCCTTACTTGAGAGATTTACATCAGATGCATCTGGTAACTTTGTTCTCTATCGTAATGCTGACTATGATAAAGCATTTGAAAACGCCATGAATGCGACTGACGAGTCAGAAAAGATAAAATATTATAAAGAGTGTGAAACAATTCTTGCAAATGACGCTGCAAATGTATACATTCAGGATTTGCCACAGCTTGTAGCAGTCAATAAAAAGTTTGCAGGATATGAATTTTATCCAGTCTATGTACAGGATATTTCAAAAATGTATCTGGTGGAAAAATAAAACAACTGACTACAGGCAGGAAAACATATGAAATTTGTTTTAAAAAAAGCGGCATCTTTGATTGCTACATTAGCCGTTGTATCGGTTTTGGTTTTTTTATCATTCGAGTTTATTCCAGGGGATCCAGCGACATCGCTTTTAGGAACGCAGGCGACTCCGGAAAAAGTGGAAGCACTTAGAGAAGAAATGGGACTGAACCGTCCTGTTGCAGTAAGGTATCTTGAATGGTCTGTTGGATTATTAAAAGGGGATATGGGGACTTCGTATAGTTATCATATCCCTGTCAAAGAGATGGTAGGGGATAAAGTGCCGATTACAGCGGCACTTACTCTGCTGTCTTTTTGTTTTACCATTTTAATAGCCCTTCCACTTGGGATTTATTCAGCGAAACATGCAGGAGGAAAATTTGATGCTGCAATAGGTTTTGTGAATCAGATCATGATGGCCGTCCCGCCATTTTTTGCAGGTATCCTTTTAACATTTTTATTTGGCCTGGTACTTCATATGTTCACGCCTGGCGGGTTTATATCTTATGATGTGAATGTGGGTGCTTTTTTTGCATATTTGATTTTTCCAGCGATTGCAATTGCACTTCCTAAGAGTGCAATGACAGCCAAACTTCTTAGAAGTTCTATCTTAGAGCAGGCAGGTATGGACTATGCAAGAACTGCATATAGCAGAGGGAATTCAACGAGTTCTGTATTGTGGAACCATTTGTTAAAAAATGCAATGATACCAGTGATTACTTTTCTGGGAATGGCACTTGCAGATATGATTGCAGGAAGTATTATTATTGAACAGGTATTTGGGATACCCGGACTTGGAAGAATCCTGCTTACATCGATTGCCAACCGTGACTATCCGGTGGTATCTGCAATCATTATGATTCTGGCGATTGCTGTGAATCTGATCAATACAGTCGTTGATGTAGTTTACCATATGATAGATCCAAGAATTAAGCAGAACGGATAAAACACGAGTAGAGGATGTTGAATTCAGAGAGGGAAAATACTTGAAACAATTCTTTAAACAGAATCATAAAACAGATAATTCCATCAGACAAATGTTACGCAAAAGAAAATCGCCAATGCTCATCACAGGTATTGTTATGACATCAATCGTTCTGCTATTTGTACTGATCGGATTGATCGTTACACCTTATGATTCAGAGGCTATGGATGCAACATCAAAACTTGCAGGGGTATCCTGGAAGCATCTTATGGGATGTGATAATTTTGGACGTGATATCCTGAGCAGGGTCATGAAAGGAAGCGCAACAACATTGTTTATTGCAATGGGAACCGTGTTGATTGGTATTGCTTTTGGGATAGTGATTGGTGCAATAGCAGGATATTTTGGTGGCCTGGCAGATGAAGTATTAATGAGAATGAATGATGCAGCGCTTGCTTTTCCAAGTATTTTGCTGGCTTTGGTGTTGATTAGTTTGTTTGGAACTGGAAGATATAACATTATACTTGCACTTGGAATTGCATTTGTGCCAAGTTTTGCAAGAATTGTCAGAAGTGAATTCATAAAACAGCGTGAAATGGATTATATCAGACAGGCTGAACTAATTGGAGTACATCCTTTCAGAATTATGTTTGTGCATATGTTGCCAAATTCTGCAAGGGTTCTGGTTTCTTCATTATTAATTGGATTTAACAATGCAGTCCTTGCGGAAGCAGGGCTTAGTTTTCTGGGAATTGGTGTTCAGCCGCCGGATGCCAGTCTTGGTAGAATGCTTTCAGAGGCACAGGCATATTTATTTTCAAGACCAGGGTATGCACTTTGCGTTGGCGGAACATTAATTTTTATTGTACTTGGATTCAGTTTTCTTGGAGAAGGAATCAGCGAAGATGCAAAGGGATAAAAGGAATCGGGGGGAAATATGTTATTAGAAATGAAACATCTTAATATAGAATTTCATAACAGAACCATTCCTGAGACGGTAGTACATGATTTAAACCTTGCAATAAAAGAAGGAGAAATGATTGGCATCGTTGGAGAATCCGGTTCTGGTAAAACAATGACAGCACTTGCGATTGCAGGATTGTTACCAAGACATGGTATGCAAAAATCTGGTGAGATACAGTTTCAGAATACAGATTTGTTGCATTGTGATCGAAAAAAACTTCGTTCTATTCAGGGAAAAGATATCACAATGGTATTTCAAGAGCCGATGACATCTTTAAATCCCGTAAAGAAAATAGGCTGGCAGGTGGAAGAGTGTTTAAGAGTTCATACAGATCTTACAAAATCAGAACGATACCAGAAAGCAGTCACAGCACTTGCAGATGTTGAGTTAAAAGAACCTGAGAAAATATATCATATGTATCCACACCAGCTATCTGGAGGAATGAGACAGCGAGTAATGATTGCAGCTGCAATTGTCAGCAATCCACAATTGCTGATTGCTGATGAAATTACAACGGCACTTGATGTTACCATTCAGGCACAAATTGTTAAATTATTAAAAAAAATAAACAAATTACAAAATACTGCTATTTTATTCATCTCACATGATTTGAGTCTGGTTGGCAGAATTTGTGACAGAGTGATCGTGATGAAAGATGGTTATATGGTAGAAGAAGGACCTACAGACCAGATTTATCTTCATGCAAAAGAAGAATATACAAAAAAACTGATTGCTGCAATTCCTAAATGTGAAAAGATACAATTATAAATAGAGTATTATTGATTCTAATGACAGAAAAATGGTGATTGAGAAAGAGAAACTAAAATGAAGGAAGATAGAGATTGTTTGCTGGAAGTCAGAAATCTGAATACCTTTTATATAGAAGAAGAAAGTATTTTTACTTCAAAGAAAAGAAAAAAACAGGTCTGTAAAGATGTTTCATTCACCATAAAAAGAGGTGAGATTCTTGGACTTCTTGGAGAAAGTGGCTCAGGAAAAACAACATTAGTAAAAGCTGTTCTTGGTATCACGAAAGAGTATACCGGTGAGATTGCACTAAATTGTACACAGCCTCAGATGATTTTTCAGGACCCTTACGGATCTTTAAACCCTGCAAAAAAGATTTTATGGATTCTTGAAGAGCCGCTTCGTGTGCAAAAAAAACACGACAGTGAATCAAGAAAGAAAAAAGCATATGAAATGCTTGCAAAGGTAGGACTTGATGACAAGATAGCAGATAGGTATCCACATGAGTTATCAGGAGGACAAAGGCAGAGAGTCTGCATTGCGATGGCGCTTATGCTGGAACCTGAACTCTTGATTGCTGATGAGCCGGTATCCGCGCTAGATGTAACGATTCAGGCGCAGATCATCAGGTTATTACTGGAACTTCAAAGAGACATGAATCTTGCAATCTTATTTATTTCTCATGACCTCAGAGTTATCTATCAGATGTGTGAACGAGTCATGGTCATGCAGGACGGAAGAATTGTTGAAGAAGGTGATGTCATATCTTTATTTCAAAATCCTCAGAATCCTTATACCATTCAACTAATGGAAGCAGCAGGAATTCGATAAAATTATTCAGACCATACTATTAAGAAATCCCGAAAGTAAGCCGAAATATATTGCAGAAACACAGTATTAACGCTATAATATAGTATTAAAAGATTGCTATCAATGAATTTGTGTACGATATTTCGGAAAGGGAGGTGGAATGATGTCAATTCAGGGAATTGGACAATATGGTGGTTTCTATCAAAACTATAGAACGCCTTCAATTCCGTCAATTACAATTGACGAGGCAAAACAGAATCAGGCGGCTGGTCAGATTGTAAACAATCAGCAGGAAGCGCTTCAGTCCACGCAGTCAGAAGAATCCCTCGGACTTACTACGTCAGATCGTAATGGTGAAGATATAACAAATCGCCCTGCGAAAACGAATACAGATCTTCAGGATATTTCGCTGGTATTTAATAAGAATGATAATTTTGATTATATAGGAAAAGACAGTGAAATAGGGAATCTGGATGTACAAAAGGCGGTTTCTGACATGAAAAAAGATCAGGTACTTCAGGAATATCAGTATTTTGTAGGAGATTTGTTTTCAGGAGATGACAACAAGAAACAATTAGAGATGGATGGTCTGGTATTTTTAAAGTAATGTTAAGAAATAGAATCGTATGATAGGAAATAGATAAACACCTTGCATAACAGCAAGGTGTTTTGTATACTGTGAATTGAACATTTTAGTATCAGAGAGGAGATTGCATGTTTCAGAGATTTTATCCGGATGATTATCAGAATTCAACCTATGAAATAAACTATGAAGAACTTTACAAAAAAGGTTATAGAGCAATTATCTTTGATATAGACAATACGTTAGTTCCTCATGGTGCACCAGCTGATCAAAAAGCCATCGCTTTCTTTGAAAGACTCCATAGTATGGGATTTGCGACCAGGCTTCTTTCTAATAATAAAGAACCCAGAGTAAAAGGATTTGCGGATCAGGTTCGAAGCAGCTATTGCTATAAGGCAGGGAAACCATCTGCAAAAAATTACATCAAATCCATGCAACAGTTAAATACAGACCAACAGAACACATTGTTTATTGGAGATCAGATTTTCACAGATATATGGGGTGCCAAAAAGGCCGGACTAACAACGATTCTGGTGAAACCAATTGATAAAAAAGAAGAGTTTCAGATTGTTCTAAAACGAATTCCTGAAAAGCTGATTCTTTACTTTTATAAAAAAGAAAAACAGAAGGGGTGATTTTATGATAGTAAACGGTGAAACAAGATTATGTGGATTAATTGGAAATCCAGTCAGTCATACGCTATCCCCTTTCATTCATAATACACTTTCTAAAAGAATGACAATCAATACAGTATATGTTCCTTTTCAAGTAGAAAAGAATGAACTATCCCAGGCAGTTGCGGGAGCGCACGCATTGAATGTACTGGGAATGAATGTAACTGTGCCTTATAAAACAGATGTGATTCCATACCTGGATGCGATTGACCCGATGGCAAAAGGAATTGGAGCAGTCAATACACTTGTCAGGACGCAGAATGGTTACAAAGGCTATAATACGGACATGACTGGTTTATGCCGGGCAATGCAGACAGAAGGAATCAGACTTAACGGTGAGGAAATCATTATATTGGGAGCAGGCGGAGCTGCCAGATCTGTTGCATACATGTGTCTATACTACAAGGTTTCTAAAATATATCTATTGAACCGCACAATAGAAAAGGCACAAAATATTGCAGATGAGTTAAACAAAGAGTTTCAAAGAGAAGCAATCATTCCAATGCACCTTGCGGAGTTTGACAAAATACCCACAAAGAAGTACCTGGTCATTCAGGGCACCAGCATTGGGTTGCACCCGGATTCGGAGGCTTGTGTCATTGAGGATCCGAGTTTTTATCAATTAGCACATACCGGGTATGACTTGATCTATCGTCCATTTAAAACACGGTTTATGAAACTGGTGGAAGAAGCCGGAGGCGTAAGTTTTAATGGACTTGGCATGTTGTTATTTCAGGCGATTGATGCCTATGAATTATGGAATCACCTTGAGATATCGGATGAAGTTGCTATGGAAACCTATGAACTATTAAAAGCAGAGACGAAAAAAGCATGAGCAATATAATTTTGATCGGATTTATGGGATCCGGAAAAACGACCATTGGCAGAAGATTATCTTATAGGCTGAAGCAGACAATGACAGATACAGATAAACTGATCGAGAAGCAGCAGAATCTGTCTATTCCAGAATTATTTGAACGTTATGGTGAAAGCAGATTCAGAGAACTTGAGACAGAAAGTATTAAGTATCTGCTTCGTACTGCCAGGAATGAGGTAGTTTCCACTGGTGGAGGCATGCCGATCAGACCTGAGAATAGAACACTTTTAAGAGAACTGGGTTGTGTTATATTTTTAAGAGTGAGGGCAGAGACCATTATAGAGAGATTGAAGAATGATACCACCAGGCCACTACTTAGAGGCGACAATCCAGCACTTAAAATAACATCGATGCTTGAAGAGAGAAATCCAGCATATCTGGAGACAGCAGATATTGTGATTGATGTGGATGACAAAACATTTGATATGATTTTATCAGAAATAGAGGAGGCACTGGAAAAATATGAAGCTACTCGTAATTAATGGACCCAATCTGAATTTTCTTGGAATCAGAGAAAAGAGTGTTTATGGTGATCAGGATTATGATGCGCTGCTTCAACTGATTGCCCAAAAAGGAGAAGAGGAACATTGCACTGTGGAAGTGTTTCAAAGTAATCATGAAGGTGCTATCATTGACAGGTTACAGGATTCCTATTTTGATGGTACGCAGGGTCTGATTATTAATCCAGGTGCTTTTACACATTATAGTTATGCAATTCATGATGCGCTGATGTCACTTACTTTTCCAAAAGTAGAAGTTCATATTTCGGATATCACACAAAGAGAAGCATTCAGAAAAATTTCAGTGACTGCTCCGGCTTGTGATAGACAGATCTATGGTAAGGGCTTGCAGGGATATCTGATTGCGATTGATATGATCGTAAAAAAAGAGTTGTAAAAAAAGAGGTTTTATTATAAACTATATTAGAATTGTATTGATAAATTTTAGGAGGAATATTTAATGATTTCAGCAGGTGATTTCAGAAATGGTGTAACGATAGAGTACGATAATAATATATATCAGATCATCGAATTCCAACATGTGAAACCAGGTAAAGGTGCAGCATTCGTTAGAACAAAATTGAAAAACATCAAGAGCGGCGGTGTGGTCGAAAAAACTTTCAGACCTTCAGAAAAATGTCCGCAGGCACGTATCGATAGAAAAGATATGCAGTATCTTTATTCAGATGGTGATTTATGTCATTTCATGGATGTAGAATCTTATGAACAGATTGCATTGGATCCAAGCTCTATTGGTGACGCACTTAAGTTTGTAAAAGAAAATGAAATGTGTAAAGTTTGTTCCCACAATGGCAATGTTTTTGCTGTGGAACCACCACTCTTTGTTGAACTTAAAATCACAAACACAGAACCAGGCTTCAAAGGTGATACAGCACAGGGCGCAACAAAGCCAGCAGTTGTTGAAACTGGAGCAACCGTTTATGTACCTCTCTTTGTTGAAGAAGAAGATGTGATCAAGATCGACACGAGATCAGGAGAATACCTGTCAAGAGTTTAAAGAGATATTCATATAATTTTGACTGTAAGACAACCGAAAGCATTTGCTTTCAGTTGTCTTTTTTATGTTTGTATATTTGTCTTGGATATTTGTTTCGGAATGTTTTGTTGCAAAAGTGTGGGGATGACAAGCAGTGATAAAAAAACTGCATTTTGAAAGAGCGGGGTTAGCGCATGGAATTTGAATTATTTACGGGCAAGGTATTAAAAGCAGCAGAGAAGTATTTTGGTGAAGGAACGAAAGTTGCGATTAATCAAGTATCAAAGAACAATGGTGTGATACTACATGGGCTGACGATTATGGAAGCAGGATGTAATATAGCACCAACGATTTATTTGAATGGACTCTATGAAAGTTATTGTGAAGGAACGACTTTCTCAGAAGTGTTCAAACGACTGATTCAGGCGTACCATGATAATAAAATCGATGAAAACATCAACATTGAGTTTTTCACTGATTATGAAAGTGTAAAACACAGAATCGTATATAAACTTATTAATTTTGAAAAGAACCAGGATTTGTTAGAGCAGATTCCGCATATACGGTATCTGGATCTGGCAATTGTTTTTTACTGTCTTATGATTTGCGATAGCTTTGGAAATGGAAGTATACTCATCCATAACAGTCACTGTTCCATGTGGAATGTGAATGCAGAAGCACTATACCAAGATGCAATCACAAACACACCGAATCTTCTTGGTGCGGAACTTAAGAGCATGGAAGAGGTCATCACAGAACTCATGGAAGACGCCCCTGAACCAGTTGATCTGCAATGGGAAGTAGAAGGCAGGGAAATTGCTATGTATGTATTAAGCAATAAAACAAGAATTCATGGCGCAGCCTGTATTCTGTATGAGAATATCGTCAGAGATTTTGCAGATTACCTGCATAAGGATATATTTATCCTTCCAAGTTCAGTGCACGAGGTAATACTAATACCGGTCAGTGGACTTGAGAAAGTACAGACACTGATAGAGATGGTAAAAGAAGTCAATGAAACACAGGTTGAAGATGAAGAGGTTCTCTCAGATAGTATTTATTATTTTTCCAGAGAGGAGAATCTTCTTCGCCAGATTTCATAATCAAACATAACATTTAGGAAGTAAACACAGTCTGATTGCAGGCTGAATTGTGATAGAATCGTGACAAGAAAGATGACTAGACAACCCGGTGCTTGTATGTTACAATTGCTTTTGTGATGTAACAAAATCGTAACATTTAACAAGCACCCGTAGTCCAATGGATAGAACGTAGGCCTCCGACGCCTTTGATGCAGGTTCGAATCCTGTCGGGTGCATTTACATCACATAGGCAACGAAATTGCTGGAAAGGTGCTATCTATGAAAAAATCAAAATCAGGAATTGGGGAATTACTACAGAATATGCTGCAGTTGATTTTGAGGGGAAAAGAGTGGGTCATTCAAAACACGAAAACAGCTATATTTGTCTTAGTTACAGCTGTTTTACTTGTTATTGCTATTATTGTAGCGATCACGATTGGAGATCGTGACAGAGAAGTTCAGACTGAGGTTTCTGCGAATACAGTGGCAGAAGTCAAACCTGCATCTGAAGTGGTACTGGAAGAAAACAAATATCCAGAAGTTAATGATCTGATTGCAAGGTATTACACTGCATTGGCAGACGGAGATATGGATACTGTCACTGCCTGCAGAAATTACACAGAAGAAACCGAGAAAATCAGACTTGAGAAAAAGAGTCAGTATATTGAAAGCTATCAGAACCTTAAGGTATATACCAAGGATGGAATGGTAGACAACACATATCTTGCATATGTCTACTACGAAGTAAAATTTAATGATATTGCAACACTTGCACCTGCATTAAATACTTTGTATATCTGCCCGAATGAAAGTGGTGAATTATACATTTATGAAGGCGAGATCGATGACACCGTTTCAGAATATCTCAAAGAACTTTCTACACAGGATGATGTTGTTGAATTATTCAATCGGGTTGAAGTAAGTTATAATGAGGCAACAGAACAGGATGAAAGTCTGCGAACATTTCTTGCGGAGCTCCCAACAAAGATAAAAACAGAGGTTGGAGAAGCGCTTGCCGCTATAGAAGAACCAGAAGCAACGGTTAGTGATAATAGTACACAACAAGCAGCCGAAGCAGAAGTTAGCGCGAATGAGGCACAGCCAGCGGAACAGACTGCGGAGCAGACACCTGCAGCTACAACAGAAGTTGTTGAGACAACAGATACAGTGAATGTCAGAAGCTCAGACAGTGAAACTGCTGATAAGATTGGCAAAGCACCAAAAGGTGAGCGCTATACAAGGCTTGAGGTCAAAGAAAATGGCTGGAGCAGAGTCTTATTTGAAGAAAAAGAAGGATTTATCAAATCCGAGTTTTTAAAGGTAGTCGATACACAGGAAGCTACAACACAGACCGAAGAACAGCCACAGACAGCAGCAGATACGCAAGGGAATGTCAGAGTGAAAGAAACTGTTAATGTCAGAAAGGCTGCCAGTGAAACAGCAGATAAGCTTGGTGTTGCATATCAGGGCGATGAGTTTGGACTTATCATGGAACAGGCAGATGGATGGACAAAAATAGATTATAAAGGACAGACAGGATATATTAAATCTGAATTCCTTGAGTAATACAAGAAAAGGTGTTGCAATGAAAAGTGCAACACCTTTTTTATATGGATTGTGTTACAATAATACAGTAACTAAGTCATCATTGCGAATCAAAATATGGAGGGTTAAATTTATGGGTACACTTAATCTGGCTATCCTTGGAGCAGGAAAAATAGCAGAAACAATGGCAAGAACGATTGCTGGACTGGAAGATGTAAAAGCATACGCTGTTGCTTCAAGAGATTTGGATAAGGCAAAGGATTTTGCTGAAAAATTTGGATTTGAAAAAGCATATGGCTCTTACGAGGAAATGCTTGCTGATCCACAGATTGGTCTGGTTTATGTAGCAACACCACATTCCCATCACTTTGATCATTGTAAATTATGTATTGAAGCAGGGAAGCCTATTTTATGCGAAAAAGCATTCACTGCAAATGCAGAGCAGGCAGAAGAATTATGCAGGCTTGCAAAAGAGAAGAATGTGTTTATGACAGAAGCGATCTGGACAAGATATATGCCATTTCTTGCAACAATGAAAGAAGTGATTGCCTCAGGTGTCATTGGAGCACCATGTCTATTAACAGGGAATCTTGGATATACTTTAAATCATGTACAGAGAATGCAGGATCCTGCGCTTGCGGGTGGCTCTCTACTTGACCTTGGTGTGTATGCAATTAATTTTGCTTCCATGATATTTGGAACGGAAGTGGAAAAAGTTTCCTCAGTATGTACCTATACTGATACGGGCATGGACGAGCAAAACAGCATTACTATTATTTTTAAAGACAAAAAAATAGCTGTGCTTAATAGCACTATGATGGGTATGAGTGACCGTAAAGGCATCATTTATGGCTCAAAAGGATTTATTGTAGTCGAAAATATCAATAATTTTGAATCCATGAAAGTTTTCAATGAACAATACAAAGAAATTGCATCTTATCAGAGACCTGATCAGATTACCGGTTATGAATATGAAGTGATAGCTAGCAAAAAAGCACTCGAAGAAGGACGTCTGGAGTGTGAGGAAATGCCACATGAGGAAACGATCAGAGTGATGAAAATGATGGATGCTTTAAGACATGAATGGGGAGTAAGATATCCATTTGAATAATCATAGTTTCAAAAAAATTTATTGAATCAAAGTGATAAAGTGCTTGTCTTTTTTTTGCGTGCGTAATATAATTCAATTTGAGCAGTATACAATAATGCACAGAAACAAAGTGTAACCGCTGCCCCAAACTATATTGCGATATTTTAAAGGAGGACACATTGATGTCATATGTTGATGAGGTAATTGCACAGGTAGTAGAGAAAAATCCTTCCCAGCCAGAATTTATACAGGCTGTAAAAGAAGTAATGGAATCCTTAAGAGTTGTGGTTGAAGCAAATGAAGATGCTTACAGAAGAGACGCTTTACTGGAAAGAATCGTAAATCCTGAAAGACAGCTTATGTTCAGAGTACCATGGGTTGATGATAAAGGACAGGTTCAGGTAAACACAGGTTTCCGTGTGCAATTCAACAGTGCAATCGGACCATACAAAGGTGGCCTTCGTTTACACCCAAGCGTTAATCTTGGAATCATTAAATTCCTTGGATTCGAACAGATTTTTAAAAATTCTTTAACCGGTCTTCCAATTGGCGGCGGTAAAGGTGGATCTGATTTTGACCCTAAAGGTAAATCTGATAGAGAAGTGATGGCATTTTGCCAGAGCTTTATGACAGAATTAAGCAAATATATCGGCGCTGATACAGATGTTCCTGCAGGTGATATAGGTACAGGAGCGAGAGAAATTGGTTATTTATTTGGACAATATAAAAGAATCAGAGGACTTTACGAAGGTGTCCTAACTGGAAAAGGTCTTACTTATGGAGGATCCCTTGCCAGAACAGAAGCAACAGGATATGGTCTTCTTTACATCACAGAAGAGATGTTGAAATGTAACGGTACTGACATGAAGGGCAAAACAGTATCAGTTTCAGGCTCAGGAAATGTTGCAATTTACGCAACAGAAAAAGCACATGAAATGGGAGCAAAAGTTGTGACAGCATCTGATTCAACCGGATGGGTATATGATCCAGACGGAATTGATGTAGAAACAATCAAGGAAATCAAAGAAGTTAGAAGAGAAAGACTCACAGAGTACAAAAAATACAGACCAAATGCAGAGTACCACGAAGGAAAAGGCGTATGGAGCGTAAAAGTTGATATCGCACTTCCTTGTGCAACACAAAATGAACTTGACCTTGAAGATGCAAAATTACTTGTAGCAAATGGTTGTATGGCAGTCTGTGAAGGCGCTAACATGCCTACAACACTAGAGGCAACAGAATATCTTCAGAAGAATAAAGTATGGTTCCTGCCTGGTAAAGCAGCAAACGCTGGTGGTGTAGCAACAAGTGCTCTTGAAATGTCACAGAACAGTGAAAGACTTAGCTGGACATTTGAAGAAGTGGATGGAAGATTGAAAAATATCATGATCGATATCTTCCACAATCTTGATGCAGCTTCCAAACGTTATGGCATGGAAGGCAACTATGTTGCAGGTGCAAATATTGCAGGATTTGAAAAAGTTGCTATTGCAATGACAGCACAGGGTATTTGCTAATTTAAGAAGTAAGGACTTTTGATGTATTGACATCAAAGGTCCTTTTTTTGTCTAAATAGCATAATTATGAAAAAGAAAGTCTGGAAATATGGTTATATATACCATATAATGAAAAAAAGTTTCATAATAAGCTTGAAATATTGAAAAAAAATAATGTTTGGTTAAAATGATTCTATAAGCAGAAGATACACACTCTTCATTCGGCAGAGTCATGTTAACAGAAAAGGAAAACTACAATGAAAGGTTTATTGGTTCGAATTGAAGATTATCATGAACATGTAAATGACGCTGAGAAAAAGTTGTTGGAAAGTCTGATGAAGAGACCGGAATCAGTTCTTGGAAAAAGTATTCAGGAGCTTGCGAAAGAGGCATACACATCACCTGCTACCATTGTAAGAATGGTCAAAAAACTTGGATGCCTGGGTTACAAAGATTTTCAAAATACACTTGCATATGAAGTGGCTCTTTTTAAGGAAAGCAAGGAGATTGCATTCCAGAAAATAACAAAAGAAGATACCATTGAAGATGTCATATATAAGGTAACTAAGAAAAATATTGAATCCCTGGAAACCACCAGAAAATTGATTGAACCCAAAATTGTGCTGGAATGCGTAAAACTGTTGGAGAAAAGCAGAACAGTTACTTTATTTGGTTTAGGAACTTCTTTGTTAGTTGCAAGAGACTTATATCTGAAATTACTACGCGCTGATGTCATTTGTAATATTTGTGATGATTGGCATGCCCAGTTGTTAACAGCCAAAAATCTACGGGAGGATGATGTCGCCATAGTCATCAGTTACTCAGGCCTTACAGAAGAAATGCTTGTTTGTGCACAAGAGGCAAAAAGAAACGGTGCACATGTCATTGCAATTACCAGAGCAGTAGATTCAAGACTGGCATTAGAAGCTGATTTTGTACTACCTGTTGCGGCAACGGAACTTATTCACAGAAGTGGTGCGATGTCATCGCGAATCTCACAGCTGAATGTAGTTGATATTCTGTTTACAGCCTATGTCAATCGAAATTATGATTTCTGCATGGGTCAGTTTGGAAGGACACATATCTATAAAAAAGGAGGATCAGAAAGTGATTGATCTTACAAAGTTAACGACGGAGTCGCGAAATCCGGACACAATGAATCTGGATATCATGTCTCCAATAGAAATTGCCCAGATTATGAATCAGGAGGATGAAAAAGTAATCTTTGCGGTGAGAGAGGTATTGCCCCAGATCGCAACCGCAATCACATGGGCAACAGAAAGTCTTAAAAATGGTGGCAGGATTATTTATATTGGTGCTGGAACGTCAGGAAGATTGGGCGTGCTGGATGCCGTTGAGTGTCCGCCAACATTTGGGGTCCCTCCTGAACTCGTCGTCGGTCTGATTGCCGGTGGAGACAGAGCATTTGTCAAAGCAGTGGAGGGGGCAGAGGATAGCCAGGTATTATGTGAAGAAGATTTAAAACGTATTCAATTAAAAAAAGAAGATATTGTAATAGGGCTCGCAGCTTCAGGAAGAACACCATATGTTATTTATGGACTGCGTTATGCCAATGCATGTGGGTGTAAAACGATTGCAATTTCTTGTAACAAAGGATCTGCAATTGGCAAAGAAGCACAGCTGGCCATTGAACCAGAGCCAGGTCCTGAAGTATTGACGGGTTCGACCAGATTAAAAGCAGGAACAGCACAGAAGATGGTATTAAACATCATTTCAACAGGCAGCATGGTCGGTGTTGGAAAAGCATATGAGAATTTAATGGTAGATGTCATTCAGAGCAATGAGAAGCTAATCGTGAGAGCACAAAACATTGTAATCACAGCAACCGGCTGTGAACGTGAAGAAGCAAAACAAGCATTGGAACAGGCAGATGGACATGTCAAAACAGCGATTACAATGATACTGATGGGATGTCAGGCTGAGGTTGCACAAAAAAGGCTTGAAGAGGCGGGAGGAAAAATAAGAATCGCCCTGCAGCAATAAAGAAAAACGTATGAGGTAAAGGCAGAACTAAAGGAGGAGAAACAACCATGAATTTCAAAGCAATCAGTGAAGAACTGGTAACATTGTTAGGAGGTAAAGACAACATTACCTCAAATGCAGCATGCATGACAAGACTTCGTGTTGGGATCAAAGATCTTTCCAAAGTAGACATTGCTGGTGTGAAAAATCTGGAAGGTGTTCTGGGTGTTGTTGAGAGTGAGACAATTCAGATTGTATTTGGACCAGGAAAAGTCAACAAAATACTGGATGAGTTCAGTGAACTGACAGGCCTTCTGAAAGGAGAAGCTTCAGAAGAAAGTGTAAATGAACTTGCAAAAGAGAACAAAGAAGCACAAAAAGCAAAATATGATAAACCAGTTCAGCGTTTTTTAAAGAAGATTGCAAATATCTTTGTTGCATTGCTTCCTGGTATTATAGCAGCCGGACTGATCAATGGTATTTGTAATGTTATTAACGTATCTACACAGGGTAGTCTTGCAGGTGTATGGTGGTATCAGTGTATCCGTACCATGGGATGGGCAATGTTCGCATACTTACCAATTCTTGTAGGTTTTAATGCAGCAAAAGAATTTGGTGGTTCAGGTGTTCTTGGTGCAATTGCAGGGGCACTGTCTATATCCAATCCGGCGATGCCGCTGCTATCTATGGTAAATGATGCACAGATTAATTTACCAATTACCAATGCACCATTTAATCCGGCATCAGGTGGACTTCTCGCAGCATTGATTGCAGGTGTTTTCTTTGCATTTCTTGAAAAGAAAATCCGTAAACATATGCCTGACCTGATTGATACCTTTATCAGTCCTCTACTGGTACTGATTGTTGGTGGTATTATTGTACTGATCGTGATTCAGCCTTTTGGTGCTGGACTTACAAAAGCTATTTTTGCTATTTTGAGTTTTGTATATGAGAAAATGGGATTTTTAGGTGGATATATATTATCTGCTGGTTTCCTGCCACTTGTTGCAGTTGGTCTGCATCAGGCACTGACACCAATTCATGCGATGCTGAACGACCCAGCAGGAGCTACACAGGGAATCAATTATCTGTTGCCAATCCTTATGATGGCAGGCGGCGGACAGGTTGGTGCTGGTTTTGCTCTTTATAGAAAAACAAAAAATCAGAAATTAAAACGTTATATCAGAGATTCGATCCCAGTTGGAATTCTTGGAATCGGTGAGCCAATGATGTATGCTGTTACATTACCTCTTGGCAAACCATTTATTACAGCATGTATTGGTGCTGGCTTTGGTGGTGCTGTAGCAGCATTACTACATCTTGGAACAGTGTCACAGGGCGTATCAGGTTTATTTGGTCTGTTAATCGTACAACCGGGACAACAGATTGGTTATATTATTGCAATGGTAGCAGCTTATATCGGTGGTTATGTTGTTACACATTTCTTTGGTGTAGATGAAGACAGAATTAATGAGGTTTATGGAAAATAAATGAAAACAGGACTTTCTTTCTATTTTTCAAGTGGTTTACAAAAGAATAAAGAAATTCTACATAAGGCAATCGCCCATAAAGCACAGTATCTTTTTACTTCCCTGCATATTCCGGAGGAAAATGGAATTGACTATCGTCAGTCGATTGGCGAAGTTCTTCAGATTTGCCAAGAAGGGAATCTGAAACTGATTGTTGATGTAGGACCGGAGACGCTTGAAAAACTGGGCGTACAGACGATAGACGCATTGGAAGCGCTTGGAATTGAGTACATCAGGCTTGATTATGGGTTTACAGCACAGGAAACAGTTGCCCTGTCTCATAAGTTTCATGTTGTGTTCAATGCATCAACAATTACAGAAGAAGAAATTGATGCATGGAAAGAGGCCGGTGCGGATTTTAGAAGATTTGCTGCATGCCATAATTATTATCCAAAACAACACAGTGGTCTATCAATTCAAAGAGTCAGGGAGATTAATTTTAGATTAAAAGTCCTTGGGTTTACTACGATGGCATTTGTTCCTGGCGATCTTATAATGAGAGGACCTTTGGGAGAGGGATTGCCAACAGTGGAAAAACATCGCAATCAAAAAGAAGAAGTAGTGTTAAATATGCTTGAACTTTATTTGGATGGAATGTGTGATATTGTTATGGTCGGAGATGTGGATCTGACGGATCAGAATTGGCATGCATTTTCCTGCCTAGGGGAAGACTATGTTGAACTGAGATCACAGATAACACCGCAGTATCAGTTTGTCAGAGATATGATTCACCATGACAGACCTGACTCCAGCGAAATGATATTTCGCTCCCAAGAGTCAAGGTTTTATCATATGGAGATACAGGCCGAACATACAGAGGACAGTAACAGACGTATGGAATTTGACAGCGAATGGACAGAAGATGTCAGAAAGACAGGAAGTATTTGTATATCCAATCAGAAATACTTAAGATATATGGGGGAACTTGAGATTGCAAGACTGAATCTTCCAGGTGATGACAGAATGAATATTATCGGAGAGATTCATGAAGAAGATCGAAAATATCTTCCATTTATCAGAAATGGACTTGGAATCAAGTTGATTCCATAATGAATTAACCAACAACCTTTTAATATATTTCATCATAAGAACACTTCCAATGATTACAAATGATTGGAAGTGTTTTTGTTAAAGGAAAAACACAAATTCTGCTATAGCATTTAACTATAGCAGCCCATACTCAAACACAATTGCACAGATAACATTTTTCAAGTATAATGACAAGAGTACCTATTGAAACATGTTGCCATAACGCCAAAGGGGGAGCTTTTCTTGGAAAAGAAAGAAGATGTACGTTTAAATAAATATCTGGCAGATCAGGGTGTCTGCTCCAGAAGAGAAGCAGACCGTTTGATTGAATCAGGGAAAGTATTCGTGGATGGTTCTCCTGCTGGACTTGGAGACAGAATTACCATGGAGATGCAGGTGGTTGTCAATGGAAAACCAGTCATGAAAGTAACCAAAAAGGTAGTATTGGCTTTCTATAAACCTGAAGGTGTTACCAGCACAGAAAAAGATGAGCATGCTGAAATTACAATTACAGAATATATGAAATATCCAATCAGAGTCACCTATGCAGGAAGACTTGATAAAGATTCAGAAGGCCTAATGCTGATGAGCAATGACGGAGATCTGATTCAGAAAATTACACGTGCAGAGCATGAACATGAAAAAGAATATCAGGTCAAATTGAATAAAAAAATCACACCTGAATTTTTAGAGCAGATGAAACAGGGTGTTTTTCTTAAAGAACTGAAAGTAAAGACAAAACCATGTCAGATCAGACAAACAGGTCCGTATTCTGTTGAAATCATACTGACACAGGGGCTGAACAGACAAATCAGACGAATGTGTAAGGAACTTGGTTACCAGGTCGTTAAGTTAAAGAGAACCAGAATCATGAACATCAAACTAGACGGTCTGAAATATGGAGAGTATAGAGAACTCACGCAGGAAGAGACAACGCAGTTATATCAATTGTGTGAGAGCACTTCTTTGACAAAGAAAAAAATAAATGATCAAAATAGAAGAACAAAATAGAAGACGGATGGATTTTCATGAATGAGAATAGAACGATGAACAGAATGAAAGAACTGATTCGTATCCTGCAAGATGCTTCAAAAGCATATTATGCGCAGGATCGTGAAATCATGTCCAATTATGATTATGATAAATACTATGATGAACTGGTTGCACTGGAAGAGACAAGCGGGATCGTCATGGCTGACAGTCCTACCGTTAAAGTGGGATATGAAGCGGTAGAAGAACTACCGAAAGAGCGCCATGAAAAACAAATGCTTTCTCTGGGAAAAACAAAAGACAGAGAAGAATTAAAATCCTGGCTTGGAGATCAAAAGGGAATCCTGTCTTGGAAAATGGATGGGCTTACGATTGTATTGACATATCTTGACGGAAAACTGATAAAAGCAGTTACACGTGGTAATGGTGAGATTGGTGAAGTTGTCACCAATAATGCACTTAAATTTAAAAATCTTCCACGCACGATCCCTTTTCAAGGAGAATTGATTTTGCGCGGTGAGGCTGTTATCACCTATTCTGATTTTGAAAAAATCAATGCAAATATTGAAGAAGCGCAGGAAAAATATAAAAATCCCAGAAATCTATGCAGCGGGTCAGTCAGACAATTAAATAATGAAATTACAGCAGCACGTAATGTGAGATTCTATGCATTTTCGCTTGTGAAGGCAGATATGGTAGATTTTCATAATTCGAGGAAAAGGCAGATGGCGTTTCTGGCAGGACTTGGGTTTGAGGTCGCAGGTGCAGTTGAAGTAGAGCAAGAGACCATTTTAGAAGCGATTGAGACATTTGCAAGAGATATATCAAACTATGATATTCCAACAGACGGACTAGTACTGTGTTACGATGATATTGCTTATGGAGAAAGTCTTGGGAGCACGTCTAAATTCCCAAGAGACTCTATTGCTTTCAAATGGGCAGATGAAATAAGAGAAACAAAATTACTTCAGATAGAATGGAGCCCGAGCAGAACAGGGCTGATTAATCCCGTAGCAATTTTTGAGCCAGTTGAACTGGAAGGTACCACTGTGAGCAGAGCTTCCGTTCATAATTTAAGTATCCTCAAGAATCTACAACTTGGCATCGGTGATGTGATTACTGTATATAAGGCAAATATGATTATTCCACAGATTGCAGATAATCTGACCCGGAGCCATCAGATTCAGATTCCGGATCAATGTCCGGTCTGCGGAAATGAGACAGTTGTTGTCAAAGATAATGAAGCAGAGGTATTGATTTGTCCGAATCCTGCTTGTGATATTAAAAAGCTGAAATCATTCAGTCATTTTGTGAGTAGAGATGCGATGAATGTAGAGGGACTGTCAGAAGCAACCCTTGAAAAATTTATCGGAAAGGGATTTATTCATACGTATGCAGATCTGTATCATCTGGATCGGTTTCAGTCTGATATCATCACCATGGAGGGATTTGGAGAAAAATCATATCAGAATCTGATTGCAAGTATAGAAACTTCAAGGAATACCAATCTTGCACGAGTCATCTATGCGCTTGGTATTGCGAATATCGGACCTGCGAATGCAAAAATGCTGAGTAGATTCTTCAAGCAGAATTTGGATGCTCTTAGAAATGCCGACCTTGAAACATTAAGCAGCATCGGTGGAATTGGAGAAGTGATTGCGCTCGCCATTGTACAGTATTTTGAAAATGAAAAGAATAAGACTGCATTGGATCTTCTGCTAGCAGAACTGAACATCGAGCAGGAGGAACAAAGCGTTGGAACGGTACTTGATCAGATGACATTCGTTATTACAGGTTCTCTGGAAACGTTTGAAAATCGAAAAGAACTGCAAACCGTGATTGAAAATCTGGGTGGGAAAGTGACCGGAAGTGTCACAGCAAAGACCAGTTATCTGATCAATAACGATACACAGTCATCTTCTTCTAAAAATAAAAAAGCAAAAGAACTATCAGTACCTATTATCAGCGAACAGGAATTCAAAGATCGTTTCTTACGCTGAAATAAATAAGGATGAGGGAAAACTATGCCAATAAAAATTCAAAGTGACCTGCCTGCAAAGGAAATTCTGGAAAATGAAAATATATTTGTGATGGATGAGAACCGTGCACTTTCACAGAATATTCGTCCGCTTCAAATATGTATCCTAAACCTAATGCCAGTCAAACAGGATACAGAACTGCAATTACTTCGTGCTTTTTCCAATACGCCATTACAGGTTGATGTTACTTTCATGAATACAGGAAGCCATATTTCAGTCAACACACCAACAAATCATCTGAATCAGTTTTATAATTCTTTTCAGGAATTAAAACACAACAAATATGATGGTCTGATTATTACGGGTGCACCTGTGGAACAGCTGGGATACGAAGAAGTGGACTATTGGGAAGAACTGTGTGAAATCATGGAATGGTCCAAGTCGCATGTTACCTCAACACTACATATTTGCTGGGGTGCGCAGGCTGGATTGTTCTATCATTACGGACTAGATAAAGAATTATTAGGTGAGAAGTTATTTGGTGTGTTTGCACATAAAGTAGCAAACAGAAGGGAACCATTGGTCAGAGGATTTGATGATTATTTTCTGGCACCACACAGCAGATATACAACAGTCAGCAGTGAAGCGATTCATCATAATCAGGAGTTGACCGTACTTGCAGAATCAGAAGAGGCAGGCGTCTTTTTGGCGATTGCAGATGGCGGTAAACATGTATTTGTCATGGGACACCCAGAGTATGATCGTTATACACTTCATAATGAATACATGAGAGATAAGAACAAAGGACTTACAATAGAAGTCCCGGTGAATTATTATCCCCAGGATGACAGCAATCAAAAGCCGCTATTACAGTGGAGATCGCATTGTAATGCGTTGTATACGAATTGGTTGAATTATTATGTCTACCAGGTGACACCTTACGAATTATAAGGTGTGGAGTTGGCAGTTATCAGAGTGACGCCTTATGAGTTGTAGTAGAATGTCAGTAGACTCTAGTGTTTTCAATGGTTTCAGCGTTTATTAATCAAAAAAGAGAGTATCGCAAAGTATCGCATTTTAATATATTTTTATTTCTTTTTGGGCGTGTATTTGAAATAAAAAGGGCGTAAATTAAAGACCCATATAACAGAGTATTAAACACTAAAATAAGTATCTTACAATCATATGTAGGATGCTTATTTTAATTCTAAAATTTATTCTTGTTGGTTATTACGGAACGATTTTGATGGCATTTATAATATCATATTTTTACAAATTATTTGAAAAGTAGTAGTATTATAAAAACTTGTACGGTATAATATTGTACAAGTGGTAAAACAATGAAGTTTCATCATGCAAGTGCAAATTTGAGCACGCAGAGAGGAAAATATGAGCGAAAAAGGTTATATTCCACCATATACAATATCAGATAAAACAGTAAATTTAATTTCTGCTATTACTGAAATAATAACCAAAATCACAATAAATGATAATATGAGTAATAACCCAAGACTTAGAAGGGATAATCGTATCCGTACCATTTATGCCTCGTTAGCAATTGAAAATAATTCCTTATCTCTGGATCAGGTAACGGATATTATCAATGGGAAAAGAATTCTTGGGGCACCAGATGAAATATGCGAGGTTAAGAATGCTTTTGAGGCATACAATAGGCTGTTGGAAATGAATCCATATTCTGTTAAGGACATGCTACTAGCACATAAAGTGTTGATGAATGAATTGACGAAAGAGGTGGGAACTTTTCGAAGTGGTGGAGTAGGAGTATTTGCAGGAGCACAGTTGGTTCATATGGCTCCACCAGCAAATCAAGTTCCACATCTGATTAAAGAATTGATAGATTGGGCAAAAAGAGCAGAAGTACATCCATTGATAAAAAGTTGTGTATTTCATTATGAATTTGAATTTATTCATCCATTTACAGATGGGAATGGACGAATGGGACGGATGTGGCAGACGCTGCTGCTGTATAAATGGAAATCACTGTTTGGCTGGCTTCCAATAGAAACGTTGATAAGGGAACGTCAAGATGAATATTACAAAGTGCTTGGTGAATGTGACCAAAGTGCTGATTCAGGTAAATTCGTCGAGTTTTTGTTAAAGACAATCTATGATGCATTATGTGAAATAGAAGACAACGAACAAGTTGGAGAACAAGTTACCGAACAAGTCGAAAGATTGTTACAGGCTATTGGTGATAAAGAATACTCAACGAAAGAACTTATGGAATTATTGGGGTTAAAGCATAGGCCTACTTTTAGAGATAACTATTTATTGCCAGCACTGGAACTTGGGTTGTTTGAGATGACAGTACCTGATAAACCGAATAGTAGTAAGCAAAAGTATCGAAGAGTAAAATGAATAAATAAAAAACGCTAGGAAGGATGACACAAGATGATAGTATATGACGGCACAAAAGAAGAGTTTTTAAAGAGCGTAGAACAGGATTCGATTGCAACTGAAATAGAAGAAAATATCTATAAGAAGATGCATCGATCAACAGCAAGAAACGAATTTCGCTCTTGGGAAAATTCTCTGGAATATATGTATAAAGTTTTGAATGATTCCAAGATACCTAAAGATGCGGGAATAGCAATCGAATATAATATCCCACAGACATCCAAACGTGTTGATTTTTTGATATCCGGTTTTGATTTATCAAATAAAGGAAATGTAGTTATTATAGAATTAAAGCAGTGGGATAAGATAGAAGCAGTTTCAGGATTGGATGCACTGGTTGAAACCTATACAGGAAATGCGGTTAGGCGAGTTGTACATCCTTCTTATCAGGCATGGTCATATTCTATGTTAATAAAAGATTATAACGAAGCGGTTCAAAGTAAGGATATTATTCTTTCGCCGTGTTCGTATTTACATAATTATCGAAGACAGGAGAATGATCCATTAGATGAATCACAGTATGAATCATATCTGGAAGAGGCACCTGCATTTACAAGAGGTGAAGTGGAGAAGCTAAGAGATTTTATTAAGAAATCGATTCGTCAGGGAGATCAGAAAGAATTACTATATCAAATTGAAAATGGAAGAATCAGACCATCAAAATCATTACAGGATTCCTTGGCAGCTATGTTAAAAGGAAACGAAGAATTTATTATGATTGATGAGCAAAAAATTGTGTACGAAGAAATCATCAACATATCAAAACAATCAAAAAAAGATTGTAAAAAGAGAGTAGTGATTGTAAAAGGTGGTCCTGGAACAGGAAAGACAGTTGTTGCAATCAATCTGTTAGCAAATTTAACATCAGAGGAACAGTTTTGTCAGTATGTTTCTAAAAATAGTGCACCACGAAGTGTATATCAAAAAAAGTTAAAAGGCGAAATCCGAAAGAGCAGTGTAGATAATATGTTCAAGGGGTCAGGCATATATACGGAAGCACCGTTGAATGGGGTCGATACCATTTTAGTGGATGAAGCACATAGATTAAATGAAAAGTCAGGCATGTTCCAGAACATGGGAGAAAATCAGATTAAAGAAATCATTCAAGCTTCAAAGTGTAGTGTCTTCTTTATTGATGAAAGTCAACGGGTCACCATGAAAGATATTGGAAGTATTAAAGAAATTGAACATTGGGCAAAAAAGCAAGGAGCACAGATATATTACCAGGAATTGATTTCGCAGTTTCGGTGTAATGGTTCTGACGGATATCTGGCGTGGCTTGATGATGTTCTGGATATTAGACAGACAGCCAATTTTGATATGAAGGATATTGATTATGATATTAAAATTGTAGATACTCCACAGGAGATGCAGCATTTAATTATTGAACGTAATTCTAAAAGAAATCGTTCTAGAATATTGGCAGGTTATTGTTGGAATTGGATTAAGCAGGGGAAAAATGATTCTACGGTACATGATATTAAAATTAATGATTTTGAAATGAGCTGGAATCTAGGGAATTCTACTACATTTGCTATAGATGAAAGTTCGGTGAATGAAGTAGGTTGCATTCATACCTCACAAGGACTAGAATTTGATTATGTTGGAGTTATTATTGGAGAAGATTTAAGATATGAAAATGGTAAAATCATAACTGATTTTTCAAAGAGAGCTTCCACCGATCAATCTTTAAAAGGAATAAAATCTATATATAAAAAAGATCCTGAGAAAGCAAATGAAATTGCTGATGAGGTTATAAAAAATACATATCGTACACTTATGACAAGGGGAATGAAAGGATGCTATGTATACTGCGTAGATCCTAAACTAGCAGGTTATCTGAGAGAAAGGTTATAGTATGGATAAGACAATACAAGAATTGACTGTAATGGTGAAAAAATTTTGTGAAGAAAGAGATTGGGACCAGTTTCATAATCCCAAGGATTTAGCAATTGGGATTTCAACAGAAGCAAATGAACTTTTAGATATTTTTCGGTTTAAGAGCGATGAGGATATGAAACTGATATTTTCTGACACAGATAAGAAGGAGCATGTGGAGGAAGAAATAGCAGATATATTGTTTTTTGTTCTGCGTTTTGCACAAAGAAATCATATTGATTTGTCGGATGCATTATTGAAAAAGATGCAGAAAAATGCTAAAAAATATTCAGTCGAAGCTTCGAGAGGGAGTAATAAGAAATATAATGAAAAGTGATGATAGTAATGCAAAATTACTGGATACGCTATTAAAAAATATTTTGAATATATAATGATATTTCTTTTGATGCTGCTTGTAATTTAATAAGAAAGTTGATAGAGCAATTATATGAATTGAATTAGCTTATCAGTTTGAATGAAATAATCGAAATAGTTACATGTAAGTTAATGAAATGTTTTCTAGGGTTCCGCAGCTTAGCTGGTCTGTGACCAAGAGAAAGCTCACAGTTACGACTGTGTCACGGAAGGATAAAAGCCTGGGAGATATCAAGATGATATCTCTCAGGCTTTAAATAAACGAATGAACTCACAAATGTTTTCCTACCAAAAAATATTTTAAAAGAGAGGAAGTACACAATGTTTAGAGAAATGAGAAGAAGTAAACAGCTATTAAATTCAAATGAAATCGAAGTAATTATGGATAAATGTACAAATGGTGTATTAGCTTGTCTAGGTGACGAAGACTACCCTTATTCTGTTCCAGTAAGTTTTGTATATTTTAATCATAAGATATATTTTCATTCTGCAAAGGCTGGACATAAAATTGATGCAATTACTAAATATTCAAAAGTGTCATTTTCAGTAATAGATGAGGATACGGTGGTAAGTGAAGAATATACCACGTACTTTCGTAGTGTGATTGCTTTTGGACATGCAAGAATTGTTGAGGGAAATGAAAGAACGGATGCCTTTATGGCATTAGTGAAAAAGTACTCAGGAGATCAACCTGTAGAAGCGCAACATAAAGAAGTGACTGGATGTACACAGGCATATATCATTGCAATTGATGTGGAGCATATAACTGGTAAAGAAGCAATTGAATATGCTAGAGCAAAGAAATAGCAATTTTAATGCAGGAAGCAGTACATGGCAATCACTTTTTTGTAGTATAATATAATAATAATTTTTAACATGCTTAAGCTATCTATGTATTCATTCAAGGGGGGATTGTATGAAAAAGGGAATAGTGATTGCGTTATTATTAGTAGTAGCCGTAACAGGATGTAAATCAAACGTTACCGTTGAAGAAGACTCTGTTTCGACAGAGTCTTCCGAAGAAGCTTCTATTGAAAGAAAATCTGAAGAAGAAGCTTCTGTTGAAAGAGAATCTGAAGAAGAAGCTCCTGTTGAAAGAGAATCTGAAGAAAAAGCTCCAGAAGAAAGTTATTTAGAATATCTCACATCTCTTCAGATTCATGATACAGAGGCCATTCCAAAAGCATTATCTGAGTATCAGAGCCAGATAAAAGGTAATCTGACACAGGAACAAAAAGATGAAATATTTCGATACTTTGAATCTTTTTTTTATCTGGTGCAGGAGTCCGTCCAGGAGATAATTCTGCAGGATGTTTCATTAGAACAATTGATTGAGCCGCAGGTTGATATGAGATATGCTACGATTATGACAGAGTCGACGCTCTATGATGAAACGCAGAAGGCAGCGGCAGAAGCGTTGAAGGCAAACGGATATGTGGCATTTTCAACGGAAGGCTGGTACTATCTGGCGGAAGATCCCATGTTCTTGTACGACAACTGTTCTGAGAGTGTATCAGAGGGAATACGACAGTTCTTATTGTTAAGAAGTACGGATTTGAGTAATGGTGCAATTGTGTCAGATGCGGGACTTACGATGAACTGGAATGATCTGGCGGATCGAATCATTGCATGGGAGAATTTTGCCAAAAAATATCCAGACACCCCAGAATCGGAAGAGGCAATCTCGATGTCAAAGAATTTTCTAGACTATTATCTGACTGCGAGTTATCTGGATAATACCCCAATGTTTAAAAATGGAACGCTAGTAGAAGATGTCCGTATGAGTTACGAAAGGATGATGAAAACCTTTCCGGATAATGATTCCACTAAGATCGTGTCAGAGTATTATTCTATTTTACAGGACAACGAGTTCACGATAACGGAGGAGGCAGAAGCATTCTTAAAAGAAAAAGGCTTTCATGTTTGGTCACCTTCAGATGTGCAGACAGAAGAATATGAAGTTGCCAATTCTTGTTTTTATCCATTGAAACGTTCTACTATAAACAGAATTGTAATTGTTATGTCAGAAGGAGCTTTCCATGAACTGGCAGAGCCAGGCATTGATCCAGAATGGATTTATGAAGGGCAGTTTGAGATTCGGGCAATAGATGAAAAAGATAACGTGATTTCCGCTTTGAATCTGAACAAGTCTTTTGGAGGAGAATCCATGATTTTCAAGGAGAGATTCAACTTAGCGTTTGAAGACTATAATAATGATGGAAATTTGGACTTTACAGTAGGACAGGCTGGAACAAGCAATGGAAATCTTTATTCAATTTTTACCGTGATGGAAGATGCAACAATAAAAGAACTTCCCATTGAAGAAGGTGATGAATGCATCTTTTCTTCACAGTTCATTTATTCTCCTGCGTTTACAAGGGTAGATGATACAACATTTTATGCCAGATTTTATGAAAATACATTGGGAAAACACTATAATGCATATTACAAATGGGATGGAAATTCATTTCGACTTAACAAAGAAGAAGAGATTGTGGAGTGAGTATCTTAGTGGACAGAAGATAAATGATACGACACAGATATAGAGGAAAATATGGATATACTAGTCATTGGAGGTACTAAATTTTTTGGAATATCTATGATATGGGATTTGCTGGATAAGGGACATTATATAACAATTGCGACAAGAGGCAATGTATTAGATCCATTTGGGAATTCTATTACCAGGATAAAAATGGACAGGCAAAAACCTGATGAGGTGAAAAGATTACTTGGGAAAAGGCACTACGATGTAGTGATTGACAAAGTTGCTTACTGTTCTAATGACGTAAAAGCGCTTAGAGATAGTTTGAAATGTGACAGATATATACAGATGTCTTCTATGTCTGTATATTCAAATGAGCATATGATGATAACAGAAGAAGAGTTTAATGCAGAAGATTACGATTTAAACTGGTGTAATCGTGAGGATTATGATTACGGAAAGGTAAAACGTCAGGCAGAATGTGCTGTTTGTCAGGTCTATCATGAGAGTGCTTATACACTTGTACGTTACCCCGTGGTTCTGGGTAAATCAGATTATACGAAAAGATTAGAATTTTATGTTGAACATATAATCAATGAGAAACCAATGTACATAGATAACTTGCATTATAGAATGTGTTTTATACAGGAAGAGGAAGCAGGAAAATTTATATCATGGTTAGTAGAACATCCTGTACATGGGGCTGTGAATGGGTGTTCAAAAGGCGAAGTTTCAATCAAAGATATTATTTCATATATTGAAAGAAAGACAGGGAAGCAAGCAATTTTATCGAAAGACGGAGATTACGCACCATACAATGGATGTAATAATGACTTTACAATGGATACTGGCAAGGCAGAGAAAAAAGGATTTCATTTTACTGATATTAACAGCTGGATTTATGAGTTAATAGATTGGAATATAAAGCAGTTAGAAAATAAACTTACTTTTAGATATGCCGAAAGAAAAGATGTTTTTTTAATACTCCATTTTATAAAGGAATTAGCCGATTACGAGAAATTATCAGATGAAGTGGTTGCAACGGAAGATCTGCTTGAAGAGTGGATTTTTGATAAGAAAAAAGCAGAAGTAATATTTGCTGTTGTAGAGGATAAGACAATAGGGTTTGCATTATTTTTTCATAATTTTTCTACTTTTTTAGGACGTTCCGGCATTTATCTGGAAGATTTATTTATATTACCAGAGAGTCGGGGCAGAGGATATGGCAAAGCAGTATTAAAGAAACTTGCACAAATTGCGCTGGAACGAGGCTGCGGCAGGTTAGAATGGTGGTGTCTCGATTGGAATAAACCAAGCGTTGATTTCTATTTATCTCTAGGGGCTGAACCCATGAAAGACTGGACGGTTTATCGTGTTGCAGGTAATAAGTTGAATGAATTGGCTACATGAATGGATATATAATTCAAGTTATGGGAATTATGATAGCGGTTTATAAAAAATCATCCAGGTTTTGCTTGGATGATTTTTTATGTGGTAATATCTCTAAAACTATTTTCATGAATATTTTACCAACACATCTTAATAATATCTATGTACCTGAGAAAATACATTTTGTAAAATCAGTATAAATTGTGTATAAGTTTGACCAGAAAGGAAGAAACTTGATATGGGAAGGTACAGAGAACCGGATGGTTATCTCTATGATGAAAGAACTGGATTATATTATTCACAGGTCATTGCAGTAGATGAAAGTGGAAAACAGGTGCAGGTGGTGACCTGGTTTAATGCTGAGAGTGGAGAATACTCACAATTTTTTTATCCAATCGAGGAAACACAGAGCCCGGAAGCAGAACAGTCGATCCAGCAAGTTCAAGAGCAGGAGGAAGCAAAAATACTGGAAGCACCTCCAGAACCAGATATACAGATTACGCCTGGCAACTCAGGTAAATCTGAAACGGAGATACCAGGACTTCGTCAAAAAGTTCAAAATGATAGAAGTAAAAAAACTTCAAAAGCAGGGATTCCTATCTTCGTTGGCATCTTGATACTTGCAGCAGCAATTTATTTTTTCAAAACACAATCTGAACAAGAGCAGAATCAGATTACAAATGCAGAGGAAAATGCATCGCAGGAAATTCAAATAAATAACCAGACAAACCAGAACGTGGAAGCGAAAGAAGAAACAGTGACAGAAGAAAGCGTAACTGCGGAGAATTCTGAAACAGTAGAAGCGGTTGAGGAGATACCAGATGAACCATTACAGGATTTATCAGTATACCCTTTTCCAGATTATCCGACTTGTAATGTAATGACACAAATGGCAGATGAGGATGATCAGTTTGTATATGCAATTAGAGTGGATATAGGTGGATGGATGTTTAACTCAGGGATTCCTAGTGGACACATTATACGCTTCCCTAAACAGGGTGGTGAACCTGAACTAGTAGTAGAAGCTATGGATGGAATATATTCTATTGCAGTCATGGGAGATTATATTTACTATTCGATTAATTATGGTGGCGAATTTACTTATTGTCGCATGAATAAAAATGGTGGGGAAGAAGAGCAGCTTTTTAATGAAAGCTATTCATTACTGCAGGCTTATGAGGGTAAAATTTATTTGTTTTTCACTGACAATGGAAGACAAGATATTGGAATATTTGATCCTGAAACCGGTGAGTTGTCCTATGCTTCGACGGATTATGCATTGACTGCTGCAACAGGCATTGGTGGAAAACAGTCAGTTAAGGCATTCAGCCCATTCTCAATTTATAATGGATGTTTATATTATGGTGGATGGGGTGATTATACGATTTGCTATGGAAAATATAATTTTGAGAACGGACAGACACAAATATTTTCAACAGCTGAGGCATATGACATCATGGATGCAGGATATGCAGATTATGTTTTCTCTTATATAGATAATTTTGGATATAGTCCTTACTTTATAAATGATTCTACTTATATTGATATCTGGAATCAGAATTTAACGACAGTACTGTTGCAGAACAGGCTTTTAGTGAGCCAATATGATTATGATACTATGTACTATATTGTAGATAATACAGGCAGCCAAAGAGAATATTATGACATCAAAGCTGTTTTGCCAGTATATGCTGAGGACATATTCATGAGTGGTGTTTCAGAGAACTGGATTATTTATAATGATCGTGCAGTGCAACTTAGTACAGATGGAATTGTGAACGAAATATCATTTGCCAGTGTATATTAAAGGAGAAAACCAATGTATGTAATTGATTTTTTGAAGAGGTTATTTAAAAAAAATAATGTGGGAAGCATCATTTATTTATGTATGAATATGGTTATGTATATTGCCTTATTTGGTGGATTTGCAATGCCAGAAATGATACCAATGGCTATTTTTCTTTATCTCATCTGTCTATGTATTGCCCTATCACCAATAGGTGAATTTATTCTTCGAATACAGTGTGGGTGTAGGAAGATTAAAAAGGATAAATATAAGAATAGATTAGTACCTCTATTTGATGAAGCTTATAGAAGGGCGAAGCAATTAGACCCTACGATTTCGGATCATGTAAAATTCTTCATGAGCAAGAGTATGGCACCAAATGCATTTGCGGTAGGAAGAAAAACTGTGTGTGTGACAAGAGGACTATGCGAACTGGAAGACGAACAGATTTTAGGAATACTAGGACATGAATTTGGACATATCGCAAATAAAGATACAGATATGTTACTTGTTATCAATGTAAGTAATTTTCTATTGACGGCAGTCTTTTTCATCGTAAGAATTGTAATTTCATTTATTATTATTCTTGTCGGCGGAGATGAAAGACCGATTGGAAGTATCCTGGCAAGTTTCTTTATCGATTTGCTATTAGTATGGCTGATGAGTCTTTGGATCAAACTTGGCAACTTGTTCCATATGAAATCATCACGTATGAATGAGTATCGGGCAGATGCATTTTCGTGTGAGTGTGGGTTTTCAAAAAACCTTTACAGCGCATTATATGTATTGGAGCAAAAGTTTGGAAGTGGAGAAGAAAAAAGCGTATTTGCAGCTTTAGGTTCAACACACCCAGAAACAGCGGATCGACTGGATGCAATTGAAGAATGGAAACCAGGCATGTATAAGATAGAAGAGCCCACGGAACCTGGAAAGTTAGGAGAGCAGTTTATGGAAATGAAAAATAAAGTGACAATGCACGGTGGAGAATTTTTAGAAAGTGCAAAAAACAAAGTAAATGACGTGAAAGATCAATATCAGATGAAACGTGACGCAAAAGAACCTTCAGACGTACCGACTGGTGGGCAGATGGCACCGCCACCGCCACCGATTCCTTCGGGGATACACACAATGGGTGGACAAATGGCGCCACCTCCACCACCAACAATACCAGCAGGGATGCAGTCAATATCTCCAAAGGTAACAACAGAAGCACAGCCTATTCCACCAGCGATGCCAGTTGGGACACCACCTGTATTTCAAGCGAGCACAGGACGCGTGACAAAGAGTCTTTCTGAAATTGCAGCTGAAAAGGCAAAGGAAGAAGCGGAAAGAAAAGAAAGAGAACGATTAGAGCTACTGGCAAAGGAAGAGGCAGAAAGAAAAGCGCAGGAAGAAGCAGATAGAAAAGCACAAGAAGAAAAGGAAAGAGCAGAAACAATAAAAAAAGGTGACTTGTGTTATGCAAGATATTATAAAGACGGACTCTATTATTATGGACAAGTGTCTGAAATTACAAATGAAGGTGCAACATTTGTTTTTTTTGATGGAATTACGCAACAACTTCAAGTTGAAAAAATGATAAAAGCGCAGTATATATTCGAGAACATGCAATGTTTTGGCAACTGGAATAACGAAGGAACGTATTTCCCTGCACATATCCTGGAAATCACTGAGGATTACTTAAAAATTCAATATGATGAAGATCATAGTATTGTTGAGACGGTTTTATATACACAGGTAAGATTTGCATTATTGTAATCAGGAAGAAGGTAATAATGGCGAAGTACAAAGCACCTGAAAATTATAGGTATGATACGAATTGTGGTCAGTATTATAGAGCGTTACAAATACATGATGAGCAGGGGAAACCAGTGCATCATGTAATATGGTTTGATACAGAGACGGGTGAGTATACACAAAAGAGTTATTATTTAACGGCTAAAAATAAAGCTGCTTGGAGGCCAGTGCTTTTTATCATGATGTTAAGTGTCGCTGGAGTGTTAGTCTTCTTATATAGCAATTCTTTCTTCACGTCAGGAGAAATCCTAAATCAGGAAGAAATGATAGAAACAATTGGTATCACAGACGATGACTCAAAAAGTTTGTCATTTCAACCATATGAGGCAATATTAAATGACACAGGGGTACTAACAACACCCACAAATACAGAAGAAGAGGAATGACATATGAAAAATTTTTGTATGAAGCTTTTTGTGTTATTACTGGCAGGGTGTATGTTAATCGAAACTTCTGTATATGCGGCAGAGACGGAACAAGAAAATGACATATATATGTATCTAAAACCAACGGTACAGGCAAGTGATGACCAAGGACAAAATATGAGTGGAAATACACCGGAAGTACTTGGCACAGGTGGTTTCTATGCAACCCAAGGAGACTGGTGTTTTTATCCTGATCCGGAACATGATTATGTTCTCACAGCTGAAAATAAAATCACACATGAAAGAATTCAAATCACGGATTTTCTTGCTGCCAATATAAATATTGTAGGGGATACCCTTATTTTCACAGATGCAGAGATGACAATAGAAGAGGGCCTTGAACTGTATGGTACGACAACAAGAATGATATATGGTGGTAATCTGTATAGACTCGATGGGATTCTTTCATTAAGTGAGGATTCTCAAATTACACTTCAACAGATTGGAGAACCAGATAAAGCTTATTATCAAGTCACGATGAATAAGGAAAACATATTTGCCTTATGTGGAAGTAAAGACAAAGGTGGTGAGGACTGGACCTATTGCAAAATGGATGGTACCTGTATGCCTGTGGGTGTTATTTCTGGAGGTGAAGGAGAAAGTATCGTTAATTCAGCAGAATCAAATGGCTATTTATATCTGGAAATACAAAAAGTCGCTGAAAATGGTATGAATGGTGGGTATATTCTTCGCATTGACAGAGATCATGGTACAGGATCCATGGATTATATCTGGGGATATAGTCTGAGAGCATATGGAGATTATATTTTTTACCTGGGAATTGAGGATATGTTTCTCTATGCGACATACCAGGGAGAGGCGAAGGGAGACGTAATATCCTGTTGTAAAATTAGGAATTTTGAGGTAAGTGATAACGGATTGATCAAAGGGATTTGTGAGAACAATAAGACAAACATCGTGATTACAAAGGAAGCAGGATTACACCCATTTAGACACTGCGCAGTCAAACAGGTAGGTGAATGGTACAATTATTTGGAAAGAAACAAGAGTGATTCCAAAAATATTTTTAATATTGGTGGTTATGCAGAGGGTGAAAGTAATTATATTAGCCCAGGACCAGTTATTGAACCAACAGAAGATGAGAAGAAGCCAAGTGAAGAGACTAAGAAGCCAAGTGAAGAGACTAAGGAACCAGGTGTAGAAGACCCTTCACAGACCAACCAATATAAATCAGTTACACCAGAAATGGCAGTAGACATGATTTACACAATCGTTAAAGGCGGAGAACTCACAGATGAAATCTTTGCAGTATATAACGAGAATCAAAAAAGTGAGTTCATGAAGTATTATAGTGAAGGAGACGAGTTTGAATACTCAAGTCTGAGTGAATATCTAGAGACTTCAATTATATCATTGTTGGATGGAGAGGGATTATCAGAACAACAAATAGCAGATATTACAGCTGTGACAAAAGGGTGGCTAGAGGCAATTACATATACTCGTGAAGTAACAGGATATTCAGGGAATGGAAACGAAGCATATGTGAGTATCCATTTAACAAAGTTCTGCGATTTTGCTAGTTTAGATCTTTCAGATGAAATACTGATGGAATATTTGAACGGATATATGGAAGCCAATGGGTATTCAGCAGTAGAGCTTCAAACGATGGACAGAGGCCAGTTAATGTATGAATTTATGATGTACACCTGTCAAAATCTTCCAGTTGTAAAAGATGTTGATATCACATTTACTGTGTTTTGCTATAAACATGATATTTTAGGCTGGGTTGTAGACCCCGGGAATGAGCCAGGAAAAGGAGCACAACAGATTTTTGACCCGCAGAATGTTGGTGGATTTCCACCATTAACTCCAAATTCGCCTGGAGGGAATGATAACAATCAGGGTATGGAAGCGCCTAAGCCACAATGCCCAACTTCAAACAATAGTTGTGCTGCATGCATTCCAAGAGATTATATCTATGTCAGACAAGTGACGGATACGGAAAATCTTGGGCAGTTTATTATTCGCCAAATAAAAAACAGTATCATTGATATGAGATTTGACCTTCCGTTAACGACAAGAGAATATATGAAAAATAAGGAAGAAAATAAATATAAGGAGTACGGAGACTATAAGAAAGTGTTTACGGGTGAGGCATTACCGGGTGCTATAATCTGCAAAGACTTATATCTTGAAAATCTGCAACATAAGCCTAGCAGTTTCTGGAACAACTTAAAAGAGGATGTTAAGAGCTGGTTTTCAGGAAGGATATCAAGTAACATTAATATTTAATATATATATCAGTTATCAGGCTATATTATTCATAGGAAAAGAAAGTATTTGTAAATGAGTAGATAAATCAAACTATTTGTATGCAGATTCTTTCTTTTTTTAAAACAATTCAGACAAGTAATATGATATGATATATAAGAAAATAGAAAGGGAACTTTTATGTATAAAGTCTTAATTGTGGATGATGAAGAAGTAATTGCAAGACAAATTGCGGAAGTGATTCCGTGGATGGAGAATGGGTTTACAGTGATTGGAATTGAGACAAATTCGACAAGAGCAGTAGAACGGGTTCTGGAACTCAATCCAAATGTTGTTTTTACTGACTTAAGAATGCCCAATATGGATGGACATCTATTTATGAAGACAGTGCGAGAACACGGATTGGATACAGAGTTTGTTATGTTGAGTGCTTTTGGAACATTTGAAGATGCGAAAGAGTTCTTTCAACAAGAAGGCTTTGACTATTTATTAAAACCACTACAACTTCAAGAGGTTTCATTGGTATTAGAAAAGCTTGCATGTAAACTCTCTAAAAAGTATCCGATGAAAGCTGAGATTGAAGATGAAACGCTGAATCCTGCTTTTATTGCGCTTACAGAGTATCTAAAGAGTTATTATTATGAAAAATTCACATTAGAGCAATTAGGAAAAAAATTTGGACTGAGCGCAGGATATATCTGTAATCTATTTGCAAAACATTATAATACAACATTAACATGTTATGTTACAAAAATCAGAATGGAACATGCAGCAAAACTTATAGAAGAAAGAACATTTTCTTTAAAAAGAATTGCAGTTGAATGCGGGTATAAAGATTATTTTTATTTTAATAAAGTGTTCAAAGGCTTTTATGGGATGGCACCAAGTCAGTATATGGGAAATAAATGAATAGAAAGAGATAAATGAATAAACATAAGAGAGGATTGTCATGAGACGTATCAGAAAGCAACTTAGAAGAATAAACAGTAAAATGATACTTATAGGGGCTGTAGCTATAATGCTATTGCTTATATCTGGAATATCTTATTGGGTATTTATACTAAGGACAGAGGATGCTACAAAGACAATCACAATAGCAGTTATGCATAATGATTATGTGAAGAATTATAATACAAATTATTATACACAATGGCTGGAAGATAAATCAGGATATAATATACAGTTTGAATACGTGATGAATGGTTATGAGGAGGAATATCTGAACACAATGTTAATCTCTGAGAATAGCGGAATTGATGCTGTTTTTATAAATAATAAGGATAAAATTTTGACTGAAGATAAAATAAAATCTTTGGGACGACAAGGATTAATCGTTGATATATCAGATTATATAACAGAAGATAGCAATTATTACAGAATATCAAAACAATATAAAATGAATGGAATAGCAAAGCAGATTGCGTCTGATGAAGCAGTATATTTTTTCCCCAATATGGATACTACAAGGAAATCGCAAAACTTTCAAATTATGTGGATGAATGAAGGCTGGTTGAAAAATCTGGGATTGCAAATCCCTAGGACAACAGATGAATTAGTCAGAGTACTAGAAGCATTTAAACAGAATGATCCGAATAGAAATGGGAAGCAGGACGAACTGCCTATGATTAGTTGTGAAGAGAATTATTATTTGCAAAGTTATAATTTTCTTCTAAATGCATTTATTTATAATGATCCGTTGAATGGAAGAGTGTTTCTGGATGAAAATGGCAAATTAGTTTACGCCTTTCAGGAAAATAATTTTAGGGAAGGATTATCATATTGTAATGCTTTATACAAAAATAATTTATTATCAAATTCTTGTTTCTATTATTCTGAGAAACAACTTCGGGAGCTTGTTAATGACCCAAAAGATTTGGTTGGATGTTTTACAAGTAAGAGTATTTCAGATGTTATCTATTCGAATTGTCCAGATATTCTGGCAAACTACATTCAGGTTCCACCATTGGTTGGACCAGACGGTCAGCAATATGCTGTAAAGGTTGATTCAGAGCCTAAAATAGGTGGTTACATTCCTGGAAATAGTAAGCATAAAAAAGAAGCATTTGAAATTATGGACTTAATGCTATCAAGTGAAGCATCCTTAGTTGCTGAGTTTGGAGAAAAAGGAATTGATTGGACGTATTCTGAAAGTGGAGATTTATCTACTTATGGAACACAGGCTACAATAACAACGATTCAATATTTAAGTGATAAAATGCAAAATAAGAACTTTGCAGGGTCGGGACCATTAGTTCTTGATAAGAATATCGCGAATGGTGTGACATGGAATGGGAATTATTCGCTTGTAGAATATATTGATGCACGTGCTGTTCGTACATATGAGTCTTTTTATAGAAAAGAAGAAGGAGCTCAGAACACGATTAGTTTGGCAAACGATAATCGTAATAAGTATATTGATAACATGATTCTAAATTTTATTAAAGGGGATATAAGAATATCAGATAATAGGCAGTGGGAAAATTACTTAGATGAAGTCAGAAATTATTATGAGTAATGGTATTTGCAACAGGGGAGAATTACATGAGTAAAAAAAACAGAATTATCATAGCAGGCATATTATTAGTAATGACGACTTTAAGCATAACTGGATGTGTTGCGCATGGAAATGCAGGAAGTGAAAATGAGGAGATGAAAGACTGGCTGAAAACAGCCGAATTACAGGATCATTATTCAGCAGAAGAACTGTATCAGAAAGCGCTAAAGGAAGATACTTTGGTCGTTTATTCAGTTTCGTCAAGAGCATTTGACGCAAAAGAAACATTTGAAAAAGAATATCCAGGACTGACGGTAGATGTAAGAGATATACGTGGCGATGATATTATTAAAACTGTTTTAAGTAATTATGAAAATAATGATTACTCTTGTGATCTGATTATCTGTAGTGACTGTGATGGAAGCCTTTACAAAGAACTGTTAGAACCAGGATTAGCATACTCATATATTCCGTGGGATATTTCGAATCATTTAAGGGAGAACGATGAAGAACAGGGGATGGTCTTTTTAGGAGAGGCCATGATGTTAATCTATAACGATAAACTTTTTAAAACACAACCAATTCAGAATATTTGGGAAATGACGGAAAAAAAGTTCAAAGGTAAAATTATAATGGCAAGTCCGTTAAGTTCCTTCTCTACCTATGGATTTTGTGCCACGGTAATTGCAGAATCGGAAATAATGAAACAATCTTATGAAGAATATTTCGGAGAAGCAATGATCATACCAGAAGGAAAACAGGCAGGAGAAATTTTTTGGGAAATGGTATCTCCTAATATAGTTTTCACGAATTCAAGTGACGAGGTAATGGAAGGTGTTGGAAGCTTTGAGAATACAGACTATTGGCTTGGAGTTATGATATCAAGTAAATTGAGATACAGGGAACTGGGATATCATCTTACACCAATATATAATCTTGAGCCATTTGCAGCAGTGTATACACCAAATTCTGTTTCAATAGCAGGAGGATCCCAGAATATAAATTCTGCAAAATTATTTATTAGATATCTTCTTGGTGAAACTGATGGGAAGGGTGAAGGAATTTTACCATTTACCACCCTAGGTACATGGTCTGCACGAGAAGATGTGGCTGATGGTGATATCGTCCCTTTGAGCCAGTTAGACGTGAAATATCTAAATAAGAAATTTATTTATGAAAACAGGCAGAATATAATCGAATTTTGGGAAACAATATTGAAGGAGAATGTTACACAATAATTATGAAAGACAAAAAGAAATCGTTAATGCGAGAATTAAAAGGAACTATTTTTTTATTAAGTACCGCAATGCTTGCAATGTGGTTTCTTTTTTATGCTTATATGCATAACATATTAAAGAGTTATATTACAGAAAATATGGAGCAGGCATCTGCAGAAATCATTAATGAGCTAGACAAAACATTCCTTCAACTAGAAGAAGTTTCCTTTGCCCTTGCAAAAGATGATGAGATTATTTCCCTTATGAAATCTGATTCCAGCCTAGAATTTCATAATAGAACCAATGAAATTGAGCATATACTGGAGCAAGTTATAGTAGATAAATCTTTTATGGACAATATTGTTTTTTTAAATTATTCAGGTGATTTTTATCGATATTCAGGGAATATAAGTAATATTGGTATTAGCAGAATGACAAATATTTTGACAAAGAATAAAATTACAAAACATATTCAGTTACAGTTGGATGACAGCAGGTACATTGGATATGTTACTAATATTTATTTTGAACAAGAAGATATCGGTAAAATTGTTATGTTGATGGATGAAACAGATATATATCGACTATTTAGTCAACTGGCAAAAACTGAGAGTATGAAGATTGCACTTGCAGCCGAAGGTGAGATTATTGTTACGAATGATGAAGTCATGCTTGGGAAAAGTATGTCAGAACAGACAAGCCAAACAAAATACTATCTGACCAAGCGTGTCGGATTCACACCATTTGAGCTCCTTATTTCATATGAAAATGCGGATAGAAAGATTAGTTTAGTATTTCTCATAGCAATGAGTATGATGGCAATGCTACTTTTATTGATTCTTAGAGTTTTCCTTCATTTTTGGAGAGGTAAATTTTTTATACCTCTTCAGACTGTAATATTAGAGGTAGAATCATTTGAAAGTGGAAAAGAAGAAATATTAATGCTAACAGGTATGGAACATTTTGATGGATTAATCCGTGGGATTAATAATATGATTGAACGAATTGAATTAAAAGAGAAAGAGGTTTATGAAGCAACTTATTTTCTGCAGGAGGCAGAAATCAGGAAACAGAAGGCATTGATTGTATCTTTGAAGAAACAGATTAGTGCTCATTTTACTGTAAATGTACTTAATATAATTAAAGCACTTTCTGCATCCGGTGAGAATGAAAAAGCAGGGTTATTATGCGATGGATTATCCTTTTTGCTCCGATATGCGAATGCGGGAGACCACTTTATCAGTGGAATGGATGAATTTTTTGTACTGGAAAAATATGTTGATATTATGAAGATCAGATATCCTAACAGATTCGAAGCTGAAATTGAAATGGAAGATAATTTGGAAGAAATTGAAATTCCAAGAATGCTTTTACAACCCATCATAGAAAATAGTATTATACATGGATTCTCAAATAAAAATGAGTCTGAAAAAGGTTTGATTCATGTCTATTGTGATATGGAATCAAGTACGTTGAGAATCATCATTGAAGATGATGGAGAAGGAATTGACGAAGAAGAACTGATTAATATACAAGAACAATTAAGAAAAGCTGAAGAAGACGATCCGATTGAAGGATTGTCTCACATTGCAATTATAAATATTCAAAGAAGAATTTTTTCCTATTTTGGAAAAGAGTATGGTCTGACCATAGAATCCGCAAAAAAACAAGGTACAACTGTTACGATAAAACTCCCTTTAAAACATAGAGGTTTCTGAAATAATATGAAAATATTACCAATGGATATGAATTCTATCTATATAGACAAAAATGAATTTATAATAAACTGGGATTGATAATTTTAATTTATTGGTAATATGGGAGGTTAACAGGAATGGACCAGGACGCAACACAGAGAAATGATACAAATCAAGGGTTTTTTTCAAAAATTGTTTTTCGATTGAAAGGTTTTCTGAATACGGCTCCAGTTTCACTGAAAATTGGTATTTTTGCAGGATTTTTACTTTTTAGCATTATAAAGGGAATGATACTGGATCAAAGCTTTGGCAGCACAACCGGTCTGATAACTTTACTTATGTTATTGAACATACCCTTTCTTATGAGTCACAATAGGTATATGAATGAGAAATACAATATTTCATTAAAAGAGATTGCCAATCCATTTGTCATCTTTATTTCTGGTATTCTGCTAGTTGCGCCAGGTATCTTTGGGAATATTATACCTGGAAAAATATTTGATTATTTATGGTTAAAGGCACCACTAATCATTGCAATACCATCTTATGGGATATGTGTTGCAGCAGGTTTTTTACTGACAAGATTTTTTACAGTCCGTAAGTTAAAAAAGATAGAAATTCCTTCAATTGAATATGATATGACGGCATTGGTATTATGCCTTTTTAGTGGATGGATTGGTGTTGTGACAGCATGGGTTTTGATTTTAGGAATTCTTCTTTTGTTTGGTGGGTTTGCCATGATGCTTTTATCGGCAACATCGGGTGGCGGTGGTTCAAGAAGTTCTGATGGACAATATGAAGAATATACGGAGTATTACAATGAAGCCGGCGATAAAGTGGGGGACTCCAGAAATGGAGACTACTTTGATGTATAGAATGTTACTGTGATTATTCATAGAGAATATTTTCGGGATTTTATTAAAAGTTTTCCAAAATAATGAGGGCAAGGTTTATCGCTTTGATAATACTTGCTCTTTCTTATTTTAGAACATATCAGAGGGGAGCACTTCATGCAGAACTATTTACCACCAGAAGGATATTTATTTGATAGAAATAGTGGATTGTATTATCAGACGCAGGTCGTACAACAGGATAATGGAAGTTATGTTCAGTGGGTAACCTGGTTTAACGCTGAGACGGGAACATATAGCCAATATTCCTATCCGTATGAACAAAATAATGCAATAAAGGATGAACAAAAAAAAGTAGAAAATGAACAAGATATAAAGAATGAAAATTTATTGAATCCACCTGATGGATTTGTTTGGGATTGGGAGAGCGGGTTGTATTATCAATCAATCATGAAACAGGATGAAACAGAAAAGCCAATGGAGTATGTCACATGGTTTGATGCAAAAACAGGTGAATATGCAGAGGTTGGTTATCCAATCAGCATTCATGGTCAAAAAAGAATGGAGAAGGCTGATAGTAATCCGAAAGGAGAAAAATCATCCAGTACAGTTGTTGCAGTACTAATTGTAATAATAGTCAGTATGGTTATTTTTGGTTGGAAGTTCAAGTGGTATGAAAAATTTCCAATCTTTCATACAGATCAACAAAACGCAATTACAACAGAATCAACGAACGAATCTTATATAAACAATGAGGAAGTAGAACCTGAAATTTCTTCACAACAGGATATGGATATAGTCAATACAGATGGTTATGAAATGAAAGTAAATGTATTGGACAACGACTCAGCGGTGATTCGTTTATCAGTACCAGAAATAAAAAATCAATATCCGTCACAGGTGGATGGTGCTGGAGAAAATGATATTTTATATAGCTGGAGAGTATCTTTTGGGAATTATAGCGTCTCACTTATTGATTTGACAGAGCATATATCAGGAAGTGGGGAAGTATTTACTTCTGAAATGACAGGAGCTTTCTGGAAAGATTCAGAAGATAGAAGTGATTTGATGCCTACAGCAGAGCTTAAGACAATGATGGCAGAAAATACTATATTATGGGAGTTTACATTACCAGAAAACAATGGGATGGATCTTACAAATGTAGACTACACAGTGTATGTACAAGTACGATCGGAAGATATTAATGAAAAAATAATATTTGCTTCAGACGATGTGCTTACTTCAGAAGATTTATATGCGGGTCTTGAGTATACTGAGTTAAATAGCATGAGTGCATCAGAAGATTCTTACTCAGAATCAAATAACATACAGGAAGAATATCCTGAAGATAAGCTTGAAGAAGAGACAAGTGGTAGGTCAGAAGAGGAACTAAAGAAAATGGCAGAAGAAGCAGCATTTGGATATGGAGAGTAGGGGTGAGGACATGTTTTGTATTTTTTGCGGATATCAGTTTCAGGATACGTCATTAAAGAATTGTCCTAAGTGCGGGAAAGAGATTTATCACAGTGATCCAGTGCCTGCTCAGGATATAAAGGAAGATATCATATTTTTTAGTGGTTCAGAGGCAATGAGAGAAAAAATACCGCATCATTCGCCTACGATGAGAAAAAATACCAATTTTAAGGATACCAATCATTACGATAATAATTCTAACAATTACGAAGGTTATAATAAAGACAAGAAAGAGAAAAGAATAAATGGAAAGGAATCAAGTGGAATGGTGGTTCTTTTCATGGCAGTGTTAGCAGTTGCTGTGATTGGTATAAGTCGTTTCGATATGAATCATAAAATCATGGAATTGGGAAGTATTAGTAATAAGGTCTCAACAAAGAATGGTTTTAGTGTTGTTCAAAAACTTGACAAAGATTATAACTGTAATCAGTTTTTCTTTACAACCAATAACGATTTGTATTGTTTTCAGAGAGCAGGAGCCAGCGTTTCTAAGATTGTTCCGTCAGAAGAAAAACTTGAGAAAATAGAACTGGAATATCCTTCGACAGAACAACCGGTAGCGGTGAAATCATCTATATTTTTTACTGCACAGACAAATGAAACAGGAGGAAACCTGTATGTTTATGATGAAAATACGAATGATATTAAGACTGTTGAAGCCGTTGGTTTTGAATGTATAGGAATATCAACAGATGGAAAGTTTTTATATGCTTTTGGTAGAGATGATGCAAATGGATTTCATTTACTCAAAATAGATCCTAAATCATTGGAAGGTGATGTTATTGGTTTACCCGAAGAAGTAATAAATGATTATGAAAGTGGTTATTTGATCCATGGAAATAAAATGTATTATATTTATAACTTAGAATACTCGGATGAACAGGGAATTCCTGAAAGAGGTATAAAAAGTTACGATTTTGAGTCAAATACAGTTCAATATGAAGAAATGTTTGGTGAGGCTACTGATATTTTTGAAAATAGTGATTATTTCTGTTATTGCGATAGAAATAAAGAAACTGTATATTTGCTTCCACATGATGGTTCTGAGAAGATTACAATTACTGATATTCCTGTCAGCAGAGTTGTATTAGCGCAACAGTATGTATATATTGTAGATGATGAAAATTCAAAAGTTTACAGAGCAAAAACAGATGGGACAAATCTCCAGGAAATTCCGTTGCCTGAAGGAAGTGTATTTGGAGATGTAGTATCAGGCGATTGGTTCAGCATTATTGAGAATAATCAGGTTGCAGCTTGCCATATAGAAGAAAAGGCAATCACTGAAATTATTCACAATGTATTTGAAATTATGCAGGGGAAAGCGGTATTTGAGATGACGGATATTCCGCTTATTGACATGAGATAAAAGGAGGTATTATGTTTTGTCCAAATTGTGGTAATACACTGCCAGAAGAGGCAAGATTTTGTAATCAGTGTGGAAATTCATTTACTCAACATAATCAACCATCCAATAAACAGGCAGCAAATCATACAAAAATCCGAGAGGTTTATCGTGGACTGAAAAGAACAAAAGCTGCAAAAATTATAGCAACATTTGCAGTAACTGGCGGAACAATTGCAGTTTTATGGAAACCAGTAATACAGCCAGTTCTATTATCAAAAACAATAGGACCTGATGATTTAACAGGATACACCACTGAGTTTGACACAGATCAGAACGCGTATAATGATTTGGAATACCCGAATGGGAAGTGGGTCAGAGAAGACGGCACAGCAGTACTTTATATTGGAAGTAAAGAAGATCAGAACCAGTTTCGTTTTGAATTGTTTGTTGCGGGTGAAAATGAGTCAGAAAAGTATCAATTAACAAATGAGGCTCAGAAAGACAGCTTTTTCGAGAAAAATGATGAAGTCAAGGCCATGGCATACTATACGAAATTGGTTGATGCAGAGCAAGTAGAACAAATTTCATTTGCGTCCATGGAAGAGGAAGAGGCGATACGCGTTACAACAGATGCAAATTGGATAACAGCCAATCCAGGAAAACGCACACCTGATGGAATTTATTTCAGAATAAGAAAAGAGTGGTTTTGGAAAAATGTAGAAAGCAGTACTTTTATTTTTAAATTTTTACCTGATTCCATGCCTGATCCACCAAAAGCAGAGGAAGAAGAGGAAGTAGAAGAAGAAAAAAAGGAATCGATACCTCCGATAGAAAGTAAGGAAGTAATGATTGAGGAAGAAGTTCTTCTTCCAGGTCCTGTCATTGAAGTTGTGCCGCCACCAGAAAATAATGGAGAGATTCCAGTTAGAGAAAATGATCCGAAAGAACTTTTAGGACCGGAAACAATTCAAGAAATAAAGGATGAAGGTACCTATTTAAATTTCATAGGCTGCTATTATGTTGTAGAAGCGGAAGTTGAAGACTTCAACAAATTTTTTGAATACTATTACGAGGAATGTGATTATCAGCCGGATAAAGACTACTGTGTTGGAAGACAAGAAGGTATGATGATTGCTGAAGCAAGATATGACAGTCTTGCAAAATTGGAACATAGAAATTATGGGAAGACAAAATGGACATTTTCAAAAGATATGAGTATGATTCCTGATTTTGCTTATCTTTGGTTTGAAGAAGGTGGAACTTATGCAACTGATGTTACTTTATCAAATGGACCATTTAGAGTAGGTTATCTGCTGAATGAATATTCATTGGATAGTAGTAAAGATAGCGCAACGACAGAGACTCTTGTGAATCAATCAAAACCTAGTGTTTTCCAGGTAAAAGGAAGTTTTATGACAGAACAAAATTCTGGCGCAGGAATTGATCGGGAGTTAGCGTATGATATGAATATTTATTTTCATAAGGACGGGACGGTGGATGCCGAAGGATATGTAACATTGTATGCGCTTGGAAGTGAGTATATTCGATTCTGGTTGCAAATGAGTGCAGTAGAAGCACAGACAGAAGGAAAACCAGCATATGAATTCAATTATAAAGCACTCATGGAGCCATTTTACCGTTTTCCTGATATGGAAGAGGATTCCCTGGAATTTGGAGATACCAAAGATACGAGCATCCTTGCATCAGATGATGCTACTGAAAGTGTACAGTATGAATATGCTGCTGAGTAGAGATGCCCTAAGACGGAGGATACGATATGATTTGCCCAAAATGTGGATTACAGTTGCCTAAACAAGCCTGTTTCTGTGCGGCATGTGGATATAAAATGCAATCAGAAAAAGAAAAAAGTATAAATAAAAATAAAGTGAATCAATATGTCCGCGTGCGGATGTTCGTTTTAATACTATTGATCGGTATCCTAAGCATACGATATTTTGGGAATAAGAGAGAACCACTAGAAATTAAAAACAAAAATATAGCACAGGAAATGAAGAATGATGCAATAGAAGATGACAACACTACGGATCATACAGAAGAACACAAGCTGGTTCAGATATCACAGCAAAGGATGAATGTTCAACAGTCAGATGGATATCTTTATTTTAAATATATAACTGATCTTGTAAGAGTACCAGAGACAGGTGGGGAACTTGAAACTGTAATGACTTGTAATGAAACAGTCAAAATTGGAAGTGACACATTATTAATTTCATTTTCAACATTTGCCATTCTTGATGATGAGATCTATTTTGGAATTAGACCAATCGAAATGGGAGAGGGGTATCCTACAGCATATTTTCGTGTTTCTAAGAATGGAGGAGAGGCAGAGTTTTTATTTCTTCTGCCTGAATCCAACCTTGTGGTAGAAGGGGATACAATATACTTTTTATTTGAGAAATCAAGTGCTTATGGGATATATGATCCGGAGAATGACAAATTACCTCTAATGACCAGATTAAAAGCAGTTCCTACCTGTGAGGGTGATGAACGACCTGCGTTTTCAATTAAAGACGGATTTTTGTATTATTTAGGATCCCAGGAAAAACAAAGTAGGGTATCAAATACTAGTCTGTATCAAATTGAAGTGGAATCTGGGGTATCCCAAGTACTACTTGATAGTAATAAAATTGTAACAGACGGAATTAAAAATGTTATTTATGCAGAGAATGAGATTTATTATAGTGCTGATTTATATAATGTAGCTACATGTGTAAAAAAATATAGTTTAGAGACCGGAACACAAAGTATAATATATGGGTTTCAGGGGAAAGATGATTTTATCGCTGCAGATAACGAAATGTTAATGGTTGCAAATTCAGGAAATGGAACCTATATTAAGTTTAATAAAAACACACCAGAAGAGCACGAAACAATTTATGAAGGGGGGGCATTAGAAGGATTCGATGATATTACTGAATCAATTAATAGTCAATTAGGAATTACATCTGATACAGAGCTGACTGATACTACAAATGAATCTGAACGAGATAAAATTGAGAAATATTTAGATGGATATTTTATAGCATCAGGTGAAATGTTTATCATTGATAGTGGTGAGCGGTTCAGCTGGTTTCATCAACAACAACGCGCTGAATCTATTAAGATAGACAAAGAAAATGCGTTGAGGCAAGCTGAGACTTTGTGGCTACAATCAAAAGAATCAGATAGTTCAGTAGGAATCAGTTTGGATGGAACGATTGGCAAAATAAACGAAGCAAGAGATTAAGTAAGGAATTAAGAATAATAAGAGCAGGGGTTATCGTTATGATAATTTTTGCTCTTTTTTAAATTTTAGTAGAGAAATATGTAATGGATGAATAGAATAAATAGATTCAAAAATTAGTATTGATTAACCAGATTCAATATGATACCATATGTTTAAAGGATTAAACCAATAAACATAACAACATTATCAATTAACGAGGAGCAATTACAAATGAACACAGCACATACTTCAAATGAAGAGATTATGGATCTGTTTCGTCAGTGTCTTCCATTATTTGCAGCTTTAAATGATGAGAAACGACAGGAAATTATCTTGATCATTGCAGCAGCAAAAGAAGAAGGTATTATGGTAAATGCCATTACAGAAAAAGTAAAACTTTCAAGACCTGCAGTATCTCATCACTTAAAAGTATTAAAACAGACAGGTATTGTTGGCGTAAAAAAGAACGGTGTAGAAAGTTATTATTATCTTACATTACTAGATTCTGTGAAACGTTTTAAGGAATTGATAGCGGAAATTGAAAATTCATGTATTTTGGCATAGGAGGAATGGAATATGGAAATAAAAGATATTGTAGAATTACAGAGAAGTTATTTTTCAACAAATCAAACTAAAAAAATCGAATTCAGGAAGGAAATGCTGAATCGATTGTATATGGTGATTAAGAAACATGAGAATGAAATATTGCTTGCACTTCATAAAGATCTTGGAAAATCCCGTACGGAAGGATATATGACCGAGGTAAGCATTATATATGGAGAAATAAACAATGCAAGAAAGAATCTGGAGCGCTGGGCAAAACCAAAGCGTGTAGCAGGAACAATTGCTACATTTCCATCTGCAAATTATATTTATAAGGAGCCATATGGGGTCACCTTGATTCTCGCGCCATGGAATTATCCATTTAATTTATCTATGGCGCCTTTGGTCGGTGCAATTGCTGCAGGCAATACAGCCATCATTAAGTGTTCCAAAAGTAGCATTCATACTGCAAATCTGATTCAACAGTTAATCAATGAAAATTTTCCGTCAGAATATTTATATTGTGCAGATCCAAAGGTTGACTATGACGATATTATCACCAGAAAATATGATTATATATTTTTCACAGGGAGTCCGAATGTTGGAAAAACAATCATGCGTGCAGCAGCTGAGCATTTAACACCTGTTTCATTGGAACTTGGCGGTAAAAGTCCATGCTTTGTTGACGCAAGTGCCAATCTGCGTATAGCTGCAAAGCGCATTGTATGGGGTAAGTTATTAAATGCAGGACAGACTTGTATTTCTATTGATTATGTCCTTGTTGATGAAACTGTGAGAGCAGAATTTATAAATCATTTAAAAGAAGAAATAAAAAGTAATTATGACAATGCACAGGATATGGAGGGGTACCCCAATATAATTAATCGCCATCATTTTGACAGATTAAAGGGACTGATAGAAAGAGCAGGGGATGTGTGGGGAGGTGCTGTAAATGATACTACAAAGAAAATAGCACCAGCAATCCTTCCAAATGTCAACTTTGAACAGGAAATCATGGAAGAAGAGATTTTTGGACCGATTCTTCCAGTGATTGGTTATACGGATATAGATCAGGCAATCAAAATGGTAAAAGAAAGAAACAAACCATTGGCATGTTATATTTTTACTGAACAAAAAGCGTATGCAGATAAAATAAATGCAGAGGTATCCTTTGGTGGTGGTTGCATCAATGATGTCATTATGCATGTTTCCAATCACCACATGCCATTTGGTGGCGTTGGAAACAGTGGAATGGGAGGATATCATGGCAAGTATAGTTTTGATACTTTTTCTCATACAAAATCAGTGGTTAAAAGCTATACTGCATTTGATGTTCCCCTTCGATATGCACCTTTTACAGAAGAAAAGCTTGCATTTCTGAAAAAGTTTTTATAAGCAATTGATCCAAACAGATTGTGTCACAGCCCTTACTTTGATAATAATGCAACATTTCGTCAATTTTTCTTTTATCATAGCTGGTGATACAATCTGCAAGGACATGTACATTATAATTTTCTTTTCGTAAATTGTAACAAGTTGACTTTACACAGGCAGTAGCATCTGCACCTGCAATATAAAATTCGCTGATTTCATGTTTACTGATATAATCTGAAAATGCTTCACAGCTTAGTGCGTTGCCCTTGTATTTTGTAAATATATTTTCTGATACAATTTTTAGGTCGGATACCAGATTTGCGCCGTTTGTGTCAGGTTTAAAAGTTCTTGTACCGGCTGATAAATTCTCATGTCTTATATAAATCACATGAATGTCTTGAACGACGGCCCAATCAATTGCTTTGTTGATGGTGCTAATCACGTCCTTATAGTTCTTTGTGATGTCATTTTGAATATCAATGATGACGAGAGCTTTCTTTTTCATAATAAATCCTCCTGCTATGTAGATGTTGTTATACAGTAGTTATGTAGTTTGTTCTTTTATTATATTCCCTAATTGTTGACAACAGTATGGCAACAATCTAAAATAAATAAAAGCATGGGGGTGATATTCAATTGAAAGTTGACAGGCTTGTAAGCATTATTATGATCCTTCTTGATAAAAAGCGTATAGGTGCGCAGGAGTTAGCAGATATGTTTGAGGTATCGCCTCGCACGATCTATCGAGATATCGATGCAATCAATATGGCTGGCATTCCAATTTCATCAATATCTGGAGTAGGTGGCGGTTTTGAAATTATGCAGAACTATAAGATGGACAAAAAAGTTTTTTCGACGGCAGATCTATCAGCAATCCTGATGGGGCTTTCCAGCCTTTCTGAGATGATTCGAGGGGATGAACTGGTCAATGCACTTGCTAAAGTCAGAAGTTTTATTCCGGCTGACAAGGCAAAAGATATTGAAATGAAAACAAACCAGATACTGATTGACTTTAGCCCGTGGGTGGGCAATCAGAATATGCAACGAAATTTAGAAATCATCAAAACAGCAATACAGCAAAGCAGACGAATCACGTTTCAATATATTGGCCATCATGGAAATACGACAGATAGGGTTGTTGAATCCTATCAGCTTGTATTGAAAAGCAGTCACTGGTACCTGTATGGTTATTGTCATATGAGAAATGATTTTCGTTTATTTAAATTATCCCGAATATTAAGTTTACAAATACAACAGGAAAGTTTTGTGCCACAGGATTACCCAAAACCACAGTTAGGGTTTGAAGAGGTTTTAGAAAGTGTACAAATCAAAATTAAAATTCGCATTCATAAATCAGTCATGGACAGAGTACTTGAGTATTGTAGTTATGAATTTTTTTCGCCAGATGGAGAGGAACATTATATTGTAATTTTTCCATTCATAGAAAACGAATATCATTATAATATACTCATGAGTTTTGGAGATAAATGTGAATGTTTAGAACCATTGCATATTCGGGAAGAAATGAAGCGCAGAATACTTGATATCACAAAACTATATGAGAAGAAGGAGAACGTGTGATGATACGGATTGCAATCTGTGACGATGAACTCATTGAACTTGAGCGTATAAAAAATGTTTTGAAAGAATACATACAAAAGCATTCAGAGTATCAGGCAACAATCTTCGATTTCGTTGCTCCATTGGAATTGCTCTCTTATGTAGAAACAAAGGGAAACTTTGATCTTGTGTTTCTTGATATTTACATGGATGGCATACTGGGTATTGATGTTGCACGTGAGTTACGTCAGAGGGGAGATTGTGAAGAAATTATATTTATTACCTCGTCAAGAGATCATGCAATTGAAGCATTTGAAGTAGAAGCAGTTCAATATCTGCTTAAACCCTTTACTGAAGAAATGATTTATTCTGTTTTGGATAAAGTTTTAAAGCGAATCTATAAAGAAAAGCAGGAAATTGTAACAATGAAGACATCTGAAGGAATGATTCGCTTTGCAATAAGAGATGTAGTATTTACTGAAACGGGCCGTAACAATTACCAGATGATTCATACGATTCAAGGAAGAAAATTTGAAGTTCGTATGACAGCCACAGAAATGTTTGAGTTATTCTCGCAGAATGAGTTTTTTATCAGATGTGGTGCCTCTATTAGTCTGAACCTAAAATATGTTCGCCAGATATCTAAGAAGAATATCCTTTTTGATACGGGAGAGTCTCTGGGATACCCTTATCGATCCTACCAGAATTTGAAAGAAGCATTTTTGCGTTTCCAGATGTTCGATGATGAATCATACTCCCAATTGCCCCCAAAATAAGGGCAATTACCCCAAGAAAATCAAAGACAATCATTTTATGATAGGGTTATTGCAAGATGGGAGGAATGAAGGTGTTATACGATATATTGATATTTTTATCATTTTTACAATCAGTGATAGGTTTCACATTAATGTCATCCACAACGATGCGATTTCGTGAGCCTGTTAGAAAAAGAGTCTTAATTGGAATTGCAATGATGATTTGCGGGATTATATTATTATGCTATCAGCTATTTACAAACGGACTCTATTCAGTAGACCGTTTTGCAATCCTTGTCATTTTAGTGATTGAGCTTACATGGTTTATTCTATGCTCGAAAGATAACTTTTTTGTATCCCTATTTAGTTTTCTGACCTTTGTAAATGTATATATCTCAACTGGCTATTTAGGAGATCTTTTAGCGATCAATACAAAAGGGAATACAGCAGTTTTCATGATCATTATTTTTAGATCATTCATATATATTTTGGAACTTCCTTTATTATACAAATTCGTACGGCCAAGATTTCGCAGACTGGTAGATGCATTGGACCGTGAATGGCGTAAGGCAGTCATTGTACCCCTCCTGTTCTTGATCATGCAAATCATTGTGCTATATTATCCCTCTCCTTATTGGCGTTGGGAGAAGAATACCTGGCCACGAATGATCATAGTTACAGTTTATCTTTTGTTTTTAGCTGTATATTATCTTATATATATACAAGCCAGTGCCATTGTTGAAAAATATAGTTTGGAAAAAAGACAACTATTAATGATGCAACAAGAGAAATTATGGGAATCGGAACTTGCCCGTCAGAAAGCAACGACAGCTTTATTTTATCAACAACGACATGATATGCGACACCATAATGCTCTGATTATGGAACTATTACAGCAAGGTGATATTGAACAACTAAACGCTTATATGAAGAATTTTGAGGAAGCATTGAATCGCCAAACCAGAAAACCTTTCTGTGCAAATGTGATAGCAAACAGCCTGTTTCACGTATATGCAAAGCGTGCAGAAGCGCAGGGAATTAAAACGATATTTCATGTCAGCATACCGGAAGTCATTGGTATAGATACCGTTGATCTCACTTGTATTTTGGGAAATGCTTTAGAGAATGCAATTGAAGGCTGCCAGCGTGTTACAGTTGATAAAGAGAAAGAAATTACCGTCTTTTCTAAATTTGTTGATCAGCGCTTAAGAATACAGATTGAAAACACATGTCCAAATGATATTGTATTTGAGGATGAATTACCGGTGACACAAAAATCAGGTGGCGGAACAGGGATAAAAAGTATTCTATATACGGCAGAACGTTATGATGGCACCGCAGGGTTTTCAGTGAAAGACGAAACATTCATTACCCAAATTGTACTCAATGAAAAGTGAAATAGGCAATCACCCCAAAAATAAGTGCAATCACCCCAAAAGTATTTTCACCTCCTTTTTTTTGATAGAATAAGTAGAAAAATTTACAGTTTCTATGAAGTAATAAATATATGGAGGTTTTTAGGAATGCAGTTGATAAAGAGATCAGGGATAAAATATAGTGCAATAATTTTGATGACAGTTCTCCTGGTTTTGGCTACACATGGAGAAGTGTATGCATCTGGTAATGCATCGCTTATCAATGGAGGGTTTGAGTATCCAGGATCGTCAGGCGTGTCGCATTGGGTGTACTATATTCCTACAGACGAAGAACTAGCTTTTGGATGGAAGACAACAAATCCAAAAAACCAGTTCGAACTAGGTGGGTGGAATATTTCTGGATGGGGAGTCGGATTTGCACCTGAAGGGAATCGTTTTATTGAATTAAATGCAGATGTAAAAGCTGCAGTTTATCAGGATTTGACTACAACACCAGGGACGGTAATTTATTGGTCACTATATCAAGGTGGCGTTAACTATGAGGGTGAACATATTAATAATACTATGGCAGTTAGAATCGGAACACCAGGTGAACTTACTGATGGCACTATGATTGATTCAACAACAGCGTTTGACCAGGAATGGACAAAAAGAACAATATATGAGTTGACCGACAAGACAGAAGTAAGCACTATACCTGATGCATATAATGGGAAGGACACACAAAAAAAACGTCTTTTTACGCAAATGGGAAGATGGACACGATATGAAGGATTATACGTCGTTCCAGAAGGACAGACTCTTACAAGATTTGCGTTTGCAAGTCTTTCGGAAGATTCGCTAAAAGGAAATCTCCTGGATGGTATCGAATTCAGAATTGCAACACAGGATGAATTAAACAATATGGGCTATTCATCTTCAGGTTCAGCTTCAGGACAGGAGTCTGAGGCACAAAAAGAGGCAGCAAGGATAGAAAAAGCAAAGAGAGACTGGGAAGTATCTGATAGCAACCCTAAAAATTATCTGACGACAATTCAAAGTGATGATGGAGCTGTTTTAACATCAGGCGTTCCTACAAAGAATAAATCAATAGACTATTTTAATCTCATTGTCAAAAATGAGACGCAGGAAGCAGAACGTTTATTTGCAAAAACAGCAGCAGAAAACCAGATTGTGGTTACCTTTTCAAAAGCCACTTATGGAGAGGAATTAAAAAAGTTATTAGAAAGCAAAGCGGCTATGCAAAATGGAGTTCTATCAAAAGTGATACAGGTGACAGCACAGGAAAGAGCGAAGAAGGATTATACGCTGATCAGGGATATTGATAGGACAGAAGAACCCGTTCGCTATAGTGCACAGTTATCAGAAGAGTTGCTGGCAGCTGCGAAGGCCGGAAAACAAATCCTTGTAATAGGATATAACCAAAATGGAGAGACAGAAGTTTTAACAGATTTGGATGAAACAGCAGGCGTTTTCACATTTGAAACAAAAAATACAAGTGGTATTTTTGCATTTGTAATTGTACAGTAATAAATAATAAGAAATTTAATATTGACAACTATACTTGTCAGTGCTATCCTAACAGCATGACAAGTATAGTTGTCATTTTATTTTGAGAGGAGGAAGAAGATTGCCACTTGAAAACAATTTAAAGGAATTTCGTGCAATTAAGAATATAAATCAGCATGAGATGGGGAAACTTGTGGGTGTTTCCAGACAGACAATCAGCCAGATTGAACGGGGAGATTATTCACCCTCTGTAACACTGGCATTAAAAATTGCCAAGGTATTTGGAACGACCGTTGAAGAAATCTTTAAATATAGGGAGGATGAACATGAATAAGGATAAGATAATTGAAAATAAAAAAGATGATAAAAAGGCCATAAAAGGGTTTTTCATAATAATGATTGTATCAGGACTCATTGGTGGTGTCATCGGATTTTTAACAAGCTTTGCAAAGGATAATCTGATCCAATCAGTTGCGAATGTGATGATGAACTTGTTACGGGTAGCAGTACCATATGGAAATCTTATTATTACTGCAGTAGGTGGTGCTTTCATTCTTTACTTTTATAGAAAAGCAAAATTTCAATTTAAAAGTTGGGATGGCGATGATGAAGTCGAAATTAACAGGATTGAGATGTTATTAAGCTATGTGATCTGGATTTCATCTGTGATCATGATTCTATCATTCTTCTTTTTTGCTGCTGGACTTGCAGTGAATATTGGAGATATTTTTGATACGATATCAAGAACAAATTTAATATTGTGGTTTGTAGGTTATTTTGTAGCTGTGACAGTTACGATTATTACACAACAAAGAGTTGTCAATTTTGAAAAAATAATCAATCCAGAGAAACAGGGCAGCGTTTTTGAACTTAACTTCCAGAAGAAATGGGTCAATACTTGTGACGAGGCAGAACGCCTGAATATATATCAGTCATCCTTCAAAGCATATAAAACTGTCACGATGACATGCATAATTTTATGGCTATTTTGTGTACTTGGGATGACCATGTGGGATCTTGGCATTATGCCGGTAGCAATGGTGACAGTCATCTGGCTGGTACAAACCACCAGTTACTGTATGGAATCCATCCGAATTTCAAAATACAAGAACGAAGAATAGGATATATTAAGAACTATTACGAATTTCAATTAAGAAAGGTTAAAAAAACGTGTCAGAATATTTGGATACCGATGTGCTATTACATGCAGGTCTTATACAGGTTCTAAAACGTGGAACCGCAGAGATTCTTGAGCAAGCGGAAAGTGGTATTTTCCTAAGGGATAGAATAAGTGATGTATACATGCTTTCAAATCTCAATAAAGAAGAAGGGAAAATATGGCTACAAAAACATGAAAAACGAGGATATAAGGTAATGCAGATCTGTCAGGATATTTTGATGGAATATGCTCAGAAGAAATATGGATTTAAAGAAAAACTAATCTGCAGGCAGGCACTTTGTAAAAACAATCCTACACCATATTCGAAGAGAAAGCTTGAGATTACAGAAGCTGGAGCAGAAGATTTTCTCACGATTCGTAGATATTATCATAAGCTGGAAGATGAAGAATTGCTGCATATTATCAAACGACGAGAACTTTTTATTGGCAGATTTGAGGGGAATGAGGTAGGTTTTATAGGACAACATTTAGAGGGTAGCATGGGACTTTTAGAAGTATTTCCAGAGTATAGAAAACAAGGTTTTGGAGAAGAACTAGAAAGATATATGATTTACAAAGTAAGAGAACAGGGATTACTTCCATTCTGCCAGGTGGAAGTGGGGAATGACTGCTCCATGCGATTGCAACAAAGACTTGGAATGATAATTTCAGAAAAACTCGTTTATTGGTTATATTAAGGATTAAGATTTTATTGAGAGTAGCATGCCAGACAAAAGGTGTGTTACTCTCGTTTTATATAGTCTATCCTAAACATCTTATACACCTTACATAGTTTTTGTATTTCAGTGTATGAAGTGATATACTGATAATTCAGCAGAAAGAATTATAGTAGCCTAATGATAATAAGAAAGTTCGTACCATTTAGAAATGAGGATTTCATGCACTTTAAAAAATTAAATATAATACCTGAGATATTAAGAGCACTAGAAGATGAAAACTATGAGAAACCAACACCAATTCAGGAAAAGGCAATTCCAATCATATTAAGCGGAAGAGATTTGCTAGGGTGTGCACAAACGGGGACTGGAAAAACAGCAGCATTTGCAATACCGACACTGCAGCTTTTAGCAGAAGAGAAGCTATCCCATAAATCCAGGCGAAACATCAGAGCTTTAATTGTTACACCGACTAGAGAACTTGCATTACAGATTTATGAGAGTTTTTGTTCCTATGGTATTTATACGAAACTAAAATACGGTGTTATCTTTGGTGGTGTATCTCAGAAGCCACAGGAAGAAATACTAAAGAATGGCGTAGATGTATTAATAGCAACACCGGGAAGACTCAATGATCTTGTGAATCAGAAGCTTATTGATCTGAAGCATGTCCAGATTTTTATTCTGGACGAAGCCGACCGTATGTTAGATATGGGATTTATTCATGATGTGAAAAAAATCATATCCATCGTGCCGGAAAAAAAGCAAACATTATTGTTTTCAGCAACTATGCCACCCGATATTGAAAAGTTGGCACATAAAATATTAAAAAAACCAGAAAAAGTTACAGTAACCCCAGTTTCTTCTACGGTGGATACCATTCAGCAATTTTTGTATTATGTTGATAAAAAGAATAAAAAGGATTTATTGGTACATATCTTAAAGGATAAGAGGATAGAGTCTGCATTAATATTTTCGCGCACCAAACATGGGGCAGACCGCATCGTAAGACAACTATCAAAAGCTAAAATTACGGCACAGGCAATTCACGGTGACAAATCTCAGGGAGCCCGTCAGACTGCATTGAAAAGTTTCAAAGATAAAAGTCTTCGTGTGTTAATAGCGACTGACATTGCAGCAAGAGGAATCGACATTGATGAACTTTCACATGTCATTAATTATGACCTTCCAGATGCACCTGAAACTTATGTGCATCGAATCGGAAGAACAGGACGTGCAGGACTTGGAGGTGTTGCAATTTCTTTCTGTGATTTTGATGAGAAAAGTAAACTGGCTGACATTGAGAAGCTGATTAAAAAGCATTTAAATGTCGTTGAGGAGCATCCCTATCCACTGATGGATAATTTTCCAGCAGTAAAAATTACGCAACCACGAAAAAAAGTGTTGAAATAAACACAAATAAATTGCGTTTATTTGTAACTATTTGTTTTACTATTTATCATTTCAGATATAATAACAATATAGCATCAATTGTCTGGCAATTATGGCGTTGAAAGGTGGAAGAAAGAATGCTGATTCGAAAAAAGCTACGCCTTATTATTGTTTTTCTTGTTATGATACCAATGCTGCTCTTATGTGGGATTTATTATATTTATGTTTCAGGTGAATTGACAGAAAATAAAAAAGAAGAAATGAATAAAATTTTGCGTTTAGAGCAGAATTATCTGGATTCTTTTTTTGATACCAGAATTTTAGAAGTGAAGTATCTTGCAGAACGTAATGATGTAAGAGATTATTTGGAGTTGTATCAGAAGGTACCAGATAATACAAATCCTAAAGTAATATGGTTTCACAAATTGCTATCAGAGAGATTTGAATCCATGAATAAAAACTCCAGGGAAATTCAGGATGTATTTATTCTTGCGTTTGATGGTACTCTAATTGCCAGTGGGAACCCTGATAGTTACTGGATTAATCTTTCTGAAAGAGAGTACTTTCAAAAGGCTATGCAGGGAGAAACGGTAATCAGTCAGTTGATTAAAGATAAGATAGATGGCAATTGGGCTATCTTTTTCTCGTCTCCGGTATATGATTCAGGGCATCAAAAGATACTTGGTGTCATGGTTAATTTAATAGACATGAAGGAAACATCAGAAGGGATTACGAATTTAGTAACATCAGAAACTGGAGAAGCTTATCTTGTAAATGCTGCAGGAGAAATTATATTTCACAAAAATCCGGATTTGATTGGAGCAAAACCTAATAATTTAAAAGTAGCTGAATTCATGAACAGTGCAGAATTTCAAAAGAATCAGGGAAATCAGATTATTAAGAATGGAATGAAAAATGTTTATATTACATTTCAATCAGTAGTGGGAACGGATTGAAAAATTGTATTAGAGCAGGATATGAATTTAATACTTTCTGAAGCATATCAGGCATTTTTGGTAATGCTCATTGTTTTTTTGATAACAACAAGTCTTTCAATTATAATTTCAATTAAAATTGCAAGTAGCATTACAATTCCATTAACAGAGTTAACAAAAATTGCTGATCGAACGAAAGCGGGAGATTTAAGTTCCAGATTTTCATATAACAGTAATAATGAATATGGTCAGTTAGCACGTAGTTTCAATGCTATGTTAGATGAACTTCATGCAACAGAGGAAGAATTAAGAATTAATAATGAAGATTTAGAAGAGAATAGAAAGATGTTGGAAGAATCACAGACCAGATATAATATAGCATTGCAAAGTGCAAGAGATGTTGTATGGGAATGGGATTTGATTCGGAAAAGTTTTTATGCATCGGATCAGTGGAATGCTTTATTCCCGGGTATTACATATTCCGAAACTGTTCAAAAAGTTGCTTTTGAGCAGGTGCTAAATCCAGAGGATATACTTTCTTTCTATAACGAGGTACAGGAATTAATTTGCGGAAGAAAAGAATGGGTACTATTTGATTTTTCATGTAGTAATCAAAATAAGGACAAGGTCTGGTATCAGATTAAAGCGAGTAGAATTACTGATATAACAGGAAACGCAACGAAGCTGACAGGGACAGTGTCTGACCAGACTTTTCAGAAAGAAACGGAAGCTAAGATATGGGAGCTCGCATTTATTGATCAGCTTACAATGTTGCCAAATAGAACCTCCTTTAAATATAAAATGGAGGAAGAAATTGAACGAGCAGAGAAATATGGAAATGGGATTGCTCTTTTCTTATTAGATTTGGATAATTTCAAACGCATTAATGATACACTTGGTCATTCAGTTGGAGATATTTTAATTATAGAAATTGCAAATCGGTTAAAAAATAAGAACCTTGATGTATACCGATTTGCCGGAGATGAATTTGCGGTAATTTTATCAGGTGAACTTACATTACTCATGATAGAAAAGATATCGGGACAAATTCATGAAATGTTATTAGAGCCATTTCAATATCAAGAAAGAACCATCATGACTTCATTCAGCGTAGGAATCAGTGTTTATCCTGAAGGTGGCAACAATCTGGAAAAATTAGTTCAGAATGCAGATACTGCTTTATATATTGCAAAAGAAGATGGAAAAGCAAAATCTGTTATATTTAACCAGGTAATGTCAGAGAAAATCATGAAAAAACTTGAAATTGAGACTGTCTTGAGAAGAGCGGTAAAAGACAAGCTGATCTGTATGTTTTATCAGCCTCAATTTTCACCAAAAGATGATAGTTTGCAAGCATTTGAAGCGCTGATGCGAATTCAGTTGGAAGATGGTACAATGATTTCTCCGTCAGATTTTATACCTGTAGCAGAAGAAACCGGTATGATTACAGAACTTGGTGAGTGGAGTTTGAACGAAGTATTTGAACAGATCAGAATCTGGACTTTATCAGGAGTGATATGTGATTATATTAGTATCAATGTTTCAGGGGTGCAATTGAGGCAGAATAATTTCGCGGAACTTGTGTACCAAATTGCGCAGGAAAAACAAATCAAACCGGAACAAGTAGAGATTGAGATCACAGAGAGTACTTTTATGGAGTCCTCTGATAAGAATTTGGTATTATTGGACAAATTAAAACAATGGGGATTTAGAATTGCACTGGATGACTTTGGTACTGGGTATTCATCACTGCAGTATTTACGAACATTGCCTTTGACCACCTTAAAAATTGATAAATCTTTTATCGATTCTATTGAAAATAACAAAAAAGCAGAGTCTATAGTAAGGCAGATTATTGAAATAGGTCATGAAATGGAGCTGTGCGTCATTGCTGAGGGGGTAGAATTGGAGAAGCAGAGAGATGTTTTACGCAGGTTATCCTGTGATTTGATACAAGGATATTTTTATAGCAGACCTCTGACGCTTGAACAGACAGAACACTTAATGAAAACTTAATTACTTAATGAAAAAGGAGAAATAAAATGACGATTCATTTTCCAGTAGAAGAAGCAGTAAAAAAACGATATAGTGTGAGAAATTACAAGAAACAGGAAGTCGAATTAGATATCAAGAATAAAATAGATACTTTTATCCAGTCACTTGACAATCCATTTCAGAAGGAAGTCAATTTTCATTTTCTTGAAACAAAAGATGCAGATGATCAACAAAAACTTGGAACATATGGAGTTATTATAGGTGCTAAGCAATATATAGGAACAACGATCAAACAGGAAGAGATGGCATTGGAAGCACTGGGATATGAGTTGGAAGTACTTATTTTATACTTAGCACATTTAGGAATTGGAACCTGTTGGCTGGGTGGAACTTTTAATAGAAAGGCATTTGCGAATGCAATGAACATTCGTGATGAGGAACTGTTTCCAATTATGACACCATACGGATACCCAGCGGCGAAGAAACATGTAAAAGAAGCGATTATGAGAAAAATGGTGCAGGCTGACCAGCGTAAAGACTGGGCTGAGATCTTTTTTCAGAATGATTTTCAGACATCATTATTAAAGGAAGCAGCAGGGGATCTTTCCTTTTTACTTGAGATGGTTCGATTAGCACCATCAGCATCGAACAAACAACCTTGGAGAATTCTGCTAAAAGATAATATTTGTCATTTTTACGAGTACAAAGAACCTAATTATTCTGACCGTTTTACCTATGACATTCAAAGGGTTGACATAGGAATTGCAGCAGCGCATTTTGATCTGGCGGCAAATGAAAAAGGGATCAAAGGTAGTTTTGCACTGGGAATGCAACCAGATCTTTTGCTCCCAGCAAATATAGAATATGTTTTTTCGTGGATTAGAGATTAAAGAAAGCAATTCGAATATGACATAGCATCAAACAGGGACCTATCTTAATACGAGATGGGTGCCTGTTTTTGCGTATAAATGAATTGACAATAATACTTACTGGTAGTAAAGTAATGTTATTAATCGAACTACGAGTACGAATAATAATGTGATTAAGAAAGGGACTATATGGCAAGAAAAAAAACTCCAAATTTAGAAGAATTAAATCGGGATAAGATAGCAGAAATAGCAAGAGAGTTATTTACGTTACAGGGATTTGAAAATACTACAATGAATGATGTTGCAAAAAAAGCCAATATCAGTAAGTCTACACTGTATGTTTATTTTATGAACAAAGAAGCAGTCAGGAATTATCTTGCAATGATGTCGATGAATTCATTTTATGAGGAGCTTACAGAAAAATTACAACCGGGAACAATGCCAGTGAGGCAGTTATTCATGAAAATCTGTGATATTCTTCTGGAATTAAAGGAGAAAGACCCGTTTGGATTTGCAGTTTTAATAGAAGAAATTTGTGTGGAGGATGAAATGCTGATGCAGGATAGAGTACTTGCAAATATTTATGAAGTAGGAGAGAAAATAAATCAATTTATTTTTTCGTGTTTCCGACATGACTTACCTCATAGGAGTGAGAGTGATTTGTTTATTAAAGAGTTTTCACTTTGGGGGAGTATTTATGGGATTATTACATTTGCAGACAACAAAGAGAAATATCTTACAAAAGCAACTGGTATGACAAAAGTACATTTTTTAGAGAATAGTTTTTCTTATTTATTTGAGTCTGTGAACTGGAAATGAAACATGAAATGATAGCAGGAATGGTACTGGCAGGATTATATCTATTGTTAGTGAGTAAAATTGTTACTAGAAAAATAGCTGAGTCGAAAAGAAAGATACAATTTCAAAAGGCACATAAAATAATAGGAATTTTATTTCTTATCTTAAGTGTACTTCATTTTATACTGGTCATACCATTACTTGACCAAAGACCATTTTCAATGACGATGACAGGTGTAGTCATGGTTCTAGCTGCTTGTATGGAAGTGGGTAGCTATTTTTTACGTAGAAAGCTTGTAAAAAAGTGGTTATGGATACATAGATGGTGTTCAGTGATTTTATTGATTTGTTTATTAGCACATGTTGGTATTGGTATGATTAGTCTGAATCAATATAAGAATAATATCGAAACAATCGAGCTTAAGGATATTCCTTTAAATAACATAGAAGATGGTAGTTATATAGGGGAATATGACGCAGGTTATATTTATGCCAGAGTGAGAGTAACGGTATCTAACCATCATTTACAGAAAATTCAGATATTAGAACATAAAACTGAAAGAGGAAAATCGGCAGAAATTATTACAAAACAGTTGATAGAAAACCAGAGTACAAAGGTTGACGCGATTTCAGGGGCCACCAATTCCAGTAAAGTTATAGGAAAAGCTGTATGCAATGCGTTGGAATCATGAGAATGTTATATAACAGATATGAATTTAAAGAGGAAGTAAGATGAATAAACACTTGGAACGAAATCAATATATGTTAAAAGGCCCTTTAAAAAGAAGAGGATACGACTGGTGGTGGCATAATTTTACGGCGTATAACAGTGAAACAAAAGAAGAGAGAGCTTTTTTTATTGAGTATTTTATCTGTAATCCTGCATTGGCAGAGGACAGACCGGTTTTTGGACAACTTCCGGAGAATAGAAAAACAGGAAAAAAACCGTCTTATGTTATGATAAAGTGCGGTGTCTGGGGAGACGAGGCAAAGCAGATTCATAATTTCTATCCTATTGGAGATTTAAGGATGAAACATGATAGTTTAGAGTTGTCTGTCGGAGATTGTCATTTGACAGAGACTTACATGAAAGGATATTGCAAAGTATCCAAAGAAGATGCAAAAAATCATCCAGAGTATATGTCTGATGCGGGTGAAATGTCATGGGATTTAAAAATTGACAAGCAAATATCATATGAAGTCGGTTATGGTGCATCCAAACCCTTCAGGTTGTTAAATGCATTTGAAATGTTCTGGCATGTACAGGGGATGAAAACAGAATATGAAGGCCACGTTATTCTTGATGGCGTAAAATATGATGTAATTCCAGACAAGTCATATGGATATGCAGATAAGAATTGGGGAGGTGATTTCACTTCTCCTTGGTTATGGATCAGTAGCTGTAATATGAAAAGCAATCTGACCGGTGAGTTACTTGAAAATTCAGCATTCGATTTCGGTGGTGGAAGGCCTAAAGTGTTTGGGATTGCCCTAAGTCGTAGGTTGCTAGGGTGCTTTGTATATGAAGGGAAAAAATATGAATTTAACTTTTCAAAGTTCTGGACAGGAGCAAGAATAGATTTCTCATTTACAGAAGGGGAAACACAGCATAAATGGAAGTGTAAGGCAAAGAACAAAAACGCAATCCTGAATCTTGAAATGGTCTGCCCAAAAGATGAGATGCTACTTATTAATTATGAATCACCAGATGGAGAGAAAAGACATAGCCGTTTGTGGAATGGAGGAACTGGAAAAGGTAGAATGCGTTTATATGAAATCAATGGCACGAATAAGAACCTAATTGATGATATTTCATTCTTTCATACAGGTTGTGAGTATGGGGAATATGATCAATCAAACAATGCTTGAATGTTATTATGAAATAAATAATGCATAAGTTTTAAATTAAGTGATAATATTTTAAATTACTACTTGATTCTAATTTTTAATGAACTTACAATCATACTTACATCGATGGTATCAATAAAATATAGGAAAATCTGAATAGGAAAGCCTGAATAGGAGAAATCGATTTATGGATGATGTAAATTTAATGAGTAAAATTACGTCTGAATATAGCAATATTACAGGAGTAGCGATACAAAAGAACGGCGTCAATGTTTATGAAAAATATTTAAAAGGTGGTTTTGCTGAAAAAGCAGTACATATATTTTCTGTTACCAAGAGCATTACATCCATTTTGGTGGGGATGGCATTAGACCAGGGGGCAATCAGCAATGTAGACCAGAAAGTTCTGGAATTCTTCCCGGAATATCGTGTTAAGCAAGGAGAGAAAACAATTCAGAATATTACATTAAAAAATCTTCTTACAATGACAGCACCATATAAATACAAATCAGAACCTTATACAAGAGTGTATGGGAGTGAAGACTGGACAACAGCAGCGCTTGATCTTCTTGGAGGAAGAGGAGAAATAGGGGCATTTAGATATTCTACAGTTGGAACACAGATCATATCCGGCGTGATTGAATATGCAACGGGCAAGACAGTCATGGAATATGCAAAAGAAAAACTTTTTTCGCCTCTTTCGATTCGGTATCCACAACCTATATTTATTGCAAATAAAGAAGAACATCTAAGTTTTATTAAGGAACAAAGTAAGGAAGGATGGATTGTAGATCCACAAGGAGTAGCATCAGCAGGATGGGGACTTACACTCTGTCCTAAAGATATGTTGAAAATAGGGCAGCTTTATTTAAACAGAGGAATATGGGATGGGAAAAAACTAATATCTGAAAGCTGGATTACAGAGAGTACAAAAGCTCAGACAAACTGGAACGAATATGCATACGGTTATTTATGGTGGAATCTGGATCAACATAGAAAGGGATGCTTTGCAGCGATGGGAGATAGTGGGAACATTATTTACTGTGACCCTAAAGAGCAAGTTGTAATTGCGATTACAGGTTCATTTTATCCAAGAGCAAAGCTTAGCCTGAATCTAATCCGTGATCAGATATATCCAATGATCTGCTAAGGGAGAAGGGTTATTGCAGGTAACAAGAAAGAAATAGAATTCATGATAATATCATGATAAAACAGATAAGAAGCATGTGATATAAAAGACAGTTACACCGGAGGACATAAAATTGAACAAAGCAGATCAGGAAACAACAAGTTGTCAATCCATCATTATAATGGAATATCTGACAAAAAAAACACAAATGGAAGTGCAATCATTATTACAGCAGTGTCAGCAATATGAACAAGTGGAATGTAAACTGGAACTTGATTATAAACTGGCATCGGCGCAATTGTGCAAAAATCATACTCATACAATCACAGAAGTGAATGAATTTCTTTATTACCAAGATCAGGTACTGATTGGCTATATTGGAATATGTGGATTTGCGGGGACAGATGGGCCGCTGGAAATGACTGGCATGGTACATCCAAATTATCGAAGAAAAGGTATTTTTAGACGATTGTCAAGTCTGGCATTTGATGAATGTAAACGTAGAGGAACTTTAAAAACCTATCTGCTCTGTGATAGAAAATCAGAGTCTGGGCAGGCATTTATAACATCTTTGGAAGCAGCATATGAATACTCAGAGTATGAGATGTATTTAAACCCAGATGCCGACCTGTCTGGTCGAGTGATGGGGGCGATTCATTTTGAGAAAGCAACCAATGCGGATGCGAAAGAAATTGCCAGACAAAACACCATTTATTTTAATGAGCCGTTCGAAGATGATTTGGATACCTCAGACGAGCTGATGAATGCGCTACTTCCTGAGGAAGAAGAAAAAAAGGGAATGACAATTTATCTGGCATATCTTGAGGAAAAATGCATTGGGAAAGTACATCTGCAATGCATCAATGGACTTGGCGGAATCTATGGTTTGGGCGTAATCCCTGAAGAGAGAGGAAAAGGATATGGCAGAGCCATTCTTTGTAACGCTGTCACTTTACTCAAGGAACAAGGCGCTAGTCAGATTATGCTTCAGGTAGCAGCGGAAAATGATAAGGCACTGGGGTTATATCAATCTTGTGGATTTAATAAGACATCGATAATGGACTATTATGTAAACTAGTAAGGTGACAGGAGGCAGAAAAAGTGGTACGTCAATTGAAAAAAGGTGATAAAGTAGCAATTGTAAGCCTTTCTAGTGGGATGTTAGGAGAAGAATTTTGCAGTCATAATATAGAAATAGGAACAAAGCGTTTGATAGAGTATGGACTCGAACCGATTTTTATGCCAAATGCTTTAAAGGGAATTGAAGAGCTGAGAGAACACCCAGAACTTCGTGCAAGTGATCTGAAACAGGCTTTTTTAGATCCAACTATCGCAGGTATAATATGTGCGATTGGCGGAGATGATACATACAGGTTATTGCCATATTTAATGGAAGACTCTGATTTTATTCATGCAGTTAATCATCATCCGAAACTGTTTACAGGATTTTCAGATACCACAGTTAATCATCTTATGTTTTATAAATTAGGCTTGAAAACATTTTATGGACCTAACTTCATATGTGATCTTGGAGAGATTGCGACTACTATGTTGCCATATACCCAGAAAGCGTTTGAAAGTTATCTCGAGGAAATGAATCCAAAGTCAGGCTATATCACAATCACATCCAGTGATCTCTGGTATCAGGAAAGAGCTGATTTTTCAAGGAATGCAATTGGAACAGATAGAATCTCACATCAAGAGACGAGAGGTTTTGAACTGTTGCAGGGACCGGAGAAGTTCACAGGAAGACTTCTAGGAGGATGCCTAGAGAGTCTTTATGATCTTCTTACAGATTTTCGCTATCCGGATGAAAAACAGATTTGTGAGAAGTATGGAATTTTTCCCGATTTAGAAGAGTGGAAGGGCAAAATTCTGTTCATCGAAACCTGTGAGGAACAGCCTGTACCAGAATTATTCGAGAAAGAACTTCTGGCATTGAAGCATACCGGAATCTTTGACGTGATTCATGGAATCCTTGTTGGAAAACCACAAGATGAAGCTTTTTATGAAGAGTATAAAGAAATATATCGGAAAGTGATTGGTAACAATGAGCTTCCTATTGTATATAATGTGAATTTTGGGCATGCGACACCACGATGCGTTTTACCATATGGCGCTGAAGCAATTGTGGATATGCAAGAAAAAACAATTAAAATCAAACAAGAATGGATATCATAGAATGAAGTTTAAGCGTCAGCTTCCAAATTGTATTACAATATCACGAATCGTGCTTTCTATAGTACTCTTGATACTTCCAATAAGTGGAACTAGCTTTTTGATGGTTTACTTTCTCTGTGGATTGAGTGATGCTATTGATGGTTATCTGGCTAGAAGATGGAGAAGCTGCAGTGAAATGGGTGCAAAGTTGGATAGTATCGCAGACTTTTTCTTTTTGGCTGTAGTATTAATCAAGTATCTTCCAAGCATTGTATGGGAGCGGTGGATGTTAATATCTATCATTTTGATTGCGTTTATCCGACTATTGTCAATCATGATTGGATATTATAAATTTCATGAAGCAGCGTTTTTGCATACATACGCTAACAAAGCTGCAGGGTTTGCAATTTATTGTTTTCCGATTCTGATGTATCTGCTGAAATCTGATGCTATTTTTTTATGTGTTCTTCTTGCAGGTTTGTCTGCAATAGAAGAATTAGGAATCATCAGTTGGACTAAAAAGTTGGATCGTAACTGCAGAGGATTTTGGGATATGATAAAAATTATGAAAATAATATACGAGAAGGAAAAGGTTATGAAAAAATCAGATATGAATCAAGAGGAGTCACAATTAATCATTGAGAGTCCGTCCTTTGTTGATCAAGGCTGGATTCCAAAAAAGCACACAGGATTTGATTTAGATATCTCTCCAGAATTTGTTCTGCATCATCTATCGAAGGAAGCAGTATCCATAGCGATTATCATGGATGATCTGGATATTCCTTTCATTAGTGAGTATTGTCATTGGGTCATTTGGAATATTCCAAGGTTAGAAAGGATTCCAGAGAACATACCCTATGGACCGCAGGTTGCATCATTGCAAAATGCGATTCAGGGAGTCGCTTACGGAGTTCATAGATACAGAGGACCGAAACAACCTGTGTTTATAAGAAGTACACATAGATATCGTTTCACTTTTTATGCGCTTAATAGTTATTTGGAATTGGAGCAAGGGGCAAAGAAGTCTGATGTGATTCAGGCAATGCAGGGACATATATTACAAACCGGCAGTATCACAGGTATTTATAAGAGATAATTCGTTAGGAATACATCATAAAACGTAACGCTTAAAATATAATATAACATCATAATAATGAGCATATGCCAATATTTATTATTGACATATGCTCATTAATGATTATACTTATAATTGTAAATAACATATGCTCATAATTATAAGGAGACATTATCTATGAAAATTGTAGTATCAGCAGCAGGAGTTACCAAAGAAAGTATGTTAGACAAAAGGTTCGGAAGATGTGAGTATTTTATTATTTTTGACACAGATACAAATTCCTATGAAGCAATTCCAAATGCAGGCGTCAATGCATCAGGAGGTGCAGGGATTAAGGCGGCAAATCAAATTATAGAAGCAAAAGCAAATGTACTAATTACAGGGAATTTAGGACCCAACGCGTTCGAGTTGATTGAAAAATCAAAAATAAAAGCAGTTTCTTGCGAAGTTATGCCAGTAAACAGAGCTATTGAACTATATCAAAAAAATATGTTGTCCGATATTTTTAATGCTGGAGTGGCACATCATGGAATGCGATAAAAGGATGGAGTTATATAAATGAATATTGCAATTTTGAGTGGGAAAGGTGGAACTGGAAAAACAACGGTATCTACCAATCTCGCCATCACGTTGGGATTCAACTACGTAGACTGTGATGTTGAAGAGCCAAATGGATTTATTTTCCTGAACCCGTCTATCCTGAAGCAGGAAGATGTAATGGTTGAATACCCTGTAATTGATCAAGAAAAATGTAATTTATGTGGTACATGTGTAAAAGTATGTCAGTTCAATGCACTTGCGAATACAGGCAAAGAGATCGTAGTGTTCAATAAGCTGTGTCATGATTGTGGTGCGTGTAAAATTGTATGCAAGCAAAATGCACTGACATATGAAAAAAGAACAACTGGAAAAGTGGAATCGGGAGCGACTGAGTCGATTACTTGTCATCGAGGTATCTTGAATGTTGGGGAACCCATGGCGGTACCTGTAATCAGAACATTACTTGTAGGACTTCCTGATGAGAATCACCTGATAGATTGCCCGCCAGGAACATCATGTAATGTAGTGACGGCTTTAAGATATGCAGATGCTGCAATCCTTGTTACAGAACCATCAGAATTTGGACTTCATGATTTAAAAATGGCTTTAGAACTGGTAAAACTCTATCAGATTCCCTATGGTATTGTGATTAACAAAGATGACGGGAAAGAGAACATAATTAAAAAATACTGCAAATCGTCGGATACAACACTACTGGGAACCATTCCGTATAGTATGGAAGCAGCTGTACTCTATTCACGGGGAAGCATGCTATGTGTTGATCCCTCCTATCGTGTGAATTTTTATGCGATTACAGAAAAGATGAAGGAGGTATTTCCATGGAAATAGCGGTACTAAGTGGAAAAGGAGGCACGGGAAAAACAACAGTAGTTGCAGCATTATCATCGTTGGCGGGAAGAATCATTCGTGTAGACTGTGACGTGGATGCTCCAAACCTATATCTATTTTATCAGGGTAAAGATATAGAAAAGAAAAATTTTTACGGTGGAAAAAAAGCAAGAATCAATAAAACTCTTTGTATCAAATGTGAAATTTGTGAAGAAGTATGTAAATTTGGTGCGATAAAAAATTCTTCGATAGATTCATTTTTGTGTGAAGGGTGTGGTGCATGTACTTTAGTGTGTCCTAAAAATGCAATCAGGTTAGAAGATGAAAAAACTGCCGATACTTTTATTACAAAAACAGAAAAAGGCATACTGTCAAGAGCAATCATGGGAGTTGGAAGTGATGGGTCTGGAAAGCTGGTAACCCAGCTTAGAAAAAATGCAAAAAGATTTGTAGAGGAGACCCAGATTACCATACTGGACGGTTCTCCAGGGATCGGGTGCTCCGTTATTGCATCAATCACAGGTGCAGATATTGCATTGATTGTGACAGAACCGACCAGATCAGGACTTGATGATTTAAAACGAATTCTCGAGCTATCTGAACATTTTGATACGCAAGTAATGATATGTATCAATAAATACGATATAAATTTGGATATGACAAAGCAGATAGAAGCCTATGCAACAAAGAAAGGATTGTTTGTTGCTGGCAAGATTCCATTTGATGAAAAGGTAATGGAGTCAGTTAATTCATTAAAGCCCATTACTTCTTTTCCAGATAGCATTGCAGGGAAAGCGATAGAAACAATGTGGATTCGCATGAAGAATTTAATAATAAATTTTAATTAAAATACGGAGGTATTGGTGTGAAAATAGCAGTAGCAAATGATGGGAATTATGTGAGTCAGCATTTTGGTCATTGTGAAGGATTCAATCTTTATTTTATCGAAAGTGATGCGATTACTTATAAAAGATTTGTTCCAAATCCAGGACATAAACCGGGGTTTTTGCCTGTATTCTTGAAGGAACAGAACGTAGATGTTATTATAGCAGGAGGAATGGGAGAGGCAGCAAAAGATTTATTTGTTGAGAATGGAATTGATGTTTATGTAGGTGTTAGCGGGGATGCAGATGAGGCGGCTGAGCAATTTGCCAAAGGAATCCTTAAGTCAACAGGAGAAGTTTGCACAGAACATCATCACGAGTAAGAATGTTAGGAGATTGCCGTGAAAGTTAGAATTACAACATTAATAGAGAATAACCAGGATACGGATCATGAACTGTTGAACGAACATGGACTTTCTCTTTATATTGAGGCAAATGATAAGAAAATATTATTTGATACAGGTCAGACAGGGCTATTTATTAAGAATGCAAAAAAGCTTGGAAAGAATTTAAGTGATTTGGATCACATCATCATAAGCCATGGGCACTATGACCATAGCGGTGGGTTTAAGAGTCTGATCAATGAACTGGAAAAAACGCCAGAGTCAGCGCGGTTACCGGAGCTTTTAGTAAGTAGTGAATTTTTTGAGCCAAAATATAAGCGTTTAGATAACCTTAGTTATAAATATAATGGGAATCCATTTGATGAAAGTTTCATTACAGATCATAGAATACCATGCAGAAAAGTTACAAAAGATAATTATTATATTTCTGAACAAATCATGTTATTTCACCATTTCAAGAATAAAAATGACTTTGAAATGAGCAATCATGAGTTTTGTATTATAAAGGGTGATGAGATTAGACATGATGATTTCAAGGATGAAATCGTATTAGGGATAAAAACTTCTAAAGGATTGATTGTTATTGTTGGGTGTTCGCATGTCGGTATTGTTAATATTTTAAGTACAATCATAGAAAGAACTGGTACGCCGGTCTATGCATTAATCGGTGGAACACACCTGATCGAAGCAGACGAAAACAGAATGATGGAAACGATTGATTATTTAAACAAAATCAATTTAGGAATAATAGCAGTCTCACACTGTACAGGTGAACATCATATTGCAAAAATCAAACAAGAATTTGGAAATCGATTTGTTTATAATACGACAGGGAACATCATTGAATTTTTATAGATTTTTATAGAATGGAGAATAAGAATGAGCCAGAGTATGCAGGAAGAATTTAATCATTACAGCACAGTGAAAAATGTAATTGGTGTTGTCAGTGGAAAAGGTGGAGTCGGGAAATCATTTGTAACAGCAATGCTTGCAGTATTGATGAAAAGAAAAGGATTACGTGTCGGGATTCTGGATGCAGATATTACAGGCCCATCTATTCCCAAAATGTTTGGAATAACAAGAAAAGCAGGTGGAAATGAACTTGGACTTATGCCTGAATGTACGGAGTCGGGAATTAGATTAATGTCTGTAAATATCCTGCTTGAACAGGAAGACCAGCCGGTCATCTGGAGAGGACCTATTTTAGCCAATACCGTTAAACAGTTCTGGACGGACGTTGTCTGGGGAGATCTTGACTATCTGTTTATCGATATGCCACCAGGGACAGGAGATGTACCATTGACTGTCTTTCAATCAATACCACTTGATGGGATTGTGATTGTATCATCTCCGCAGGATCTTGTTTCCATGATAGTAAAAAAAGCATTCCACATGGCAGAAATGATTCATATACCTGTCCTTGGCCTGGTAGAGAATATGAGTTATGTGAAATGTCCGGGATGCGGTGAAAGGATACATATTTTTGGCGAAAGTAAATTAGCAGATATTTCAGCAGAAATCGGGGTACCAATCATGGGAGAGATTCCGATTGATCCAGCGATTGCAAAGCTGGTAGACACAGGTGAATTCGAAGCATTTAATTGTGAATATCTGAAAGATGCATCTGACAAAATCGAACATATTTTTTCAGAGAAGTTATAAAATTATATCACCTATTTTAGTGCTATAATAAAAGGTCAGGCACTTATTTTTTTCACTTGTTTTCTGATATATTTAATGACTTCAGTTCCAGCTTTTGCACCTTCATAAACAGCTTTTGATATTTGGAGAAGACCACCGGTGCAGTCCCCGGCAGCATAAAGACCAGGAATTGTAGTAGCCATATTCTGATCAACTTCGATTATATTTCCATTGGTCTGTGCACCAATTTTTCTTGCGAGATCAGCGCTTCCAGCAATTCCAATAGCAACAAAAAGACCTGCAATTTTTATATTACTGCCATCTATAAACTGAACTGAAGATAAAGAATCATTTCCTAAAATAGCAGAAATAGGAGAAGTATTGATAGTCACTGAGTCCGGAAATTCAACTTCGGGCTCTTTTCCATTGGTCAAAATCGTGACTGAACGCGATGTGGCCAACAGTTCTTTTGCTTCATGAAGTGCATAACTACCGTTTCCAAGCACAGCAACATCAAGGTTACGATAGAAAAATGCATCACAGACTGCACAATAACTGACACCCCGTCCTTCTAAATCTTTAATTCCTGAAATCTGAGGTGTTGTTCTTGCTGTTCCAGTTGCTATAATCACACTGTCAGCCATATATACATTTGTTTTTGTAATGACAGTAAGTTTTTCAGTATAAGAAAGACCGACCACTTCATCAGATACAAATCTGACACCTAATCTCTTAGCACCTTCTTTTCCGTTTGAAATCAGTTCGGCTCCAGTAATCGGGTCACTAAATCCATAGTAATTTTCAATTTCAGCAGCTTTTTGGAGTGCACCATCATCTCTTCCAATAATTGTGGTATCAATTCCTGCACGTTTTGTATAGAGTGCAGCTGAAATTCCAGCAGGTCCGTTTCCAATAATTATGACATTTGACATTTGTTTGAATCCTTTCTGCAGGCTTTAATGCCTGTCTTACATAGATTTTGCCTTTGAATGTGATGTCTTTTTGATAATATCTCATTTCCAGATTTTAGCAATAAAGAAGTGATTGCTCTGTGACTCAATCACAAGGCAAAATAAATAAAAGCATAAAATATATTGACAGAAATCCTTACAAGTGATATAAAGACTTTTATAGACAGACAGTCGGTCTAATTCAAATCAAGAAGATAGAAGGTACTGATTTCTATAGGAGGAAGCAATGAGAATTGTAAAAGAAGCAGAAGAACGAAAGAATGAGATATTAGATGTGGCAGAGAATTTGTTCATGAAAAAAGGGTTTGATGGAACCAGTACAAATGATATTTTACAAGCGGTTGGAATTGCACGGGGAACGTTATATTACCATTTCAAATCAAAAGAAGATATTATGGATGCTTTAATACACCGAATGAGTGAAAGTCTATTAATGAAAGCGAGACAAGCATCGGAGGATACTACGATTCCGGTCAATGAAAGATTAATTCGCGTTGTTATGGCTTTGAAGTTAAAAGAGTCTGATGACAATGAAATCATGGAACATATTCATAAACCACAGAATGCACTTATGCATCAGAAAATACAAAGAACTATGATTTGTGGGATTACACCAATATTAACAGATGTGGTTCGAGATGGAATACAGCAAGGGTTATTCCATACACCATATCCTTATGAAGCGGTTGAAATGATGGTCATTTATCTAAATACCATATTTGATTGTGATTTATTTGAATTGACAGTAGAGGAGAGTGCAATTAAAATGCAGGCATTTTTATTTCATATAAGTAGATTATTAGAGATTAATCCAGAGCATATGGATAGTTTAAAGGAAGTTTTTGGTGTGTGAAAACCAGAAAGAAAAGGAGAAGTATGTATCAACGAATCATCAGAAATGATTTTTTAAAAACAAAGTGGGTATCCATAACACTGATGTTATTAATTCTGGCAGCATCTATGCTGGTCACGCTGGCTATGATGATCATGATCAATCTGTCAGGTGCGATTGATCACTTAATGGTTATTGCGAAAACACCTCACTTTTTACAGATGCATACTGGAGAAGTAGATTTTGAGAGGATGAGTTCCTTTGCAAAAACAAGAGAAGAGGTAGACGAGTATCAGATCCTGACGTTTTTAAACGTTGAAGGAAGTCAAATCAGGATTGCAGATCAGTCATTTCTAAACAGTGTGCAGGACAACGGGTTTACAGTACAAAGTGAGAAGTTTGATTATCTGCTTGATTTAGGTGGAAATCGAATCGAGGCAAAAGAAGGCGAATTATATGTTCCAATTAACTATAGAAAAATGGGAGTTAAAGTGGGGGACACGGCCAATGTTTGTGAAACAACATTAAAAGTGGCAGGGTTTTTAAGAGACTCACAGATGAACTCTCCACTTGCCTCTTCGAAGAGATTTTTGATCAGTAGTGAAGACTATGAACAAATAAAAGCTTCTGGGAAAGAAGAGTATCTGATTGAGTTTAGACTGAAAGATTTAAAAGAAATCAATTCCTTTCAGGCAGCATATGCAAAAGCAGGGTTGGAAGAAAATGGTCCTACACTGACGTATCCCCTTTTTAAGATGATGAGTGCAATTTCAGACGGGATGCTTGCTGGAATTCTAATCTTTATTAGTTGCTTAATTGTTCTGATCGCATTCTTGTGTATCAGGTTTGCATTATTGACAAAGCTGGAAGAAGAAATTTATGAGATTGGTGTGATGAAAGCAATTGGACTACAGCATAGGGATATTAAAATGATATATCTTTTAAAATATACATTACTTTCATTGATAGGATGTCTGTTTGGCTGGATTTTTGCCTGGATGTATTCAGGTGTACTTATGAAAGACATGCGTGACAATTTTGGAACGAGCTTACATGCCGGGAAAGCACCTTTTATTGGTGCTATAGCAAGTGCTGCTATCTTTCTCATCATTATGATGTTCGTACAGCATACACTGTCATATCTTAAAAAAATATCTGTATTACAGGCATTGAGATATGGAACATTGCAGACAAAAAGCAATTCTGGATCCTGTTTCAGCCTGTCTAAAATAAACAGAATGAGCCCTAACATGTATTTAAGCATGAAAGATATTATGATGAGAAAAAAACAATTTCTAACGCTATGGTTTGTATTTATTTTAGCTACATTTATCATGCTTGTACCACAGAACTTATCAAACACGATTTCTTCCAAAGAGTTTATCAGGTATATGGGAGTTGGGAAAAGTGATATCAGAATGGACATGAAGCAGAGTTATAAAATATCTGAATCACTTGAAATAGCTCAAAAATATCTGAATGAAGATAGAGAGGTTAAGAAATATGTTATCCTGACAACCGCAAAATTCAAAATGTTAAACAAACAGAATGAAGAAATTCCGGTTACGGTTGAAATTGGGGATCAACAAGTATTTCCAGTAAATTATAAAGAGGGAAAGCCTCCAATCACACAGGAAGAAATTGCACTTTCAGAACTGAATAGCAAAGAGTTACAAGCTGACATTGGAGATCAAATTTGTATGAAGCGAAATGGAACATACATGAAGTATGAAGTCTGTGGTATTTATTCGGACATTACAAATGGGGGAAAAACTGCAAAACTATCTAGCCAGCCTATAGCGTATGAAGACAATATGGGAAGCATACTATATATTAAAGTATCAGAAAATGCACAACCGAAAACAGTATCCAAAAAGTATGCAGAGTTATTTCCTGATAGTAAAGTATCAGATATGAAAGAGTATATGAATCAGACTTTTGGAGAAACGATGAATTCAGTTGCGAAAGCAGCCCTTATCACTACCTTGGTTTCTCTTGGCATTATAATTTTCGTAACGGTATTGTTTCTAAATATGTTGATTGCCAAAGATGGGTATTCCATTTCGGTACTAAAGGCAATTGGCTTTTCAAGCAGGGACATTAAAATACAGTATATGTTCCGGCTGCTTCTGATTTTTATCGTGGGAACAAGTACAGGCTTAATTCTGGCAAATACATTGGGTGAAAGTGCAGTTGGTTCTGTGATTTCTTCATTTGGAGCAGGAACATTCCAATTTGAAACAAATCTTATAAATAATATAATGCTTAGTCCAGCCATGATGTTGGTTGCAGTTTTGATGGCAACATTACTTGGAACGAAAGAGATTGAGAATAAAAAAATTGTTGATCATATCAGAGAGTAGACAGAGAAAGAGAGTAAAGAAACAATATTAGGAGCATGTACCAATGTACACAGACGGGAGTTAGAATGAATGAAATTATAATTGGTGAAAACATAACCAAAGAATATGAAGAAGGAAGCGAGCGTAGAACAGTACTGAATGAAGTATCTATTTCTATTAGAAGAGGAGAGTTTATAACGATTATGGGGCCTTCCGGTTGTGGAAAGTCTACATTACTGTCTATTTTAAGCGGTCTCGAAAAAGCAGAAAGTGGTACGATAAGGTTTACAGGAAGCGAACTTGGTAAAATGAAAGAAACACAACTATCAGATTTGAGACGTAAAAATATGGGATTTGTATTTCAACAGCCAACTTTTCTTAAAAACTTAAATCTAATTGATAATATTATACTTCCGGCAGTCAAAAATAAGAATAAAAGCGCTGATATCATATTAGAAAAGGCAAGAGAGCTTATGAGAAAAACTGGAATTTCAGACCTTGAGGAACGAAGTGTCACACAGGTATCCGGAGGACAGCTGCAGAGAGCCGGAATTTGTAGAGCTTTAATAAATCAACCAGACATTTTATTCGGTGATGAACCTACAGGTGCCTTAAATTCAAAGTCATCTGAAGAAGTTATGGATATTTTTTCGCAAGTCAATCAGCAAGGGACTACGGTTTTATTGGTGACTCATGATGCTAAAGTTGCCGCCTTCGCTGATAAAGTATATTTTATGCAAGATGGTAATATTGTGAATGAAATTGCATTAACAAGGTCAAATGATTGTTCAATGGAAGATAGAAGAGATGCAATAAGAGATAAAATGAAGATACTTGGAATCTAAAGATAAATAAAGATTTTCAAGGGAAAGCTTGAAAAAAATAATGCCTTATGATAAAATTTATCAAATAATCAGATTTGTTAAGAGGGAGTAACTGCCCAACAGGGTGATAAAGTCAACATACTGGCCGATTGGTCTGGCTTTATCTGGCATTTTTATGTTAAGTGAGACTTTTAGCACGGTAGCTTTGCTATTGTGCTAGAGGTCTTTTTTTATGCTGGCAATGGAGTACCATGAACGAATATTACCCTAAGCAAAGATGAAAAATAATTTATTCAGGAGGTTTTACAATGGCTTCTCTAATCAAAGCGATGCTACTCGTTGTCGTTGCAGAAATGGGCGACAAAACACAATTACTTGCTATGGCAATGGCAAGTAAATTTAAGGCAAGACAGGTAATGCTTGGTGTATTCATTGCGACCATATTTAATCATGCACTTGCAGTAATTGTTGGCACTTATTTAAGTTCGCTGATTCCAATGGATACTGTTAAACTAGTAGCAGGGATTGCATTTTTGGTATTTGGGCTATGGACATTAAGAGGTGATACCTATGAGGAAGAAAACAAGAAAAAAAGTAAATTTGGTCCTGTCATGACAGTAGCAATTGCATTCTTCTTTGCAGAAATGGGAGATAAAACCCAGCTTATGACAATTGCAATCGCAGCAGACAGTAACCAGCCATTATGGATTCTTACTGGTACAACGCTTGGAATGATGGTTGCAGATGCCATTGGAATACTTGGAGGCGCATGGATGTGCAAAAATATTCCTGATAAGTATATGAAATGGATTCCGGGTATTATCTTTTTATTCTTTGGAACGCTGACCGTCCTTGAAGCAGCACCCACATCATGGATAAGTATTCCAGTGATTGTTCTTTATTTTGCAATACTATTTATTTCTGTTTATCTTGTTGGTTTCAAATTTAAAAGGATGGCACCAGTAATACAGATGGAAGAAGGTTTTTCCTATACGGCCTGTCCATATCATAATTTATTACCAGAAGGCAAGTGTCCGCATTTGAAATTAAATAAGGAAAACCAGTGCATATACAGTATTAGCAACACCAAAGAAGTATGTCCGATTTCCATACAGGGATAATACATTGAAAACACGATAAAACTTGCAATGATACGTTTTGTCACATGGCAAAAATAAAAATGTGACCTTGCGTATCAAGGATGTGAATGAAAGATTCTGATTAGAAAATAGCCTTCATGATACGATTTCGCTGGATGGAATATTCCAAATAAAATCATGGAGGTACGAATATGAAAATTCGTAAAAATTATCTTGAAACTAGTGTACTATTATTATTGTTTTTTTTACTGACCTGGATGGTAACAAATGTTGATGTGAAACCGATTGGGCCAGAAGGGTCTGTCATAGGATTATCGACCTTGAATCGTCAGGTATTTGAAACGATTGGTGTTCATCTTATCTGGTATACGATTACAGACTGGTTGGGTATTCTTCCTATTTTGATTGCATTTGGATTTGCAATCTTAGGACTTGTACAGGTGATTCAAAGAAGAAGTCTGTTGCGCGTGGATAACGATATTCTTATTTTGGGATGTTATTTTGTGATTGTCGTTGCTGCGTATTTATTTTTTGAAATGTACATTATCAATTACAGACCAGTGATACTACAGGAAGGATTAGAAGCGTCCTTTCCATCTTCACATACGATGATAGTTTTGTGCATTATGGCAGCTGCAATAGAGCAGTTTCGCAGGAGAATCAATCAGCCTAAACTACGATGGTGTGTCTGTTTCGTTTCATGCGCTATCATTGCAGTCACGATCATCGGAAGGCTGGTATCAGGTGTACATTGGATGACAGACATTGTTGCAGGTGTATTGTTGGGAACTGCATTGTTTTCCCTTTATCTTTCTTTTGTAAAAGAGTATAATAAATGAGTTGATACAGATACGTTTCAGATCGAAAGGATATTATTATGGAAGCAGTTTCAAATACAAATGCAGGGAAATTATCTGATCTGCCTAATATTGGTGCTACATTAGAAAAGCAGTTGCAAGATGTTGGAATCACAACATATGAAGCATTATGTAATATAGGAGCAAAACAGGCATGGTTACGTATTCAGGCAATAGATGAATCGGCTTGCATTCACAGATTGTTGGCCCTTGAAGGCGCTATTGAAGGTGTCAAAAAGACACAGCTGGCTGATCAGACAAAGGAAGACCTAAGAGAATTCTATCGGTGGAATAAAAAATAGGTTTCAGTAAAAAACTTGCTGTAACATATTACAATGACAAATGCAAAGGAGAACAGGTATGGCGCATGAAATTGATTTTGAGATAATTGGGAATGAGATGCAGATTGCACAGATTGAACTGGATCCCGGCGAGAGTGTGGTTGCTGAAGCAGGAAGTATGATGTATGTTGACAATGGAATTCAGCTTGATACAATCTTTGGAGATGGCTCTGATAAAAATGCGAGTGATGGCTTACTTGGTAAACTGGTAGGAGCAGGAAAACGCATGATAACAGGCGAGAGTCTTTTCATGACGATGTTCACCAACCAAGGAAACGGAAAACAAAAAGTTGCTTTTGCAGCACCTTATCCTGGCAAAATTCTTCCAATGGATCTGAGCGCACTTGGTAATAAATTAGTTTGTCAGAAAGATTGTTTTTTATGTGCAGCAAAAGGAGTTTCAATTGGAATCGAACTTACAAGAAAACTTGGAGCAGGTTTTTTTGGAGGAGAAGGTTTTATTCTTCAGAAACTTGAAGGTGATGGCATGGCTTTTGTACATGCTGGCGGGACTGTAATCGCAAGAGAGCTTCAGCCAGGTGAGACGTTACGTGTAGACACAGGCTGCCTTGTTGCATTTACGCAAGGAGTTACTTATGATATTCAGATGGTAAAGGGGATAAAAACAGCATTGTTTGGAGGCGAAGGTTTATTTTATGCCACGTTGACAGGACCAGGTATGGTATGGATACAGTCCTTACCAATTGACAGGCTGGCAAATAGAATATTGCAGGCAGCACCAGCACATAGAGACGAGAGTTCTCCGCTGGGAGGTCTTGGAAGCCTGCTGCAGGGAGACAGATGATCAACCCCTCAATGAATAAAAGTATCACACATTTGGTACACATTCATTGAGGGGCTTTTTTCTATTTTGACTTCTATCATTTTTTTCTGTCATGGTTTATTATAACATAAGAGGTAATGGTGAATATTAATCAATATCAGTATAAAAAACATAAAACAAGTCATAGGATGAAGGATGAGGGGCACGATGAAAGTAACGATTTTTGACTTAAGAGAAACGAACAGTTTGGACACTGCCATTGAGGAGATTATGAAGGCTTTTAAAGAAAGGTACAAAAACATAACCTTTGAAAGCTATAATGCTGAGGAAACAGAGCTTAAGAACTGTATTGGATGTTGGAGCTGTTGGTGGAAGACGCCCGGAAAATGTGCACTTCCAGATACGGTAGCAAAAAGATATCAGGATTACATGAGCAGTGATGAAGTGGTGTTACTTTTTGATACAAGACAGGGATTTATAAGTGCAAAAGGAAAAACATTTCTGGACAGAATGATACAACTATTTTTACCATACATTCATATGAGAAATGGAGAATCAGGACATATCAAGCGATACGAAAAATATCCAGTCATGAATTTTTACCTTGAAAAGGATGGACTCAAAGAAAAAGAGATTGCTGTAATAAAAAATTATCTTGCACGGACTGCATATCATTTTCAAAGCGATGGCAGGGAAATGGTGTATGATGCGGATATATTAAAATTCTGTGATCTTAATACAGAACCACCAACAAAAGATGATATGAATTCACTTCTGACTGAGAGAACCCCAACTGGTAAATGGGTTATTTATAATGGATCACCACGAGGAGTTCAGTCTAATAGCAGACTTTTGATAGAACAGATTACTTTAGGGATGCATGAAAAAGGAATCAGCAATATTGAAGTAAGGGATCTTTATCAATTAAATCATCATAAGGCCTGGGCGGATGACTTTACATCGAATGAAAACAATCTATTTGTATTTCCATTATATGTACATGCGATGCCAGGACTTGTAATGAAATTCTTTGAGCAGTTAAAACCTGCAGACCAGAAAGAAGTCCACATCGCGTATTTTATACAATCAGGATTTCCAGAGACAAGTCAGTCTTATTATTTAAAACCGTATCTTGAACTTCTAACAGACAGACTGGGGGCAAAATTTGACGGAATTTTGATTAAGGGCGGTGTTGAGGGAATTCAGATGAAGCCTGAAAAGACAAATCAAAAACTGTTTGATCAAATGAAGCAGCTTGGTGTAACTTATGCACAGAAGGGTATTATGGATATAGCCCTAATCAGTGAATATAAGAAGGAAGAGCAGTTATCAAAGTTTGTACAAATTCTTTTCACGATACTCAGACCTACAGGATTGCCTAACTTTTACTGGGATTATAACCTGAAAAAGAATGGGGCTTTTAAGATGCGTTTTGCAAAACCATATATTGAGTAAGTCTACTGCTGGTAGGAATGTGAATAATAGAATATAATTAATATGATATAGATGCTAAAATTAAAATTATGAAAACGATTCTTGGCATTCACATTATTTTAATTACAATAAAATCATTATGGAAGAATAGAAGGAGAACAATTATGTCGGTGAATGATATGGAAAAAATGAAAAAATTTTTAGAGGATAAAAAGGCTAAATCTGGATTCTTGAAAAGTGAGAAAAAGATCGGATCCGGAAAAGTAGAAAAGAACAATAAAAATATTGGAACAGATTTTATTAGAACAAAAAAGATTTCTCAATAATATATTCGGGGGGAACATGATTAAAGTACTTATAGCAGATGACGAGTTAAAGGTATGTCAGTTAATCAATTTTCTGGTTGACTGGCAGGCATTGGGAATGAAGGTAGTTGCAATCGTACATAATGGTGTTGATGCAATCAATGCAATCAAAGAACATAAACCCAATATTATTATTACTGATATTCGAATGCCAGGATGTGATGGGCTTGAAATGATTGAACAAGCCAATCAACTGGAACCAGATCTTGAATACATTATTATCAGCGGTTACAGACAATTTGATTATGCAAAAAAGGCCATCAGTTATGGTGTATCTAATTATCTATTAAAGCCAATAGATAAAAATGAATTAATCGTATCTCTTGAAAAGGTAAAAGCACATTACCTTGAAAAAACAGAACAGCTTTCAAAAGATGAAAGACTCAAATTATTTGAATTAAGTGATGTTGAGCGTTCCAGAAATGAATTGTTTTCTGATATTACGCTACAAAATAAACTGTCTCGAGAGAAAATGAAAATTGACTATCTGAACCAGACTTACCAATATCATTTTGAACCAGGAACATTTCAGAATGCAATGATTAAAATTGATGGAGTACATGAGCACCCAGATAACCGTTATCTTGAGGAAAAAATCAGTCAGATTTTGGCACAACAGATAAAAAACTGTTATGACTGGGAATGTACTTTTGAAGGGAATCTCTGTTATCTTATTATAAATTATAATGAGAAGAAGGAATCAGTCAGAAGTATGATGCACAGAATTCTTGATGAAATAAGTCAACAACAGGAAGTTTTCAGAGGGCTGCAGGTTACGATTGGTTTAGGGAAAGCGGATCTAACACCTTTTGTAATCGCGGATAGATTTAAAGCAGCAAGATGGGCAGTTGCACAAAGACTTCTCATGGGAACCAATAAAATAATTGAAGGAGAAAATAGGAGTACCAATGATTTTGTTGAAACTAATATTTTTTCCAACTTTAATAAAGAACTTTGTGATGCAATTGATCTTCAGGATACTGAAAGAATTCGATTTGCAATTCAACAGTTAGAACATGAATTAATGGCACGAAAGGAAACAACAGGATACGAAATTTTACAAATGACAAAGGAAGCAATGAATTTGTTCCTGTTTACAATTAGAAACAGCCAGTTTCCAATGGAATCTTTAAAAGGGCTTTTTGAGAAATTTAATAAAGAAATAAACAATTATGGATCTGCGCATGAAGTATTTCAATACTTGGAAGAAACCATGACAGTGACCTTTGAACAGGTGGTAACGGAAAAGCAGCAGCTTGATAGTAAACCGATTCGAGAAGCAAAGAAGTATATTTCAGAGCACTTCACAGAACCAATTTCTTTAGAAATGGTAAGTGAGAATGCCGGATTCAATACTGCATATTTTAGTTCCATGTTTAAAAAAGAGACAGGCATGACTTTTACAGAATATTTGTTAAGCAAAAGAATGGATAAAGCGAAAGAACTTTTAAAAAATACAAAAAGTTCTGTTGCGGATATTTGTGAAAGTGTTGGTTACAGTGATGTAAAATATTTTTCTAAGAATTTTGCAAAATATACCAGTTTAAAACCAAATGAATATAGAAAGCTCTACTCTTAGGGCATAGGTATTATTTCAATTATCTCAAAAAGGAACATGAAACAATCATGTCAGTGTGCATAAAATGAAAAGAACATTTATTTTTCCAAGAGCATGGAGACTTCTCATTATTCATTCCATCATTACAATCACACTTTTAGCAGGTCTCTTATTTTTTATCCACATAGATCATTATGGTGATATTATTTTGAGAATTATGATAGCTGAGCACATTCTGATACTTTTTTTGTTCTATTATCAAATTGTGAAACCAGTAAAAGAGATGAATCGCGCATTTGTAGCATTTTCTGAAGGATATACCATGCAGGATATATTCAACCAGAGATATGAAATGAATGCGGCACATGATGCTATGATACAACGAGTAAATCAGATTCTTGATAAGACGGAAATGTTCAAAATGTCAAAACGTCAGGCAGAATATCTCGCGCTTCAAAATCAGATCAATCCACATTTTTTATATAATACGTTGGAAGGAATCAGAAGTGAGGCATTGATTGGCGGAATGGATTCTGTTGCAGAAATGGCGGAGGCACTTGCGAAGTTCTTCAGATATACCATTTCTAACTTAAAAACGATGGTGACGGTTGAGGATGAGCTAAATAATGTAAAAAATTACTGTCTGATACAGCAGTATCGGTTTGGCGACAAAATACAGTTAAAAATTGAGTACGATGATGACGACGAAGAGATTATCAGGAATAGTAAGATGCCAAAGCTGATTTTACAGCCTATTGTTGAAAACTCAATCAGGCATGGAATTGAGCCATTAATTGGGCAGGGTATCATTGTGATCAGGCTACAGATTGTATCTGGTAAGCTCCACATATTTATTTCTGATAACGGGATTGGTATGTCTAATGATGCATTATTAGAATTAAACCATAAATTGAAAAAAACATTTCCCGCGATAGAAGATTCAGAACAATCTGGTGGGATTGCTATGGTTAATGTAAATAATAGAATAAAACTTCTGTTTGGGGATGAGTATGGCCTTCATTTTTACAGCACGCCTCAACTTGGAACTGATGTCGAAATACTGTTGCCAGTGAATGAAAATAAAGCAGGTTAAAATGAAAAAAGAAGTCCTTCGTTTAGAAAATGTAACAGTCGAAAATAAAGGCATTGTTTATCTTGATGATTTCAGTCTCACGATTGTAGAGGGTGAGATTATTGGAATGATTGGGACCAATCACCATGGACTGGATGAGCTGATCAGCTTGATATGTGACAATATTACTTTAAAATATGGTCGTGTATATTTTAATGAAAAGATGGTAAATACATATTTATGGGACTCCAAGGTGGCAAATAAAGTATTTCTTATTGATCAGAAAAGTAGACTAGTACCAGATCTGACCATTTCTGATAATATTTTTGTGTTACGAAAAGGATTTAAAAAATATGTAATCAATCGAAAAATGTTAAATCAGCAGGTAGATCAGACCATGCAGGAGCTGGGATTGCAAATTGACCCTAATCTTTGCGTGTCACAATTAAACTCCTTTGAACGTTGCACAGTTGAACTGATTAGGGCGGTTCTTACAGGTAGTAACTTGATTTTATTGAGAGAAATCAATGAGGTGTTAAGCAGCAGTGAACTTGCTGCATTTTTCAATATGATTAGATATTATCGAAAACAGGGAATTTCGTTTTTGTATATTGCCAATCATCATGAAGAAGTGTTTCAGATCTGCACACGATTTGCTTTGGTGGAAGATGGAAAAATTGTTAAGTTTTTATTCCAGAATGAAATGAATGAGCAGCATATTACACCTTTTGTAACACCGATTGAAAATCTTGAGAAAAAGAGCAGAACGAATAATAAACCAGTGCTAGAGCTTCGGGATATAAGAACAGAGTATATCAATGGAATTTCCTGTAAAATATATGCTGGAGAATGTCTGACATTTCTTGACTGCAATAATATGTTAATACAGGATTTTGTGACATTATTTAAAGCAGAATATATAAACTACAGTGGTAAAATTTTGAAAGATGGAAAGGAAGTATTTACAAAAAAAGATTTTTTAAATCTATCTGAGGATATGATAGTCATACCTGAAAATCCAATGAAAAATATGCTTTTCTCTGAAATGACTTATCTGGAAAATCTAAGTTTCCTGGTAGATCAAAAGATTCATAAAAGCCTTATGAAGCGAGGCATTTATAAGAGTATTGAAAAAGAATACATCAAAGAAATTGGTGAGGACTTAAGAGAGTCTTATATAGATCATTTATCACCGCAATCACTATATACACTGATCTACTATAAAGTCCTTTTATACAACCCTGAAATGGTATGCATTGTACAGCCTTTTCTGGGTGCTGACATGTATTTGAGAGTCCATATTGCCAAACTGATCAACCGCCTTAAACAGGAAGGGATTTCAGTTGTAATACTTACGGTACATGTGACAGATGTGCTTGCAGTTTCTGATGAGTTATATCTGATTGAAAATGGAAAACTGAGTCAAGACGGAAAGATTCAGGAGAATCAGAGTGTAAAAGAAAACTATTATCGACACAGATTTGAAGAGAAATTGAAAAAAAACAAATGAGACTCCCCTTAATTCAAATGAAGCACCCCTACTTTTACAAAGCAGCGGGTGCTATAATTTTTTCAAGAAACAGGGAAAGCAGAGTGATGAAATGGAAAAATTCATAGTTGAATTAGAAAATATTACAAAAGAATTCCCAGGTGTGAAAGCACTGGATCATGTTCAATTCAATCTAAAAAGAGGTGAAGTGCTGGCCTTTCTTGGAGAGAATGGAGCAGGGAAATCAACATTGATGAAAATATTGAGTGGAATTTATTCAAAGGATGAAGGAACAATAAAGATTGATGGAAAAGTCATAGAATCAATGTCCCCAAAAGAAGCACAAGAACTTGGTATTGCAATCATTCATCAGGAACTAAATATGTGTGCGCACTTAAGTGTTGCAGAAAATATATTTCTGGGCAGGGAGAAAACAAAGTCTGGTGTCCTGTCAAATAAAGAAATGAAACAGGAATCTCTTGAAATCCTAAAACGGTTAAATATCGACATAGATCCAGAGACAATCGTTGGAAGTCTTCCTGTATCAAAACAGCAGATGGTAGAAATTGCTAAGGCACTTTCAACAAATGCAAGAATTTTAATTATGGATGAACCAACATCAGCATTAACGTCAGCGGAAATTGATGAACTTTTTCGAATCATTCGTCAGTTAAAACAAGAAGGATGCGCAATTGTATATATTTCACACAGGCTGGAAGAATTACAACACATTACTGACAGAGTTACAATTCTAAGAGACGGACAATATGTGACTACACTTGATTTTCATGAAACAGATCTTGAAAAAATTGTGTCATACATGGTGGGTCGAGAAATTACTGAAAAGTTTCCCAGAGTATCCTGTAAAAAAGGAAAAAAAATCCTTGAGATAAAAAAATTAAATGCAGGAAGACTGGTCAGAGATATAGATTTAGATTTATATGAGGGTGAAATTGTAGGAATTGCTGGATTAATGGGTGCTGGAAGAACAGAGACGACGAGGGCAATTTTTGGAGTTGATCCAAAAGAGAGTGGTGAAATTCTTCTGGATGGAAAAGCAATTGAAATACAACGGCCTATTGATGCCATAAAGGCGGGTATTGTACTTGCACCTGAAGATAGAAAAAAAGATGGACTTTGTACAAAACTAAGTGTTGGAGATAATATTGCACTTCCAAATCTGGATATTCTTTGTGACAGACTTGGCATTGTAAACATGAAAAAACAGCAAAACATGGTAGAAAAATCAGTATCAGATTTAAAAATTAAACTTGCTGGTTCACAAGTAAATGCTGGTAGTCTGTCAGGTGGAAATCAGCAAAAGGTCGTTGTTGGAAAGTGGCTTGCAAGAAATTCCAGAGTTGTTATTTTTGATGAACCAACAAGAGGGATTGATGTTGCTGCAAAAGTAGAAATCTATAATTTGATGAACCAGTTAAAACAACAGGGAATTGGCGTTATGTTTGTTTCCTCTGAAATGCCAGAAATCATGGGAATCAGTGATAGAATCGTCGTCATGTGTGATGGCAGAATTACCGGAGAGTTATTGCCGGAAGAAGCAACGCAGGATAAGATATTAAAGTATGCCACACAATTTGAAAAGAAGATGAATACATCTGAATTACAGTCATAGTGAATGAATTAAGGAGAATACAAACATGAAAATCACAAAAAGGTTTAGAAAAATTTTGGCTGTTCGGGGAATGGGACAGGTATTGACGGTAACAGGAGGGTTGATCATATTATGTATTGTTTTCGGCTTACTAAATCCCACCTTTTTCTCGGGAAGAAATATTGGAAATCTATTGCGACAGATTGCACCTATTCTTTTGATTGGCATTGGTCAGTCCTATGTTCTGATTACAGGTAATATTGATCTGTCAATTGGATCCGTGGTCGGAATGAGCTGTATGATTTCAGCAACATTGATGACAAAAGGTGTCAGCCCATGGATTGCTGTTTTAATTACCATGATAGCCTGCCTGGCGGTTGGATTTGTAAATGGACATTTGGTTGCAACCTGTAAACTTCCACCATTTATTGCAACGCTTGGTACAATGACAATTGCAAGGGGGATTGCGCAAATCGTAAATGGAAATTATAACACGGATTCCATTGGAGAAGGTGCAAAGAGTTTTCGCGACTTTTTCTACTATGGAAAAACATTTGGTATTTACAATACAATACTGATTGCAGTGGCTGTATGGCTTATATTTAATTTTATCTTAAGTAAGACACGTACCGGCAGGCATGTATATGCTGTAGGTTCTAATGTTGATGCAGCAAAACTCTCAGGCGTTTCGGTTGTAGGAACAACGGTAAAGGTATATCTGGTAAGTGCATTCTGTGCATTTATAGTTGGAATCATAACCTGTGCTACATCAGGAATGGGTACAATGGATGCAGGTAATATGTATGAAATGTATGCAGTTGCTGCATCAGTAATCGGTGGTGTTTCAACACTTGGTGGACAGGGAATCCTATTGGGTACAGTTGTGGGTGCTTCTATCTGGGGTGTTTTACAGAATGGACTTCAGTTTGCGGGTGCACCTGTTGCAATTAGAAATATTGTCATTGGTATCATTGTAGTGGTATCTGTTTTACTTGATGTTATTGTAAGAACTGGAAAACCTAAAAAGTGGATGAAAAGCAAATAGCTTTTATCATAAAAATCATATTGGGAGGAATTAAAATGAAAAAGAAGTTATTAAGTGGTTTACTATGTGTAGCAATGGTAGCAACAATGCTGGTTGGATGCCAGAGTAAAGCAGAAACTGCACAGGAAGCAGCACCAGCAGAAGAAGCAACAACGGAAGAAGCGGCACCAGCAGAAGAAGCAGCAGTAACTGAGGAAGCACCAGCAGAAGAAACTGTTGCAGGAGAACCTTATAAAGTTTATCTGATTACAATGGATCAAATGGATCAGCACTGGAAAAATGTTGACGCAGGATGCCAGGAAGCAGCAAAAGAACTTGGAAATATTGATTATTCTTGGTTAGCACCTGATGTAAAAGATGATGCAAAGCAGATTGAATGTATCAATAACGCTGTCGCAGGTGGTGCTCAGGCAATCTTATTAGCAGCAAATGGACCAGATGCTGTAACAGCAGCATTAGAAGAAGCAACAGCAGCAGGTGTTAAGATTATCTATGTAGATTCAGCAGCAAATTTTGAAGGAGAAGCGACTTTTGCAACTGACAACAAAGCAGCAGGTATGACTGCTGGTACAACAATGTTAATAGAGTTGGAAGCAAAGGGAATAAAAGAAGGAAAAATTGGCATCATTAATGTAAATGCAGCAACAGCTTCCTGCGTAGCACGTGAAGAAGGATTTAGAGCTGCACTTGAAGGCTCAGGATTTGAAATCCTTGAAACACAGTATGGCGAAGGTGATGCAGCAAAATCAAAAGATATTGCCAGTTCTTATGTAACACAGGGTGTCGTTGGAATCTTTGGCGCGAATGAAGGATCTACAGTAGGTGCAGGAAATGCAATTCAGGAAGCAGGAGATGGAAGTATTGTTGGCGTGGGATTTGATAAGTCAGATACAATCGCTGAGTTGATTAAGGGTGGATATTTGCTTGCAACAATGGCACAAAATCCTGACGTTATGGGTAAATCAGGAATTGAAGCAGCAGAAAAAGTTTTAAAAGGTGAAACGCTGACAGAAACAAATGTAGACACAGGAGTATCAGTTCTGACAAAAGATACGATTAAATAAATTTAATAAAAAACAATCAGAAAGTAGTCAAAAATGCACTCATTTGGTAAAATGAGTGCATTTTTATGCGTTATAAGCTATGATAAGGAATATAAATAGAATCAGACAGGGAGAATTGACAGAAATGCGGAATTTTTTATCAAAACATACATTACTAAAGACGCTATTTGAATTGAAGGGAAACCCAAGAGCATGTGTTTATACAGAACCAATGTGGGGACTCTCCATGAACCTTTGTATTCCTTACGCAACGGTATATATGCTGACTTTTGGAATGGATGATGTCCAGGTAGGAATCGTAACTTCGGTTTATATGTTTTCGCAAATGATATTTGCGTTTTTATCAGGAATTATCATTGACAAAATGGGACGCAGGAATAGTACAGTCATCTTTGACTTCCTTGCATGGAGTGTTCCCTGCATCATATGGGCGTTTAGTCAGGGGTTCTGGTTCTTCGTAGTTGCGGCACTATTAAATGGAATGATGAAGATAACCACAGTTTCATGGGATTGTTTGCTTGTTGAAGATGCGCCAAAGGATAAAATTACACATATTTATTCCTGGGTCATGATATCCGGAAATCTTTCAGCATTGTTTGCACCGATTTCTTCTATTTTAGTATCCAGACTCACGCTTGCACCTGCAATAAGAATACTTTATATCAATGCTTTTATTATTATGACAGCAAAACTACTAATCCTATATAAATTTTCAACAGAAACAGGTGTAGGAAAAATCAGAAGAGAAGCGGCACATAATATGCGGCTTAGTCAGCTGCTACCAGGTTATAAAACAGCATTCGGAAAAATAATCAGATCAAGAGGAACACTATTTGCCATTGTGATAAGTATTCTGGTTGAAATTGTTGCAATGATAGGTCTGACATTCTGGCAAATCATTGCTTCAAAAAGAATCGGGGTTCCTGATACCCTTTTGCCGATCTTTCCAATGGCGAGAAGCATGATTTCTATTATTTTATTCTTTACCGTGATTGCACATATCAGACAAACTAGATTGAAGTGGCCTTTGATTGGTGGATTTATTTGCTCTATTATTAGTTATCTACTGTTAATTTCTGTATCGAATACTGGAGTTGTTGGGTACCTGATTCTTGCAGTATCATTACTATTTGATGCAATGGGTAGCGCTGTACTCAGTACACTACGGGAGTCGTTGGTTGCAATTCACGTTGATCCTGAAGAGCGATCAGGAATTATGGCACTATTACAGACAACAGTTATGATGGTGAGTGTTCCATTCGGTTATATTGGCGGTCTCTTGAGTGATATTTCCAGAATTCTGCCTTTTATATTATGTGTATTTTTACTCTTGATCGGGATACTTGCAACAACCCTTTATTATCAGAAACCATATAAAGATCTTACAGTATCAGGTTGAATTTCTTTCGATGAACTGTGTGGGTAGTGCAATTTTTTGGGGTAATGACTGGTACCCATGAATACGAGATAGTAAAAGTCTTGCAGCAGCCTGACCTATTTCAATTTTAGGAACATGAAAAGTAGTAAGGGGAGGATTGGTATATTGAGACATTTCAATATCAGACATCCCAATGACGGCGATTTGTTCCGGAACAGCAATTTTATTTAAATAAAAACTTTTCATAGCAGCCATAGCAAGAAGATCACTTGCAGCAAATACTGCAGTAGGCAAATCAGGGTTTTTGGAAAAGGTATCGCAGATTTCGATGCATTCATCTTCGTTCCATTTACAGTCAAGTACCCAGTCTTTGCGTACTACAAGGTTTCCAACTTGCATAGCAAGCAGATAGCCTTGGTACCTTTTGCTATGTTCGAGGGTATCACCCTCCCCGCTTCCACCTATGAAGCCGATATGTGTATGACCTTTATTGATAAGATGCGTTGTAGCAAGGTAACCATTCCATAAATGATCATATCCAACGTCATCAATGTCGTCACGTAAGGTATCAATTCCAACAATATGAGGAACCATTTTTTTTATTGTATGATAAATAGAATCTTCCATAGGATCCATTAAAATAAGGCCATCAACAGGAGTTTTAAAAAGTGACTCCAAATACTGAGGATCGCTAAGGAGTGGCGCTGACTGAATAAACGCTAGTGTAATATTGCTTTCACGTAAATAGGACTCTATCCCCGAAAGAACTGACATATAGTAGGGGTCATTATATCCCCTTTTCGTTATCCTCAAAATACAGCCAATTCTTAAACTGCTTTTCCGGTCCGGAGAGGCAGATTTTTTTTTGGGACGAGGTATGAGTGTGTATTGTAATTGCTCTGCAGCTGAGATGACACGTAACCTTGTCTCTTCAGTTATGGTATATGTTGGATCCTGATTCAAAACCCTTGATACTGTGGCAATAGAAACTTTTGCAAGTTTCGCCACTTCACGGATTGTACTCATAGAATATAACCTTTCTTATAAGAGTAACAAATCTTTGTTACATCATGTTAACTTTCCTTAACTCTACCTTGAAATAAAAATTATGTCAATGTTAACAAATTGAATTCAGGCTGATTAAATCATAACTTCAGTATTTACAAAGTCTTTATGAAATGTTACTATATGTAACAAAACAGATAAACAAAATAAACATAAGAACATAAAAATAAATGTTTACTAAACGTAAAATGGGAGGAATTATGAAAGAAAAGTTAAATGAGGAAAAACTGAAAGCAGAAAATCAAAAAAAAGAAAATTTGAACAAAGAGATTAGAAAAGAACACTTACTGCAGGAAAGAATTGTAAACGAAATTCTTGTTAAGTTTAAAATGGAGGGTATCTTTTGTGAAGTCAGCAGATATGGCCATGGGCATATTAATGATACATTTCTGGTCATTACGCAAACGGACAGTTTACAGAATAAGTATATTTTACAAAGGATTAATCATTCGATTTTTAAAGAGCCATTACGACTCATGAAGAATATTTCGTTAGTCACTTCTTTTTTAAAAAAGGAAATAGAAAAAACAGGTGGAGATGAACGCAGAGAAGTTCTAACTATAATAGAAACCCTGAATCAGGAAATTGTATATCAAGACAAAGAAGGTTCTTATTGGAGAATGTATTTATTTATTGATGATGCAGATTGTTTTGAACAGGTTCAGAATATAAATGTCTTTTATCAAAGTGCAGTTGCTTTTGGCAGATTTCAAAAGATGTTGCAAGACTTTGATGCCTCACAATTGTATGAAGTGATTCCAAACTTCCATCATACGCCTTTACGTTTTGAAAAATTTCAAAAAGTAGTAAGTGAAGATTTGTTACATCGAGCAGAGAAGATTCAACCTGAAATAGAATTTTTTATGAAACGGGAAGCTGACATGAAACTTTGCAGACAGGCTATGGTTGAAAAGAAGTTGCCACTGAGAGTAACACACAATGATACTAAGTTGAATAATGTAATGATGGATAAAAAAACAGGAAAAGGTTTATGTGTCATTGATCTCGATACAGTTATGCCAGGACTTTCCATCTTTGATTTTGGTGATTCGATACGATTTGGTGCCAACACAGCAGTTGAGGATGAAACAGATCTCTCCAAAGTCTCACTTGATCTTAATTTATTTGAACAATATGCAAAAGGATTTCTGGAGGGATGTGATGGAAGCCTTACAGAAGAAGAAGTCAGAATGCTACCACAGGGTGCCAAAACGATGACACTGGAATGTGGAATGCGTTTCCTGACGGATTATCTGGAAGGTGATATTTATTTTAAAATAGCCAGAGAGGATCATAATATGGACAGATGCAGGACGCAGATAGAACTGGTACGTGATATGGAAAGAAAATGGGGTCAAATGGAGCAGATCATTACTCAATTACCTGGTAAGTGAGAAACAGAAATCAGACTCCGATTCTGCTTTCTGAATTCCTGTGGTGTGAATCCTGTAATTTTTCGAAATGCCTGGGAAAAATAGCTTGGCGATGAGAATCCTACAATCTGAGAAATTGACGCAAGTGAATGGTCGGTGTTTGTAAGCAGATGCTTACATTCATCGATCCTTTTTTTAATTAGATAATTAATTGGAGAAATTCCCATTTCTTCTGTAAATATATGGGAAAAATAGTATTTATTCAGATGAACGAGAGAACTTAAGGAATCAAGTGTGATCGTCTCCTGGAAGTGATTATCAATATAGCGAGCCGCCATTTTACATTCTTTTGAGCAATCCAGATTTGAAAAAATGGATAACTTCAAATCATTACTGCGAAGAATAACGGTAAATATGATATTTAATAGATTTTGACAAACAAAGTTCTTATAGATTGCTTCTCTCTTTAACTCGTGCGCGAGAGCATTAAAGTATAAATGGAGATCAGCTTTCTGTACAGTACTATTTAGATGAATGTAATCTGATTGACCACTCTGAAACATCACTCCATCAAAACCAAAAACGATATATTCCATAGGTCTGGAATCATCTGAGCGTTCTGTGTGCTCCAACCCGGGATTGATGATGATCAAATCATTTGCTTTTACCTGAACAATTTCTGAACCAACTGAAAATTTTCCATTTCCATGTGTGATGTAAAATAGTTCTGTGAAGGTATGAGAGTGTGTCATACTAATCCAGTCCGTACCGTATTTTGACAGAGCAAGATAAAGAAGAGAGATATTGATGGATTGTCCGCCATGCTTGCCATGAGAAGAAAAACTGTAGGACAAGGTAGAATCATCCTGATACATAATTGCAGCTTCTTCAGGCATTGTTTTATGAAACTGATATCGATCATTGCTCATGGGAATCCTCCTTTTAGTGTGTAAAAATATATAGCAAAATATATAATAAACAAAGAACTGAACTGAAAGTACTTTCTAAATGTACGACATTACTATTATACAGCAATATATATAAATAAAAAAGCAAAATATCTATTGTTTGAAAAGCTCAGAACGATATACTACATTCATAGCAAAAAAAGGAGGGCAATTTTAATGAAAAAGATAATTGCAATGTTATTGGTCGGTACCATCGGGTTAACTACCCTGACAGGCTGCACAAGTAAGGCAACAAAAGAAGCAGCAACGACTGAAAGTGCTGTGGATGAAACTTCTAAAGAAGTTCAGACACCAGCAGAAGAAAAGACACAGGAAGCAGAAGCTGTGACAATTAAAGTAGCAGCAATTGAGACGGCATACGGTGCAGAGATGTGGACAAAAGTATGTGATGCATTTACTGCAAAAACAGGAATTAAAGTCGAACTTACAACAGATAAGTCTCTGGAAGATGTGATTGGAGCACAGATGAAGGCTGGTGACTATCCAGATGTAGTGCATCTTGCAACAGGACGTCCTGCGGCATTAACCGAAACGCTCATCAAAGAAAATGGACTGGAAGATATTACAGATGTGTTATCAATGACAGTTCCAGGAGAAGAGAAAAAAGTTTCGGATAAAATCGCCGGAGGATTCACAGAATCATCACTCACAAACCCATATAATGATGGAAAAACATATATGGCACCAATGTTCTATAGTCCATGCGGATTATTCTTCAACAGCGCATTATTTGAGGAAAAAGGCTGGAGTGTTCCAGCAACATGGGATGAGATGTGGGAACTTGGTGAAAAGGCAAAAGCAGAGAATATCGCATTGTTTGCATATCCAACAGCAGGATACTTTGATGCATTTTTCTATGCACTTCTTTATGAAGCAGGTGGCACAGAATTCTTTACAAAAGCTACAAACTATGAAGAAGGAATCTGGGATTCACCAGAAGCAGTACAGGTATTTGACATCATTGAAAAACTTTCAGCCTATACAGAAAAATCAGTACCATCTAATGCAAATAACGATAATTATTTAAAAAATCAACAGCTGATTCTGGACAACAAAGCATTGTTTATGCCAAACGGCACATGGGTGATCGGTGAAATGAAAGATGCACCACGAGCAGATGGATTCTCATGGGGATTTACAGCACTCCCAGCAATTGCAGATGGAAAAGATGCATATTCTTACACATGGTTCGAACAAATGTGGGTTCCGGCAGCTGCAGAGAACAAAGATGCAGCAAAACAGTTCGTAGCTTATATGTATTCTGACGAAGCAGCAGGCATCTTTGCAGAAGCAGGTGCTGTACAGCCTATCACAGGATTTGCAGAACAGTTGGATGGGGATAATAAACTATTTTATAGTATTTATGATAACGGAGCAAAAGCAGCACTTGGTAGCTTTGCAGCAACAGATCCAGTAGAAGGTGTAAATTTTGCAGATACAGTATTTGGAACTGTAAATTCACTTGTCAGCGGAGATAAAACAAAGCAGGAATGGATTGATTCCATAAAGAAAGATAGTGATCTTCTTCGTGCAGCATTAAAATAACAGAACAGGCTGCTAATAAAGCATGTATGAAAACGGTGAGCTGATTCTTAACTCACCGTTTTTATGACAGGAGAAACAGATGAAAAAAAGTAGTAAATCAATATTTTTATTTTTGTGTGTAGCACCTTCTTTTTTATTATTTTTGGTATTTATGATGATACCGACATTCAATATTTTCAGAATGTCGTTATACAAATGGGGAGGGTATTCTCCAGATAAAACATTTGTAGGATTTGATAACTTTGTAAAACTTTCTAAGGACATGAAATTTTTTCAGTCATTTGAAAACACGATATTTCTAATTGTGATTGTAAGCCTTATTACTTTTACCATGGCATTGGTCTTTGCGGCAATCCTGACAAGAGAGAATTTAATCGGACAGAACTTTTTCCGTGTTGTTTTTTACATTCCCAATATTTTATCCATAGTAATTATTAGCGCCATTTTTAGTGCAATTCTGGACTCAAAAAATGGATTGCTGAATAGTATTTTAAACCTTTTCAGAGATCAGAATGCAGAGCCGGTCTATTGGCTCGGTGATCAGAAAATCGTTATTTATTCTATTGCCATGGCAATGATCTGGCAGGCAGTTGGATATTACATGGTCATGTATATGGCAAGTATGGCCAGTGTACCTGAAAGTGTGTATGAAAGTGCAAGTCTTGAGGGAGCAGGAAAAATTTATCAGTTTTTTCATCTGACAATTCCTTTGATCTGGACAAATATCAGAACAACCCTGACCTTTTTTATTATAAGTAATATTAACCTGAGTTTTACCATTGTGAAAGCAATGACAGGCGGAGGGCCTGATGGTAGTACTGAAGTATTTTTAAGCTACATGTATAAACAGGCATATACCAATTCAAGTTATGGATATGGTATGGCAATTGGTGTAGTTGTATTCCTTTTCTCATTTGCTTTGAGTGGAATCGTTAGTTTTGTAACGAAGCGGGAACCAATAGAATTATAGACAGGAGAATAGAATGAAGAAAAATTCAAAAAAAAATATAGTAATCTATTGCCTGTTAATCATACTGGCAACACTTATCATTGTCCCAGTGGGATGGGTATTTTTAGCATCCATCAAACAGAACCATGAGTTTTATGGGTCGCCGTGGAAACTTCCTGCTGGATTTTATGTTCAGAATTTTATAGATGCATGGGGAAGTGCACATATGGGGCAGTATATGTTAAACAGTGTCATAGTAACTGCACTTGCCATAGCATTATTACTGATATTGGCGCTTCCGGCATCATATTGTTTGAGCCGGTTTCAATTTAGAGCAAAAAAGATACTTCAGGTTCTCTTTATGGGAGGGCTGTTCATTAATGTAAATTATATTGTGGTTCCAATTTTTCTCATGTTCGTGGATGGTGAGAAAATGTTAAAAGGCATGGGATTAGAATCGTTCTTCTTGAATAATATTTTTGTTTTGGCATTGGTGTATGCGTCAACTGCACTCCCATTTACAATTTATCTTCTGTCGGGGTATTTTGTAACGATTCCAAAAACATACGAAGAGGCAGCATATATTGATGGTAGTAGTTATTTCAGAACAATGGTAGAAGTGATTTTTCCGATGGCAAGACCAAGTATCATTACTGTTATCCTTTTTAATTTCCTATCATTCTGGAATGAGTATATTATAGCAATTACGCTATTAACTGATCCCGATGGAAGTAAAACGCTTCCGGTAGGTCTTATGAACCTGATGAAGGCACAGAATGCATCGGCACAATATGGAAGAATGTACGCAGGACTGGTTCTTGTTATGCTGCCCACGCTGATTTTATATATGTTAGTGCAGAAGAAGCTGACACAAGGAATGATGCTTGGTGGCCTGAAAGGCTAATAAAGAATTTTGAATAAAGGCATAAAATGTCGGAATGGCGGGAAGAATATGAATACAAAAATATCAAAAGGGCGAGTTACGATTCCTACTGATCTGGATGTGGTACCACAGACGCTTGCTTTACTAAAAAAATGGGGTGCTGATGCGATTCGTGACTGTGATGGAACAGATTATCCAGAAGAACTAAAGCAGGCAGATGCTAAGGTCTATAGTACATACTATACAACAAGAAAAGATAATGTATGGGCACGTTCTAATCCGGATGAGGTGCAACAGTGCTATGTTATGACACCGTTCTATACAGCAAATGAGAAGACAACCAGAATTCCACTTCTGAAGGGAATTGCAGATGAGTTACTTCATGTCAATGAGAATGATGACATAAAAAAATGGTGGGAGGTCATTGACAGAAGCTCTGGGGAAATATTAAATACAGATCAATGGGAATATGTAAGTGAAGAGAAAGAAGTCTGGATACACAACTGCATGCTCTTTCATAATTATACTGTAAGTTTCCTGGCATATATTATTTGGGATCCAGTCCATATGTATAATGCAGTCGTAAATGAATGGCAGGATGTGGAACACCAGATTACCTTTGATGTCAGACAGCCAAAAACCCATGCATACACGATGGAACGTCTTAGAAAATTCATAGAAGAACATCCTTATGTTGATGTGATCAGATACACCACCTTTTTTCATCAGTTCACTTTGATTTTTGATGAAATGATGCGAGAAAAATATGTGGACTGGTATGGTTATTCAGCATCGGTATCTCCATACATTCTGGAGCAGTTTGAAAAAGAGTGTGGTTATTCTTTCAGACCGGAATACATTATCGATCAAGGTTATTATAATAATCAATACCGAGTGCCTACGAGAGAGTTTAAAGATTTTGTCGCATTCCAACGAAGAGAAGTTGCGAAACTAGCTCGAGAAATGGTTCAGATTACACATGAGTATGGGAAAGAAGCCATGATGTTTCTAGGCGATCACTGGATTGGTACAGAGCCATTTATGGAGGAGTTTGCGACAATAGGACTTGATGCGGTTGTAGGAAGTGTTGGAAATGGAAGTACACTCAGGCTGATTAGTGAAATTCCTGGTGTGCGATACACTGAAGGAAGATTTTTACCTTACTTTTTTCCAGACACATTTTATAAAGGCGGAGATCCAGTGAAAGAAGCAAAGGATAACTGGATTACAGCCAGAAGAGCAATCCTTCGTAAGCCGATTGATCGAATTGGATACGGTGGTTATTTAAAACTGGCATGCCAGTTTCCAGAATTTGTTGATTACGTGGAATCAGTATGTAATGAATTCCGTGAACTTTATGATAACATCGGTGGGAGCAGACCTTACTGTATTAAAAAAATCGCGGTACTCAACTGCTGGGGGAAAATGCGTGCATGGGGAGCACACATGGTGCATCATGCATTATATCAGAAACAGAACTATAGTTATGCAGGTGTCATTGAGGCACTCAGCGGAATGCCATTTGATGTTTCATTTATTAGTTTTGATGAAATAAAAGAAAATAGAATAGATTTAAGTCAGTTTGATACTATGATTATGGTCGGTGATGGGGATACGGCACATACTGGCGGTATATATTGGGAAGACGCTCAGATTTCATCAGCATTACATCAATATGTATATGAAGGTGGCGGAATCATTGGAATAGGAGAGCCTTCAGGACATCAATTTCAAGGAAGATATTTTCAACTTGCAAATATACTTGGTGTTGAAAAAGAAACGGGATTTACACTCAATTATGATAAATATAATTGGGATATGGCTGAATCACATTTTATTACTGATGACTGTATCGAGAATCCTGACTTTGGTGAAGGCAAGAAGAATATCTATGCGCTGGAAGGCACACAGATTCTTTATCAGCATGAAAAAGAAGTGCAGATGGCAGTAAATTCCTTTGGAACAGGTAGAAGCGTATATATCAGCGGGCTGCCGTATAAGTTTGAGAATACGAGAATTTTATATCGCAGTATCCTATGGGCTGCAGGTGATGAAGACAGTCTTTACCAGTGGTTTACGAACAATATATATGTTGAGGTGCATGCTTATCTTGATGCTGGAAAATACTGTATTGTGAATAATACATATAATAAACAGCATGCAACGATTTATAAAGGTGATTCTAGTTCCTTCGAACTGGAACTTATGCCAAATGAAATTATCTGGTATGAGATCTGATTCAACTAGTTTGTTTTTATTTTGCTGACCAGGTATGGAAATATTGAAAAGAGATAGTACATTTTAAAAGTGAATGTTATAATCATTGTAATAATTTAAATAGCAAAAATCATCACAATACTATATGACCATTTGTCATAATGAGGATTACAATGAAGAACACAACGCAATCAATGAACTGTCAGAGGAAGAATTGTAACAAGTGCCAACATAATATCTGTACCTACAGGGTTCCTATTTTCAGTGATCTTGAACCGGATGAGATGATGAAAATTATAGAACTGATCGTAAGTAGAAAATATGCCCGTGGTGAAATGATTGTAATGGAAGGAAATCAACTGGAGGGACTTTATATTATCCATTCTGGAAGGGTCAAAGCGTTTCGGTATACGCAGGAAGCAAAAGAACAGATTCTGTATTTATTCGCAGAAGGAGATTTTTTTGGAGAAAAAAATCTTTTGCGAAAGCAACCAGTCACCTATCATGCTGAAGCACTGGAAGAAACACAGATTTGTGTGATTCCACATCGATCTTTTCATGAACTTCTGAAGGAAGCTCCTTCTATTAGTTATAAAATAATGGATCAACTTTGCATCAGAATCGATCATCTGGAAACTCTGATTCAAAATATGGGAACGAGAGACATGGAAGCCAGAATCAGTGCGATTTTAATTGAGTTTGCAAAAAAATATGGGAGCAAACAAAATGATGGCATTCTCGTCAGTATGCCTCTGAGCAGAGAAGGGATAGCAAATTATATTGGTGTTACAAGAGAAACTATTAGCAGAAAGTTAAGCAGATTGCAGGATGATGGAATCATTGAGCAGGTTGGGAATAAAAAAATAAAAATATATGACCTGAAAGCTTTGGAACAGGAATATTTATAGGTATTTTGGAAAATGTAGTGAATCAATAGGTTCACTACATTTTTTTAGAATTATGATTTGAATCACAGTTTTTATTTGTACTTTAAGATATGCTGTGTTTACAGAAAACAAATGAAAACAAATGATTGAAATTGAATTTTAAAAGGAGAAAACAGTATGGAACAAAATAATCTGACAGATAAAATAAAATGGGTTGGAAAAGTAGATGATAGGAAAGTGCCATTTCACAGATTGATTCTGGAAAAAGGGACAACATATAATAGCTATTTTATTGATGCAAAAAAACCAGCCGTGATTGATACAGTAGATATAATGTTTGGCAAAGAATATGTTGATCATTTAAGCAAGCTGACAAATCTTGCAGAATTGGAATATATTATTATTAATCATGTAGAACCAGACCATGCAGGGGCACTCCCGGCACTTGCTGCCAAGGCACCGAAAGCAGTGATCGTGTGTACGAAGTTGGCGGAAGATGAACTAAAGAAGATGTTCCGGCTTTACAACAGAGAGTTTCTAATTGTGAAGGATGGAGATCAGTTGAGTCTGGGTGATGTCACATTAGAATTTATTGAAACCCCTTATCTCCACACGGCTGAAACGATGGTGACATATGCAAAAGAAGATGAGATATTATTTTCTTGTGATATTTTCAGCACACACATCGCCAATATTGAACTATTCAACGATATTGCACAACAGGAATATGAAGAAGATTTCAAAGTATATTATGATCTGATCATGGCACCGCACAGACCATATGTGCGTAATATGCTTAAGAAAATTGAAGCGCTTCCAATTAAAATGATTGCACCATCCCATGGATACATATTACGTGAGAATCCTCAAAAGTATATTGAGGTTTATAACGAAAAAAGTAAGCTGAACATAAATAATAAAGAGCGAAAAGTTGTGATTGCATATGCGACTATGACAGGGAATACAGGAAAAATAGCAGCATTGCTTTCCAATCAGTTGTCAGAAGCAGGAATTAAAGTCAGTGTGTTTCATTTAAAAGATGCCAATCTGAGTGAAGTGGCAGAAAGAATGAGAGAAAGTGATGGAATCTTAATTGGAAGTTCGACAAGATATGGAGATATGGTCGGAAACGTAGAAGCATTGTTAAAAATGTTAAAAGCAGAAGAAGTGGCTGGCAAATCAGCAGCTGTATTTGGTTCATACGGATGGAGTGGAGAAGCGATTGCACATATAGAAGATTATTTGGTTCAGCTTGGGACTAAAGTTGTAAATCAAAAATTTCTGATTCAGAACTTAGGTGTAGATGATGCTATATTCCCGCTTCGGGTTAAGTTTTTAGCAGAAGAGGAAAAAGAGCATATTGAAGATGCGGGCAGAGTATTTGCAGAGCTGTTACAATAAAAAGGAGGAAAAAAATGAAGCAGATAGAACAGAATCAAAAACTAGGAGAAATCGTAGCGATGCTACCAAAAGCAAGTGAAATATTTAAAAATGTACAAATAGATTTTTGCTGTGGTGGACATAGAACATTGGAAGAAGCAATCCTTGAAAAAGGACTAAATGCAGAAGTTCTTGTAAAACAGTTGAATGAAGCTTATCAAATTTTTATAGAAAGAGCAGAAGGAAATATACCATCAGCAGCTACGGATGTAGAATTAATTGATTTTTATATTATGCCACATCATGTATTCACGAAGCAGATTCTGCCTGAAATCAGCGAGCTTGCCGGAACGATATTACGGGTACATGGAGCAAATCATAGAGAATTATTCACGATACACAAATTGGTGAGAAACTTAGAGGCTGATCTTGAACAGCATTTGATCAAGGAAGAGACAATTTTGTTTCCAGCGATCAAAGAGTATGCAAGCAATCCAAGTGAAAAAACATTGAAACAAGTAAAAGAACAGATTGCGGAGACAGAGGATGAACATGATACAGCAGGTGCAATTTTGAAAGAACTTCGTGCAATTACAGATGAATACAGTGTTCCAGAGGATGGATGCGAAACCTATGATTTAACTTTTGAACTGATTCAGAGATTAGAATCTGATTTGTTTGAACATATCCATTTAGAAAACAATATTCTTTTTAAAAGGTTTGAGACTGCAGTTGTATAAGAGATAAAAAGGTAATTGCGAACTTGTTTCGCAATTACCTTTTTGATTTTTATGGAAGTTTGTTGCCGGCTGCTAGATAAATCTCATACCACTCCTGTCTTGTAATGGTCAGTTCAGAAGCCATGCATATTTCTGCCAGTCTTTTTGTATTCATGGTACCAATAATTGGCTGAAATTTTGCTGGGTGCCTTAGGAGCCAGGCTACGGCAATCGTTGTTTTTGTAACATGATACTGGTCAGCAATTCTTTGTAATACTTGATTTAGTTCTAAGAAGTTATCATGATCCAAAAATACACCTTCAAAAAATCCATATTGGAATGGAGACCATGGCTGGATCGTGATATCATGAAGTCTGCAAAAATCAAGGATGCTTCCATCACGGTCAACAGCATTTTCTGTCATCATATTTACTTCAAGACCATTTCCAATCATAGTTGCATTGGTTATGCTTAATTGTAGTTGGTTGGCAATTAAGGGTTGTTTCACATATTTTTGTAAGAGCTGTATCTGCATAGGTTTCTGATTGGAAACACCAAAATGTCTTACCTTACCAGACTGTTCTAGAGAGTCAAAAGCAGCAGCAACTTCTTCGGGCTCAACAAGTGCATCCGGTCTATGGAGTAATAACACATCAAGATATTCAGTATGAAGTCTTTTTAAAATCTCATCTACAGAATGGAGAATATGTTCTTTTGAAAAATCAAACATTCCTTTTCGAATCCCACATTTTGACTGGAGCATTATTTTTTCACGAACGGCTGGTGTCATGTGGATTGCATTGGCAAAGATTGTCTCGCATTCTCCGCCTCCATAAATATCGGCATGATCAAAGAAATTTGCGCCATGATCAAGTGCGCTCTGAACAAATTTTTCGGCTTCTTTTGTACTTAGACTATCAATTCGCATGCATCCAATTGCAATATTTGGGACATGAAGATGACTGGAACCAAGTTGGATTGTTTTCATAAAATACCTCCTTTTTTATCTAGTATACTCGTTTGAGTTCGCTCTAAGTCAATAGGAAAATACAAATAATCAAATTTATAGAAATTTTACAACAAAAAATGAAATTCAGATTGATTTGTATGAGATTTACAGATATTATTTTATTATATAGAAAGAATATTAAAATTTTTGGAGGTCAAAATGATGCTGATTACAAATCAACAAGTATATGAATCATTTATCAAAGGGGCCCATACAGTAATAGAAAGAAAAGAAGTTTTGAATAGAATTAATGTTTTTCCCGTACGGGATGGAGATACAGGAAGCAATCTTTCCTCCATGATGCGATCTATTATTGAAATGGCTGAGAATAAAATATCAGTCAAGACAACCCTGGAGTCAGTGGCAGATGCGGCGCTCTATGGGGCGAGAGGCAATTCGGGTATTATATTTGCGCAGTATTTTCGAGGCCTGAGTGAGTCGATTCAAGGAGATGAAACAGTTTCCGTGATTGATTTTGCAATGGCATGTCAATCAGCGGCAAGATATGCATATGAAGCCGTTGAAAACCCAGTTGAAGGAACGATGATTACTGTGATGCGGGAATGGGGCAATGTGCTGACAGATGAATGCAAGAAACATACGACCTTGGCAGAAATCTTCAAAAATGCACTCTGTCAGGTTGAATTAGCACTAGAGCGTACAAAGGAGCAGATGCCTCTTTTGAAAAAAGCCAATGTTGTAGACTCGGGTGCAAAGGGATTCACCTATTTTATAGAAGGTGCAATTTACTATCTGATGAATGGCGAGATTTTACCACAAAAAACCCAGACTGATGAATTGATAGTGCCTGAATTCATAGAGGAGTCAGAACATAAGGATTCTGGAGAATATAGATATTGTACAGAATGTCTGATTGAAGGTACACAGATGATGCCTGAGGAGATTAAGGAATGGCTTCATGGAATGGGAAATTCTGTTGTGGTTGCAGGAAGTGCAAACAAATGCAAAGTACATGTCCACACCGACGCGCCTTCTCGTGTGTTTGATTATCTATATGATAAAGGAAATATAATATATCAGAAAGTAGATGACATGTTCAGACAAGAGGCAATTGTAAATCACAGAAAACATAAAATTGCTTTGGTCACAGATAGCATTGCAGACTTACCAAAAGAGTGGGTCGATGAAGAACAGGTTCATGTGGTTCATCTAGATATCCTCTATAAAAATCATACCTACCTTGATAAACTAACAATCCAGCCAGAACAGATTCTGAAAAAGTGTGCAGAGGGGAACGAATTACCTACATCGTCGCAACCTGGTCCTAAGACAATCGAGAATCTTCTTGATTACTTGATGAATTACTATGAGTCTATTATTATACTTACAGTTTCAAAGGAGCTGAGTGGAACCTACAACAGTTTTGCCAATGGAATCAAAAAAATTGCAGACACGAACAAAAAAATCAGTCTGATTAACACAAAACAAAACTCCGGTGCACAGGGATTGCTGGTGAAGAAATGTTCTGAGCTGATCTCTGCGGGGATGAGTCATGAAGAAATTGTGCAGGAAATAGAATATCTTACAAATCAATCAAAAATACTGGTTCAAGTAAGAAATATTGAACATATGATCAGATCAGGAAGATTAAGTGTCAGGGCTGGGAAAATTGCAAAGATGGTTGGTATGAAACCGATTATCACACTCGACGAGGAAGGGAAAGGAATACTTGATGGCATTGCTTTTTCAGTATCAGGCAGCAGCAGAAAACTAATACATCATATCAGAAAAGTATGTAAGGCAGATCAAATCGAACAATATAGCATTGTTCATGTCAATAACCTGATGGAGGCTGAACATCTTGGGCGGGTTATAACAGAAATCATTGGCAGTCAACCATCTTATATTTGCGAGACCTCATCCATTATTGCAATAAGTGCCGGAGAGGGTGCAATTGCAATCTCTTATTTATTAAAGCGGAGGTAATGAAGTATGTATCTGGAAACATTTCTCTTATTGTTAGGATTTTTTATACTGGTTTTTATCATAGGTCAGATAACAAAGGATAATTCAATTGTTGATATTGCATGGGGATCCGGGTTCGTATTGTCAGCAGTATTTAATTATTTACTTGGTCCGTATCATAATTTCCGTGGTCTTATCATCATGATTTGTATTTCAGTCTGGGGATTACGACTGACTTACCATATTGCAAAAAGAAATTTAGGAAAACCAGAGGATTATCGTTATATCAACATGCGCAAGAAGTGGGGGACAAAGTTTGTTTTATGGAAGGCGTTTATCAATGTTTATCTGATTCAGATGCTTATTCAGTATGTTGTAACTTTACCAGTCGTTTATGGAAATCAGTCAAAACAGGAATTTCAATGGTTTAATTGGATTGGCATTGGACTTTGGGGAATTGGCTTCTTTTTTGAATCATTTGGAGATTATCAATTAAAACAATTTAAGAAAAACCCTCAAAACAAAGGGAAGCTTATGGACCAGGGGTTGTGGTCACTTACAAGACATCCGAATTATTTTGGAGATTCTGCCATGTGGTTTGGAATTTTCATTTTGGCAATTGACAGTGTTGCGGGGTTGTGGATTATAGTGGGGCCAGCGCTAATGACATATTTTCTGGTATTTGTATCTGGAGTAAAATTATTAGAAAAGAAATATGAGGGACGCCAGGATTTTGAAGCTTATAAAAAAAGAACCAGTGCATTTATCCCCTGGTTCCCTAAATGAATAGGAGGATTTTCAAGATGAGTTTTTTAAAAACCTATGGCATTGCTTTTTTAGTGTTTATTGTAATTGATCTAATCTGGTTGATGTTTGTTGCAAAAAATTTATATCAGAAAGAACTGGGTTATCTGATGGGAGAAAAACCCAATCTTATTGCAGCTGCAGCCTTTTATCTGATTTTTATTACAGGGGTTGTATTCTTCGTCATTAACCCAGCGCTTGAAAAAGGAAGTTGGATTTATGCATTATTGACAGGTTTGTTTTTTGGATTTGTAACGTATGCAACTTATGATCTTACGAATCTTGCAACAATAAAAGACTGGCCGCTTAAGATTACAATCATTGACTTGATCTGGGGTTCCTCTCTGGGCGGTTTCGTATCTACAATTACGTATTTTATTTTAAAAAAGTAAATTTGAAGGGAAACAACATCAGAAGTCTAGATGACAGATGGATAAAAACTATGTATACAATCAGACAAATTGCGGAATTGACAAACTTAACAGAACATACCATACGATATTATGACAGAGAAGGAATGATACCATTTTTAGCACGTTCGAAAAGCGGAAAAAGACAATTTTCAGAAGATGACCTTGCATGGATTCAATTGGTCTGCTGTTTAAGAAATTCCGGGATGCCATTACAAGAAATTAAAGAGTTTATGCAGATGTGTCTTAAAGGAGAAGAATCGTTTGAAGAACGTAAAATTTTACTGACGAAGCATAAAGAAAAAATACTGAATGATATGAAGAATCTGGAAAAGAGTCTTACTACCATTCAGTATAAAATAGACCATTATAAAGAGCTTGGTATTTTTCATATTGATAAGATATGAGTGTTATAGGGATCTATTTATAAGTTGTATTATGAATTGACCACTTCTGGAATATGTATGTCGATGATATTCTCAATGCTTTCATTTGCAGATTTGATCTTAATGATTCGAGATGTCTTAATTTGATGCCAGACAACAGCAGAAATAATAATCAATCCACCCAGAAGAGAAGTCAGTCCCATTTTTTCGCCAGTAAAAATAAGGACCCAGATGGGATTAAGCAGTGGTTCAATAATTGGAATCAAGATACCCTCAAGCGAGGACACATGTTTGATTGCTATGGTATAAAAGATATAGGAAAATCCGAGTTGAAAAATACCTAAGATTAGAAGACACAGGATTGTTGTTGTGTCTGGTATCTTTTTGGGAATCATAGGGATAGAGAAAAGGAAAGTCAATATATTGCCAAGAAAAGTAATTTCAACAGCAGCCCCCACTGATTTTTTGAGAAAAATCACCATAGCAGCCATAAAAAAACCACTAAATAAGGCGACAATATTTCCAATTGAACTTCCAGGTCCGAAATTGCCGGCAAAGAAAAGCGCCATACCGGATAAAACAACTAGGATGACCAGAATATCCATTTTTTTGGGTTTTTCTTTATATAGGAATAATGAAAACAGAATGACCCAGACAGGCGCTGTATATTGCAGAAAAATAGCATTTGCCGAGGAGGTTAATTTGTTGGCACTAACAAAACAAAGAAGAGTGCCAGCATAAGAGATGGCACCAAGAATATTGATTTTGTCCAGATGTATCGAGGGCTTTTTAAGATAAACCAGCATCACAAGCGCTGCGATTCCGCTACGTAATCCTGCGATTGCTACAGGATTCATATCAATCAGTTTTATAAACAACCCACCGATGCTCCATAGAATGGCGGTCAATACCAGAAGAACAATAGCTTTTTTTCGATTCATTATTATAATCTCCATAATTATTCATAGATGCTCATAAAAATCACTTTGTCTATTATAATGAATCTGTTTGTTTTATTCAACAAGTAAAT
>QKAS01000048.1 GCA_003246295.1 Clostridia bacterium | reverse complement strand
ATGGTGTCCGGGAACACATGCAAGTAAGGTTAACATTTTTACTATTTTTTCATTATTCAACTAAATAAGAACATGTCGTGAGACCGTTCATTTTCAAGCTAAATTGAGAATGGGCGGTCTCTTTTTGTTTTCAAAAATTTATGTTAGAAAGGATGTGTTTTTGGATATGGGTGCAAAAATGAAGGAGTATTCTTCTTCGCAAGAAGAGGTTGTAACGGAAGGCAAAACGAATACACAGGTGGATGAAATCAAGAATTTAAAGCTAAATCAGCTTATAAATTTCAAAGATCATCCGTTTAAGGTAGAGACAAATACTGAGTTATTCGAATTAATGCAAAGTATAGAAAAGGATGGAGTGCTTGTTCCATTACTAGCTAGACCTAATCCAAATGGAGAAGGCTATGAGTTGATTTCAGGGTTTATATAGAATGGGCAAAAAGAAAGGACTGAAGTTGCCGCTTCAGTCCTTACATAATCAATTGCTAATGACCATAAATGATCAAATCTGTTCGAGATTGAGTATATCATTTATATTTCTAATAAACAAGTCAGAACGTTTGTTTTGCAAGCGTTTCAAGGGTATTCACCAAAGTCATTCCCGTATTGTACCAGAGAATCGGTCATTTTCTCTTATATTCATAAATGAAACTGTTGTTTATCAATGTAAATCATTGGTTTTATTGAAGTGCGCTTAGCACTGGACATGGAGAAAATATGTTTGTTAAAGTTTTAAGTTCAAAAGGATATGAAAATTGCAGTAAAAATTGTGGAGATTGTATTATTATTGATAATGGAAGTGAACTAGTAATATATGATTGTGGATGTGAAGAGCATGCCAAAAGAGTAATCGAATATATGAAACAAAAGGGGTATAATTTAGTAACTGTAGTACTTTCGCATAATGATTCCGACCACTTTGATGGAATTACATATCTGCTGGAGGAAGAAAAAGTATCAAAAATAGTAACGGTATTACTTTTAAAGTATAAAGATGAGTTATTGGATAAGATTGATGATGGAAGAAAAAATCGAAATTCAATTTCAGAGCAAATTAAAGATTTGTACGCAAATATTGCGTCACTTTCAAAAAAGGTTACCCTGCAGAATATCTATGACAATGGAAAAACAATTAGCATTGCCGCAGGTATAGAAGTAGTTGGCCCAGATGAAGAGTATATGTTAGATGCAGTAGCAAAGGGACTTGATACTAGAGAGGGAGATACTATTGATGGGGAAACGATTGTAAATGCCACAAGTGTACAAGTGCAGGTTGCATTTGATGGAAAAGCGCTATTACTAACTGGAGACTCTAGTTTTGAGGCTATTAAAGACAGATTGACAGAATATCAAATTATACAATTACCACATCATGGGAAAAAAGCGCAAGCGGAACAGATATTTGATGAACTATTTGGAAAAAATGAGATTGTGTATATTGTTTCAGATAATACTGGTGATTCTAACGGTGGGTCAGATAAGTTAGATGTTAAAGGTCATATTGTAAAGAATACAAAGAATGATTCTGATATTGAATTAGCAGAAACAAATATTAATTCGTATGGAAGACGCAGTGGTTCATATGGCTATAAAGGAGTGGAATATGCGTTATCTATTAGAAAATAGGCAAAAGGACGAAATTGTTGAACGTACAAAATTTTTGTATGACGTGTTCAAATTGTATATGCTTAACAAAAGAGAGGATGAAGGCTTTCGGGTTTTGGAAAGCCTTCCATCCAATGCACTAGATATATTCATAATTATTGGACATGACAAGACCGTTTATTCTTATCTTAAGAAAAATATGGACAAAATTCATGAAACAAATGTAATTGTAATTTCATGTAATACCGACGAAATAAAGAAAATTCAATTTAAAGATAAGAATATTTTTGTTTCAAAAAATATCAAAGGAAGCACTGAATGTCGGACGGGGATAGATTATGGTTTTGGATTTCCAATTACTGATTCTGAATTAGACTTGTATAATGCAAAAAACAAAGATATTTATTCTACAATAGAACTTGCGTTTTTGAAACTTTGATGGAGGGAAAATGAATAATATTAAAGATTATAAAAGTAAAGAACTTGTATATCTTGCAATATCAAATCTTTTGATTTGGTCATATTTCAATATTGATAATCTATCAACAGTGGATATTTCGGTTATGTCAACACTTCTTGAGGCAACAATTATGTTTGGTGCTATACAGATGATAGTGTTTATCTTAGATGCAATATATTCTGATAAGGCAAAGAACAGGTTGATATGGGCAAAACAATGCTTACCAGGAGAAGTTGTATTTTCAAAAGTTATTCCGGAACACGAAGATATACGAATTGACAATGAGATTGTAAAGAAAGAATATTTAGACATATATAAAAATATGCCGTCAGCTTTAAAAGATAAGAAAAAGTATGAGAATAGGGAATGGTATAAACTATATAACAAATATGAACAGAATTCAAAGGTATATTTTAGTCAAAGAGAATGGCTTTTGTGTCGAGACATCTATGTTGGATATTTTACATCCTTGGTGTGTTATCTATTACTACAAGTAGCAGTGGATAAGCAAAATATATCGTTTGAATTTATTGGATACCTATTGATAATGCTTATAATTTCAAATATTGCGGCAAGGATAAAATCCGAAAGATTTGTTTTGAATGTGATTGCGGTAGATTTAGCGAATCGTGAAATAGGACAGCCGGTGTAGGATATAAAGAATCATAATAAGTCTAAAAAGCCATTGTTAATTAAAATATCCCTGAAATCCAGTAGAGAGGACTTCGGGGATGTTTTTCGTTACAGGGTATATCAGGACAAGCAAAGTCCTAGAATCTTATCCTTATATTCCAAAGCTCTGTCATTCTTATGCCACCTGCTATAAAGGCTATAAAGGTAACGATAAGCAGTTTTACTATATTCGTTGTCGGTACCAATAGCATCGCTGATTAATTTTTCGGCATTGAGCAGATATGTTTCGGAATGAACCGGATCATTGGTTGATAATGCAACAATCCCTTTTCCAAGTTGGCAGATGCCATAGTCAAATGAAGTTTTACTTTCTGTTTCTAACACGATATTTTCATAGAACTCAAGTAGTTGTTCAGCCTGCGTATATTCTTTTGCAAGAATAAGAATATTGGTGATATTCATCATCTGCTGTAAACTATCATGTGTTTCAAAAATCCCATATTCTTTCCTGATTTGAAATGCCTGTTTCAGATTCGTGATAGCTTCTTTTCCTTTTTTTATAAGCAGATACACATTGGAAATATTATTGTATAGGTTTGAAACCAGATTTGCAGTACGTTTGTCTGCATCAGCAGTTAGTAATGGTGTTAATAATTCCAGTGCTTTGGTACGCTTCTTAAGGGCATTGCAGTAATCCTTTTTTAGCACAAACAGTTCTGCTTTATAATCTAGAAGTAGCGCCTTATCACAAGGTGAATTTAACTGATGACGATCCATTTCATAAGAAATGCGTTCTACAAGTTTTGGCAGATAATCAATAATCAAATATTTATCAAAATATGGAAACATATCTTGAAGGAACAGTAGGTAATAATCTGGTTCATCATTTATAATATGCTCATTAATACTTATCAGACTGCTGATAACATTGTCTGGTCTGCGGACTTCCAATCCGTGGGTAAGACAGATAAGATGTAGGCGATCAAGCATAGTTCTACAATTAGATACTGAAGGTAGCGTTTCAATTACAGCCACATCTTGAATTAGAGGATGGAGGCTGATTTTTTTATTCTCTGAATCATCCATAATAAATCCATATCGAATCATATGATTTACATCATTTAGATTGGACAGCTGCAACCATTTTTTAATTGAAGCCTTTAATACACCAGAGGCAGGAAGTAGAGATAAGTTGCGCAGTATATCTAATTGTTCAGGGGAAAGTTGGTTTAATTGTAGCAACTTTCGCAGATGCTCAATCATCAGCGCTTCAGAAAATTCCTCGTCCTTATATAATTCGATAGACTCTCCAGATGAAATATTCAGTCCACAGGATTTTAATTCATATAGCAGTTCTTCAGGCTCTATTCCACTTGCAGAAAGGGAGAGTGCAGCAAGACAGACACTCAGAGTATGCCCTCTTAATTCTGAAATGATTTCTGCCACAGTTTCAGGAACATCTATAGAAGCTGGGCAGTATTTATAAAAGAGCGTTGAAATCTCTTTCTCTGAATCAAGTTCATTAAGTTGAATTGATTCAAAATGTGTGATTTTACATCTTGTAGTAATCAGTATCTGAAAATCGCACTTTATGAGTTCCTTAAAGTATGCATCATCCTTTGGCAGTACATTGAAGTTATCAATAATAAGTAAACTGTCAGCATGAAGCTTCTTTAATATTTTCATATGTGTTTCAAATAGTTCTTCTTCTGACATTTCAACCGAATCTTCAGCATATTCAAGACTTGCAATACATTTCTTAAGATTTCCTTCATAGTGCATAAACAGGATATTTGTGTATTTCTTCTTGTTCTTGTTGGCATATTCTTTGGCAAATTCACTTTTCCCAATTCCTGCAATCCCAGTTACGAATACAAGAGAATGTTCTTGAAACAATTTTGCTATTTCTTTTAATTCAGTTTTTCTCCCAAGAAATTCTTTCGTTGTAGATGGAACACGTCCGTTTAGCAAGATATCTGATAAATCTGGAGAATATAGTGAATTGTTTCCGTGGTCACTTAGGATTGCATAGCGAACTACCGCGGTAAAAAATTTGGCTGTAGAACTTATGGATACCAATTCATTAATATAATCATTGCCAATGGTGCTACGACTATCATGAATTAATGTTTCTATTTCCGACCGTGCATTTGTCACGTTCAAAAGGTTAGGAATAATCTTTTCTTTAAAATCCTCTTCCATAAATACAAAATTATCATCTTCTTCATAAGTATTCACGATATCCATTGGAATCGGTCTTGTACCGCTGCACCAGTAGCTATATTTGCTGGCATCAGCGTCAGTAATTTCAAAATCTTCATCATCTTGTAAAGTGACAGAAAAAAGATTTCGAATCAGCTGGTGTTGGGAGTAAGTTTTCTTTTTATTATCTAGCAGAATGCCTATTACATTTACAAAGGTGAGTCTGTTCTTCAATCTGTCATATCTTCTTTCTATGGAATTATCTTATATTTCACTTCAAAATTTCGTTTTTGTTAAGTCGTCGCTAAGTCTCCGTCAATAGTTTGAACTCCATCTTCTTAGTATCATTAGCATATGAAAACGGTAGCACGAACAACCAGAAACGGATGAAACTGCTATCAACATTATAACATGTTACAAACAAATGTTCTATCAAAATTGTTTGTGAATTGTACATTGACAAATAATCCAGCAAGAGCTGGATTCATAGGCTGTAGAGTGAAAGGTGCCCGTAACCGTACCAGCAAGTACAGAACTGATAGTTAGTTCCAAGGCTACAAATGAGAGAAAAAAGAATCATTTGGAAAAGTACAAAAGAGGGGTACCGGGGGAAGTCCGCCCTGGCGAAGATAATCAGAAAAGTCAAGATAGATACTAACTGGTTGGAGCAGGGAGAAAAGGAATCACGTCAAGTTGGGAGAGGATCTCGCGCAGGAGAGGCCCGCAGTTATCAGATATTAGATAGATGGCTGGATGGAAGCAAAAGCTACCGCTCCACTCTACAAATGGAAGCCAAAACACCAAACAAGCGTCTGGGTTTATCTCATGAATTTATCAAATACAGAAAGCGGGGTGATTAACCGTAACAAATATGAGAGGAGGGGTTTTCGATGAATAAACAGTTGGAATTTAGCAAGAAGATGGCGGTAGTAGCAAAAATATATCGTATGGGGTTATTGAGTGACACCGAATATCTTATGGTAAGAAACAGACTGAAGGCGGAGTACCATATCACAGATAATGTGGTATATAAGCCAGCAGCATAATAAGGAAGATAATTGTGAACCTGTGAATACAAATATTTGTTTCACAGGTTCGTTCACAATTGAAATAGAGGCTATGATAGGGATGTAATCAGATATTACTGTTTCGTCCCGGGATGATTGAAAGGAGATTTTTATATGAAGGAAGTTGAAGTGATCAAAGCCAGTACAGGCAGTGTTGCAAGAAGACGTAGCATCAGCGGAGAGGGGGTGAAAATAGAAAGAAATCGTGTTGCAGCATATGCACGAGTTAGTACGGATGAAGAAGAACAGCTTGGAAGTTTTCAATCACAGATTCAATATTACAAAGATAAAATCAAGCAAAATAAAGAGTGGGTTTTTGCTGGTATTTATTCTGATGAAGCAATTACTGGTACCCAGTCAAACAAGAGAGATGGTTTTCAGCAGATGATACAGGATTGTATGGATGGGAAAATTGATATGATTCTAACAAAATCCATTTCAAGATTTGCCAGAAATACAGTGGATACCTTAACTTATGTAAGAATGCTTAAGGACAGACAGATAGCGGTAGTATTTGAAAATGAGAATATTAATACCTTATCCATGAATGGAGAACTGCTGTTAACAATTCTAAGTTCCATAGCTCAGCAGGATGTGGAAACGATTTCTGCAAATGTTAAGATGGGGCTCAAAATGAAGATGAAACGTGGTGAACTGATTGGCTATAATGGAAGTCTTGGATACGATTATCATCCTGAGGACAAAAGCATTACTGTAAATGAGAAGGAAGCAGAAACGGTTCGTCTGATTTTTGATTTATATCTTCAGGGTTATGGAGCTTATACCATAGCAAAACAATTGACAGCAATGGGCATACCAAATAAAAAGGGTGAAGCTAAGTGGGGTGACAGTGGAATTCGAGGAATCATCAAGAATGAGAAATACAAGGGCGATGCACTTCTTGGAAAAACATTTACGGTTGATCCTATTAATAAGAGAAGAATCGAGAATTTTGGAGAAGAAGATCAGTTCTATATTAAGAATCATCACGAGGCAATTATTTCAGCGGAGGATTGGGATAAGGCGCAGGTGATTCGAATGTCACGAGCCCACCAGACACAACTTAGTGCAGATGGTAAGCGAGAAAAATATATGCGCAAATATGCACTTAGCAGTATGTGTGAATGTGGATTCTGTGGAACGAAGCTTACAAGAAGAACATTTCATAGCAGTTCCACTTATGAGAAACCTGTGTGGTATTGTAGAACAGCCGCGAATAAAGGAAAAGATTTATGTACTCATAGTAAATCTGTTGATGAAACAATTATTCAAGGTGCATTTCTGGAAGCATACAAACTTCTAGCAGATAGTTTTGATGATGTACTGGATTCTGTTCTTAATACAGTAGAAGATGTTATTTCTGATAATAAGGATGCAAAACGGTTGGAGCAGGTGAAGAAAGATATATCTTCCCTTGAGAGTAAGCGAAAGAAGCTGACAGATATGTTATTGGAGGATACCTTAACAAAGCCAGCCTACGATGAGAAGTATGATGAATTTACAAATAAAATTACGAAGTTAGTTGACGAGAAGGAGGTTTTATTAGAAAATGTAAAGGAACAGAAAAACATCGGCAAGCGTATGTCAGAACTTCGATTAGCACTTCAAAAAGAAGATGTGCTAGATGAATTTGATCGTACCGTTTTTGAAAGCATTGTAGAAAAAGTGATTGTTGGAGCAGAGGATGAAGATGGTAATATTGATCCTTTTAAACTTACCTTTGTATTCAAAGGGAATGGAATCAAATCACTGGATGATGTAAAGGAACGATACAAGAATTTAACGAGAGAGGTTGGATAAGATGGATAAACAGGCAAGCTTGTTGGGTGTTCAAAATAATAAATTAAGTACTGTACAAGATAGTGATATGTCGGCAGAAAATTTGGAGCATTCTTGCTCTGTCGTGGTGAAAGATTTGGTTACTTCTTCAACACCCGACACATGTGGAGACGGTGGTACTATTGTCAAAAAGGCATCAATAGTATTGAACAAAACACAGGGGCATTACCTGCCCCTGTGTTTTTCTTTTCGCTTTTGCTGTTTTAAGTCAAACAGATACTCTTGTCTGGCTTTTTTTTGTTCTTTACTAACTGTTTTTCGTATTCGTTTTTGTTCTTCCTGTTGTAACTTTAGTGCCAGCTGAGACTTTGTACCAATTCCTTTTTCGGAAACTTGTTTTTTAACGAGCCTCATCATTTTTTTGGGATGATACTTTACATTTTTCACTACTACTGAAACAGTTGGACTAAAGGGGATGGTATAGTATTGTTCATGAATAAAAAGATTGATTTCATAGTCTTTAGGTTCTGTGCCAAATGTAATTTTAGATACAGATACTTTCTCATCCCATGCTTTTTCAAAAACGCCTACCCAAAAAGGTTCTTCAAAAAAACTGTTAATTTTGTGATTACTTTGTCCATCACGAATCCTCCTTAATTTTGATGAACAAAGAAAGGACAACCAAGGAGGCAGGTTACTTACAGTTTTGACTGCGCCCGGACTACCAACCGGATCAATATGACAATGGTGTCATACGTTGTGTTTTTATCTTTGCATTTTAAAATTATATCATAAACTATAAAGAATACAAGCGCGTGATTTTCTATCAATTCATAGATTTAAAACAAATTGTCGGATATCGGTTTTTCTTTTCAAGAATCGTGTATCATGATAAAATGTAATAGCATTATTTGTAACAAAACTGTGATTCATAAAAGGTTACTATGGAGGTTTTTAAATGATACATAAAAATAATCCACTCATTTACTCTGATTTTCCCGATCTTGATGTGATTAGAGTGGAAGATACTTATTATATGATTAGTACGACCATGCACATGTTCCCAGGAGGTGTGATTCTTCGCTCATTCGATCTTCTAAACTGGGAAATTCTGACTTATGTTTTTAATGAACTGGACGAAACACCAGCATCAAGATTAGAAGAAGGTCAAAATATTTATGGACAGGGAATGTGGGCGCCATCTATGCGTTATCATAATGGAAGATTTTACATTTGTTTTGCTGCAAACGATACGAGAAAGACATATTTGTACCAAGCAGAGCATATTACTGGTCCATGGGTGAAAAGTGAAATTGAGGGGTTTTATCATGATAGCTCTCTTTTATTTGATGAGGACAGAGTATTTCTTGTTTATGGAAATACCCAGATTTTTTTAACAGAACTCAAGGACGATCTTTCAGGGCCTAAGCCAGGTGGCCTTAACCGTATTATTATTACAGATCAGGATTATGTCAGTCTTGGATATGAAGGAAGTCATATCCAGAAGATACATGGAAAATATTATGTATTCATGATTCATTGGCTTGCTGATGGATCAAAAAGAAGAACACAAGCATGTTTTGTATCTGACTCGTTGGAAGGTACTTTCTTTGGGAAAGATGTCTTGGATGATGATCAAGGATTTTTAAATGCTGGTATTGCACAGGGTGGACTAATTGATACGCCGGAAGGTGACTGGTATGCAATGCTTTTTCAGGATCATGGTGCAATTGGAAGATGTCCGGTACTGGTACCTGTTATATGGGAGAATGATTTTCCGATATTCGGATATGGAGGAAGAGTTCCTTTAGCGCTTGAAGTTAAAAGCACAAGAGATAATCATAACTATGCTCCCTTAACGGACAGTGATTCTTTTACATATAAGACAGATCAGGCTGGAGTTGTTTCTTTAAAGAATGTATGGCAGTGGAATCATGCTTCAGATAATGGGCTTTGGTCAGTAACAGACAGACCAGGAGCACTCCGGATTACTACAAGAGAAACTGTTGCAAATGTTGTTATGGCAAGAAATGTGTTAACACAGAGAATGATGGGGCCAATCAGTGATATTACAGTTCAGATTGATGCATCTAAGCTGCATGAAGGGGATTTTGCAGGAATCTGTGCATTACAAGGCTGCTATGGGTGGATTGCTATGACAAAAAGAGATGGAAAATATGCCATCGTCATGGTGGAAAAGCAATTTGATTCAAAAGAAGGAATTTGGGGAGTAAAAGGGGGAGACAAGAGCCCGGGAATGGAACAAGACATAGTTATTGTCACAAATTCTGTAGCAGAATTTAGAGTAATTGCGGATTTTAAAGATGGAAAAGATGAAGTAAAATTCCTTTATAAAAATAAAGATGGATGGGAACAGATTGGTCCGGTTCATAAATTATATTATCTGCTTGATCATTTTATGGGATGTCGTGTAGGGCTTTTTCTTTATTCCACACAAATTTCTGGAGGCTCAGCTGATTTTATGAATTTCAATTACAGTGTACTTAAGGAGGATTTTTATGAGAAGTATTGAATGGATTGGTTATATAGCATCATTATTAGTATTTATATCACTTTTATCAAGTTCTATTTTAAAATTAAGGGTAATTAACATGGTAGGGTCTGCTATCTTTGCGGTTTATGGTTTTATGATTCATTCTGTTCCGACAGGTTTGATGAATACGCTGATTGTTATAGTCAATATTTACTATCTGGTAAAACTATTTCGCGCAAAAGAACTTTTTACAATGATACAGGCAGATCAGGATGATTCGCTCGTAAAACATTTTCTTGATTTTTATCAGGACGAGATAACGAAGTATTCTTTTGATCATAATTTAATTAAAGAAAAGTGGGATGTATGTTTTTTTGTTCTTAGAGATATGGCAACAGCTGGTTTATTTACAGGTAAAAAAATAGAAGAAGATACACTTCTTGTGGCATTAGATTTCGTTGTACCAGAGTATAGAGACTTTAAGGTTGGACAGTATATCTACGATCGTGATAAAGAAATTTTTGGGAAGCTGGGGTATAAAAAATTTTTAGTTGAGACAACAAGCAAAGAGCATATTGCATACTTGAATAAGATGGGATTTATGAAAGATGAAAATAGAGAAGGAACTTATGTGAGAAGTATTTTTTAATGCAGAAAGAAGGATGTCTATGAAGCAAATGGTATCTTCTAATATCATTCAGGAATTAGAAGAACATATGATGATTATCATAAACCAAAATGCAGATAGGAAGTATGAACTTGCACATTATAGGAACGTTTGTAAGTATTCATCAGAGCTTGCCAGAATCAGAAACCTGAAAGAAGACAGAGCAATGATAGCAGCAATTTTGCATGATATTGGAAGATTATTTCCAAATCATGCCAAAAATCATGCTAAAGCAAGTGCTGTAATAGCAAGTGAAATTCTTCAGGAAAGATCTCTGAAAGAAAAATTAATTGATAAAATATGTAAAACAATAAAAAACCATAGCAATAAAATACTGGTTGATCAGCCGTATGATGAACTATTAAAAGACGCAGATTCTCTTGCACATAGGGATGAGGTGGGGTATGAAGGCCTTAGGTGGATGGAACAGATTCGTTGCGATTATGCCTATGAGACCTGTCATAGTCAACGATTATTTTCTATAAAATTACCAGAAATGAATCCACTTATTTTAGAAAAGGAAATAGAGCTTCAGGAGAAACTTTCCCTTGAACAAAAAGAAATGTTTCAAAAAAACAATGTTCACAGAATAAGAATACTAAGCAATCAGCTGAGAACACTTTGTTGTGTCATTGAGTCGCAGAATTTAGGAGAGAGTGATAAATTATCCGACCTTCATAAAATAGTTCAAAAAATATATCGAAAAACAGCAAAATTAAGAGAATCACAGGTCTATCTTGGAATACTTCCGGAAAATCTTGATTGGATGGAAGAGCGAAGATTTTTGAAAAATTTGATAAAAACTGAAGAAACAAAAATTTATCAAAAGAACTGGTGCAAAAAGTTAGGTGACGTTTCTTCCTTGCTAATTCAAAATCCAGAGTTAGAAAATGTGCAATGGTTTGTTAATCAGTTGATTTTAACGATACAGAAAAAAATGAGATACCTAGATTCTGATGATATCAATTATATTCATAAAATCAGAATTATTGGAAAAAAACTTTTATATTTATATGAAGTGGGATTATTAGAGATGAATCCAAACTTTTTGGAAGTCCTTCAAAGTCTACACGGAGAAATTGGAACAAATCATGATTTGTTAGCGGTCAATCAGTTGTTTTTTAAGAAGAATAGAACATTTTGGCTACAGGACCAATTACAGAGCAACAATGAAGAAATAAAAAGAGATTTATTCAGACTCAAAATCATCTTAAGCAAATATTTATAATTTAATCACATTTTCCTCAGAATCCTAATGTAAAGTAGAATATATCTATTGTGTTTGATATATTGGGGGAAGTATGAAAACAACGAAGAAGAAATTTTTTCTGATGATTTTATTTGCTGGATTAGTCTCAGTTGTGGTATGTATGATGGCGGTCAGCAGTATTTTGCGCACCGATCAAATAATATCAGATGAAGAGACAAAAGTTGTAATACTAAAGGAGCATACAGTTATTCCTTCCAGATCCAGCAGCAAGAAGGAGAATGATGCTGCTAATAAGTATTATTTTGAGGAAAAAATATACAGCCATGAAAAGATAAAGATTAAATATCCACAAATACACGATCTTGCGGATGAACAATTTCAAAAAGAAGTGAATCAAATGATTTCAGAGTTTGTTCTTCAGAAAGCGGGAGAATTATCGTTTAAAACAGAATATTCTTTAGAGTATCAGGTTACAGAGCAGACAAATGAAATGATTTCTATTTTATGGAAGGGTATAATGAATTCTCCTGAGGCAATGTATCCAAATGGAATATTATATACACTTACACTTGACTTGAATGAAAACAAGATTCTTAGTCTACGGGACTTAGAAGATTTGGATGAAGTTACAGATAGTTTGATAGAATGTGCAGATCTCCCTATGTACGATATGAACGGAGAACGTATTTCCAAAGATTGGCAAAGTGAAATTGAAGCATATTTATCTGAGTATAAACATAAAAAATTACTAGAGGAATTAAAACAATTTGATTTGAGTGTTGATAAAGAGTATGAACCTGCAGGTTATTCTTATTTTGAAAACGGTAAGCTGCATATCTGTATTTCAGTTCCACATGCACTTGGAGACTATATTGATATTGTCCCTGATAGAGTTAAAAATATTGTAATAAAGAATTCTTAAATATTTGCACAAATACAGATAAAATATAAAAAAGAGGTTTAAAATGATAATTTATGATAACAATTTATCAGCAGCAGACTATGCTCAACTTAGAAAAATAATTGGCTGGAACGAAATTACCGAAACGCAGGCACAAAGAGGAATTGATCATACAACATTTCTAATTACTGCAAAAGAAGATGGCAAAACAATTGCAATGGCAAGGCTTCTTTTTGATTATGGTTATACAGCATATATTTCTGATGTAATCGTATTACCAAAGTATCAGGGGCAAGGAATTGGAAGACATATGTTGGAAGCTATTTTCTCTTTTGTTGAGCATAATTCGATTTCGGGAGAGTATATTTCTTACTTTTTACAAGCGGCAGCAGGAAAAGAAGAATTCTATGAAAAGTTTGGATTTATCAGACGTCCGCAAGGAGAAATGGGCGCTGGAATGACAAAGAGAATATCTGACAAAGAATAAATTGACAATGAAAATCCATGATGATAATCTAATATAGTCAATATTGGGGAGTAGTCAGTATGAGACCGCTCTCTTTTTTATGTTAAATGACCATAGCAGGAATACAGGAGGAAAAGAAATGGATTTTTTACTATCAGGAATTATGGCCATTACCTGGCAGCAATGTGTTATGTATTTAGTTGGCGGGGTATTGATTTATCTTGCAATTCAAAAAGGATTTGAACCTTCATTGTTATTACCGATGGGATTTGGAGCAATTTTAGTAAATCTTCCAGCATCGGGTGTAATCAACCAGACGTTAGCTGGAATTGGAGAAACGAACGGTATTATTCAATGGTTATTCGAAGTAGGAATTGAAGCGTCAGAAGCACTTCCGATTCTTTTATTTATTGGAATTGGTGCCATGATTGATTTCGGCCCGCTATTATCACAGCCAATCATGTTCCTATTTGGTGCAGCAGCACAATTTGGTATTTTTGCAGCAGTATTATTTGCTGCCTTTATGGGATTTGATATTACAGATGCAGCTTCAATAGGTATTATAGGTGCGGCAGATGGACCTACATCTATTTTGGTATCTCAGATGTTGAACTCAAAATATGTAGGAGCAATTGCAGTCGCCGCCTATTCATACATGGCACTGGTTCCTATTATTCAGCCATTTGCAATCAAACTTGTTACCACAAAAAAAGAACGTCAGATCAAAATGCCTTATAACCCAAAGAGTGTTTCAAAAATGACCAGAATTTTATTCCCAATCATAGTTACATTTATTGCGGGGCTGGTAGCGCCTATGTCAGTTGCTTTGGTAGGATTTTTAATGTTTGGGAATCTGATCAGAGAATGTGGAGTTCTCGAATCTCTCTCAGATGCGGCACAGAATATGCTTGCAAACCTGATCACATTATTACTTGGAATGACAATTGCTTTTAGTATGAGAGCGGATGTATTTGTTAATATAGAGACAGTCATGATTATGGCGATTGGACTTCTTGCATTTGTGTTTGATACGATTGGCGGTGTATTATTTGCCAAACTTATTAATTTATTCAGAAAAGAGAAAATCAATCCAATGATTGGTGCAGCAGGAATCTCAGCATTCCCTATGTCATCAAGAGTTGTACAAAAGATGGCTTTAAAAGAAGATCCTACAAATATTTTGATCATGCATGCAGCGGGAGCAAATGTATCTGGACAGATTGCATCTGTTGTTGCAGGTGGTATGATTATGAGCCTTGTTGCAAATTATATTAAGTAAGAGAGGGAGAGAGCTATGAATATCGAAACCATTTTAATTGCACTTGATATGATGTGGAAAGGTATGTTTGGTATTTTTACAGTAATTATATTAATTACCCTGATTGTAATGCTTCTTACAAAAATATCAAAAGATGAGACAGATAAAGAAGATATTTAATCTGATTAATAATACAATAATGAAATCTCCATGCAGCATGTTTTGCGGCATGGAGATTTTTCATAATTTATATAGAAGGATGATTGAAAGAGGAAAATTTCATGACAAAAGATTTAACAACTGGGGAACCGTCTAAAATGCTTTTTGAGTTTTCAATACCGATGCTGTTCAGTGTTATGTTTCAGCAACTTTATAATATTGCGGATAGCGTAATTGCAGGTAAGTATGCAGGAGTGGATGCACTTGCAGCAGTAGGTGCATCCTACCCTGTAACAATGATTTTTATAGCAGTAGCAACGGGGAGTAATATCGGCTGCTCTGTTTTGATTTCACAGCTATTTGGTGCAAAAGATTATACCAGAATGAAAACAGCTATTTTTACAGCAATTAGAATTATTGTTCTGCTTTCTGTTTTGCTTACCCTAATTGGTATTTTCTTATGCGGACCTATGATCAGAGCTTTGGATACCCCAGAAAATATTTTTAATGATGCAACGATATACCTTGCTATTTATATATGGGGTCTTATATTCTTGTTTTTATATAATATTTGCAATGGTGTTTTTACTGCATTGGGAGATTCGAAAACGCCACTACTCTTCTTAATTGTATCTTCTGTTGGAAATGTGATACTAGATTATATTTTTGTTGCCATATTTCATAAAGGAGTTTCTGGGGTTGCATGGGCAACATTTATTTGTCAGGGAATTGCTGCAACGGTTTCATTTATTACGCTATTAAAAAGAATCAGCCGAATTAAGACGGCAGAGAAACCAGCATATTTTTCATGGGATATTTTCATTAAAATTTCTAAAATTGCAGTGCCAAGTATATTACAACAAAGCTTTGTATCTATTGGGAATCTGTTTATACAAAGACTGGTAAATGGATATGGTTCAACAGTAATCGCCGCTTATTCTGCATCCATTAAATTAAATACATTTGCAATTGTATCTTTCGGGACGATTGGGAATGCAGTTTCAACCTTTACTGCGCAGAATCTGGGAGCAGGAAAGAAAGAAAGGGTTCGAAGCGGATGGCGTGCAGGGTTTTCTATTGCAGTCATGATTGCCTTACCAGTTATTGTTTTATTTTTTGGATTTGGGAAAAATATGATAGGTATTTTTTTAGAGAAGGGGGCATCAGCAGAGCCGGTTCTAAAAGAAGGGGTTAGATTTTTAAGAATTGTTTCTCCTTTTTATCTGGTAGTTTTATTAAAGCTTGTGTCTGATGGAGTGTTACGTGGGGCAGGTGCAATGAAGGCATTTATGGTATCTACTTTTTCCGATTTAGTGCTTAGAGTGGGTTTGTCTTATTTATTTGCGAAAGGACTCCATCTAGGTACAACGGGAATATGGATGTCTTGGCCTGTAGGCTGGCTTGCAGGTACTGTTTTGTCATTGTATTACTATAAAAGGGGTAGCTGGAATCAGAAAAGCACAGACAACAACCATTTTTAAATGGAGGTCTGTGCTTTTTGGTAAATTGTACCGGTATAAATAGATTATTTTCTTTTATACTCTAAAGTTGATGAAATAAATCCTTTAAATAATGGATGAGGACGATTAGGACGAGATTTTAATTCGGGATGAGCCTGCGTTGCAACAAAAAATGGATGAGATGGTAATTCGCACATTTCCACAATTCTTCCATCAGGTGAAAGTCCCGATAATTTCATTCCGTTTTCAACCAAAATATTTCTGAAATCATTATTTACTTCATAACGATGTCTGTGACGTTCATAAATAACATCGTTCTGATAGAGTTCATAAGCTTTTGAAGATTGATCAAGAACACAAGGGTAAGAACCGAGTCTTAACGTTCCGCCAATATCTTCAATGTCATTTTGGTCAGGCATCAATGCGATGACGGGATGTGTTGTGCCTGGATTAAGCTCAATACTATGTGCATCGGCATATCCAATTACATTCCTTGCAAATTCAACAATAGATAACTGCATACCAAGACACAAGCCAAGGAAGGGAATATCATGCTCACGTGCATATGTAATTGCCTGAATTTTTCCTTCGATTCCTCTGTCTCCAAAACCACCTGGCACAAGAATACCATGAACATCTGAAAGCAGCTCAGATACATTTTGATGGGTCACTGTCTCTGAATCAATCCATTTAATCGTTACATTTGCGTGATTTGAAATTCCACCATGTTTTAATGCCTCGACTACGCTGATATAAGCATCATGTAATTGAATGTATTTTCCTACAAGTGCGATGGTTACTTCATCTGTTGGAGATTTCAATGCATCTACCATAGACTTCCAGTCTTCAAGATCTGGTTCTGGACAAGGGAGTTTTAGACATTCACACGCCACCTGTGCAAGATTTTCATGTTCCATTGCAAGTGGTGCTTCATATAAATATTCAACATCAAGATTCTGAAGAACATGGTTGCTTGGAATATTACAGAAAAGGGATATTTTATCACGCATTTGTTTATCAATTGGATATTCACTACGACAGACAATGATATCAGGCTGGATTCCCATACCCTGAAGTTCTTTTACACTTGCCTGTGTTGGTTTTGTCTTCATTTCCTGTGAAGCACGCAGATATGGAATTAAAGTAACATGAATCAGAATTGCGTTTTCGCGTCCAACTTCATGCTGGAACTGTCTGATAGATTCTAAAAATGGCTGACTTTCAATATCACCGACGGTACCGCCGACCTCAATGATTGCAATTCTTGTATCTTCATCGGTAAAGTTTCTATAAAATCTACTTTTGATTTCATTGGTGATATGAGGTATGACCTGAACAGTTCCACCACCATAATCTCCACGTCGTTCTTTTTGAAGAACTGACCAGTATATTTTTCCAGTAGTAACATTAGAATTTTTATCAAGACTTTCATCAATGAATCTTTCATAATGTCCAAGATCAAGATCTGTTTCTGCACCATCATCTGTTACAAAAACTTCTCCATGTTGTATTGGGTTCATGGTCCCTGGGTCTATGTTAATATAAGGGTCAAATTTCTGCATGGTAACTTTATAACCACGTGCTTTAAGTAATCTTCCGAGAGAAGCTGCAGTGATTCCTTTTCCAAGACCTGAAACGACGCCTCCTGTAACAAATACATATTTTACTGACATAACTAATCCTCCTAAGAATAATATGGAACCCCATATTCTTAACATTATATATCAAACAAAGACTAAAAATCTACCGTTTACCTTGAAAAATTTAATAAATCTTTTATAGACGGTTCTTATAATTCATAAAGATTATATTGATTTATGAAATTACTATCTCTATAATAATAAAGAAATCTCAAAATATAGAAATTTCAGAAAAGATAAGTTCTGGATAGGAGTCGTAAATGGACAATAATTTGAATCAATATAATGGAGGGCCAGGTTCGGGGAATCAGAATGGGAACAGACCCGGCGGTAATAATAATCAGAATGGGAATGGACAGCCGCCTAAAAAACAAAATCTGATGTTATTACTTGTAACGGCTTTGATCTCTCTTCTTATCATGAGTTATTTTATGAGAGTGATTAGCGGAGGAACAGAACAGGAAATCAGCTACAATGAATTTTTAACAATGGTAGAAGATGGCAAAGTAGAAAGCGTTGAACTTGCAGCTGACCGTATCAATATTACACCATTAAAAGAAACACAGGAAACACCACTTGTCATGTCACAACCTGAGATTGTGTATTATACAGGACTTGTTGAAGATGAGGGACTGGTGCAATATCTTGTAGATCACAATGTTGAAGTCAAAGGGGTGGTACAGGATAACTCTGGTTATTTCCTCTCTTTAATTCTTACTTATATTTTACCTTTTGTCCTTGTATGGGTTGCACTTAGCTTTATTTTTAAAAGGATGTCAAAAGGTGGTGGCCCGATGGGCGTCGGAAAAAGTAATGCCAAAGTTTATGTGCAGAAAGAAACAGGCATAACCTTTAAAGATGTAGCGGGTGAAGATGAAGCCAAAGAATCACTTCAAGAAGTAGTTGATTTTCTTCATAATCCTGCAAAGTATTCAAAAATTGGTGCAAAACTTCCTAAGGGAGCATTACTTGTAGGGCCTCCGGGAACAGGTAAGACTTTGCTTGCAAAAGCTGTTGCGGGTGAAGCAAAAGTGCCATTCTTTTCTCTGACAGGATCTGATTTTATAGAAATGTATGTTGGTGTTGGTGCATCAAGAGTAAGGGATCTTTTTAAAGAAGCAACAAAAAATGCGCCATGTATTATTTTTATAGATGAAATTGATGCTATCGGAAGAAGTCGTGATTCTAAATTCGGTGGAGGCAATGAAGAAAGAGAACAGACACTGAACCAACTCCTATCTGAAATGGATGGTTTTGATACATCAAAGGGAATTTTAGTACTGGGTGCAACAAACAGACCCGAAATTTTGGATAAAGCACTTCTTCGTCCAGGTCGTTTTGACAGAAGAATTATAGTTGATAAACCTGACTTAAAAGGGCGTGTTGAAATATTAAAAGTACATGCGAAAGATGTATTAATGGACGATACCGTCGATTTTGATGCAATTGCACTTGCTACAAGTGGAGCGGTAGGTTCTGATCTTGCAAACATGATTAATGAAGCAGCAATCAATGCAGTAAAAGAAGGCCGTGGATCAGTATGCCAGAAAGATCTTTTTGAAGCGGTTGAAGTGGTTCTTGTTGGAAAAGAAAAGAAAGACAGAATCATGAGCGCGGAAGAAAGAAAAATTGTGTCTTATCATGAGGTTGGACATGCATTGATTAGTGCACTACAGAAGCATTCTGAACCAGTTCAGAAAATCACCATTGTTCCAAGAACAATGGGAGCGCTTGGTTATGTTATGCATGTACCAGAAGAAGAAAAGTTTTTAAATACAGAAGCAGAACTTCGCGATATGCTAGTTGGACTTGTTGGTGGACGTGCAGCTGAGGAAATTGTATTTGATACTGTAACAACAGGTGCAGCAAATGATATTGAAAAGGCAACAAGCATTGCCAGAGCAATGGTAACACAATATGGTATGAGTAAAAAGTTTGGACTCGTAGCACTTGAATCTGTGGAAAGCAAGTATCTGGATGGAAGATCTACAATGAATTGCAGTGATACTACAGCTGCTGATATTGATGGAGAAGTAACAAAAATCATCAAAGACAGCTACAAGTTAGCAAAAAAATTACTAAAGGAAAATAGGGAAGTTATGGATAAATTAGCTGCCTATTTGATAGAAAAAGAGACAATCACTGGAAAAGAATTTATGAAGATATTCAACGAATGTAAGAATATAACAATAGAGGATAGTTCAGAGGATGAGAGTATAACGGATCAAAACTTGGAAGAGGTTCAAAACAAAAATTTAGTAGAGGAATCAGAAAAGCAAGTCCAACCAGCTGAATCAAAGGCTACCGACATCGACGAAAGTAGTGAATCTGAAGCGTTACATGATAAACTTGTGTTCATGGAGGAAACGATCCTTCCAAATACAGAAACTGTTAAAGTATCTGACGACTCAGAAGAGAAATAATCGAATAGTTTGAACCTGAATGAACCGGAAAACCGTTTCACTTTACGAAAATAATTAAGGCTTAGGGCATCCTGAGCCTTTTTTACGATGACTGGGAGATTTTATGGAAAAAAACGAGTTTTTTGACATTGAAAGTGAATTAAAAAAACTTCCTGATAAACCAGGAGTCTATATTATGCATGATAGCTTTGATGCAATTATTTATGTTGGTAAGGCAATTATTTTGAAAAACCGTGTAAAATCTTATTTTAGAAAAAGCACAAAAAAAACTGCGAAAATTGAAAAAATGGTATCACAGATCAGTAGATTTGAATATATTGTTACGGATTCGGAGTTAGAGGCATTGGTTCTTGAAAATAATCTGATTAAAGAGTATTCTCCCAAATATAACACAATGTTAAAGGATGATAAGACGTATCCTTATATCAAAGTGACGACTGGAGAACCTTATCCGCGTATACTATTTTCAAGAGAGATGAAGAAAGATAAAGCAAGATATTTTGGTCCTTTTACAAGTGCAACAGCTGTTAAAGACACGATAGAGTTAGTAAATAAACTATATCAGTTGAGAACGTGTAACCGCGTTCTGCCACGCGATATAGGAAAAGAAAGACCTTGTCTGAATTATCATATTAAAAAATGTAGTGCACCTTGCCAAGGATATATCTCCAGAGACGAGTATCTTGAAAATATTGAGAAAGCACTGGATTTTTTAAACGGTAATCATAAAGGTGTTATAAAAGAACTTGAAGAAAAAATGTCACAGGCTTCGGATGACCTTAGGTTTGAAGAAGCAATCGAATACAGAGAGTTACTGGGAAGTGTAAACATGATCTCCCAGAAACAAAAAATTACCGATAGTGGACAGGAAGATAAAGATATCATTGCGCTTGCGAAAGAAGAGAATGATGCGGTTGTCCAAGTATTTTTTATCAGAAATGGTAAACTTATCGGGAGAGAACATTTTTATATGACACATGTGTCAGATGACGGTGAAAGAGATATTCTTGCAGATTTCGTAAAACAATACTATGCTGGAACGCCGTTTATTCCCAAAGAACTAATGCTGCAAATGGAACTTGCAGACCAGGAAATCATTGAACAGTGGCTGACACTTAGAAGGGGCAGCAAAGTGCGCCTGAAAGTTCCTAAAATTGGATCGAAAGAAAAATTAGTAGAACTGGCATCACAGAATGCAAATTTGATATTAAGTAAAGATAAAGAGCGTATGAAACGTGAAGAAGGCAGAACAATTGGCGCAGTGCGAGAGATTGAAAAACTGACCAGCCTTAGCAATATAATCAGAATGGAAGCATTTGATATTTCAAATATCAGTGGTTTTGAAACGGTAGGTTCCATGGTTGTATATGAAAAAGGGAAACCAAAAAGAAGTGATTATCGTAAGTTCAAAATCAAATCAGTCAACGGACAGGATGATTACGCTTGTATGAGGGAAGTTCTTACAAGGCGTTTTGTGCATGGAATTGAAGAAAGAAAAGCATTAGAAGAAAAAGATATCACACAAGAATTAGGAAGTTTTACAAAGTTTCCAGATTTATTGTTGATGGACGGCGGCAAGGGGCAGGTAAACATAGCTTGTGAAGTATTACATGAGCTTAACCTTCAAATTCCGGTTTGTGGTATGGTAAAAGATGACAACCATAGAACCAGAGGACTCTATTATCAAAATCAAGAAATAGAAATGGACAGAGCATCTGAGGGCTTCCGACTTATTACGCGCATACAGGACGAAGCCCACAGATTTGCAATTGAGTACCACAGATCACTCAGAGGAAAAACGCAGGTTCGTTCTATTCTGGATGATATACCAGGTGTGGGCCCTGCCAGAAGAAAAGAACTGATGAAACATTTTGCATCCATAGAGGAAATGAAAGAAGCAGATGTAAAAAGACTGACTGATGTAAAAGGGATAACAGAAGCGGTTGCGGTATCGATATATCAGTTTTTTCATAAAGAATAGAATTTTTTGGAAAGAGAATAACAAATGGATATTTCCATACGAATATGTTAGAATAAAAAGCAATGAAAGTAATTCACCGGATAAGGAGAATAATAATATGCCACATGTAAAGTTAGTTGATATTATTGAAAAAATGAAACTGGTCAATCTAACACCTGAAATTGATATCAATGATGTCAAGATTACCCAGCCGGATATTAACAGACCTGCCCTTCAGCTCGCAGGATATTTTGAACATTTTGATGCAACACGTTTACAGATTATTGGATTTGTAGAATTTACTTATATGGAAAGTCTGAGTCAGGAAAGAAAGAAAGAAGTTTTTACAGAACTTCTGTCTTATACGATACCTGCCATAGTTTACTGTAGAGAACTTCAGCCAGATCCAATGCTCCTTGAGATTGCAGTAGAAAAAAAAGTACCAATATTAATGACAAAAAAATCAACCTCTTCCTTTATGTCCGAAATCATCAGATGGCAGAACGTAAAACTTGCTCCATGTATTTCAGTTCATGGAGTTTTGGTTGATGTCTTTGGTGAAGGTGTACTTATTACTGGAGAAAGTGGAATAGGAAAGAGTGAAGCAGCGCTTGAATTGATTAAGAGAGGCCATCGTCTTGTAACAGATGATGTTGTTGAAATTAGAAAAGTCAGTGATGATACTTTGATTGGTTCAGCTCCAGATATAACAAAACATTTTATCGAACTAAGAGGAATTGGTATTGTAGATGTAAAAACATTATTTGGTGTTTCAAGTGTAAAAGATACACAGTCAATAGACCTCGTTATTAAGCTCGAGGACTGGAACAAAGACAAAGAATATGACAGACTTGGACTTCAAGAAGAATATACGGAGTATCTTGGTAATAAAATTGTATGCCATAATATTCCTATCAGACCAGGCCGTAATTTAGCTGTTATTTGTGAATCAGCAGCTGTAAATCATAGACAAAAGAAAATGGGATACAATGCTGCACAAGAATTATACTCTCGTGTACAGAATTCACTTGCAAAAAAACGCGAGGACTAAAAAGCGTCGGGGTGGGGCTTTAAATTGAATGAATGCAGGTGGATAGTGTGAATACAGCAGTACTAGAACATATATCAACATTTATTCCAAAAGAGAATTTATATGTTGAAGAACCAATGAATCAAAGAACTACATTCCGGTCAGGCGGTAATGCAGAATTACTGGTTGATATCGAAACAGAAGAACAGCTTGTAAAGTTAATTCGTTTTCTTAATAAAATTGAGGAAGATTACTTTATTATCGGAAATGGAAGCAATCTTTTAATTGGTGATAAAGGATATAGAGGTGTTATTATTCAGATTGGCTCCAAAATGTCAAAGATAGAATTATTTGGCACAAATATTGTTGCTGGAGCAGGGATACTTTTATCTCAACTGGCCTCAGCAGCAGCAAAAAACTGTCTGACTGGCCTTGAATTTGCATCAGGGATCCCGGGAACACTTGGTGGCGCGGTCGTCATGAATGCCGGTGCTTATGGTGGTGAAATGTGTCAGGTAGTAAGAAGAGTCAGGGTTTTGACCTTTGAAGGAGAGATTCTTGAGCTTGATAATAATACAATGGAGTTTGGATACCGAAATAGTGTTATCAGAAACAAAAAATTTATCGTTCTTGAAGTGGAACTGGAATTAAAAAAGGGAGATCAAAGTCTCATTCTATCTAAAATGAATGAGCTTTCATCATTGCGAAGAGAGAAACAGCCTCTGGAATTTCCAAGCGCTGGTAGTACTTTTAAAAGACCGGAAGGGCATTATGCAGGAAAGTTGATTATGGAAGCAGGACTCGGAGGATTTCGGATTGGAGATGCTCAGGTTTCCGAAAAACATTGCGGATTTGTAATCAATCTGGGGCATGCAACATCTTCAGATCTTCTTGCGCTGATCACAACAATCCAGGATCGTGTATATGAAACTTCTGGAGTAAGACTGGAAATGGAAGTAATCTGCCTGGGTGATTTTTAGACAGGAAAGGTTAGTGGGGGACTATTATGAGATTTGTCATTGTAACAGGTATGAGTGGAAGCGGAAAAAGAACTGCTCTTAAAATGCTTGAAGACATGGGGTTTTATTGTGTGGATAATCTTCCAGTGCCCCTGATTGGCAAATTTGCCGAGTTGGTATTATCACCTAAGGGTGAAATTTCGAAAGTGGCATTAGGGCTGGACGTTAGAGCGGATCAGTCCTTTTCTGATATCGAGAAAATTCTAAAAGAATTGCGTGAAAGCGGCTATGTATTTGAAGTTCTATTTATGGAAGCATCAAATCAAGTATTGGTGAAGAGGTATAAAGAGAGTAGAAGAATGCATCCACTGGCAGTTGATGGCAGGATTGAGGATGGTATCTTAAAAGAAAGAAAGATATTGTCATCTGTGAAAGCAGATTCTGACTATATCATAGACACATCAAAGCTTCTGACAAGGGAACTGAAAGAAGAATTGGAACGCATTTTTATTAAAAATGAAGAATACAACAGTCTGATGATTAATATCATGTCTTTTGGATTTAAACATGGAATACCTGCAGATTCTGATCTTGTTTTTGATGTCAGATTTTTACCAAATCCTTTTTACATTGATGAATTGAAAAATAAGACTGGTAATGAGAAAGAAGTTCAGGATTATGTAATGAATTTTCCTGAGGCTACAGAATTTTTGGATAAACTATCGGAGATGATTTCTTTTCTGATTCCCAATTATATCAAAGAAGGAAAATATCAACTTGTAATCAGCATTGGGTGTACAGGTGGTAAGCACCGAAGTGTAACGCTTGCAAACGAACTGTATCAAAAGCTCAAGAACAAGGGAAATTATGGACTGACACTTACTCATAGAGATGTGGGGCACTGAATATAACTTTTCCAGGGAGAAAATATGTCGTTTTCCAGCGAAGTAAAAGAAGAATTATCAAAACAAATCAGTCAGGCTAGACATTGTCAGATTGCTGAAATGGCAGTTATGATACAGTATTGTGGTAATATCACATGGAAAGATCAAGAAAAGCCAGAACTTAGTATCAGAACAGAAAACGCTGCAGTTTCCAGAAAGTACTTTACATTATTAAAAAAAACATTTAATATAAATACTGATGTTGTCGAAACTACAATAAATGAGACTGCTGGTGCAAAAATTTACACAGTTCAAGTGAAAGAATCGGAAGATGTCATGAGGATTCTTCAGGCGATTAAATTGTTTCGGGAAGATGGTGTGATGCTGACACCTATTAGTGTATTAAATCCTCTCCTGATTAAAAATGCATGCTGTAGAAGAGCAGTGATTCGAGGTGCTTTTCTTGTGATTGGGTCCATGAGTGATCCCAACAAAGGATATCACTATGAACTTGTTTGTTCTACACAAGTACAGGCACAGCAATTAAAAGACATAATGATAGGATTTGATGTGGATGCAAAAATAGTGATCCGCAAAAAATATTATGTTGTGTATGTGAAAGAAGGCGCAGGAATTGTAGAATTACTTAACATCATGGAGGCGCATGTTTCCTTAATGAAACTGGAAAATCTTAGAATCATAAGGGAAATGAGAAATACAATAAACAGAAGAGTGAATTGCGAAGCAGCCAATATTACAAAAACTGTGAATGCGGCATCTAAGCAGATAGAAGATATCCTATACATTAAAGATACAGTTGGTTTTGGTCAGCTTCAACCAAATTTAAGGGAAATAGCAGAAATACGTTTAGAGTATCCTGACGCAACGCTTAAGGAGCTGGGACAGCTTCTTGAACCGACTGTCGGAAAATCGGGGGTAAATCACAGACTTAGAAAACTAAGTGAATTTGCAGATAGTCTGAAACGGTAAAGGAGGAATTGTAATGGTTAAGAAAACTGTTAAAGTACAGTTAGATGGAGGACTCGAGGCGAGACCTGTAGCAGTATTGGTTCAGGTTGCAAGTCAGTTTGAAAGCAGCGTATATGTAGAGGCAGATGGAAGAAAAGTAAATGCAAAAAGTATCATGGGTATGATGACACTTGGACTTGCAGCAGGAGATAGTGTTACTGTTGAAATAGACGGAAAAGACGAGAATACAGCTTTTGAAAGTATTGAGAAATACTTAAGTGGAAAATAACAACTTCATAATTTGAATCAATAGAGTTTGGAAGGAATACAAAGCGTTTTAAAATGCGGGGTATTCCTTTTTTTATGTAGATGCAGTAAAATATAGAGACCATAGAATAAATTGAATCAAGGGGTGATGCGATTGTTAAAGAAAAAATTATTTTTCATATTCAACCCGTTTGCTGGAAAAGGAGGCATTAAAAATCATCTTCTGGGAATGATTGATATGTTTACGAAAGAAGGCTATGAAGTTACTGTATATCCGACTCAAAAACAGGGAGATGGTGTTGATGCGGTTTTTCACAGGGGTGGGCAGTATGATGTAATAGCTTGCTGCGGAGGTGATGGCACGCTCGATGAAGTAGTGACAGGAATGATGAAATCAGGACAAAACAGTACCGTTTTGTATATTCCGGCAGGAAGTACCAACGATTTTGCAAATAGCCTGCATTTACCGAAAAATATGCTTCGTGCTGCAAAAGAAATTATTCACGGAGAAGAGTTTCCGTGTGATCTTGGATCATTCAATGAAGATTATTTTGTTTATATTGCAGCCTTCGGTATCTTTACAGATGTATCTTATGAGACCAAACAGGATATGAAGAATGTTTTGGGACATATGGCGTATATACTGGAAGGGATGAAGCGACTTTCAACGATTAAATCATATCAGTTAAAGATAACCTGTTGTAATGAAGTTATTAAAGATGAATTCATTTTTGGGATGATTACGAATTCTGAATCTGTTGGTGGATTTAAAAGAATTACAGGTGAATTTGTAGAACTGAATGATGGAGAGTTTGAAGTGACATTGATTAAAAGACCAAAAAGTGCTTTAGAAATGAATAATATTTTACAGGCCCTTTTATTAAAAGATATCGACACTGACAGTATGTATTGTTTCAGAACAAATCATATTCGAATTGAAGCGAGAGAAGAAATTCCATGGACATTGGATGGAGAATTTGGTGGTAAACATAAAAGTGTTGAAATCAATAACCTGAAACAGGCTTTTACAATTATGAGACCAAAAGAATGATAAATGTTTGAATTATGATAAATTATTGAATTATAGGTTCCTTTTTTAAAAAAAAAAGAGTATAATGAACACGGAAAAAATGATTCATGAAAATGGAGGAGAATACAATGTTAGTATCAGCAAAAGAAATGCTTGAAAAAGCAAAAGCTGGTCATTATGCAGTAGGCCAGTTCAATATTAACAATCTTGAATGGACAAAAGCAGTTTTACAGACAGCACAGGAGAATAATTCCCCTGTAATCCTTGGTGTATCTGAAGGTGCAGGAAAATATATGGCAGGTTATAAGACCATAGTTGGAATGGTAAACGGAATGCTTGAAGAAATGGGAATTACAGTTCCTGTAGCACTTCACCTTGACCATGGTTCATATGATCACTGCTATAAATGTATTGAAGCTGGATTTTCATCAGTAATGTTTGATGGTTCTCACTATCCAATCGAAGAAAACCTTGCAAAAACAAAAGAACTTGTTGCTGTTTGTGAAGCAAAAGGTCTTTCCCTTGAAGCAGAAGTTGGATCAATCGGCGGAGAAGAAGACGGAGTTGTAGGTATGGGAGAATGTGCAGATCCTAACGAATGTAAAGCAATCGCTGATCTTGGTGTTACAATGCTTGCAGCAGGAATCGGTAACATTCACGGAAAATATCCTGCAAACTGGGCTGGATTAAGTTTTGAAACACTTGATGCAATTCAGCAGCTTACTGGAGATATGCCACTCGTTCTTCATGGTGGTACAGGAATTCCAACAGAAATGATTCAGAAAGCAATCAGCCTTGGTGTTGCTAAAATCAATGTTAATACAGAATGCCAGCTTACTTTTGCTGAAGCAACACGTAAATACATTGAAGCTGGAAAAGATCTCGAAGGTAAAGGATTTGACCCTCGTAAGCTTTTAGCTCCAGGTGTTGATGCAATTAAAGCAACAGTAAAAGAAAAAATGGAAATCTTCGGATCCATTAATAAAGCTTAATATGACTAAAATAAAACTCCCGCTTTTTTATAAAGCGGGAGTTTTATAAGTTAAAAATAAAAAAGGTACATAAAGGGAGGATGCCAAGTAAACTCTGTTTACTTGGCATTATTATGAAAAAGTTATTTGAAAGTATTGTTATACTGTGTTTGGTGTTGTTATCTTATATTGTTAGTATATAGAAAAGATTTGGCTAAAGAATGTTATGTAAATTAATGTTTTTTAAATTTAATATGAACAAATTATGAATGCAAAGCTTAAAAAAAAGACCTCAGAGAGGTCTTTTTGTAGGATTTGTATACCATTTTGTTACATTTTGTCAGGTTCAGGGTAATCTACACCAAAAGTATCAACTGTCATTTGCTTAATTCTTTGATCCTGTACGGGACGATCCGAATAATCTGTTTTTGTATCAGCAATCTTATTTACAATATCCATACCTTCGATTACTTTCCCGAATGCAGCATAAGAACCATCAAGGTGTGGAGAGTTTTTGTGCATAATAAAGAACTGACTTCCTGCTGAATCTGGATGCATACTTCTTGCCATTGATAGAACACCTTCGGTATGGCGTAGCTCATTTTTGACTCCGTTTGATGAGAATTCTCCTTTGATTGTATATCCAGGTCCGCCCATACCATTGCCATCCGGGCATCCACCCTGAATCATAAAGCCGTTGATAACACGATGGAAGATTAGTCCATTATAAAAGCCGCTTTTGATAAGAGAAATATAGTTATTCACTGAGATTGGCGCAATATCAGGATATAATTCTGCTTTTATAATATCGCCGCTTTCCATTTCAATTGTTACGATTGGATTTTGTGTCATAATTTCTTCCTTTCTTTGTAAATCAATATTGGTCTTTATTTTACATAAAAAAGTACCAAGAGTAAAGGATAAAAAACAGTTATATTAAAAAATAGTATATTCGCAGACTTTTCTCACTAAATAAAATGTGTTATTATATTTAAAGTATGCAATGGCGTGAACAAATGTAAATATAGTTAGGTGATAAAGAGATACACAGACAGGTGAAATATGAAGACAGAGATTGTAAAGGTGACAGAGGAACAAATCAGACAGCATGACAAAAATGCGTTTTCTAAAATTGCGCTTGCTGGAGAAATCATTAAAAAAGGTGGCCTGGTCGCATTTCCAACTGAAACAGTATATGGTTTAGGTGGAGATGCTTTAAATCCTGATTCTTCAGGTAAAATATATGCGGCAAAAGGAAGACCTTCTGATAACCCGCTTATTGTACATATTGCTGAGTTTGAGGATTTAAAACTCATTACAGAGAAAATTCCAGAAACTGCCTATGCGTTGGCAAAACATTTCTGGCCAGGTCCGCTTACTATGATTTTTAAAAAAAGCAATCAAGTTCCAAAAGAAACGACAGGAGGACTTGATACGGTAGCGGTCAGAATGCCAAGACATAACACGGCGCTGGAATTAATCAGAGCTGCTGGTGGTTTTGTAGCAGCACCCAGTGCAAATATATCTGGGAGACCAAGTCCGACACTTGCTAAATATGTGCAGGAAGATATGGACGGCCGGATTGATATGATTATTGATGGTGGTATGATTGAAATTGGTCTTGAATCAACGATTATAGACCTGACAGAAGCTGTCCCTATTATTTTACGTCCTGGTTTTATAACAAAAGAAATGCTTCAGGCTGTCATTGGAGATGTTCAAATAGATCGTACACTTTTAGATGGTGACAGTATTCAGATTCCAAAGGCACCAGGTATGAAATACAGACACTATGCACCAAAAGGAGATCTTACAATAGTGGAAGGGGAACCTGAGCGCGTTGCAGAGTACATCAACAAATCTTATTATGCCAGTCATGAAGAAGGAAAAAGAGTTGGTGTGATCGCAACGTTGGAAAATATGGATCGATATCATTCGGACTGTGTTAAATGCATTGGAAGCAGACAGGATGAGGAAGGAATTGCAAAAGAACTTTATCGAATTTTGCGTGAATTTGATGATGAGGAAGTTGAAGTTATACTTTCTGAAAGCTTTCACACAACGGGTATGGGGCAGGCGATTATGAATAGGCTGTTAAAAGCTGCAGGGCATAAAAAAATAAAAGTATAAACAGGAGGTAGTATATGATAGCAATTGGTAGTGACCATGGTGGATATGATTTAAAAGAATTGGTAAAAAAGCATCTTGATGCTAAGAAAATCTCATACAAAGATGTAGGCTGTGATAGCAAAACATCTTGTGACTATCCAGAGTATGGAAAAGAAGTTGCAAAATCTGTTCTTAGTGGTGAAAGTGAAAAAGGAATTGTAATCTGTACAACCGGTATTGGAATTTCAATTGCTGCAAACAAATATAAGGGAATCAGAGCTGCACTATGTGCAGATACGCTCTCGGCAAAATTAACCAGACTGCATAATAATGCAAATGTTCTTGCAATGGGAGCAGGAATTATTGGTCCAGATCTTGCACTCTCTATTGTAGATACATTTTTGGAAACAGAGTTTTCAGGAGAAGAAAGACACCAGAGAAGAGTTGATGCTATTGAGTCAGAAGAATAGTAAAAAATATAAATATATCATAAAAATCAGGAGGTAGAGAATGAGTAAAGTAGTTATCATGAATCATCCATTGATTCAGCATAAGATTGGTTACATCAGAAGAAAGGATACAGGAACAAAAGACTTCAGACAGACAATCAGTGAGATTGCGATGTTGATTTGTTATGAGGCAACAAGAGAGCTACCTTTACATGATGTAGAAGTGGAAACACCGATCTGTAAGACTACAGTACAGGAATTAAAGGGTAAAAAGATGGCAGTGATACCAATTCTAAGAGCAGGACTTGGTATGGTTGATGGTATGCTGGCTTTAATACCTGCTGCAAAAGTAGGACATATTGGTTTATACCGTGATCCGGAAACATTAGAGCCAGTTGAGTATTACTGCAAACTTCCAGCTGATTCTGCAGAAAGAGAAGTTTTTGTTGTAGATCCAATGCTTGCAACCGGAGGATCTTCTGTCGCTGCAATTAAAATGCTAAAAGAAAAAGGATGCAAAAATATTCACTTTATTTGTATTATAGCAGCCCCTGAAGGAGTAAAAAGAATGCAACAGGCACATCCGGATGTTGATATTTATATAGGCGCTCTCGATGAAAAACTGAATGATCATGGATATATTGTTCCGGGACTGGGTGATGCAGGTGACAGGATTTTCGGAACCAAATAAACAATAGTTGTGTAAGGTTTGTTGTGGAGGGTTGTTCAATGAATCAGAAGCGTAAAGATTATATTTCATGGGATGAATACTTTATGGGAGTGTCTATGCTGTCAGGTATGCGATCAAAAGATCCAAATACGCAGGTTGGAGCTTGTATTGTAAGCAATGACAATAAAATCTTATCAATGGGATACAATGGATTTCCGATTGGATGTTCCGATGATGAATTTCCGTGGACGCGTGAAGGGACTGAGACTGAAACAAAATATCCATATGTTACACATAGTGAATTAAATGCAATATTGAATTATAGGGGAGGTAGTCTGGAAGGTGCAAAGATTTATGTCTCTCTTTTTCCCTGCAACGAATGTGCAAAAGCAATTATTCAGGCTGGAATCAGAGTTGTGGTATATGATTCAGATAAATATGCAAATTCAGCATCTGTTATTGCCTCAAAGAAAATGTTTGATGCTGCAGGTGTGAAGTACTATTCCTATGAACATACAAATAGAAAAGTTGTGCTGGAATTATAGAAGCAAAAACTATTGTAGATTATTCAAAGAATGAATGATAATACTGATTGATATTTAGACAAGAATGAAAGGAGGAGAACTATGATGAATCGTGTGATTCAAAGATATTTTAGACAATTTATTGTAATAATTTCTGCAGCGATACTATTTGTTTCTCTTCCTCAGACTGTGTATGCATCAGCATCCACGCTTGACAAAATCAATCAGGCACAAAAAGAAAAAGGCCAAACAGAAGCACAGCTGAATGAAGCTAAGGGGCAGATAGATAGTCTTGAAGGGATCAAAAATGGACTTCAGGGAGAATTAAATAACCTGAATTCAGAACTGACAGAAGTGTCAGATAATTTAGAAACACTTGAAAGTGAAATCGAAAAAAAAGAAGAGGAAATTAGCCTGACACAACAGGAACTTGAAGAAGCTAAGAAAATAGAAGAGTGGCAGTATGCATGTATGAAAGAAAGAATTAAATTCATGTATGAACGTGGTGACAATGCTTATCTGGAGATTTTCTTTGCAGCAGATAATTTCTCGGATTTTTTGAATAAAACAGAGTATGTAAATAAAGTTTCTGAATATGATCGCAGAATGTTGATAGAATATCAAGAGACAAAGAAAAAGATTGAAGAACAAGAAGTTAAACTGCAAAATGAAAAGTCCGAACTCGATAAAATGAAGGAAGAAGCCCAAGCACAACAGGCAAAAGTCTCTCAACTGATCAATCAGACTTCTGATCATATTGCAGGATATGCAAATCAGATTTCAGATGCAGAAAAGGTTGCGCTTGCTTATGAAAATAAAATAAAAGAACAAGAATCCAATATTGCTGCATTAAAAAAACAATATGAGCAAGAACTTGCTATGTCAAGATTAGCCGCACAATCTGCAAAAAGAGATATTTCGGAAGTTGCATTTGCAGAGGGTGACTTAAAGTTGCTTGCGACTATTATCTATTGCGAGGCAGGTGGTGAGCCGTATGCTGGAAAACTTGCTGTAGGTGCAGTTGTTGTCAACAGGGTATTGAGTTCAGTTTATCCAGATACCGTTGTGGGCGTTATCTATCAGAGAAAACAGTTTTCTCCGGTTGGAAGTGGCAGATTTGATCTGGCGCTTGCAAATGGAACAGCAACACAAAGTTGTTACCAGGCAGCGCAGGAAGCTATGAGTGGTGCTACCAATGTGGGGAATTGCGTATATTTTAGAACTCCAATTGAAGGGTTGACAGGAATACAGATTGGTGGTCACATTTTTTACTAATTCAGTTATTCATGTTTACATAATTAATTTTCAAAAGATTCAAGGAAGTCCTGATATTTTTTAAATTCTCCAGAATATATGAGTTGAAGCAGATGATCTAGTGTACTGATGCTTGTTTTTAACTGATTCAAAGAGAGTAATCCTTCATCCAGAGCAGTTACAAGCTCCTCAAGATCAATTACTTTAACAAACCCATCAGGATAAATCAAAACGTCCGCAAGCAAGTCTGTCATGATGAACTTATTTTCAGAGCTATAATAGTCTGATTCAATAATATCAATATACCAATACAAGAGTGTGTTATCTTCTTTGTAAAATTTACTAAATTTGATACCAAGGTCAAGAAGGTAACATGAATATCCATGATGAAGATTTTTCTTGGGTTTTAATGCATTCCACTTTGTTACAATGCGATTTGTCTCAAATAGCAAAATTACATCATCTTTTAACAAAACGCACTCATTGGGGATGAGTCTTTTTCGATAGAGTGTTGGATACGTCATAAAAACCTCCTTTACTTTAAAGTGACTTGATCTGATTTGAGGGAATAAAGTTATTTGGGTGAGATATGTGTGCACCTATAAATTTTTCCATCCAGATCATATCATGCCATGTGTTAAATTTGTAACCGCATTGATGAAAATGTGCAACTGTTTTATAACCAAACTTCTCATGAAATGCAATACTTTGTGGATTAGGGTATGCAATACAAGCACACAGGTTGGTTACATTCTGCAATTTCAATCTTTCTTCAAGATTTTGATAGAGAGCAGTTCCTGCGCCAACACTTTTTTTTCTTTCATCAATATAAATTGATGTTTCTACCGTCCAGTCATATGCAGCTCTCTCTTTAAAAGAGGAAGCATAGGCATATCCTATAATTTTATCATTCTCTTCAGCAACCAGATATGGATAGCGGGAAGAGATTTTTTTTATTCTTGATTCAAAATCTGATATAGATGGAACCTCATATTCAAAAGTAATAGCAGTATGAAGTATATAAGGACGGTATATATCAAGTAGTGCGGGCGCATCAGCTTCTTGTGCGATTCTGATTTTAATGGAAATTTGATTAGGGTTCATGTTAGTTTCCTTACTAGTTTAATAATGTATGATGAAATGGTACTATTTCGTAAAGTAAAAGTCAATGAGAAGAAAGTGTTTGTATAAAAAATGAATATTGCAGGTAAACTTCAGAATAAGTGCCGAAAGATGTTAAATATGTTGAAATAAAACCAGAAATAAGATAAAATGTATACAATATTTATAGTTTGTTTGCGGAGGTGATAAAATGGCAATAGAGACAGTACAATCTGTCCGCCAGGCAGAATTATTAGCTGCCCAAAAAGAGAAAGATGCCGAGTCAGAAGCAGAAAAAATCATCATGGAATCAGAAACAGAGGCAAAGCAGCATCTGGCTTTCATCAGAAAGTCTGCACAGGAAAATGCCCAGAAAGCTTTTGAGAATGCAAAGATTCAGGCTGACACAATGCTTGAGACTTCTTTGGAAGAAGCTCAAAAAGAGATAGAAAAACTGCGCCTAGATGTAAAAGAGAAGGAAAATGAGGCTATCAAATTAGTTCTAACAGAGTTGATCTGAAAATGAAAAGGAGGTGCAGATATTATGGCAGTGCTGCAAATGCAGCGTATCACGATATGCGCACTAAAAAAAGACAGGAAGCAACTTCTTGAATTTTTACAGCGCAAAGGTGTGGTTGAAATAACAAATGAAATATCAGAAGATGATGTTTTTCACAAAATGGATGTGAGCATAGCTGTTTCGCTATTAGAGAAAGGGAAAAAAAATGCAGAAGAAGCAATTCGCATTTTGAATGAAAGGGTTCCTGAAAAAACACCAATGCTTGCTGGATTAGGTGGAAGAAGCATCGTAGACAAAGAAGTATATGATGAGTTTGCAGAAAAAAGAGATAAAATTTCACAAGTTGTAAATAGGATTGTGCAGATCGAAAAACAACTTGCTGAAAGCAAGTCAGAGCTTGCAAGAATAGGAACACAAGCTGAAATGCTGATTCCCTGGTCTGGACTTGATATTCCACTGAATTTTAAAGGAACAAAAACGACAAAGGCATATATTGGAACACTTCCAGGTGAGTGGGTTCTTGATGACTTATATCAGGAAATGGCTTTTGCTGAAGAAATTACAATTGATAGAATCAGCAGCAATAAAATGAGTACAAATCTTTTTGTTCTTTGTAGGAATGAAGATGCAGAACAGGTATTTGAAAAACTTCGAAATGCTGGATTTTCCTATCCGTCAATACAAGGAAATAAACCACCGATGGAAATGGAAGAAGATTTAAAACTTCAGACGAAAGAAGTGCTTCAGGATATTGAGGCACTGACAGATGAGCTGGGAGAACTTTCCAAAGAGAAGGAAGAAATAAGATTTTACCAGGATTATTGCACACTCAGACTTGAGAAATATGAAGTGCTTGGAAGCTTACCACAATCTAAAAATATTTTTGTTATTACTGGTTATCTTCCAGAGGAGGACTGTGCCGATTTAGAACAGTCACTATATAAAGATTATGAAATCCATATTGAATTTTCAGCACCATCAGATGAAGAAGACGTACCAGTAAAACTTAAGAACAACAAATTTGTTGAACCCCTAGAAGGTACAATCGAATCTTTTAGTTTGCCAGGAAAAGGAGAAATGGATCCGACTGCTGTGACAGCAATTTTTTATTATTTTCTTTTTGGATTGATGCTTTCTGACGCTGTATATGGCCTTGTTATGGTAATTTGTTGTGGATCTGTTTTGCTTAAGTTTGGGAAAACAATGGAGGATGGCCTGAATAAAGCCATGAAAATGTTTTTTTACTGTGGAATTTCAACGACATTTTGGGGTGTCATGTTTGGAAGCTATTTGGGAGATATTGTTGATACATTTTCTGCGAGTTTCCTCGGGAAAATGGTTAGTATACCGCCAGTATGGTTTTTCCCTGTAAAAGAACCAATGAGAATGCTTGTTTTTTCAATGTTACTGGGAATCATCCATTTGTTAACAGGACTTACAATGAAGTTATACCAAAATTATAAAGCGAAAGACTATATAGGAATTGTCTATGATGTAATTTTCTGGTATTTCTTACTCATTGGTTCTATTCTGGCACTTATGGGGGTTCCAACGTTTACAAATACATTGGGACTTACCATTTCATTACCGGGAGCAGTAACAAGTATAGGAGGAATTCTTGCAGCAGTAGGAGCGATTGGAATCGTATTAACAAACGGTAGAGAGTCAAAAAATCCATTTAAACGCTTTTTGAAGGGATTGTATGCGCTGTATGGCATTACTGGATATCTGAGTGATATCTTATCTTATTCACGTCTTTTGGCACTGGGACTTGCAACAGGTGTTATCTGTACAGTCATTAATAAAATGGCAAGTATGACAGCAATTGGACCGCTTGGGATAATTCCATTTTTAATTATTGTGATTTTCGGACATACTCTGAATATTGCAATTAACGCGCTTGGTGCATATGTTCATACAACTCGTTTACAGTATGTAGAATTTTTTGGCAAATTTTATAATGGTGGAGGACGTTCTTTCAGACCATTTAAAGTAAATACAAAATATTACAAGATTAAGGAGAATTGAAAAGATGGAAGGTTTAGGAATCGTATTTGCATTAGCAGGAGCAATTTTAGCAGCATTGGTAGCAGGAATCGGATCAGCAGTTGGTGTTGGTATGGCAGGAGAAGCGGCTGCAGGTGTTGTAACAGATGATCCAAGCAAATTCAGTAAAGTATTAATTTTGCAGTTGCTTCCAGGTACACAGGGGATTTATGGACTTTTAATTGCATTCATTACATTAACACAAATTGGTGTGCTTGGCGGATCGTCAGATATGTCACTCGAAAAAGGACTTCTTTATTTTGCAGCATGTATGCCTATGGCAGTGGTTGGATATTTTTCGGCAGTCAGACAGGCAAAGGCATCTCTTGCAAGTATTTCTCTGGTTTCCAAAAAACCTGATCAGTTTGGTAAAGCAATGATTTTCCCGGCAATGGTAGAAACATATGCCATCCTGGCTTTGCTTATTTCCATTCTTGCGATCATGGGAATTACACCACTGGCAATTTAATGAAAATAAGGAGAGCTTGGCTATGACCGGATTAGATAAAATCATTAAGCATATAGAGGATGATGCCTCAGCGGCTGCTGGGGAATTGATTCTGCAGGCCAAGAAAAAAGCAGAACAGATCAAACAGGATGCAATTACAGAAGGAGAGAAACTGGAAAAAGAAATCATGGAACAATCTGATCTTGAAACAGTTTCTTTTCTGGAACGCGGCAAGTCAGCTGCAGATCTGCAGAAGAAGAAACGAATACTGACAGAAAAGCAGAATTGTATCAGTGGAATCATAGAGAAGGCACATGAATATTTGCTTCAGATGCCTACAGAAGAATATTTTTCCACCATACTGAAGATGCTGCCTAAATATGCTAGAAATATGGATGGAGAGATCAGATTTTCTGCAAGAGACATGGAAAGAATTCCTGCAGACTTTGATCAAAAAGTTACCGCTGTATTAAATGGAAAAGAAAGTGCATCTTTAAAAGTGTCAAAAGATGCTGCAAAGATCAAGGGAGGTTTTATTCTAATTTATAATGATGTAGAAGAAAACTGTTCTTTTGAAGCGCTTCTTGAAAATCAAAAAGACCATTTACAGGACAAAATAGGTCTGATGCTTTTTGAGCAGCAGGCATAATAGAAAGGGAAGGTGTTTGGATGTCACAAGAACAATACATCTACGCAGTTGCCCGTGTGCGTTCCAAAGAACTTGCACTGTTAGATAAATCAGTACTGGAACAGCTGCTTTCCTGTAAAACATATGAAGACTGTCTGAAAATATTGTCGGATAAAGGATGGGGAGATCATAACGGTGAAAGTGCAGAAGAAATACTTTCACAGGAAAGGGAGAAAACCTGGTCTTTTATCAGAGAACTTGTCAGCGACATGTCAGTATTTGACACCTTCTTATATGAGAAGGATTTTCACAACCTAAAGGCAGCAATCAAACAGGTTTATATCAGAAATGAAGTACCGAATATTTTTATCAATGATGGAACGGTAGATGCAAATCAAATTTATGAAGCTGTAAAAAATCATGATTTTTCTATATTACCAGAGCATATGCAGGTGCCGGCAGAAGAGGCCTATCAAGTTCAGATGAGAAATGGTGATGGACAGCTTTGCGATGTAATATTAGATAGAGCAGCGCTGGATACAATTTATAAAATGGCAGCGGCATCAGAAAATGAATTACTAATGGAGTATGCTGAGCTTAGAATTGTAACTGCAAATCTGAATAGTTCAATCAGAGGAGCCAAGACAGGAAAAAGAATAGAATTTTTTGAAATGGCGCTTGCACAGTGCAAAACTCTCAGCAAGAAAGAATTAGTCAGAGCATCACTCATGGGAGTAGAAGCAATCTATGACTATTTAGAAACGACTGTTTATGATGATGCTGTAAATGCCTTAAAAGAGTCATTCTCGTCGTTTGAGAGATGGTGTGATAATCTAATTATCAACAGGATTAAACCACAAAAATTCAATACAACATCAGTGTCGCCTCTTGCAGCGTATATCCTGGCCAGAGAGAATGAAATTAAAACTGTAAGAATTCTTTTATCAGGGAAGTTAAATGATTTACCTGAGAATTCCATCAGGGAAAGACTGAGGGATATGTATGTATAAAATAGCGATTATAGGAGACCGTGACAGTATTTATGGATTTGCGGCTTTAGGAATTGCAACATATCCTGTCAGCACAAAAGAAGAAGCCACAAAAACATTAAAACATCTTGCAGAAGGCTCTTTTGCAGTAATCTACACAACAGAGGCACTATATAGTGAAATTCATGAAGAGATAGAAGCCTTTAGAAGCAATCTGATCCCCGCAATCATTCCCTTACCTGGCGTAAGTGAAAATAATGGAATCGGAATTGCGAATGTCAGAAAATCTGTAGAAAGAGCTGTAGGTTCTGATATCATATTTAACAACGAAAACTAGTAAAGCGGGTGATAAGTATAATGAAAAAAGGTACCATAAAAAAAGTCGCAGGACCTTTGGTAATTGCTGAGAACATGCGTGACGCCAATATGTTCGACGTTGTTCGTGTTAGTGAACAGAGGTTGATTGGTGAAATAATCGAAATGCATGGAGATCTTGCATCCATTCAGGTTTATGAAGAAACATCCGGCCTAGGTCCGGGAGAACCTGTAGAATCTACCAATGCACCACTCAGTGTCGAACTCGGACCTGGGCTGATTGGAAGTATTTTTGACGGTATCCAGAGACCTCTGGTTCGTATTATGAATGAAACAGGTAACAACTTAAAGCGTGGAATAGAAATACCTTCTCTTGACAGAGATGCTTCATGGCACTTTGTACCGACAAAAAAGGTTGGAGATAAGGTAGAAGCAGTCGACATTATTGGTTTAGTGCAGGAATCAGTTATTATTGAACATAAGATTATGGTTCCACATGGATTTGAGGGAACATTAATATCTATTCAGGAAGGAGACTATAAAGTTGAGGATGTGATTGCTGTCATAGAAACATTGGAAGGTGAGAAAAAAGAAATCACCCTGATGCAGAAGTGGCCAGTGCGTGTAGGTCGTCCTTACAAAGAGAAAATGTCTCCTGATATGCCTTTGGTAACAGGACAAAGAGTCGTTGATACATTATTTCCTATTGCAAAAGGTGGTGTAGCTGCCGTTCCGGGACCATTTGGAAGTGGAAAGACTGTCGTTCAGCATCAGCTTGCAAAATGGGCAGAAGCAGATATTATCGTCTATATTGGATGTGGAGAACGTGGAAATGAAATGACAGATGTTCTGAATGAATTTCCTGAGTTGAAGGATCCAAAAACAGGACATTCCCTGATGGAAAGAACTGTTCTGATTGCTAACACTTCCGATATGCCTGTTGCGGCCAGAGAAGCATCTATCTATGTTGGTATTACAATTGCGGAATATTTCAGGGATATGGGATTTTCAGTAGCATTAATGGCAGATTCTACATCCAGATGGGCAGAAGCACTTCGCGAAATGTCAGGTCGTCTTGAGGAAATGCCTGGTGAGGAAGGGTATCCAGCTTATCTTGGAAGCCGTCTTGCACAGTTCTATGAACGTGCGGGAAGAGTTATTTCTCTTGGTGCAGACGGAAGAGAAGGAACCTTATCCGTAATTGGTGCGGTTTCACCTCCGGGCGGAGATATTTCTGAACCTGTTTCACAGGCAACTCTACGTATTGTAAAGGTATTCTGGAGTCTGGATTCCAACCTTGCTTATAGAAGGCATTTCCCGGCAATTAACTGGCTGACCAGCTATTCGCTTTATTCAGATAATATGGGAAAATGGTTCAATACAAGCGTAGATGAAAACTGGATGGAACTACGTTCACGACTGATGCATCTTCTACATGATGAATCAGAACTTGATGAAATTGTTAAGCTTGTTGGTATGGATGCCCTTTCGTCTCCGGACAGGCTGAAACTGGAAGCTGCTCGTTCAATTAGAGAGGACTTTTTGCATCAGGATGCATTCCACGAAGTGGATACTTACTCTCCTTTAGAAAAACAGTTTAAAATGATGGAACTCGTCCTTGCGTATTACGATAAGGCGCTACATGCGCTGGAACAAGGAGCATCCATTAATGAACTTGTAAAACTTCCAGTCAGAGAAAAGATAGGCAGATTTAAATATATTGCATCTGATGTTATGGAGAAAGAATACAAAGACATACTTGAGAACCTTGACAGAGATTTAGACAGACTGTTGAAAAAGGAGGAAGCCTAATGCCTAAGGAATATAGAACGATTCAGGAAGTTGCAGGTCCTCTTATGCTTGTACGCGGAGTGGAAGATGTTTCTTATAATGAACTTGCTGAGATTGAACTCGCGAGCGGTGAAAAAAGACGTTGTAAGGTATTGGAAATCGATGGAGGAAATGCACTGGTTCAGCTGTTTGAAAGTTCGACCGGAATCAACCTCTCTAATAGTAAAGTACGCTTTCTTGGAAGAAGCATGGAACTTGGTGTATCAGAAGATATGCTAAGTCGTGTGTTTGATGGACTTGGAAGACCAATTGACAATGGCCCTGAAATCCTACCTGAAAAAAGAATGGATATCAATGGTTTGCCAATGAACCCAGCAGCCAGAAACTATCCACAGGAATTCATTCAGACGGGTGTTTCTGCTATTGATGGTCTTAATACTCTTGTTAGAGGTCAGAAACTACCTATTTTTTCTGCAAGTGGACTTCCACACGCAGAACTCGCAGCACAAATTGCCAGACAGGCAAAAGTACGTGGAACAAGTGAACCATTCGCAGTAGTGTTTGCAGCGATGGGTATCACATTTGAAGAAGCAAACTTTTTCACACAGAGTTTTCGAGAGACAGGAGCGATTGACAGAACAGTTATGTTCGTAAATCTGGCAAATGACCCTGCTGTTGAACGTATTGCGACACCAAGAATGGCATTAACTGCTGCTGAATATCTTGCGTTTGAAAAAGATATGCATGTACTTGTTATTTTAACTGATATTACAAACTATGCAGATTCTCTCAGAGAAGTGTCTGCAGCAAGAAAAGAAGTCCCAGGGCGTCGTGGTTATCCTGGATATATGTACACAGATCTTGCGTCATTATATGAACGCGCAGGACGTTTAAAAGGGAAACCAGGCAGTATTACAATGATTCCTATTTTGACAATGCCTGAAGATGATAAAACACATCCTATTCCAGACCTCACAGGTTATATCACAGAAGGACAGATTATTCTGAGCCGTGAATTATACAGACAAAGTGTTGCACCACCGATCGATGTACTTCCGTCTCTATCCCGTCTAAAAGACAAAGGTATTGGAAATGGAAAGACCAGAGCTGACCATGCAAATACCATGAATCAGTTGTTTGCAGCATATGCACGTGGTAAAGAAGCAAAAGAACTCATGGTGGTACTTGGAGAAGCAGCATTGACGGATATAGATAAGTTGTATGCAAAGTTTTCTGATGCATTTGAGCAGGAATATGTATCGCAGGGATACCATGCAAATAGGAATATTGAAGAAACCTTAGACCTTGGATGGAAACTTCTTTCCATTCTTCCAAGAACAGAACTTAAGAGAATTAAGGATGAGTTCCTGGATCAGTATTATGGAAAACAGTAACAGTTTTAATTATATTCCAGGAAGCAATTCTAAGGGAGAAGGGAGGAAAAATACTTGGCTAAAACGCATGTCAATCCTACCCGAATGGAATTGACGAAATTAAAGAAAAAGCTTGTCACGGCAACAAGGGGACACAAACTCCTAAAAGATAAACGAGACGAGTTGATGAGACAGTTTCTTGATCTTGTCAGAGAGAACAAAGAGCTGAGAGAAAAAGTTGAGGATGGCATCAGAGCTGCTAATAAAAACTTTGTTCTAGCAAGAGCTGGAATGTCGGATGAAGTTTTAAATGTTGCACTTATGGCACCGAAGCAGGAAGTATTTCTGCAGGTGGATAGTAAAAACGTCATGAGTGTTGATATTCCAATTTTTGACTATCAAACAAAGACACCGGATGCAAATGATATTTACTCCTATGGTTTTGCCTTTACATCAAGTGATCTTGATGATTCAATCAAAGCACTTCATGATATTTTTCCAGATATGCTGAAGCTGGCTGAATGCGAAAAGGCTTGCCAGCTAATGGCAGCAGAAATTGAGAAGACCAGAAGAAGAGTAAATGCGCTGGAGCATGTTATGATTCCTGAATTAAGAGAAAATATTAAGTATATTGTAATGAAGTTGGACGAGAATGAGCGAAGCACACAGATTCGTTTGATGAAAGTAAAAGATATGATGCTGGAACAGGCTCATCATTACAAAGAAAAACAAGAATCAATGTAAACATAAGACATAGATGATGTGATTTTATAAAAATGCATTGTCTATGTCTTTTTTTGTCCAAATTTGTATTACGATGTTGGTTCATTAAGAAAAAATTATGTTGAGCTTTTTTAAGGGAAGACTTAGAATAGAAATATGGAAAATTTAAAACAACTATTTGAAAAACATATATCAGAAACAATGTACCAGCTGGTTGCAAGTAATCCGGTCAAGGGTTCAGAAGTTATAAAAATAAAACTTCGCCCGATTCTTCAAAAAGATCAGATTCAATATCAGGCAAGCAGTTTTATTGGCACGCAGGTAATTCACAAAAATTACAATAAGACGGATGTAATAACGTTATTACTTCATCAAATGGAAGTTACGTTCAGACAACTTGAGATTATGACAACAGAATATACAGTAACTGTTTTGGTTAGTAAAAAAGGAAAGATAACGGTAAAAGAGAAAAGAGTAAAGAACTCAAGTCAAGAGATTGATCTTTCGCATAACCGTCAGAAAAAATATTTACTTGAAGAAGGTAAAGCAGTAGGTTTTTTGATAGATCTTGGAATCCAGGATGAGTCAGGCAATATACTTAAGTCGAAGTATGATAAATATAGACAGATTAATCGATTTCTAGAGTTTATTCAGGACATTGTACCTGATTTAGAAAAGAACCATAAAATTCATATCATAGATTTTGGATGTGGAAAATCATACCTGACCTTTGCTATGTATCACTATTTGAAAAATGTAAAAGGTTTAGATATTGCAGTCACAGGATTGGATTTAAAAAAAGATGTAATTGAGCATTGCAATGGGCTTGCTGATAAGTACGGATATTCAGACCTTAATTTTTTACATGGAGATATCGCAGATTATACACATGAGTCCCCAATTGATATGGTTGTTACACTTCATGCCTGCGACACAGCAACAGATTATGCATTACAAAAGGCGGTTGAATGGAATGCAAAAGTAATTCTTTCTGTACCATGCTGTCAGCATGAATTGAATCATCAGATGAAATGCAGTGATCTGAATATCATGCTTAAGTATGGACTCATTAAAGAACGCGTATCAGCTTTATTTACAGATGCAATTCGAGCAGAGTTATTGGAAGAGCAGGGATATGCAGTACAGATTCTTGAGTTTATAGACATGGAACATACACCAAAAAATATCCTGATCAGGGCGGTTAAAACTGGAAAGCATGTAGACAATAAAAGAGAAGAACTTACAAAACTTTTTCAATTTCTACAGATTGACCCAACGCTTGACAGGTTGCTAAAAAATGAACAAAGGGATTTATGAAAAAGACAATAATTAAAATTCTTGTCTGCATTGCAACCTTTTTTGTGGCAATTGCTATCATAGGTGCAATTACTAACCAGGGAAATGCAGATATGACCGTAGAAATGAGTCCAGCAGAGTTTCCGCTTGTTTCTGTTGTAAGAAATGGAATGAATATTAACTCTATGCATGGTTATGCATCCCGGATGAAAGAAAGCTTTATCCGGGATTCTGTCACGCCCATAGGAGAAGACAGAAAAATAAGTTTACATATTGATACTTTCAGCTTCAAAATGAAAGCCATAGGTTACGAAGTAAGAAGTGTAGATGGAACAAGACTTATAGAAAACACTGAGATATCCGATTACCGTTCCAATGAGAATGGAATTGATTTGGACATTACATTAAAAGATCTTATTGAGCCAGATACAGAATATACACTTACGATTTTGATCACAAAAGACTCAGGAGAATTAATTAGATATTACACAAGGATCCTTCAGTCAGAATCACTGTTTACTGATGAAAAATTACAGTTTGTTAAGCGTTTCCATGAAAACACATTTACCAAAAATAATGATATTGTAAAATATCTGGAACCAAATTCAGAAGGTGATAATACCACGTTCAATAAAGTGAATATACACTCCAGTTTTTCACAGATTACATGGGGCAATTTAGCTGTTATGAAAATGGGAGATGTCAATACAACAATTACTGAAATAGGAAGCCAGACTGCTTCTGTTTTACTAGAATATGTTGTAATTGTAAGTGAAGAAAAATATAAAATAACGGAATACTATCGTGTAAAATACGGAACAGAAAGAATGTATCTTTTAAATTTTGAACGAACGATGAATCAATATCCTCAAATGAATCAGGATATTTTTTCAAGTAGTAAGATTATGATTGGAATCAGTAGTCCGGAGCTTGAGAAAAGAGAAAGCGAAGACGGCAATATGATTGCATTTGTGCAAGAGAATACAATTTATTCATTTAATATGGTGGATAATAAATATGTCAGATTATTTTCATTTTATGATAATGAGAATTGGGACAATAGAACGTTATTTGACAAGCATAAAATTCGAATTCTTACAGTAGAAGAAACAGGAAATGTCAGGTTTATGGTGTATGGATACATGAATCGTGGCAGGCATGAAGGCAGTGTAGGAATTCAGGTCTACTATTTTAACAGTATGACAAACACGATAGAAGAAGATATCTTTATTCATTATGACAGGTCTTATGAGTTGCTTGAAAAGGAAATTGAAAATCTTGCTTATGTTTCCAAAGATAATGTTTTATATCTTATGTTAGATGGTACGATTTGTGCAGTAGACCTCATCGCAAAAGATAGTAAGGTGATTGCTTCAGGATTGACGGAAGATAGCTATAAAGTATCAGAAAATAATAAGATGATTGCATGGCAATCTGATACGGATAAAACTAACAATAAGGAATTAATTCTATTAAACTTGAACACAACAGAAGAAAGTCGAACCACAGTGCCAGACTCGCAGAGGATTGCACCAATTGGATTTATGGGAGATGATGTTATCTATGGAGTCGCAGATTCAAAAGATATTTTAACGGACAAAGCAGGAGAAACAATTTTCCCAATGAATCAAATCATCATTCAAAATGAACAGGGAGAAGTGCTCAAGCAATATAAGCAGGATGCAGTTTTTGTTACAGAAGGGTTGGTAGAAGATAATCTGCTGACACTAAAGAGGATCTCAAAAAGTATTACAGAAGAAAATCAAGATACTACACAGTTGCTCTATGAACAGATTGAAGATGATCAGATTTTAAATGCAAAAGTAGAAGAAAGTACTCAAAATAGTCTTGAATCTGTTGCAATTCAGGATTATGAAACTGTAATACAGGTAGTACTGAAAAAAACAGTAACACCAGACACCATAAAATTCATGACTCCAAAGGAGGTCTTATTTGAAGGTGGACGTGAAATTTCGTTATTTGACAATGATAATGATGCTCCAAAGTATTATGTATATGATCCTTATGGTGTAGATTCTGATTGGACAGATCCTGCAAAGGCAGTAAAGAGAGCTTTTGATATCACTGGAGTAGTGAGAAGTGAAAGTGGTGGTGAAGTGTGGGCACCAGGAAACAGAATGACGAAAAATCAGATTATGAAAATCACAGAATCAATTATAGAAGAGGGAGAAAGTAGTCTATCTGTTTGTCTTGATAGCATTCTCGCATTTGAAGGAATTCAAAAAAGCTCTGCAGCATTGCTTGCAAGCGGGATGACGATAAGCGATATATTAGAAGAGAATATTGAAGAGTCGCAGGCATTGATATTGTCAGGATGTACATTAGATTCCGTGCTTTATTATGTGAACCGAGAGATACCGGTCATGGCAATGCTGAACGATGGAAATGCTGTTTTAATTGTAGGATTTAATGAACTAAACACTGTAATCATGGATCCAATGACAGGCACAATATATAAAAAAGGTATGCTGGATTCTACACAATGGTTTGAAGAGAATGGAAACAATTTTATTTGCTATACAAAAAAGGAGTAAAAATATGGATGAAAGAATCATTAAACTTGCAAAGGGTTTGGTACACTATTCGTGTGCAGTTGCGCCTGGTGAAAAAGTCTATATACATTACATTGGAGAAAAGACAGAAGAACTTGCAAGAAGTATCATTAAAGAGGTATATCAGGCTGGAGGCCTTCCGTTTGCTCATTATACCAGCCAAAAAGTTTTACGTGAACTTTTATTAGGATGCACAAAAGAACAACTGGAAAAAATGGCAGAAATTGACTGTGCAGAAATGTCTTCTATGGACTGCTATATAGGAGTACGAGGTACGGATAATGTATCAGAACTATCCGATGTACCAGAAGAAAAAATGGAATTATATGACAGTATTTATATGGAGCCCGTACATCATAAAATACGTGTTCCAAAAACAAAGTGGGTGGTACTCAGATATCCAAATGAATCAATGGCACAGCTTGCTTCCATGAGTACAGAAAAATTTGAAGATTTTTATTTTCGGGTATGTAACCTAAATTATGCCAAAATGGGTGAGGCAATGGAGGCGCTTGTAGAAAAATTGAATCATACGGAGCAAGTCAGAATTACAGGGCCGGGAACAGACTTGAGTTTTTCAATAAAAAATATTCCGTCAGTTCCTTGCTGTGGGAAGCGAAATATCCCTGATGGAGAAGTATATACGGCACCTGTAAAAACCAGTGTCAACGGAACGATTCGATATAATACACCATCACTTTACCAGGGATATACCTATACTGATATACAATTTACATTCAAGGATGGAAAGATTGTAAAAGCAACAGCAAATAATATTGAGAAAATCAATCGATTATTAGATAGTGATGAAGGAGCAAGATATGTTGGTGAATTCGCGATTGGTGTCAATCCATATATTCATCATCCTATGAAAGATACCTTGTTTGATGAAAAGATTGCGGGTTCGATTCACTTTACACCTGGCAATTGTTATGAAAAAGCAGACAATGGAAACACCTCCGTAATTCATTGGGATCTGGTATTAATCCAGAGTCCTGAATACGGAGGCGGTGAAATATATTTTGATGATATTTTGATTCGAAAAGATGGAAAATTCGTTATTCCAGAATTGCAATGTTTAAATCCGGAACATCTTATGTAATCAAGAATTAGATAAAATCTTTCTCAATTAATTGGGGAAGATTTTTTTTGCATTTTTTTGTAATGAAAATAATAAAATCATACCAAGTATACCGCAAGATATCAACTCTCCTGCAAAAACAGTAACAAAACTGAACCATAAAGGCTCAATGCCATATGCAAATTTTAAAACAAAAGGAACGATAATAGTATTAGCAACGATTGGTGGTATGGCTGCAAGCCATTTATATTGGCGTAGATGGTAAGTTCCAATCGCACCTAATAACGTGGCGATACTACCAAATACAATGTCAAGAGGGACACATCCAGTAAGCGTATTACTTAAGAGGCAGCCGACAAATAAGCCTGGAATCGCAGCTGGCGTAAAAAAGGGAAGGATTGTAAGCGCTTCCGAAAAACGAATCTGAACTGCACCGCTTGCCAGTCCAAGAGCGTTGGCAAGAAAAGTCAGAACTACATAAATTGCGGCAATCATTGCTGCCTGTGTCATAAATAGTACATTTTTTTGTTTCATATTAAATTCTCCTTTAGTTTTGTTTTCCGTCAGGAAGGTTACGAACTGACGTATTAGTTTTCTCCAAAAGCCTTGTAATCAGGGCATTTAGACGCTTGAATAGTATAGCATAATTTTGCGGAAAAGCAAGGGAAAATAGTTTTGGTACAAATTTTGACTCAAAAATCAATACATATAGATATAAGTAGATAGAGGCTGATAGAAATATAAAGAAGATATATTATAGTTATGATATAATTATGTCATTAATATTGAGGAGATAATAAATGGGATCAAAATACGATAACATAAGGATAAATACTTATATAATTAGAGAATTATATAGAAATTTAAAAAATAGTAGAAATGAAGTTTTTTTGAAAAATGAAAATAATAAAAGAAAGCAGTATATAAGCTTTTCAGATATGCTAAGTACTGGAATTAATAAAGATATTCCACCATTAAGGATAAATAGAATATTAAAGGGAGAATCCAAATCAAAGTATTCACTAGAAGAAGCTAATAAATTAGCTAATTTGTTTGATATTAGTCCCGAATTTTTTATATATGGAACAGATCGAGTTTTTGAAGTGGAAGGAATTCCAAAAGAAGATATTCTATTAATATTAGCAAAAAGATTTAATAACGCTACATATATTAGTATGAACTTTGCTGATCAAAAAAATGCAGATAAAAGAATTGAGAGAGCTGAAAGAGCCATAGAAGGTATATTGAATATAGGATATTTACAGTGGACTTTAGACAAAGAAAATGAATTGTACAAAATGTATTATTATTTTGCAAATGGAAAAAAATACTATGGATCAAACATAAAAATGAAAGTTAATAACTATGTTAA
>QKAS01000041.1 GCA_003246295.1 Clostridia bacterium | reverse complement strand
TCCACTTCACTTTCTCTAAAATCGCAAAACCATTCACAACTTTGATAGTAATTGCGTTCCATTGCTCGTTTTGTAGCACTGCTTAATTTCATTATGCTCCTCCATTATTGAATACATTATTGTGTGTTTTAATACATATTATTGTATACTATCCCTCAAAATAAGTCAATTAGTACATTTGGATTGTGTTCACTTCGAGAACATCTTTCTTTGATAATTTTTTCCGGAATATTTTCTCTTATCCCCAAGTATTAATTCTAATTTACCATAAACTGCGCTTTCATAATTACTCTCTTTATTCCAATGCAAACTCTACCGAATCCAATTCAAAAAGACCATCCCTTTTTACCATAATTACAATATAACATTTTTCATTGGATCCAAATCCGTCCAAGCAAATAGATAAATCTCGTTTTTCCTTTTCCTTTGTAGCTGCATACACCTTCTTAAATTCCTTGGGTGTTGGGTTTGGCCAACAATTTGTATCATGAAAAACCTTAACCTTTACATTTCCTGATATTCCATTAAACTTCATATACACCGTTTTTCCATGTGGAAATTTAGGAATTATCGTTTTCCCCGTATAAATATCGTACCCTCTTCCCGGTTGTCCTCTGTAATTTTTCATCGTAACCGGTTGACTTGTATTCATATCATTAAAATCATAAATTGAATCCAACGAAGTCTCGTCCATTGTCTCCGGCCATATACGAAATTCTTTAATTTCCAAAATACTATCACATCTTTGCACCCTCAAAACAGGTTCTGCCTGTACCGGACTTATCAATACACTCTGTTCCAATCCAAGTTCCGGAACCGCAGCCCCTATTCTAAGATTTACGCTTCCCTCTTTAACCTTAATTATCGCCTGCACCCTGCCGTTGAACATTTTCTTATCATGTGCTTTTGCAGGTTCATGATCTTTTGGATCTCCGCCTGATACGGCCAGAATCTCACCCTGTTCCTCTGATGTAAAGAAAACTCTCTGACTTGCACAAGGCACAAACTGCCCCCTTTCATCCACAAGGCTGGCTTCTACAACAACTGCATCCTCTCCGCTATTACTTATACAATTTTTTACATCCAATCTTAAATCTACAGGCTCTTTCACCGTATAAATCTCCTGTTCCACACATTCCCTTCCATCCTTAATACCGATAGCCCTAATACTACCGGGCTCATAAGGAACCTCAAATACAGGTGGATGAAACGGTTCAACCTTTTTAATTCCGAGACTTCTATTATTAACATATAATTCAACCTCATTTACATTACTATATATGTGTATCTGAATCATTTCTCCTCTCCTAGTTTCAAAGTTCCAATGCTGCGGCACCATATGTATCATTGGTTCATTTCCCCAAAACGATTTCACTAGATAAAAATTATCCTTTTCCATCGCACAACTATCGAGAATGCCAGTTCCGGAAAATAATATCGGCCAGATAGCTTCACCACGATATTCCATGCCTGCCCAAAGAAACGTACCGCTAATATATTCATGGGTTTCCGATGCTTCAATCGCATATGCATAAGAAGATCCAAACTCAACACGTTTTTTATCATATGCAGTTTCATAATGCCCACCCTGTTCTTGATTATCCTCCAGAAAATATATTCCGCGGGTATTAGCAGAAGCCCCACTTTCCGTTGCAACAATTGCTTTCTCAGAATGAACCAGATGCATCTGATCATAATGAGAAACCAGATAATTAACTCCTATCACATCTGATTCCTCAGCAGCGTATGAGTCATAAAACCCTCCGTTCAAAGCTATTGTCACAGGCCTTGTTCCATCCAGCTTATGCATAAATCGGCGCATCTGGCTGGTCAGTTCTTTCCCAACCAAAGTGTTCTGCAGTGGTTCTTCATTCCCTATTGACCACATAATAACACAAGGATGGTTTCTGTCTCTAAGGCACATACTTTTTAATTGTTTCTTGGTTGTATCGCTAAAATTAAACCAACGGTTCTCATCAACAACAAGCATTCCGAGCCGGTCACAGATCTCTAGAATTTCCGGTGCCGGATTATGATGAGCACACCGATATGCATTCATTCCCGCTTCTTTAAGTTTTTGGATTCTGTATTCCATAACTGACTTAGGTAGTGCCACTCCAAGATTTCCATGATCCTGATGCATACATGCCCCACGTAGTTTTACATGTTTTCCATTGAGATAAAAACCTTTTTTTGCATCAAAATCAATCTCTCTGAATCCAAAAGAGGTTTCATACTCATCTAGAATTCTATTATTATCCTTTATTCTGGTAAGAAGCCTGTAAAGCCTACTGTTTTGTAAATCCCATAATACAGGTTTTTCAACCAACATCGTAGTTTCAATCCTATTTTGACCAAACGTAACCTTCATCTCATAGCTAGTTTCTTCCACCTTCATCCCTTGATCATCTAAAATGGCTTGTTCAATAAGAATTTTTTTATCATCCTTAATATTATGAATCGTAGTCTCAATTTTCACTTCCCACTGATCAGCATTCTTCTTTACCGGATTCACCCATGCCCCCCAAACATCAACGGCTATCGCATCAGTTTTGATCATCCAGACATTCCGGTAGATCCCCGCACCTTCATACCACCAACCTTCCAGATCATCATTTACGATATGAACTGCAACTGTATTGATATCTTTTCCATAGACTAGATAGGGTGTTATATCCACAAAAAAGCTATTATACATACTATCATTTTGACCCGCCGTATGCCCATTGATCCATACTTTTGTTTTCATTCCGGCCCCATCAAAGAGTAAGACGATTCTTCTTCCACGATCCTCTTCTGATAATTGGAAATTTTTCCGATACCATGCATCTTCCCTCAGATAAGCCCCCTGTGATTCATTGTATTCTTTCGCTGCTTTTCCATCCAGCACATAATCATGTGGCAGATCCACCATCTGAAAATCTCCATCATAGAACAGTGTTGCGGCTGCACCCAGACCAGATTGAGCTTTTGAATGCATATAGGTATCATAATGTCCTCTGATCAAATCCTTTTCTATGTCTCCAACATGAAATTTCCACCCCTGATTCATATTCAAATTTTCTCTCATACTTCCTCCCGATTGTAATAAATATTTTTTACAAAAACATCTAGTATATCTGTCATTTCTGCGTACTTTTTAGTAAGTCAAAGCCAGACAGTTTGCATAATCATATGTTGAGCTATTGTTGGCTTCTATTAATTTATCATATCCATCCACCAAAAAACACGGTTAATCATCTTAAATATGTGGACAAAATTAAGGTTTTAATGTATTATAAGCACAGAAATCACGAAAGGAAACCGCAACATGAAACACAGTAGTTCTAATACGCTTACAAATATTTTTGACTATATATCTCCTAAATTTCTTCTCGGAAATGCAAATACGGTAGTACCCGACTGGGGTGCAGTTGACTGTATCTATAGTTTTTATAAATTCTACTATTTCCTTGATGGCGAAGCCATCCTTAAAATGTTTGATACGACCTTCTATCCAAAGCCAGGTGAATTATATCTTATTCCATCAGAAACAAAACACAGCTATTCCCACAATCCGAAACATCCTGTCTATAAATATTGGTGTCACTTTGATTTATCGATCAATTTAAACAAAATAATCAACTATTCCAAGGAAATCGTGGTGTGTACTCCCAACAGAGAAATAATAATTCCGGTCTTTGACCAGCTTCTCACTAGCAATTCAAACAACTCTCTCTTAAATATTCTGACAAGGAAATCTTGTCTATTACAATTGTTAATTATCTTCTTTAAAAACATCGATTTAAGTAAAATCATATTAGAAGATAATAATGAATTTTATCATATTATATATAACTACATCCAAGATAATATAGATAAGCCTATCTGCGTGAATGAGCTTGCAAACCTGGTTCATTTACAACCGAACTATTTCATATATTCGTTCCGACAGCATTTTTATGCCTCTCCGATTGAATATATCAATACCCTACGACTTGATAATGCTGCCCAAAATCTGAAATTTAATCTCGATTTAAGCATTGAACAAATCGCGATTAAAAACGGCTTTTCCGATTATCGATATTTTGGTCGCGCTTTTAAAAAACGATACGGAATAACACCATCTCAGTATCGTTGTGCTAATGAGTCAACTACGACTGGGCTCCATTAAATTTATGAACTCATGTAGATTAATAACACGCATGTGTTGTATTCTTTTTTGCACTATTCATGAACATTTTTCATATATTCCCTAGGTGTGACCCCTGTCACCTGTTTAAATGCATAGTAATAATTCTGTGCGTTATTATACCCTACTTCATAGATGATATCTGACATTCTCATATTATTTACATTCATCATTTCAATTGCTTTTTTAATCCGATATTCATTCAAATAGGTATTTAAACTGACTCCCGTTTCTTTTTTAAAGACTCTACTTAAATAAACTTTATGAATTCCTATAGAATCAGCAATGGATTCTACTTTTATATCATCCTTATAATTCTGTTTGATATACGCAATCGACTTGCTGACATATTCAGAATACTCATATTCTTGCTTTAATGCCTGCATTATGCTACATAATCTGGAATAAATCCATTCTCTCATTTCTTTTACTGACTCCAGATTGTTTAATTCTGAAAAAGAAAGAATTTCTCCATTCCACAGCTTTTCTAGATTGAGCCTCTTCTGGCTGATTAGTTGATTTATATACCCATAAAAAATGGAATTAGCATATTCCAGATAGTTACACTGTGCCATACCCTGCATGTCCAGTCCATAAATCTGATTCAAGTACTTCTGCAGATTTTCGTTATCTTCATTTTCAAAGGCCTCCTGAGCTTTGGCAATATATTTATTTAACATATCTACTTCTAATAACTTTGTAGTATCCGGAATAGCCTCAAAATATACAACTTTGCGTTTTCTGGTAAAAACCATATATTTCAAAGCTTTTTTTGCTTCCTCAATACAGACTCCGAGTTCTGAAAGATTTTGATGAATGTTACTACATCCCATTGTCATTGACATATCTATTATTCGCTCCATCTGTTCTCTGATTCGTGCCAGAATCAGATGCCTGGAATTGATATTCTTCAGGAGACTGTTGTTACTTTCGAAGAATACCAGAATCAAGATATGGTTTGCATCTTCTGCCATAGTAAAGCAATTTGGCACATCTCCGATTAACAGCTGAATTTCCCTTATGATTTCCATTGGTATACGACCAATTCGTTCCTGCAGTTCTTTCAGGGGAAGCAGACACATAAAAAACTGTTTTCTTCCGTATCCAATAGTCTTCTGCAATTTTTCCATAGCAACGGCATCGCCTAATACAGCCTGCCTAATCAGGGATTCTTGACCTTCCAGATTTTCATTTCTTTGTTCAAGGTTGTTTATATCCCGAAAGTGGCATTCATCCTCGCGGTCATTTAAATGCTCCAACAGCAGATAAAGCTCTGTCGAAGAATAAGAGTCCTTAATCAGGTAGTCTTCTACTCCCAGTTTCATTGCCTTTTGGGCATATTGGAAGCTTTCATGACAGCTTAAGATCACAAAATGCTGCCTACCTTTTTCTCTTTTTACAGCTTCTATAAATTGAATACCATCCATTACAGGCATCTGTATATCAGTAATAACCACGTCCGGTTTACATAATTTACACTGTTCATAGGCATCTTTTCCATTCTTTGCTTCAGCCACAATTTCATATCCTGCTTTTTCCCAGTCAATTGCCATTTTCAATAATTCTCTTGCTGGACGTTCATCATCAACAATCATGACTTTTTTCATTGTCTATTACCCCTTTTTATTCTTCGAAAGGTATCCGAAAAGAAATAAAAGTTCCATACTCTGCTGAACTTAATATTAGTAATTTGCTTTCTTTTCCATAATATAGATTCAATCTTTCATTCACATTAGTAAGTCCAATATTATTATAGCCCCTTTGACTATTTTCTTTTTCCTCCAGAATATGCTCCTGCTTCTTTGATGCAATACCTACTCCGTCATCACTTACGGAAATTGATAATTTTGAACCTTCTTTTCTAAAAATAATTTTTATGGTACCTTTTCCCTTTGGAACAATACCATGGAACAAAGAATTTTCTACAAGCGGTTGAAGAATCAGCTTTGGTATCAATGCCAGATCGACATCATCAAACACAAAGCATTCTACACGAACCTCGGCATCATAACGTTGCTTCTGAATATCTAGATAGTGATTGATATTATCTATCTCTTCTGAAACAGTAATAAATTCTTTTCCTGTATTCATACTACTTCTCAATAGTGTATTAAAAGCAATAATCGTCTGTACCAGTTTATCGTTACCTTCAATCTGAGCCATATATTTCATTGTATTTAAAGTATTATGAATAAAGTGAGGGTTGATCTGGCTTTGCAAAAGATCTAATTTAGACTTAATCATAGATACTTCTGTTTCCTTCTGCTTATTCTGATCCTGAATGATTTTTTCCTGCAGATCATGTATATTATAAACCATGGCATTGAACCCACTGGCCAGTTCTCTCATTTCATCCTCAGAGGTTACTTTTACCGGCTCTGGGAATTCTCCCCTTCCCATTTGCTTCATGGCTTTTAAAATATGATAAATCGGCTTTGTAATCCCATCTGCAATTCCAAAGCTGATCCAGGCTACTAAAAGAAGCATACCCAGTGTAATAAAAACGAGTGTTACATATACTTTTCGTAAGGGTGTTTCCATCTTTTCATAGGAGATAAGTCCATAGAACTTCCAATCAGGATAGTCATCTATCGTTCTATAACATAATAAATATCTGTCTCCAAGTAACACAACATCTTTCGTTCCATCTCCTCTGTTTTTTTTATCTGCAATGCTTTTATACACCTGCTCCGGGATTTCATCATATTGGTATACAATTTTGCCCATATCATTTAAGATAAATGCATGTTCAAAGGTGGATCCACAAACCTCATTTATATGGTCAAAAAGCCCACTTTTCTTCCAATTCAATATCAAATACCCTGTAGTTTCATAGTTCTCATTATCATAATAACGTCCATAATAAGTAACTGTATTTTTGTCCTCATAAGTAGGATTGGTCTTTTGCAGCGGAAATGTAGCAGGCACTGAAAAATAAGACATTCTTTTACTGGAAACAGCCTCTGAATAATATTCATTACCCTCAATAAGTCCAACATAGATACTATTCTCTGATCTGGTGTCTAATATCCGTCCCTGATTATTTATTAATAGGCAGGATATAATATTCGCATTTTTTTCTTTATATTGCTGCATCCATTGAAATACATCCTCTCGATCAGCGGAGGTTTCTTCCCCTGCTTTAACAGCATTCATAAAATTCTGAATTTTTGAATTCTCCAGCATGGTTTCATGGATATTGCGCACTTCACCAATTTGTTTATTTGCATAGTTCTCAATCAGATCCATTTTCTGCAGAACCACTTGGCTCATTTCTTTTTTCCATTGCATAGTATAAATCATACTGATTACACCGGCTAATAAAAAAGCAAATATAACAATCACAGATAAGTAATACAACAACATTCTGGAATTCAGATGTTTTGATTTTATTTTAAGCCGATTAATCTTCATGCATCTTACCATATTCTTTCTGTTTTTTCTTATTATAGCAGATTTCAGAATCAAAACAAAGACACTCTGGAGTTTCCAAAATGTCTTTGTCTATAAATTCTTTACGTTAAAACCGGTATTTTTTCAAATTAATTATTTAGCATCATCGCCCATAATTTTTTCATAATCATCTGCTGTTACCATTGTAGCACCAAGCGGATATACACCATATTCTTCCCCATCTTTGATATATTCATGGAAAGGAACTGCACTGTCATCTTTAGCCCAATTTACTGCAGCTTCCCCAATCACCTGCCCATCTTCAGAGGCCATGAAATAACCGGATGCTTTGAAGCACGAGAAATCTTTTTTAAATTCGTCTTTTGCAAGATATCCGCCCAGACCAGCTACACAGGAATCTGCATCTACACCCGAAGCTTCAAGCGCACGTGTTGCACCCTGAGCACCTTCTTCGTTCGGAGCAGTAATAACCCATTTTGTAATCTGTGGATTCGCTGTTACTGTAGCTGCTACAACATCATATGCAAGTTCAGATGTTCCATCATAGTCAGCTTTGATAATTTTATCTTCTGAGAAATCCGGAGCCACTTTTCTGAATTTATCATACGCACCTTCAGATCGTGGTAAACAAGAAGATACCGTTTCCATTGTCAGGCAAAGATACATACTTGCATCATCATTGGAAAGGTTGTTGCTGACAACATAGTTACCCATCCATTCGCCCTGACTCTCTCCTACTACATAAGCATCCAATTCAAGTGCCGGCGCAATATGTTTTCCTTTTTTATCAATCAGACCGTCTGCATCTGCGAATACTTTTATACCCGCTTCATTACAACGATCTACCGTAGACTGGCTTAATTTCTGATCAGGAGGGCATACAATCAGTACATCTACCTTCTGAGAGATCATATTATCAACAGCCGTAAGATATTTCTCTGGATCCATTGCTGCATCAGCAAGGATCACCTCTGCATTATTTGCTTCAGCATAAGCTTTCAAATTATCAGTTACCTGAATAAACCACGTTTGTGACAAATCTTTACATACATAACCAATTTTAATTTTTTCCCCATTATCTGCCTCTTTTGTTACTGTTTTCTGTGGTGCTGTTGTTTCTCCGGTGCTTCCGCATCCAGCTAATAGCCCCATGGTTACAACAAGTGTCATTAATAAGCTTACTACTTTCTTTTTCATGTTTCATACCCTCCGTTTATTTGTTTTTTCTGTTTCTTATGTAATCAAATGTTAACGCTGCCACAAGCAGTAGGCCTCTTGCTACCGTCTGCCAGAAAGACTGAACATTTAACATAAGAAGACCGTTGTTAAAGCCCTGTAAAATCATAAGGCCTATTAAAGCACCCCCAAGACTTCCTTTACCACCCATCATTGCAATACCACCAAGAACTGCCGCTGTTACTGCATCGAATTCCAGACCATCGCTTGCCGTTGGCTGACCCGAACTCATACGAGATGCAAGAATAATACCCCCAAGTGCTGCTAGTGCCGATGTAAGCATAAATAATTGTGTTTTTACTTTATGAGCATTAATACCTGCAAGTCTTGATGCATTAGCATTTCCACCTACCATATAAATTCTTCTTCCAAATTTTGTTCTTGCAAGAATGATAATAAATACAATAAACAAAACAACGAATATAATAACAGGATATGGAATGCCAAAAAGCCTACCAACACCAACTTTTAAGAATGCATGATTTGAAATAAATACTGCTTTACCGCCGCAAATAATATAGGCTAATCCTCTTAAAATAGACATCGTTGCAAGAGTCGCAATAAAAGGTTCTAATTTCAGGTAGTTTACAAGAGATGCATTAGCAAAACCAATCATAGCACCGACTGCTATAACTATGAGCATTGCGAACCACATATTGATACCGGCACCTAGAAGTATGGAAACCAATACTCCAGAAAATGCTGCTACAGCACCAGGTGATAAATCTACCTGTGCACAAATCAGCAGAAAGCTTTCACCGATGGTAACAAGACCCACAATAGCAGATGCTACCAAAATATTAATGATATTTACCTTTAATAAATATTTACCATCTGTTAAAACCGAAAATATTATTATCATAAGAATCAACGCTATAATCAGACCAGATTTCTCAGATCTTAAAATATTTGGAATTTTCTTTTCCTTAGTCATTTCCCTGTCCTCCTAACATGTCTTTCATGGCAAGTGTCAGAATTTTTTCATCTGTTGCTTCTTCTCTGGAAAGTTCTCCTGTTATATGCCCCTGACACATAACTATGATTCTGTCACAAAGACCAAGTACTTCCGTCAACTCAGAAGAAATAAGCACAACACCAATTCCCTTCTTTGCCATATCACAAGTCATTTTATAAATTTCTGTTTTAGCGCCTACATCAATACCCTTAGTAGGCTCATCTAGTATCAATAGCTTAGGTTTCGTTGCCACACTTCTGGCCAGCAATACTTTTTGCTGGTTTCCACCGGACAGATCCTTTATTTCCTTATCCATCGTTGTGGTTTTAACATTGAATTCCGTTATACCCACCTGTCCTATTTTTATTTCCTTTTTCCGATCGATAAATCCAAATTTACATAATTCCTTAAGAATTGAAACGCTTATATTTTTTTTAATAGAACCATTTCCGATAATACCTTCGTATTTTCTGTCTTCCGGACATAGCGCCATGCCCTTTTTAATAGCATCTGCCGGCGTAACCGGTCTGATTTCCTCACCATCAAAAATAATCGTTCCTCTTAAAATAGGATCTGCTCCATAAACGGATCTCATCGTTTCTGTACGTCCTGCGCCTACCAGACCTGCAAGCCCAACGATTTCTCCTGCTCTAACTTCAAAAGAAACATCATGTACATAATCATTAGTCAGATTCTCAATCCTAAGTACCGGCGCCCCTATTTTATGATTACGTTCCAGATTGTTAAATACATCACCGAGATCTCTTCCAACCATTTTTTTAATAATTTCTGCCTCTGTAGTTTCAGCTGTATTTAAAGTATCTACATATGTTCCGTCTTTCATAATAATCATACGATCTGTTATCTGAAAGATTTCTTTCATACGATGTGATACATACAGAATAATCATTCCGCCCTTCTTCATGCGGTCGATAATCTCAAATAATGTCTCAATTTCTGTATCTGATAAACTGGCTGTAGGTTCATCAAAAGCTATGATCTTCGGATTACGACGATAGGATTTCATAATCTCAACCATCTGCTGGTAGGCAACAGATAAATTCTTTACCCTATCCGTAGGTTTAAACGGAAGCTTAAATTCATCCAGAATATCCTGTGTCTGCTTATTTGCCTTTTTATAATCAATAAGTCCCGCGGAGTTAATTGGCATTTCTTCCATAAATACATTTTCAGCTACGCTTAGATACGGAACAATCTGACGTTCCTGATATATAATTCCAACTCCGGCTTTGATTGCTTCCTGTGGTGTCTGAAAATTACATTCCTTACCATCAATAAGATATTGCCCTGAAGTAGGAATATAGTCACCATTTAATACTTTTAACAAAGTACTTTTTCCTGCACCATTTTCTCCAACCATAGCTACTACTTCTCCAGCATTTACTTTAAAACTGATATTATCAAGAGCCTTAACTCCTGGAAATTCTTTCGTAATATTTTTAAATTCCAACGTTCCTCCCATCATCCTTCTCCTCTATCCCAACAGAAATATTTATCTTGATGCTGAAATACTTCTACCTGATCCTCAATTATGTTTTCATCAAGAATGCCGATATCTTTATCAGCTCCGTTTCTATTCCACACAACACTAAAATCAGCTTTATGATATCCCGATTTATCTAGAAGCTTAGTCGACACCCCCCCATACTGTTTATAATACAGATACGTTCCAACCTTGCTTTCAGTACACGAATTCTCTGTATAAGTAATCCTCTTTTCTAATGTCTGTTCCGTAAAATCCATATGATACGGAATAGGGTTTGTTTCCATATTCTGTTGAATCTGAATAACACACTCTCTTCTTGCCATATTCTCCTCCGTTTTAATGACTGTAACTATGCTATGAATATATAGTATCATTCTATGAATGAAATAAATTCAAAAAAAATTACTATTTATTCAAAAATAGTAACTTGTTTATTTTGTTCCAAATTTCAATGGTTAAATACCTATTATATGCCTCCTTAAAATCAATCATAAGAACCCCATTTTTAAAAGGCTGTCACATCGTTAAGCCAATCGAAATGGGGTTCTATTATACTTTATAGTATAGAACTATCGTAATTCAATCGTAAATCCATTCATCTCCTCATTAAACTCTGTTAACTGTTGCTTTTTATCCATTATTTATGAAGTTTTTAGACGCTAGCTATTTGACGTTTACATAAAACCTCCATACTGAGTAATTTTATTTTACATCTGTTTGAAGGTTTACACAGACTTTGGGTTACTCCCCGATTCCTGATGAATTTTTCGATATTCTGTAGGAGACATGTGCTCCATCTTTTTGAATACTTTTGAAAAATATAATTGATCTGAAAATCCCAGAGCTTCAGCAATATCTTTAAGACTTAAATTCGGCTCAGTAGATAACCATTTTTTACTTTTTTCAATACGAATATATTGAATATATTCCATTGGCGATTTTTCAAATTCCTGCTGAAAAATGTTTCGTAAGTAGGCTGGTACAAAGCCAAATTTATCTGCCAAATCCTGATTTGAGATATGTTCTTTATAGTTTTTGTCCAAATAGTCTTTGAGCGTATAGGCTAGTTTCTCCTTATTTCCATTTTTCCTTAAATCTTCATAGAATGCTTCCATTACAATCTTTTTGATTTCTTCATAAATATAATTCATATCATATGCATTTTGTATAATACTATTAATCGAATCTTCTAGTTCAACATAATCAAAATTACATGGAAACCTTTTCTGAAAAAACAATAAAGAAGTTTTTAACCTCTGTAAAATCATTTTTCTATTTTCATTGCAATTTTGTATACTTTTGTATACAAATGGGTAAATCTGCTCTTTAAATTGAACTTCTTCAAATGGCAAGGGAATTACTTGTTTTCTAGCCAATTGCAAGTTTTCCTCGGGATTATATACCTTTAATATATCATCATGAATTTTCATTTCTTTTCTTAAAACGCTACGGAGTTTAGTATGGATTTGATAAATCTGTTTCATACCAATAGGTAAACCATAGATAATTATCGTAATTGGAATTGCCTGATTACCACTCTGTTCTAAATGTTGCTTCAATAAATTTACCGTGTATTGGATTGTCTTTTTATGTCGAAACAATATTAACTTTTCCTGTGCTTCTTTCCCTTGTATCAGCCAATAATCATCTTTTGTAAGTTTAGTTTCTAAGAATATTTCTAATTCATTTTCCATATGTTTTTGATTCTTAGATATTGTTTGAGTAAAATCATCAATATTATAAGAACCCGCACAGTACAATGCCATATCATATCCCACATTTGTTTCACTAAATGCTTCACTTCCATCCTCTTTTTGAATTATGCAATTCGAACGGATCAACTCCCTTTCTGCTTTACCTAATACCTTAACTAAATCCTCTTTTTTTAGTGGTTTCAACATATAATCTAAAGCTCCAAAACGTAACGCCTCCCTGACATATTCAAAATCCTGAAAGCTACTTAAAACTATAATGGGAATTTGGATAGATAAAAGCTTTAACTCTTGTAATAAATCTAAACCTTTCATAACAGGCATTTGCATATCCAAGAACATTAAATCAATATCGTTTTCTCGGAGTATATTCAATGCTTCCTTTCCATTTTTAGCTTGATAAACAACATGATATAAAGGACTAATACTTTCAATAAGATTAGAAATATTTCTTAAGATAGGAAGTTCATCTTCTACAACCATTACTTTTATCATACATTTTTCTCCTCTTCACTTAAAATTCCGCCAATAGAAGTATTCGTATATTCATCAATCGTACTATCAACCTTAAAAATCATTTCTTCTCCGTATTCCAAATACAATCTTATCATAATATTTTTGATTCCCAGTCCTCCAAGCTTTAAATTTTTATTTATAATCGATTCATTGCCATCCATCAACTTTTTTCTAAACTGCTCTAAATCTTCCAAAACATCTGGTGAAAAACCTCCTCCATTATCATAAATATTCACAATCCAATGCTTACCTTCAATATAGCACTTTACTTTAATCTCCCAAGGAAATTCCTTTTTTATTAAGCCATGGGTAAGACTATTTTCAACCAAAGGCTGTAAAATAAATCTAGGAACTTTTATTTTTCCCAAAGGAATTTTATTATCAAGTTCATACAATATACCATCTTCATAGCGAATCTTTACAAGCTCCATATATGTCTCCATATGTTCGATTTCATTTCTTAAGAAGACCTTATCCTTTGAGTATTCACTGCTATAGCGTATCATATCAGAAAGCGCTTCACAGATTTTTGCTGTCATATTGCAATTTCCTTCTTGTGCATATGCCTGTATAATATTTAATGTATTATGAATAAAATGTGGATTCATTTGAGCCTGCAATGCAAAAAGCTGTGCTTTTATTTCTGCAGTTTTAATTTCTATATTTTTGTCCATAGTACATTTCAAACTTATTACCATTCTTTTTAATGCACCAGAAATCAATTCAAATTCATCTGGTTCGCTTATTAAAGTCTCATTAATATCTTCATCTAATTTAATATTACGGACATTTTCACATAAATTTAGCAATGGCTTTGTCATTCTATCCATCATCATTTTCTGTAATAATGCCATCATCACCATAATAACTAATACAATTAGTGCTGCAGAAACAAGAAATATGTTTATCATCTCTTTCTGTTGATTCAGATTTTTCACACTATATATTCCTATATGATATAAATCAATATTGTCATAACTAACATAAAATCCCTCTTTATACACGTCTTTTAGTTCTTTAACAGAAATAATTTCATTACTTTCTTGTATTCCTTCTGGCTCCATGCCAAACAAAATTTTATCATCTTCTGTATTATATATATATAATCCATTTTCTGACTGTACATTTTCTAATAAAGCTTTCTTCCATAATTCTAAGTCTATTTCTACCTCCACATATCCAACTACATCACCCCCATATGTTGGGTCCATTTTAATTTTTCTTACAAAAGATGCTCTCTCAGACGTAATATAGAAAAAGTCTAATATTTCATCGTGTATTTTAAATGTCTCTGATATATATTGATGATTTATATATTCCTCATTAATATTCAAAGCATCTCCTACAAAAACAAAGTCTTTGGCATCATTATATATGCATATTCGACTCACCTTAGTTCTATCTAAAATATAAGACCATAATATCTTATAAAAGCTTTCTCTCACATCCAAATTCGTATCAAAATAATTTTTGGGTTCTACTTCTGCATTGTCCAGCTCTTTAGCAATATGTCCGTTTGTTCCCACTTGAAGTGCCACAGTTTTCAAAACTTCAAGTTCATTCACTATTGTATTCATTATACTATTAAGCTCATTTTTTATATCTCCTTCCATTTCTCTATTTTTTGCATCTAAATATGCAGCAATAAATACAGAAAACATAATCAATATAGCTAGACATAAAATGCTCATATTGAATATCCAGATTTTCAAACTAAATGATACTTTCTTTTTCATAAGTTCTCCATACTTTTCATCAAAATAAATACTATATTTCAAAAAGATACGGAAATCCCTAATGGGATCCCCAGTATCTTTTACCAAACAGGTGCTTTTCATCATCCCATTCTATTTTAATACTTTCCATGAGTTTTCGCAATTCCTGTATCTTGTTCTTATAAATTTCATTATTGGACAAATCATCAATTTCCATTGGGTCATTTTTCAAATCAAACAACTGTATTCGATTGGCTACTTTTCGATATTGAATCAATTTATAACATTCATCTTTTACACTTCTAATTAAGTCGTTATATACAAAATATAAAGACTTCCTAGTTTCATAATGTTTATCCGAAAATATTTTATAAAAACTTTTTCCCTCTACAGAAGATGGAATTGGAATTCCTAACATTTCACATAAACTTGGAAAAATATCTAATAAATAAACATATTGATCCCGAACTTCTCCTTGACCTATACCAGGGCCTGCAAAAATAAGTGGCACCCGAATACTATGTTCATAATGATTTTGTTTTCCCATAAGTCCATGATTTCCTATCGCCAAACCATTATCTCCAGCTAAAATTACAATTGTATTCTCCCACTGTCCATTTCTTTTAAGGGCATCAAATATTCTTCCGATCTCATGATCCAGATGGGTAATCATTGCATAATATTCAGCTATTTGTTTTTGCATTTCTTTTTTTGTTCTTGGATAAGGTGCAAGTACTTCATCTCTTATAGTAGATATCCCAAATTCAAAATGTTGTTCCTGAAAATTATTAGGAATTTTTATTGTGTCCGGATTATACATCTGTTTATACTTATCTGGCATGGTTCTTGGATCATGCGGTGCCAAGTAAGCTGTATACATGAAAAACGGCTTATCATCTGTATAATGATCTAAAAACTGAATTGTTGTATCTGTTAAAAACTCACTAGAATGTTTGCCTGGATTAAATTTATCGCAGTGTTGTTTCACTGGTACGTTTTCTTTCCAAAAATCAACTACAAAATTAATTTCATTATCATACTCTCCTGTTGGATCATAATAACAGGTTGGCACATTCCAATGATCCCACATTCCACCAAAAAATATATTATCCCCTTGATGAAAACTTCTTGTGAAAGCTGGTGGACCATTATGCCACTTACCTATTCCATAGCAGTAATATCCATTCTTTTTAAGACACTCACCCAGCGTTGTATGCTCATTTGGAATATTCTGTCCTTCTCCTTCCAAATGAAACAATGTTCTGCCAGAATGAATCATTGCGCGACTAGGCATACAAACTGCTCCACTTGTCCCACCTGGAATATGAGCCTGCGTAAAGGCAGTTCCACGTCTTACCAGTTCATCCATATTTGGTGTTATAATTTCCTCATTACCTAGAGCATGAATCGTATTATGTCTTTGATCATCTGTAAGAATAAATAAAATATTAGGCTTCTTCATATTTTTCATACACTTTCTGCAGCTCCTTATAGGCATCATCTTCATCTTGATACTCTTGCTTCATCTTCTCTAACAAACACTTTAAAACTTCCTGTCTTTCTTCTGATACAGTACAGCCTGCATAATCCAGCAGGGTTGGCGCTATATCTATATTTCTATTCTGTAATTATTTTTATTACTACTGGCAGATCTGTATCGATAGGTTCCGCAAAAATATTTAAGGTTTTTCGTATTTCAAATAGTGGTGCCAGATTCTGACCTAGTATTTCCACTCTTTGTATGGTTCCCCTAAAATGGGTAGAGCCTTTTCCTAATTCTTTCAAACTTATTTTTCCATCCTCGGGCCACTTCATAATGGTTGCATATACTACATTTGCACGTGCTGTATATCTGACATCTTCACTGGTAAATTCCCCCCGAAGAGTATCTGTAAAATGTCCTTCTGGTACCTCTGTAGGACCTTCTCCAAATACTTTCCAGTAGGTAGTATCATAAATAGCTTCTCCGTTTACCGAAAGCCACTGCCCCACAATTCTTAATATTTTTTTATCTTCCTCAGGTATAGTTCCATTGCTTTTTGGTCCTATATTTAATAACAATGCACCATTTTTACTAACCACATCTATCAGGTCTCGTATTACTTCTCCCGGTTCTTTATACTCATTTCCTTCTGTATAGCACCAGGAATTTTTGGCTACAGAAGTATCATTCTGCCACAGCTGAGGCTGAATAGAAGCCATTTGTCCTCTTTCTATATCCTTCACCACACTACCATGAATAAAAGCATCAAATTTTGCGTTAATAGCCACTTCAATTTCCCATTCTTTTGCTCTGTTATAATAATATGCAGCAAACTTACGAAGATACGGTTTGAACGCCACTTGCTGAATCCACCAGTCGAAGAACATGATTTTGGGCTGGTATTTATCTACAATCTCACAGGTTCTTACAAGCCAGTCCTCTAAGAACTCCTGATTAGGCGGATTATCATAAAGATCATCTTGGTCTCTTGTTGGGTAGCTTGCTGGTCCATAAAATTCTCTGTGTGTATTATCGTTTACATCAGATTCGGGTATTTCCCTTGCATTATTCAAAAACCACCAGTGCTCTGCTCTATGGGAAGAAGTACAGAGTTTCATATCTCTTTTTTCCACAGCCTGCTTTAACATACCTACAATATCTTTTTTAGGTCCCATCTGGACTGCATTATATCTGCATACATCACTGTCATACATCTGAAATCCATCATGATGTTCTGCTACAGGCATGACAAACCTAGCTCCAGACTCTTTAAAAAGCTCTGCCCATTCCTCTGCATCAAACATTTCTGCTTTAAATAAAGGTATCAAATCCTTATAACCAAATTGATCCAACGGTCCGTAATGTTCTACATGAAATTTATATTCTTTTGAATCCTTACGATATACATTTCTTGCATACCATTCACTGCCAAAAGCAGGTACTGAGTAAACACCCCAATGTATAAAAATACCAAACTTATCATTCTGGTACCACTGTGGAATCTTCATGTTGCAAAGAGACTCCCAAGTATCACGAAAAGACCCCTTGGCAATAACTTCCTCTATTTGTTTTAAATAATCTTTCTTATTCATGTTGTTGTCTCCTAACCTTTAATAGCACCAGCTGTCATGCCAGATACAATATATTTTTGCAAAAATAAAAACATAATAACAATTGGCAATACCGTTAAAGTAAGTACAGCAAACACATAGTTCCAATTTCTGGAAAACATTCCAAAGAAATTATATACCGCTAAAGTAACAGTCCATTTTTTACCTGAACCCAAATAAAATAATGGTATCATAAAATCATTCCAACAGCTAATAGCCGTAATAACAATATTGGCAACTGTGATAGGTTTTAAAATTGGCATCAGCACCTGCGTTATCATACCAAAGGGTTTGCAACCATCAATCATAGCAGCTTCATCAATTTCTCTAGGAATCCCTTTAATAAAACTACTAAAGCTCATAATTGTAAAGGGCATTCTCATACCAATATAAATAGAAATCACTGCAAATCTACTTCCGTATAAATTCAGTACTTTTAATAAAGCAAATGTACTGGCTGTTTGCAATGTCATAGTTAATCCAAAAATAAAATAATAATATAAAGCTGTTCCTGTTTTATCACTTCTTCGACTAATTATAATACCTGCGAATGCACCGAAAATAATAGTTAACGCCGTAGCTGAAAATGTAATAGTGGCACTATTTAAATAGCCACGTAGTATATTTCCATTCTCAATTACATATTGATAATTTTCAAAATGGAATGCTTTTGGCCAAGATAAATCAAACTGCAGCGCCTGGGCTGGATCTTTCACAGATCCAAGCAGCATCATAATCACTGGAACTAAATAGACAAAAGCAAGAATCAGAAGAATTATATACTTTATTACAGAACTTACTTTACATTTTTTCATTATAACTCTACCTCCCTCTTGGTTAAATATCTATTAAGAACAAATGAAATACATACCACAAGTGCAGATAAAACAATGCTGGCTGCACTGGATTGCCCTAATAACCCCAATCCAAATGCTTTATATACAAATGTACTTAATACCTGTGTATCAAATCCAGGTCCTCCTTTAGTTAAAACATAAATCAAATCAAATACTTTAAGGCTTCCTGTAATATTCAGTGTAATTATGATTGTAAACGAAGGAATTAATAATGGCATTGTAATAGACTTAAACTGTGCCCAAGCAGGTGCACCTTCTATATCAGCACTTTCATAATAATCTTTTGAAATCGCCTGTATACCTGCTATAAAAATAAACATATTAAATCCAGACCACATCCATCCCTCAATTAAAATAACAGAACTCATTGCTGTTCCATAACTTGCCAGCCAATTTACTGCAACTGCTGAAAATCCTAATGTACTTAATACATTGTTAAGTAGTCCATCATTGGCTAAAATCGATGTAAAAATAACACCAATAATCATCGGGCTTAAAGCGCAAGGTATGTAATATATTGTCCTTAATATATTGTTTAATCTCGATACTTTAACTAACGCTAATGCCAGCAAAAGACCAAAGAGAGTTTTCAAAATTGTAGTAGCTACCGCAAATAACAATGTATTAAAAATGGACCTTATAAATACTGAATTCCGAAAAATTGCAATATAATTATCAAAACCTCTAAATATAGGAATATACATTCTTTCAATATTCCAGTCTGTAAATGACATAATAAAACTGATGCCAAACGGAAGGATAATAAATATGCTATAAAAAATAAATGCTGGTATAACAAAATAAATAGGGTATCTTTTTTTATCTGACTTACTATGCATTTAATTCTGCTCCTCTCTCTTGAAAAGGTGCGGCACAAATTGCACCGCACCTTAATTTTCTATAATCTTTTAAAAGCCTTCTACTTGCTTTTCTTTCATATATTCATTTACATCTTTTTGAAATGTTGCCAATAATTCTTCTCCTGTAATTCCCTTAGATGGAGCATCTAAATAATATACCCACAATGTTGTTTTGTATAATGGCTGAATATCATTTAAATAATTATTCATTTCACCTACAATTTTACCTTCTGCTGAATATTCATTGTATAATGCTACAACATCATCATTCATATCCCCACCATCTACATCAGGAAACGATGGGAAACCTGCATTTCCTTCAAACCACATGTTCATATATTCTGGTGTAGACCATAAATCAAAGATTCTCTTTACTGTATCAAGTTTAGGACTATTTTTTGAAGCACAAAAACCTATCGAGAACAATCCGCTTACCAAAGCATCATTTGTGTTATAGTCAAAAGGAGGATTAAATAAACTAACCTTTGCATCCGGAAAAGCACCTTCAACTGCTGAAAGAATACCAGCAGAACCAAATAACATAGCTCCTTCACCTTTTGCCAATCTTTCCAAACACGCATCATAGCTTACTGTAAGATAATCTTGGTTAAAATAACCTTTGTCAAACATACCCAAATATGTATCTACTACTTTTATCAATTCTGGATAATCTGTAAATTCTTTTTTATGAGTCAATAATGCATCTGCAATTTCCCGTGCCTTTTCTACGCTGCCTGCTGCTAAGCCCTCACCTATAGACATCCAAATCTGAGGAACCCAGTTATCAGAAGGTAATAATAATGGGGTGATACCTTTTGCAAGCAAAGTATCACATACTGCATTAAACTCTTCCTCTGTTGTAGGAATCGCAATATCATTATCTTCGAAAACTTGTTTGTTATAAACTATTCCAGAAACACCTGAACTTGCCTGGAATGGAAATCCATATACTTTTCCATCTTTATGAGTTACAATGCTTGGATTAACTAAATTTTCCACCCAAGCCTCATCCGATAAATCAGCCAAATAAGTTTCTGGATCAATTAAACCATAAATTGCAGGAAGGTTATAATCAATTAAGTCAGGTGCTTCTCCAGAATTAATTTGCATTTGTAACAAATTGTTATACTGATCATCTGGAACGATCTGTAAATCAACAATTATGTTTTCGTCCGCTTTTAGTTTATCAATCATTTTCTGAAGACCAGGATAATTTCTTGACTGCTGCAGTAAAGCTGTAACCGTCACCTCTTTTTTAGTTTCACTGCTGCTATCTTCTACTGTACTTTTTGCTTCTGTACTACTGGTTTTTTCAGTATCAGTAGTAGTTTTGGTTGCTTTGCCGCAACCTGCTAAGGATCCAACTAAAGAAATAATACAAACAACCGTAAATACTTTTTTTAACATTTTAGAGTTCATATGCTTGTTCCTCTCCCTTTCAAATATGTATTTGATATAATTATTTTAACAGATATTATTTTTTTGATATATGGAAAAAGAAACATAGATTTATGTAAATTTCAAAATAACTTCATCATTTTATTTTGTAACTTGCACAAAATATACGCGTACCGATTAAGAAAAAGGATTATTCTAATTCTTTCAGAAATCAATTGTTGTTACAGTATAGAGTTTTACATATCGAGCCTTAATTCTCTAAAGTTTCAATAATCTGCGACTTTCCCAACTTACAAAGTTTAAGCCCTGACATGATACTAACATGCCAGGGCTTTTAATAAAGACGCTTTTTATTTACCGCTTACTACGCAAATCTAACATTACAAAATCTTGTAGTATTTCTGCATATAAGGTATTACAATTTTTACTACTGCCAGCCTTTCAGAGAAAGAACCTGTTTCGCTTCCCGAATTCTAAACATTAAGATCAGGGAGTTTCAAAGAATACGTATAATTGTTTCTCAATGAAATTTGTGCGTTTTGAAGATGCTAGAAACATCTTTTGTATACTGATGGTTACAACCAAAGCAGGGATACCTGTTAAGATTGTATTTGGAACTATCGTTATCCAATCGTTATACCTCTATTATTCAATAACTTTATTTCCACGTTTTTCGATATTATCAATAGTAGTTTTTAAATCCTGTTCCTTCGCAAAGTATAAATCCGTTTCTTCCGTAATTACTGTCTGATAATCTGACGGATTCTTTCCTGCGACTTTTTCTGTTACAAAAATCATATCTGGATTCAAGAAAATAGATCGAACCTGATCTACTGTGATCTGTTTGTCAAATTCACTAATTTTTTCAACAGTTTCTTTGAAGAGTAAATCCGAAGAAACGGTCTGATCTGCATAAATCTCAGTAGAGGTACGTTTTGTTGTTTCCCTTACAAGATCAACCATGACATTAAAGGAAAGTTCTGGGTCAACAGCTGTCTGAGTTAGACTAAAGGTTCCACATACCCCCCATTCCTTCTGAGTTGTTCCAGCATCAACTGGTAATGGAGCAATGCCTACTTCGAAATCTCTTGGGTAAGATTCTTTATCTGCTAACCAGTTTAATACCCATGTACCACTAAACATCATTCCATAATGACCATCCAAAAATGCAGTTCCTTCAACACCAGTAGTTGCAATATCTGCATTTGTGCGGATAGATTTATCAACGTTCATCATATTATAAGTACGTTCCAACGCAGTAGCAAAGATTGGATCCTGAATATTACTGGTTCCATCCTCTTTATAGAATTTTTCTCCTCCACCCAACGCCATAATTGCCTGACCATACCAGTACATTGGCCATGTCAAATGTAATGCACCATAAATCTTATCGGGACCCGATCCACTTGTAAGTTTTTTAGATAACTCAGAATATTCATCCCAAGTCATAGGAATTTTATCATCTGGATAGTCCACACCAGCGTTATCAAAAATTTGTTTATTGTAATATAATCCCCAAACAGTAGCAGCACCTGGAATACCGTAAACCTGCCCATTGTTATATGCATATTTTGCATATTTTCCATACTGTTTTTCCATATCAATTTTATACTTTTCTACATATTCATCTAATGGAAGAAGTACTCCTCCATCTACATAGCTCTGTTGAAACAAAGGATTATTATTGTATACAATATCAATTTGTTGTCCTGCTGCTACATATGTTGGAACTTTTTCATTCAGAGTTTCATCCGCATCATCATTAATTTGAAATGTTACATCTGCATATTTGTCCAGCGCCTTTAAAGCATCCAGTGCTTGATAAACCGCTTCATTGTGTCTAGATCCCATTAAATATACAACACAGGTTCCACTAAAAGACTCATCACTACCATTTGTGTTTACATTCTTTGTTGTACTACCACAACCAGATAACATCGACATTGTCATTGTTGCTACTAGTATTGCTGGCAATACTCTTCCCATAATTTTTTTCATAAAATTCTTCTCCTTTTCTTTTTTATTCTTTATATAAACACCATATAGATGTTTATAAACCATTCAGTAAATCCGCACCTTACGAACTAAAATCCTATCCAGAACAGGACATACATCTTTTCAGCATCCTGTTCTTCATAACAATACTAATAGTTTATTTTACATAGATGTTATGATACAACTTAGGTTTCGTTAAACCAAACTCCCTTTTCCGGACGCACCTATCCCTTTACTGCTCCTGCTGTAATTCCTTCAATAAAATACTTTTGTCCCACCAAATAAACAACAACAACCGGAATCAACGCTAAAGAAGCCCCTGCCATCTGCATGGCATAATCGTTGGTAAATTGCGACCGAAAAGATGCAATTCCAACACTCAAAACCTGTTGCTTTACATCTGATAAGTAAATCTTAGGCCCCAGATAATCATTCCATCCCCAAGTAAAGCTTAAAATAGTTAATGATACTGCAGTATTTTTTATCATTGGCAAGCAAATCTTAGCATAAATACCAAATGCATTACATCCGTCAATCTTGGCAGCTTCACATAGCTCATCCGGCACTCCCATAAATGCCTGACGCATAAAAAATATAGAAAAAGCAGTAAAAAGCATCCATGGTAATACAACTGACCAAAATGTATTAATAAGACCTATATTTCGGTATAAAATGAACTGAGGAATAATACGCACCTCATTTGGAATCATTAATGCAGAAATATATGCCATAAAAATAAAATTTTTGTATTTAAAATTCACTTTTGCAAATGCATAACCAGCCATTGAAGACACAAGCAAAGTTGAGCACACAATGAGTATTGTATTTCTTGCAGTATTAAAATACCATGTTGCAAACGGAAATTCTGTCAATGCTCTTAAATAATTTTTTATGGTAGGTGTTTTAGGAATCCACTCTATCGGAAATCGAAATACTTGGTTTTCATACTTAAATGATGCCGAAACCATCCATAACACTGGCATTATCATTACGATTCCACCACAAGCCAGAATTAGTGTTCTAATAATTTTCCCAATTTTGTTATTCTTCAACATGTAATCCCCCTTAATAATTAACCCACTTCTTCTGTCCGCTCCATTGTACAATTGTAATCCCCAATATAATAACAAAGAATATAACGGCCATAGATGATGCTGTACCCATATCAAAATCCACAAATGCCTGTTTGTAAATCGCTAACGCCATTGTATATGTCGACTTTCCCGGCCCTCCATTCGTCATAACCTGTACCTCTGCCATAATTGACAGCGAGAAAACACCCATGGTGATAAGAAGGAAAAATGTTGTAGGTGAAACCAAGGGAAATGTGATTGTTTTAAATTTTTGAAATGCACTTGCACCATCTATGGATGCTGCCTCATAGTACGTTTTATCAACTCCTTGTAGTCCACTTAAATAAATCAGCACGCAATAGCCAAGATTTTTCCATATCCAATATATACCAATTGTCGGCAGAGCCCACTTGGAACTTCCTAGCCAGCCAGGCAAATCTCTCACCCCAAAGCCTCTTAACAATGAATTTATTGGTCCAAACTCCGGATGAAAAATAGCTGCAAATACCATTGCCGATGCAGTAACTGTTGTTACATAGGGCAGAAAATACACTGTTCTGAATGCACCCCTTGCAAAAATTGAACTATTTAATACAACTGCCACTACCAACGACAAAATCAATAAAAGCGGAACCGCAATGATAAATATACTAAAATTATGTATTAGACCCGTTCTAAAATACTCATTCTGAATAGTCTCGATATAATTTGAAAGTCCCACAAAAGGTGAGGCTCCATCTTTCATCCCTTTAAACATATTCCAGTCTCTAAAACTGATAAAAATCGAATATACGAATGGATAAACCATAAACACAACAAATCCCAACAATGACGGTGATAAAAAAATAAATGCTGTAAGATTATCTTTTTTCTTTTTTTTTCTCATGTTCTCTCCTTTTCTCAGGAAACATTTCATGTCTATTGGATACATTGACCAGTATTCATATTCTATGCATACATTTATATTGCAATATTACCACTGATAGAATACATATTCAATATATTATTTCGTATTTGACGCTATATGGCTTGTCAACAGTCATTTATTTGTGTATTATGCACATATTGCTTCTAATTCTATTTTGCAATGTATATTTTTTTTGTATACATTATTATTTATTCGGATTAGTTTATTATACTGATAATAATTGATATATCCGATGCCTGGTGAGCTTATTGTTATGTAAAAGGATTTGCATCATATTGTATTATCTCAAAAAAGCGATAAACTGGATGACCTGACGATTAAGTATAGTAATTTAATATTGATGAAATTAATACATATGTATCAGGGTCAAAAAATAATTTAAAATGCTGTCAAAAAAGAGTTGCACCTAAATCACTTAATGCTAACTCTTTTCGTATTTCTACAATATGCTATATTTTATTAAAAGATTATTTACTGTTTTACACACAACTTATGAAGTTGATTCTTCCGAATATGTTTCTTATCTCTTATCAACTGCTCTTTATTCATATATTCTTCCAACAAGCAACCTTCCAATTCATCCACTGCTCCTGTTGCAATAAATGCAACAAATTGTGCGGGCCTTTCAATTGGCGTTGCCTCATCGTTTTTAATTCTATCAATAATTCCTGGCATATATTTTTTTGTTGCTTCCTGATTTACAAGCGCTATTGTTCTTTCTGTCCTCACAAGTCCTGGTCCGAATGCAAACACCTTGACGGGAATATTTTCCTTTTGTAATTCTAAGGAAATACATTCCGTAAAACGAACTAACGCTGTTTTTGAACATGCATATGCACTATTGTATATTTCAGGTTTTACAACTCCGCCGCCAGACATATTAATTATTCTCCCTCCGCCTTTGTCTTTCATAGCATTTATTGCACACTTTGTTCCAATATAACAAGTTTTCAGATTGCCATCTATCTCATGAAACCATTGGTCATTACCTAGTTCCCAGGTAATGCCCATAGCATTATTTACACCTACTCCATTCACCCAAGTATCTATTTTTTTGTATTTTTCCAAAACATATTTAGTCAAACCTTCTACTGCCTCTGGATCAGTAAAGTCACAGGCAACCGCTTCTGCCACTCCACCATTTACAGCAATCAGTTCTACGGTTTCATCCAACTTCTCCTTTCTCCTAGCAGCACAAATTACAGTAGCTCCACAGTAACTTAGCTGTATACAAATTTCTCTTCCTATCCCAGAAGAAGCTCCTGCTACAACACAAATTGTTTTTTGTAAATTGTACATATCGTCCTTGTATGAGGTTTATTGAAGCTAAAACATCACATTTCCTTTCTCTTTAGTAACGTAATTAGAATACGTTCATGTACTAAGTATTTTCGTATTTTCCCTGTAGTTTTGACTTCTCAACAGGAATGTATTGTCAACTAATTATATATAATTTGTCATTTCGTAGAACTCTATCAAAACAGCGGGTTCAGTTATAAGTATTTTTATCTAACATATTACAATATCTCAATTATTTTATTCATGAATTATTCCAGGTCCATAGGGTGCCAATCGAACCATAATGTATCCACAGGTACTGTTATCTTTCGTTTCGCAGGCATATTGCCACATCTTTTTACACATATTATATATAACCTGTTTGTTCTCAGGATCTTTTGCTATATTCTTCATTTCATCAGGATCCTTTTCCAGATCATACAACTCGTCATAATCAAAGGAATTGAACACATATTTCCATTTTTTATTCCATACTGCCCTTTGAATTCCGTAAATTTCATTTCCATTGGTCTGGGTAAAAATCTCTGTTCTCCATTGTGAGACTTCCTTGTGATACAAGAAATCAACTAAAGATCTACCACACATTTCCCATGGTGCTGACACTCCTGCCAACTCTAAAATAGTAGGAGCGAAATCCATTATTGAAACCAATTCATCTCTTACAGAATAAATCTCACCGATACCGCCCCCTCCAATAGCTGCACAAATATGATAAGCTTCTTTAAAACACGGAAGCCCCTTTGCCCATAAACCATGTGCCCCTACATAATCTCCATGATCCGTAAGATATAATACGATGGTATCGTCCTCAATTCCTTTTTCTCGAATCGACTTTTGTACCTTTCCAAATAAATAATCTTCATAGGAAATAAAAGCCAGATAATGACGAATACTTTCTATATGCTCCTCTTCTGATAAGTCAAACTGCTCTTTTGTGCGCCGATAAAGAGCCGGTTTATCTAGCATATCATCCTGAAAATTATCCGGAAGTTTTATTTCCATATCCTTATATAAGTCTAAAAACTCCTGTGGTACAAAATAAGGATCATGGGGACCAGTGGTCCCAATATATAAGAACATGGGATTTTCGTAATCGTATTCCATAATTTCTTTACAGGCTAATTCCACTGTCTCGTTATCTCCAAACGGATCTTCATCTAATCCGTACTGATAATAACTAGGATATCCTTCCTTAATCACTCTTCCCTGAGATTTCACTTCCTCTTTCCCATCCAGATTCTTCGCGTCAATATACACTTTAATCCATTCATTATATTTCGGTACATACTCCTTTCCCATGGCACCAAAATTTGTAATGTGAGTGTGAAGCACTTTATCAAATCCCTTATTTTTTGGCCATTCCAAGGCACTAATATGCCATTTCCCAGAAAAAGCGGTATGATACCCCTCCTTTTGTAATAATTCCGGAAAAATCCGTGTTCCTTCATACATTCCTCGTGATAACGCATTATCCACTTCCACATTATTCCATACTCCATGCTGCGAAGGCATCAGTCCTGTAAAAAAAGAGGCTCTGCTTGGACAACAGTGAGGTGCTGTACAATACGCATTGGAAAAAGTAACTGCTTTCTGTAAATAAGCATCCAGGTTAGGTGTCTTAGCCGTGTTTGCCGTAACCGAAGCATTCTGCTGGTCTGTCATAAAAACAATAATATTCTTTTTTTTATTCATTATTTCATTCACTTTCGTCTTCCTCATAGGTTAAGAAATCAAAATCTGCATAATGTCTGTGGAACATTCTGTCCGCACAGGTAATTCCTACCATTGCTCCTGTAAATTCTCCAAATTTACAATACTCATCGGATAATTTCCAGACATCAAATTTATTTCCAATATCCTCATAGTTTTCTCCATCATAGCTCCACTGGAACCAGCATTCTTTTCCTGCAATAATCAGTCTAAAATAAATGGGGTTCTCTTCAACTGCTACTCTGGTGTCAAGATATTCTTTTTTCTCTCCATTTTCCAGCCGAATCAAAGATATAGCACTTTGTCCCAGCGTTTGGCTGTAATATTTTCTTAAATTCACATAATTCATATTATCATAATAAAAGATTAGTCCTGCACTATGCTGTGGAATCTTCGGGTAAAATTCCATTTTGGTCGTTACAACAGCATGAACTGTTGTTAATTTTCTTGCGAGAAGTGCCACCTTGTTAAGGGAAGCTCTGGATTCTTTCCCATAAAGTCTAACGTAACCAGGTCTTACAGTTACATCTGCGAAGCGTTCCGGCATCCAGCGTGGAGAATAATACCAGTTCCCTAATTCCTTTGCATCAAAATCATCATGGTTCGGAATCTGTGGCAATTCATATGGAATTATACCACTTTCCTCCACTAGTTCTTTTGCAAGATTATCTTCATATGCCGTACGCAACCATCCATCTTCTGTCCACCTCATTTTCTGAATTGCCGTTTCTCTTCCTAATGTACAGCATAATTCCGGCAAAAAAGGCCTTCCACATAGATGAAATAAATAAGTTTCACCGGTAGTCGTATCCACATAACTGCCATGTCCTACCTTCTGTAATAAGGTGTTTGGATTATAATAACGTGGTTTTAAATGATCCACATCCGCTCTTTCGTCAAAATTCTCAGGAACAGCTGTGAGAATAGGATTCATAGGATCTGCCTCATAAGGTCCCCATAATTCTTTGGATCGTCCCATAGTAACACTATGGTAATATCCAGTTCCTCCTTCCGCACACATAATATAGAAGTATTCTCCTTTTTTGGTAAGATGAGGTGCTTCAATACATCCTCTATTGGTTCCGCCCCACCATATAGGTTTAGGGCAATCCAATATCCGCTTTTCCTCTACTGAATATTCTGCCATAGAAATAGGTCCTGGTTTCTGATATCCGTCTCTGGTTTCCCATTCTAATGATACAATCCATTTTTTTCCATCTTCTCCATGATAAAGTGAAGCATCAAACCCAGAAGAATGAAGATACACCGGCTCACTCCAAGGACCGCTGACATCTTTTGCACTGACCAGATAATTGTCCACATCAAAATATCTTGCATTCATAGAATTCATAATACCATATACCACATAAAACTTGTTATCCTGTTCACAATAGGTGAGACAGGGAGCCCATATTCCCTTAGCTGATGGGAGTTTTTTCAAATCCACAGCTTCATCATCCGTTAGCACATGGGTCAAAAGCTCCCAATTCTTTAAATCCTTTGAATGGTAAATAGGAATCCCTGGGAACCACTCAAAAGAGGATACTGCCACATAATAATCTTCTCCTTTTCTACATACGCAGGGGTCAGGATTAAAACCCTTAAATATGGGGTTCTGTATCATACATAATCACCATGCCTTTCATTCTTCCTTCTCTGTTTCATACTTCTCTGTTTCATACTTCTCTATTTCAAATTTAGATAATTTTCTATCTACACCCTGTAAATACCCTTCCATAATACTGATTTTCGTTAATTCATAGTTTCCCTTTTCACAATCATAAGTTCTTCCCTGTTAATCAGGTAATGCCTACCATTCTCAGAATACCAATATCCTTGATGCTTTTTGGCAGTAGATTGAGAAGACATCGGCTCTTTCTACAACAAATGAGAATTCGACTAAGGCTCTTGTCTATGCAATAAACCATAAAAATTACCTTGAAACATTCTTAGAGGATGGACGGCTACCGATCTCGAATAATCTTTGTTAGGCCAAACTAAACCTTATGTGACGGCTCGAAGAGCCTGGCTGTTTGTTGACACCCCAACGGGTGTAACTGCGAATGCAGTTTTATATGGTTACCTGCCATAGTCAAAAGATTTGACCTAGGAATGCAGATTGAATAAGAGAATTAAAAAATCTCCGATAGTGGTTAATTATAGCATACCGGAGTTCTGTTTTGAAATAGTTACAAAACTGCCAGTAGGATACACCCACTGGCAAAATTTATAAATATTAATTATCTACATGACAGGGATCGGTTCAATAGTTAAGCACTATATTTCAAAAGTCCTTCTAACTTTTATCTCCATTTTATCAGACACAACCTCTCCTGATTTTGCTATCACTTCGATAATTCCTTCTCGCTCTCCCTGTAATATCAATAATGCTTTACCATGATAAGTATTTACTGTCATTCCTTGATAATCACTTACATTCTGATTCGAACCATTATCTATACTATGAATTCTGCACGGCTCAGTGATTTCAAAAGTCACTTCTTTTTCTTCTTTGCTTATATGCAATCCCTTGTCATCAACTAAAAAAATTTCAATATGAGCCGCACTGTCCAAAGAAGTAGTTATCTCTAGCTTGTCCG
>QKAS01000016.1 GCA_003246295.1 Clostridia bacterium | reverse complement strand
AATTATTTTCTAATATTTCATAATGGCTAAATCTAGCTAAGAGTGCATACGCAACTGCAATTTCAATTAAATCTTTATAAATACCTTTTAACAGACTATCTACTAAAATACTGATCATACTATTAAATTCGCTTTTACTATATGCCCAATATCTTGTGTTCAGTAAAAACAAAACATCCTGCTTTTTATGCTTAGTTGGTATTAAAATTTCAAAATCATTTTCAATCATATTAATTATGTATGATTTTTCAAGCTCACTTTCCCATATAAAATGTTCCCAAAAATGCTTATCATCATCTAATGGTATATATGTCCCCCATCCATCTATATATGATAACAGTAAATACCCACTACCTTCTCTTCCTTGCTTTTTTTGTTCCTCCTTATCTTTTTCTTTAATAGCTTTTGCAGTTGTTTCACTTCTTTTATACGACGAAAACGCTAGTTTTTCTTCACCTTCCTTTATATCACCTATAACCTTCTGCATATTAGCTACTATAAAAAATTCTGCAACAGCGTATAGATATTCTTCTTTATTGTATTCCTTTCCCAAAATTTCAATTTCTGAGTACTCATAGTTTTTATATGCATTCGAATCTTTAATTATCTCAAGCAAAGGTTTCAATTTAATTAAAGTATGCCTAATAATTCTAAGATTTTCAAAATGTAATTTAGTTCTGACATCTTTAATAATTGTTCTCACTATATCCTTTTCATTTCCAACATAGTGTATTTCTAGTAAAAACTTTTCTAACGCATCGTCAATATCCGTGTTCAAACATAAAGTATCTCCAATTAATTTTTCTCTTATACGATTATAATTTTCAAAATCATGTATACTATTTTCATTACTTATTTCGTTTTCGTTACAAATAAATATAACTCTAAGATTAGTACTCTCAATAAAGTTAGAAACAAATCCAAATACTTCTTTAATGTCCATTTCAACCCTTTCAAGATCATCCAAAATCAAAACTTTTGTAACTTCTTCTTTATCTTTTTCCAACCAATCTCTTGCTATTATACTAGATATACTATCCCACCCAATGCCTATTTTGTTTTTTAATAACCCTTCCGACAAGGCAGACATTTTTTCTGCCAATCTTTTTAGTTTTGATTCTTTAACCATTTGTTTGTTAAATATAATTGCACTAGCAATTTCTTCATTTAACATAAATGTGCTTTTTATACCAAATAGACTTACATAAACACAATTTATTTTGCTATTAGTATTATTTTTAAGCCACAGTTCCCTGATAAAATAAGTTTTACCACAGCCCCATTCGCCACTAACCATCAATGCATAATGAGGTGCCACAGATTTAATGTTTTCCAAATTAACATATCTATTTAGTGTTTCCAATACTCTTTTATTATGCTCAGTCATACCTTTTCTATATCATCCTTTATAGTTGTATTTACTTTGTTTAAATAGTTTCTTTTACTAACCTTAATTAAATCTATTTTAATACTATATTCACACAACATTTTATTTAATAGAATTCTCAACATAAAAGTGTTGATAATATATCGCCCTAACTTCTTCACGCGTACCTAATTGAATAGCATCTTTAAATTTTTGTCCCAAAATCACTGAAGCGTTTTCTTTCGCTATACTTCGATACGGTTCAATTTGTAGCCACGAATATAGTCTTTCAACATCAAATTTATTGTAATCAAACTTATCTGGGAAGCACACATAATCAAAAAACAAATTATCTCCTAAAAATTCAGCAAATATATTTATATTTGAAATTTTACCTTGTTCTTTTAATCTTAGAACGCATTCAAGCGGGGTGTTCTTTATATTAAAATTAAAATAGTCCTCTATCTTTCCTTTTTCTCTACAACGTTCAAGTAAAATTTTTTCTATAACAGCTGAGTAACTAACAATATCTTGAGCAACAATATTCAAAATATCAATATTGGACATATTATTTAGATTTTCATTAAAAAATAGTTTGATTTTTTCTTGTAATTCTTTTGTACAATACGGGAATATTTGAACAAGTGTACTATACCCTTTCTGAGATAAAACTATTTCTTTTATAAATCTATTTACAATGTAATAAATATCTTTCGATTGCATAGATTTATTATTTCGACAACATATATCTAATCTATAAAGTAATAATTGCATCTCTATAATATATTTATAATACAAACTTTTTAGTATCTCTTTTTCATTTTTCATTAGCTGCAAGCCCTGTTTTACAATTTCATTTAGTTTTTCTTCAATTACCATATCCTCGAACTGTTCACAGTAACTCCTAATTATGCTTAGCGCCAAATCCAAAAATTCTCTTGCGTTAAGCATATAATGTTCATTATTAATATCCTGTATATTAAGTATTACATCCGTAAGGCATAATATACATTCCTTTTGGCCGTGTTCTGAAATAACACATCTATTTAATAAAAATAGTATTTTATAACCTATGGAAAATAATTGGATATATAAATCATTGTTATCTCTATTTATAATTATTGAATTCGAAATGTTTTTCAACGATTTAACAATATACGTTTGACAATTTTCATCCAACTCAATATTATCCAACATGTATCGTTCAAACGATAATTTCATCGAATCATTCTCAAGGATATTTGTTACTATAAATATATCTTCTATGCACAGACTTGGAGTTTCGTATTTATCTTGTTTACACATAGTTGACTTAAAATATAAAATCAAATCTATATAATTTTCAAATAGAGTGTCATAATTTGGCATTCTTGTTTTTCCATTGCAAAAACCATCAGTATATATTCCATTAATGAATAGAAATCTTATTGTATCATATATTTTAGTTCTTACCTGCATAAAGCCTTCATTCACGATATATGAAAATTCTATTACCTTTCCCTCATTATATGGAGTATATTTTTTCTTCAGCTTTACAATCTGCTCACTTATTTCTGCTAACAATGATTCATTTCCCAGAAAAAATTGTTCAAAAGTATAAAAAGCATACCTTTCCTTTTCTCCCAATTTATCTAAAATGTTTGCAGGCATTATCTCTTGGTTACAATAATGTTGAAGTGAATTTAGTGAACTCCTAAATGCTATATACGGTGAGTCTAATTTAATTAATCTCATTCTTTTATTATATTCATCAATCCTTCCCAAATATAAGCATAAAAATGCTTGATCAATTTTATTATACTGTGTATCTGTAATATATTTGTCCAACTGCGCTAAATCGTTTGTTATTATAGCTTTATACATGTATTGATACTTTTCATTTATTTCACGATTAATTTTAAATAATTTTTTTTTCGTCATATCAAATATTTTAAATATACCAGCTTTTAAAAAAACCTCCTGTATATAAACTTCATCACAATTATGAGCTTCATCAACGCAAACCTGACATACTAAACTCATTGCTGAGATTTGTTTGTCATTTGGCGTTTCTACAACCAAAGTTTCCTCAATTTTTCTATAAAAGAAACTGGTGTCCCCCAAAATTTTAAGAATATCAGTGTAATTTACAATATTAAACTGTTCAAATATTCTCAATTGTTTTGCTATAAACTCTATAGAATACTTCTGTTCAACATTATATTTTTTTATATATTCAAGCGTACGATAAATTCTTTCTCCTCTTTCATCGCTTAGTCGACAATCTCCATCCTTTTTATGTGATATAGCTATATCTAATGTATCTAATACATTTATTCTCTTGCTCTTGAGATAATTTCTATCAAAATCACTTATACTATTACTGTCTGAAAATAATAAAAAATGATTTTTCTGACATATACTACTTGCATTTTTATGTCGTTGCAAAACTCTTTCAACCCAATTCATAATGAGCTTTAAGTTGTAATCTCCAACTCCATACCCAATAAAAAGAAATATGTGATTTACTAATAATGATTTAATATATGTCTCAATCAGAATATGACTATTGGAATAATCTAAATAATCATCTTCACATAGAACGATATTCTCTATATTATTAACATCTCCATGCATTTTAATTAACATATTGGTGGTGTCTGCATTCACTAAATCCCCGTCACAACATATAGTAGTATATTTTTTAACGCTACCTTTACAAAGATAATTATTTCGCTTACTTTCAATCGCATTTTCTATTAGACAATCAAAATTAGTTGTAATAATATGATGTGGCTGGAATTCCAACGCTATATCAATAATTGGATTAATTTCTTCCGCCTTTTTATCAAAATTATTTATAATTATCTCTCTATATTTGCTTTTATCCTGAAGTTTTAAAAATTGTGGAATCTTTAATAAATCCTCATTAGAAAATGTTTTCTCAATACCTAAATCGCGATAATTAATTATATTGTTCATCTCACTTACTAATTCTTGCCAAGTAGGAAAACTAGAATTTTTCGAAACTCCTGCTCCAACAAAAACTACTAATTTGTTCATAATAATTGCATCTTTGATCTCAATAATCATTTCTTCTATATCCATCACATCCTCCAATCAATTAGTAATTATATACCTCATTTCAATTAACAATCCTTATTAAGTTACTCTTTCCGACAATGTTTGTGATATTAATATAAATATATTGTAAGTATTTATTTTCTGTTTTCATATTTTTTGATATTAAAGCATTCTTTTTTATAATTGCATGTCAGGCTTCATGACAATGTTTCAAGTTATCTTGAATGTCTTCTTACATCAGTTACTAAGTCTAAAATAATTTTATTCAACTACACAATTTCAGTGGAATATACAAATCGGATCTTATTAAACTATACCTTGAAGCATTGACGTTCCAAATCATTTAATCGCTTCAGAATACTTTATTACAGTTTTTGGATCACATCCTAAATATTTTGCTTTTTCCCTGAGTGACATATCCTGTCTTTTGGATATCTCCATAAGCTCATCCATAAACAATGGACCGAAGTCTTTTACTCGTCCCTTCTTATAAATATTTGCCTTCATTTTTCTCGAATACACATAACCGCAAAATGAACATTTAAACGTACCTATAGCTTCGCGTGTCTTATAGTCCGCTGTAATATTTACTTTCGTTATTACAAATTTCTTATATCCTGGGCAAACCTTGTTTAAACAAGGATAACAATTATCTACTTCATCTTCATCAGCATAGTTCCTCAAATTCTTTACACTTCCAAAAAGAAACCTAATATATAAAAGATGACGTATAGGATGTACTTTTACACATTTTTTTCTAATAATTTTTCTGAACCAACTATGCTCAAATCTAGGATCAATTACAGAATCAAACTTTTCTAGCAGTTTATCATAGTATTTCATAAATACTGGTAGCAATCTGTGGTAACTTGCCTCGCCATTAGCTGTTAAATAATCTAAATCACCTAATTTTCTGTGATATAATATTTTTAGCGTTTGTGCATCAAAATCCTTTAGCATTCCCTCATATACATCATTTATCATTTTTGAAATATAAAGGCATTCTGGATCTGTATTCATTTTTAGCTGAATGTCACAAATTTTATCATGTTCTAATGTTATATATGATACTCTTCCTACATCACTTTGTTTTTCAGGGTATGGTTCCATCATTATATTATGCATATGACAAACCAAGTACCCTTGCATCTGCCATATAACCCTAAAATACGATTCACCATATTTATCAACATCTTCATTAACGCATTCCGGACAAAAATACATATAATCACTTTTCAAAATAGAACCTGCCAAAAATCCAATTTCACCTTTGATCCCTAATCCTCCATTTTGATACATTTTATTTTTAATATCTCTTTGTTCTTTTTCAAAAAGAAATGGTTCATAAATGGAATATAGTGTATGTTCATAAAGAATACTTTCTTTTGTCATCTCATCCATATCGAGCCTTCTTGAAATCTCTTCCAAATGAGTCGGAAATTCAGGAGATACCGATATATCGCGGGTTCCAAATATTTCTTCAATTGTATCTTTATGTGAATTTCCAATAGAGCAAGAATGATATCTTGCAATTAAACTGTATAATGATTCTCCATGATATATTGATGGAAAATATGAAAATTTAGAAGCCATATTTTTTACCTAAGATTTATCTTATCAACCTTGAAATCCTCAACATCAGGTACCGTTTTTGACTCTCTTTTCTTTTTAATAGACACTTTTTCTTCATTCATTACCATCTTTGCTAGTCTTCTCTTAATGTTAATTATTTGGTAATCATCACCTACATCATTCAACACATATTTTACACATTTCCTTGCCCGTTCTTCATATTCACCCATTGAAAGCAAAAATGATATTAAATCAAGTTCTAACTCTTCTCTTTTTTTTAATTCTTGTTGCTTAATAGACAACTTTGCTATCTTAAACTCTTCTTTAGACTGTATTTCTTCAAATTTATTAGATATCACTTGATTTAACTCATTAAAATATAAATCATCTGTCTTTGCCAATTCATTGAAGTCATGTTCTCTTAATGCTTTAATGATTTTATTTGTGAGCGGTAATTCTTGTGATACTAACTCAATTAACTCCTCATTAATCGTTTCTATTCCGATACTTATAGCTTCTAGTTGACATAGCTGATATATAAGAACTGTCCTTGCTACATTACCCGCTGTCTGTATAAAAAAGGTATTTACAATATCATCAGTCAACGCTACTTCATTTTTAATCCATTGATATTTGAACAAAGCCTCCAGAAATGATTTGTATTCTCCATCATTTTCTAACATTCCCCACTCTATTTCTCCTAAGCCAGAAGCTCTTCTTGCTTGCCTATATTCGTTTGTTAAAGCTCCTTTTAAAGCCTTATATGTTCCAATAAATACAATTGGAAGCTTCATCATATTCTGCAATGTAACAAGAAAGTTAAGTACTCTTGCTGGCCCAGTTTTTGCTTGTTGAATATGCTGAATTTCATCAATTATCAAGCAGCCCAATTTATGAACAGAGGCAACTTGGGCCATTGCAGAAATTAATTGATCAACATTTGCTCTACGGAATTTCCATGCATAAGTTGATTCTAGTACCTCATCAACATTTTTTAAAAATTGTAAACATATCCCTTTTATATTTCCATCATACGATGCATCAATTTTTATCCAAACCAACTGTTTAAAAAGTATTTGCTTACCTTTATAATTTGTATGCTCTATTACCTGTGGATAAAATGATAAAACTCGTTCCATAGCTAGAGTTTTTCCACCCCCAGACATTCCAAATATTGAAAATCCTAACATCTGCGGTAAAACTCGATTTAATTTAAATTCAATCATTTCATCTTGATCCATACAGGATTTCGAAAGCTTTGAAGCATTTTCCCTTCCTTCTCGTAAATTCTGGGGAGTATGTAATCCATGAGATGTATATCCCCTTTTAATTACAAGATCAAGTTTTTGCGCTAACAACAAATGTTTATTCCATATATGCATTAAATTCTTAATTCTGACAATAGCATGACTTCTGCTGATATCATTTTTATTACGTTCATCTTTTGAAAAGTAAATGCCTTTTTCAAGTAAATTATAAATAACCTCCCCCGAATAACTTGGAGGCAATGCCTCAATAAGCGGATTCCCTTTATAATCAGGCTCATTCTGATCAATATACCTTGCTTCTACAACAACATTAAAATCAAATGTCTCACCGTACAAATCCTCATACTGATGCAGCTGGTACCTTCCTGCCTCTACAGAATCACGCTTATAGATCTTATATTCCAAGTGTTTACCTCCTTTTCACTCTTTATTTTTTTTATAGTTAGCTAATTTACTTTCAAAAACATGTTTTCTAATTTGCTTAATATCCATTGCTTTTTCGTCTAAATTGGTAATCTTCTTTTCTTCGATTGAATAGTCAGGTATAACCGATTGACAACTTCTATCTTTAGCATTTTCCTCTGCTCTATGTTCTCTTTTGTTTGACTTTACCGGTTTGCCTAACCTCATTTTGTTTGTAATTTCTTTAAAATCTTTATTTGACTCATCCATATAATCAATTTGATTCTGATTGTTATTATCCAAATTCAATGTGCTTGTATTTTTTTTTCGATGTTGATATAGCTCATATTCATGAAGCGAGATATCTCCATATTGTTGTTGGCTTCTGCTTGTATGAATAAAAGTCATTATTTCTTTTGTGCTTTCTTCTAGAACTAAAATTCTACTTATATCACGTTCATCCATATGTATCTTAATTTTACTTCTTCCATTTGCTCTCGCATTTGAATACCATCCAAGTATATTTTCATCATTATTGGCGCTTGTATAGTAAATATCTTTATAGCAAACACCCCTTGGAGTTATTGATCCATTTTTTTCTTCTGTAAGTATATATCTTGTGAAATCTAAATCTGGTCGGATTCCATCACACCCACGGTTTTTTACTCCCCACTTCCATATTTCGTTTGGAGATGGATTTAATTTATCAGCTATCATCTCCTTTGTCATTGGATATGATTTCATTGCAGACTTGTTATGTTTTTTTATATGTCGAAGAAAAACTTTACGTAAGTCATTGATTGTAAGTACAGGATATTGATCATTACGAATATCTCCTCTTGTTATCTTTTTCCAGTCTTTAATTGTATAGTTGGGAATTGTTCCAAGCAGATCTTTCTCCGTGACATCGAACGCTTTTTCAACAATTCCCTTCATGTCGCCTCTATAGCTTGCTGTCGTTTCCACATTTACACCAAGCTGAGCTACTACTCGGTCTCCCAGTTCACCAACAATCTCACCTCTATCAGATGTGAGATTTTTAGGTAACAAATTAACAAAAAAATCGTCCTCGTCAGTTTCTATTCCATATTTCTTAGCAGTCTCTTTTTTATCTTCAATGCAACTCAATAATGCAGAACATGCTGTTTTCTTACTTGGGTTATCAAGTCCAATATAAAAACCAACGATCATAATTGAAAAAGCATCAATGACATAATAAACAGTTGCTGTTCCAATAGCAAAAGTTCTAGTACTATCAAGCAATGGAATAAATGGTTTTGTAGCGTCAATTTCATATCTATATCCAGGTTGTATCGCTTCCAAAGAAGAACAACCAAGAACAGGTCTAAAGTTCAAGTCAAACTTTCTTTGACTATCTCTTGCCTCTAAGAATTTTATAGAATTATGTTTTTCCATTTGCTTGACGGCATAATAGAATTGATTATATGTAGGAATTTTAAAATCAGGTAATATCTCTTTCTGACCAGTGTCTTTATTAACAGGAGAGAAAAAATCATATAGCAACATATTATAAGCCTGCTTATATGTGTATTTTTTTTTACTCAGTAGCGTTCTTTTTACAGTTGTAACTATGTTCTTATGCAGTTCTTCACTTATAACCACACCATTTGCTTTTTCCCCAAGCATTGGTGAAATATTATTTTCAAATCGATTATTCTTCCTCCCCACTTTCTTTGTTGAATATCTCTTTTTCCCTTTTCCACCACATTTATTCCAAGTTGGTAACAAAGAAATTTTTGTTTTTCCACCTTGAAAATATAGTCTTATGATTTTATATGCCAATGTTGGGTTTATTTGAAATCTTTCTGTAACTAATTTTACAGCTCTAGATTTATATTTATTTTGAAAAATTAAAGGTATCGGCGATATTTCTAATATATTTTCTAGAATCTTGTATCTAGATTCCATATTTACCTTTTGTTTTTTTGTAATAGAATGAGATGCAAATATATCGTGAGATGGGGATTCCAAACAATAATCGCCAGCATTTAGTTTCTCTTCTAATTCAGTAAAATTAAAACTAATAAAATGAGTCTTTATAGTATCCAACTCAATAAGAAATATAATCTTATTATTAATATCCTTGTGTATAATCCTGTAGGACACATCATCATATACATTATTTATGATATCATTCTCCAATAAATATGAATCCATTTATTAATCACTCCTTATAAGTTCTAATTTTCTAAAATCTAATACTTCCTTATTCATATTTACATTTATCTGTTTTGTCCAAATTAGCCACTTTAAAATATTTAACGATGTTCCTGGCTCTAATTTAAATTGATCATCTAAACTAATTGTTATTGGTATACAGTCTATAGCTCTTGTATGCTTAGCTAGTAACATCTTACAGAGCAATTCTATATGTTCCTTTTGAATCGGCACATTAAATCTCCACTTCTGAATTCCAGACAGCATTTTTATATTCTTAGCAAAGTAGATAGAAAAAGACTCTTCTGTAATTAATGCCCAATCTATTTGTTTATCTGTCCAAAATTGTCTTTCTATCGCTAGTTTCTCCCTTGTTCTTGATTTTTCCAAATCTTTTTTTGTTTTTACTGATCGAGCAATATCAACCATCTTCCCATGTTTGAGCATCGTTATAACAAAATCAGTTGTCATAACAATATCATTATTCTTATATGAAGGATGTTGAAATCCAAATTTTGATGCAATTGATAGCGTCTTAAGTTGTGGTAAAAGAGGAAACTGTTCACGAATATCAATAACTCGTTCGTCCCAAACACATAACCAAAAAAAATACTCTTCCATATCAGAAAGAAGCTCATGGTGCCGTGATGTTTTCTCACAGTATACCCTGTGAGAGCGGCCCTTTGAAGGAACTTCAATCACCCGTATCCATGGCTTGTAATCCTTGAGTCTACCTATTCCTCTATTTTGTCTATAACGACCTTGATCATCAATACTACTTTTGCTCATTAAACACCTCCAAAAACAAAACTCAATGGACTAACTGTTTAATTCTAATTTTATACTCAGCATATGTCTCAGTTGAGTCTTCTACCAACTTTCTGACTTTAGGCATTCTTTCAATTACACCTTTTCTTTTCATGCTTGAATAGCCAACTTTCTGTGCAATATATCGTATAGTAATTCTATTTTCTTCCTTGTTTCTCTTAATATCATTTATTACTTTTTTTACTTTTGGATAAAATTCCAAATCTTTTTCATTCCAATACTGATTAAAATGATTATCTTCTCCTTTTTTATACCAACTTCTTGACAATCCAATTTTTGATAAATAATCTCCAATTGTATGATCTGATACATTTAAAAGCTCCCCTATTCTATTTCTAGAATAGCCCTTTTCTACATATTCTTCTAATTTTCTCAACCATAGTTCTCCTGGTGATTTTATCCTGCTTGATTCGTCAATATTATTTTCATTATAGGTTTTGTCACTTAAAGTATATGTATATCCACAAATATCACATTTAAATGTTCCTACATAGCAATTCCTGTTTCTATGAAATTTTCCTTCATATCTATTAATAATTTTCTTGTGGTACCCCTCACAAATTTTATTCATGCACGGATATGGTCCTTTTCCAAAAGGGACAAAAACTTCGTTAAACTCGACAAATTCATGTAAACTTCCAAACAAAAACCTTATTGTTATAATTTGGCGAAAAATATTTTCATTTACTTTATCTGAATACATGCATTTCCTAAACCAAGTATCAACATTTCCAATTTTCGAGCCTAAGTCATATTCGTTCAAAAACTCATCAGAATATTTACTATGAAAATCTCTCAATAAATAATCATTATTTAGAAACGGTCTATTTGTAATCCCCATTATAGCTAATTTTACTTTAATTTTTTTTCGTATTATTTCCGAGGTAATGAAACTCATATTACCTTCTATAAGATAAACAATATCTTTATTAAATTTGTTATGTAAATCTATTGTTTCATCCGTTGGATACTTTATTTTACTAGGCAAATATTCACTATCAACATCATAATAGTGACCTTTTCTATTTACAATATAATTGACTATATCTAAGTAACAGTTATGCTTATAGCAAGTTCTAATACCTATAATATTATGATTTCGATGCAAATATGCCTCTCCGTACTTTTCTTTATCTTCCTCAAAGCACTTAGGACATACTTTATAGCAAAATTTTTCAGCTGAAAACATACCTGCTTTATGAAACGAAAATCTGTTATATAATCTTTCACTGCTCCCGAGCAGACTGTCCTTTATGATATTAGTTTTTGTTTCATCATAAAATGGCTTCACTATGTTGAAATATGTCATCTTATCTATAATCATTTCTGCATTATATCCAAAAACACTTAGAACCCTTGCTATATTTTCAATTTGTCCCAAGTATCTAATTCTTCTAGAATATCTTCTTTGACCAGTTAATTCCTCTAAAATATCATTAAATCCTAAATTAATGCTATGTTTAATATGTCTAGATACCCAGCTGTACAAATCCTCGTCTTCATATGGAACAATTAGAAATTGACTTCTCATATATTCCCCCAAAAGTACTCTATCTTTTATCTATATACAATATATAGTATATCACGTTTCTAATAAATCCATATACAGTATTTTTCACAATATAGTAATTTATCAGTATATTTTGATGCAAAATAAGAATTATACAAATAAAAATGCATTCCAAAAGTTAAATTTAACTCTTGGAATGCATTTTACCGTTTCGTACAATATTAATTTATTATAATAATTCTCTTTAATTCCTTTCTTTATAATTCCACCACAAAATATAATATTTTGCTGACTCTGTTAAAATTTGCAGACTTTAATAAAATATGTCGACTTTAATTCATATTAACAACGATGGCTTTTTTCAACTGGATTCTATTCTACCGTAACTGATTTGGCAAGATTTCTAGGTTTATCAACATCGCAGCCTTTTCCGATTGAAACATAATATGCAAATAACTGCAATGGAATAATGGCAAGAGAATTTGTAAAATACTGATTGGTCTCCGGAATATAAATAACATAATCTGCAGCTTTCTCAATCTCTGTATTTCCTTCATTGGTCACTGCCAGAACAAATGCCCCTCTCGATTTTACCTCTACCATATTGCTTATCGTTTTCTGGTACAAGCTTTTCTGCGTTGAAACAGCAGCAACCAACGTGCCTTCCTCAATCAGAGATATGGTACCATGTTTTAGTTCCCCTGCCGCATATGCCTCAGAATGAATATAGGAAATTTCTTTTAGTTTTAGAGATGCTTCCAGCGAAATTGCATAATCGATCCCTCTTCCGATGAAGAAAATATCTTTTGCGCCAATATAACGATTTGCAAAATGCTGTATTTTCGTTTTATTATTTAAGAGCATTTCTATCTGATCCGGAAGACGCTTCAAATCTTCCATCATACAGGATATCTCTTCTTGCGCCAGTACACCTCTGGCTTTGGATATTTTCAGCGCAAGTAGGTAGAGTGCTATTAATTGTGCTGAATAAGCCTTTGTTGTTGCAACTGCAATCTCAGGCCCCGCCCATGTATACATGACATTGTCCGCTTCTCTTGCAATAGAACTGCCTACTACATTCACAATTCCAAGTACCTTAAATCCGCGTTCTTTTGCCTCACGAAGCGCAGCAAGTGTATCCGCTGTCTCTCCAGACTGACTAATGACAATAACCATTCCGCCTTCCTCTAAAACTGGGTTGCGATATCTGAATTCAGATGCAACATCCACTTCAACAGGAATTCTTGCAAGTCCTTCTATAATGTACTTTCCGGTAACACCGGTATGATATGCTGAACCACATGCCACGATATGAATTTTCCTGATCTGTCTCATATCTTCATCAGACATCCCAAGTTCTTCGATCACAATATCCTCACCCTTAATTCTTGGCATAAGAGTATCCTGAACTGTTTTGGGCTGCTCGTACATTTCTTTCAACATGAAGTGTTCATATCCACCTTTTTCTGCGGCATTTTCATCCCAGTCAATATGAACGCATTCTTTTTTGATTTCCTCTTCGTCTACTGTGAAAAAGCGAATAGAATCCGCTTTCAGACATGCTACTTCTTGTTCATCTACAAAATAAACACTGCGTGTATATTTTAAGATTGCCGGAACATCCGATGCTATAAAACTTCCCGTTTCATTTTTTCCAACAATCAAAGGACTTCCTTTTCTCACTGCAAATAATTCATCAGGATACTCTGCAAACAGGATTCCAAATGCATATGAACCTTCTACTCTGTGAAGTACTTTTGTGATTGCCTCTAGCGGATTCCCTTTGTAATAGTAATCAAGAAGATGTGCAATCACTTCTGTATCTGTGTCTGAAACAAACGCATAACCTTTTCCAATTAATTTATCCTTCAGTGCCAGATAATTCTCGATAATGCCATTGTGTACCACCGCAATGGTTTCCTGCTCATTATAATGGGGATGGGAATTCACATGATTTGGAACACCATGTGTCGCCCATCTTGTATGGCCGATACCAGCATTGCCAGGCATCGATTCTCCTCCATGTGTTATTTCATCTAATGCTTTTAATCTTCCGACTGCTTTTGTAATATTGATTTTATTACCATCAAATACTGCCATTCCTGCTGAGTCATAGCCTCTGTATTCCAGTTTTTCCAGTCCATTTAATATAATTCCAGAAGCTTGTTCTGTTCCAATATATCCTACAATCCCACACATAAGATGAATCCTCCTACTTTTTCATTTCCGCTTCCGTTTTTCCATAACCCTTTGTTGCATCAATTCCCGAAACTTCTTTCTTTAATGAATGCAGTCTCCAGTAATCCTTATTCATACTAAGTGAAATAATCATTTTTTTCGGAAGCCTCTTGTAATGAACTCCCAGCTTGTATCCTAAAAATTTGCATCCACTTCGAACAACCAGTACAGGGATAAGTTTCCTTTTTCCTGTTCTTTTCAGATAATCAGCTGTTTGCTTTACCATTTTGATTCCTTCGGATTCTGCCGGATATGCCTGAAATACTTCCGGATAATCCGCATGAGAAACACCAATATCAAAATTCCTGTGAAACTGTTCTTTTGCGCTGTAATTATGAGAGTGAATCACATGAGCTTTCGCTGCATATGCCACTGCGTATCCAGCCTGGATGGCTTTCGCTGCATAAATCATATCTTCATTAAATATGGTTCTATTAATAAATCCACCCAGGTTGTCAAAAATATCTCTGCGATAGATTGCACACACATTGGAACAAAAGAATGTTTTAATCCCAAGTTCTTCCAGATCTTTTGCCGATTTTACTCTGGATTCCTCTGGATAATTAAAGATACGAGTATACTGCTCAATCGGATTGCAGTCCCCATCTGCAAGCTGCCTTGCGTAAGCAACTGCAACATTCTCCACTGAAACTGCCTTAACAAGTTCCTCAATCATGAACTCATCTTCTGGAACGGCATCTTGCGTCATAAACACAAACAATTCTGCATCCGAACGCTTGACCCCCTTGTTCCTTGTCATTCCGTGATCAAATTCTTTTTTTGAATGATGATACACTTCCACATTCTTGTTTCGTTCTCCAAATCCTGTTCCAAACAAAAGTCTCTCATAGAATTTTTCTTCCGTATTTAGCACAATAATTCTATGAATCGGATATGTTTGCTTCTGAAGCATCTGCATTAACTGCAGATACTTTTTATCCGGCTTATACGAAGGAATGATCACATCAATTTTTTTATTCATAAATTCCGCCACCCTATCAAAAAAGGGCCGGTAATACTATCGGCCCTTTCCATAATTCATTTATTCTTCTACCACTTCTTCTGTACCAGCTGCATCTTCTGTTGTTTCAGCAGCGTCAGTTGTTGTACCGCCGGTACTTTTTCCAACGTATGCCGAAGTATCACTTTCAACTTTTTGACTATATTCTTTTACACTGTCAGATACCGTATATGTTTCTGATTCGAAAAGATAAGCATGCAGTAATTCAACATTTTCTTCCAGTGAATATGGAATAACACAACTACCCTTACTTCCGATATTTCCAGTCGTCCTATTTGTTTCAAATGGGAATCCTGTATTATCTCCAACTTCATAATCTGCAATACTTGTCAGCAGACTTATGATTTCATCTATGCTTAATGAGGTCGCTACTGATGGGAATACTTTATTTGCAATACTATTTAATGTGGCTGGAGATGCTTTCTTCGCTTCTTCCACACATGCAAGTAATACTTCTCTCTGACGCTCTGCACGTTTAAAGTCATCACCCTTTGTATAACGGATACGGCAATAAGCTGTTGCCTGCATTCCATTCAGCACCTGTGTTCCTGTAGAAGTCACCGGTGTATAAGATCTGTCAAGATCTTCTGAAAGTGCAATCTGATAGTTATTCAGGTGATCGATCTCAGCTTCATCTACTTCAATCGTAACACCACCAAGTTCATCAATCGTATCAACCAGACCTGTAAATCCAACCGTTGCATAATCAGTGATATTCATATCAAGATTCATGTTCAGCATGTTAATAGCCTGTTCTGGACCGCCTTTTGCATAAGCTGAGTTTGCTTTATTATAACTATCATTACCAAGGTTCAGGTACGTATCTCTATAAACAGAAATCAGCTTCACTTCTTTTGTATCTTCATTAATAGAAGCAATCATAATGGTATCGGTACGAGTTCCTTTACCAAGGGCACCATTTCTGGCATCTACACCGAATAAAGCAATATTACGATATCCCTTCATAGAAATATTATTCTCAACCTCATCATTGATTACAATATCATCTTCATTAATCGTAATTTTGCCAATCTTTTCTGTCTTCAGTACACCATATAAAACAACGAGCATAATTAAAAGTACGAAAATCTCGATGATAAATAATACCATACGTCTTCTTTTCTTCTTTACTTTTTTTGCTCCCTTCTTTCCTGATGGTCTTCTTGCTGCCCGTTCCATTACTTCTTCCTCTCTGGAAGGTCGCCTTTTTTCTGTTGCCATGAATATTTTCTCCTTTGGTTCGTATGCTTTGCGTTTTACGCTCAATAAGCATTTTTATTCACAAATCCTTTAAATACTGTTAAAAACAGTATTTTAATATCAAATCCCATTGTCCAGTTTTCTATATAATACAGATCATACTCAATACGCTTCCTGATGGAGGTGTCTCCACGGTAGCCATTCACCTGTGCCCATCCGGTCAGACCCGGACGCACCTGATGTTTAATCATATATCTGGGAATTTCTTCTTTGAACTTCTCTACAAATAGAGGTCTCTCAGGTCTTGGCCCTACAAGACTCATATCTCCTTTGAGTACATTCCAGAATTGTGGAAACTCATCAATGCTTGTTTTTCTGATGATTTTCCCGACTTTTGTTACGCGTGGATCATCGCGGGTCGTCCATTTATCTTTCTCATGTTCTGGCGCCTGTTCACGCATACTTCTGAATTTATACATTTTAAAACTTTTATTATGTAAACCAACTCTTTCCTGACTGAAAAATACAGGACCTTTACTGGTCAGTTTGATCGCGATGGCTGTGATCAGCATAATAGGCGATACTAAAACTATCGCAAAGACAGAACCCACTATATCAACTATTCGCTTAAAAATCAAGTTTAAAGTGTTGGTAAGCGGAACATGTCTGATATTGATTACTGGCAACCCCTGCAGATCTTCCATATACGGACTGCTCGGAATCACGCTGTTATAATCCGGTATAAACTTGGTGTGAACACCGGATTTCTCACATAATGATACAATCTCTTCCAGTCTGTTATAATCCTCTAATGCAAGTGTAACCGATATTTCGTCCAGTTTACTGTCTGGAAGAATGACAAAGAGATTGTCTATTTTTCCCAGAACTTTTACACCACGATACATGGTTCCTCTAGGTACCTTATCATCCAGGATTCCTCTGACAACATACCCCCACTGTGGATTACTGCGTATTCTGTTAATATATTCTTCTGCTGCTCTGGAATAACCAACAAGCAGAATATATTTTACGTTATAGCCTCTTTTTCTCATGATCCGCAAAAAGGTATGGATCATATTTCTCACAATCGTCGCCAATACGATGTTCATAATATAGAATAACAAAATCATGGAAAGAGAGAAATCTCTTCGGTCTATCGCATAGATTGCAACGATAAAAAGAAGTGCTCCAAATGAATTGGCTTTGACAATATTGTAGAATTCACGCTTTCGTCCAGCCATTCGCTTTGGTGTATATAACTGGAATATATAATATAGAAAAACATACCCCGGTACAATCACATACAGCGCCGTAAAATATGTTTCCATTGAATAGAAACCTGTCCCTGCCTCGATCGCTACAATTCCACTTTCAAATCGCAGATACCATGCCAGGATATAGGCAATTCCCGTTACAATTCCATCCAAAACCAAATGCAGTCTATTGAAATATTTCTGGTTATCTTTTATCAAAGTAATCACCTTTTCTCAAAATACACACCTAACATATTACAATATTATGAACAAAAGCACAACTTAATTTTCCTTGAAGGAATCATTCATATTTTCTTTTAAAAAATGAATCAGTCCCTGCCATAGCATCTTCTGGATATGAATATAATTCTTAAGATGTGTTTTATGAAATCTGACTTTATGTTTTCTGCCTTCTTTTGAAATACCAAGACTTAATCCTTTGCCAAGACCTTTTAAATATGCCTTGCCAAATCCTTTTTTGCAGAAGAATACTGTCTTAACTAAAAACCCTGGTAATAGGAAAATTATGTTTAATAAAATCTGTGCCCATGGCATATTCTTACATATAAGATATATACTATTTTTAGAGGCCAGCGTTGTTTTAAATTCATTATATCTCGAACCGCTAAAACCACTGCCTGCATGAAGAACTCTTGCTGTTGGTTCATAATAATTACGATACCCAAAAATATTTGCACGATATCCAATATCAAGGTCTTCCAGATATGCAAAATGATTTTCATCAAACAGACCAATTTTTTGAAAGACTTCCTTTTTATAGATGGCAGCTCCAGCACAGGCTGAAAAAACCTCCTGTCGTGTCTGGTATCTTTTGCTTGTAACTTTTCTGCCTTTTCCGCGTGCAAATGCCCATCCGAGAGCGCAGTAATAATCACCTGCGCCATCAATCAGCTCTGGCTGATGCATCTGCAACATCAATGCAGAGACGGAAAAAGCATTTTTTTCTGATGTAAGAGCTTCTTCCAATGCTTTTACAAATCCCGGCATTACCTTAGTATCATTATTTAATAAAATAACATACTCCGTATCAGAAGCTTCTATTCCCTGATTTACTGCCTTGCAAAATCCTAAGTTTTTATGATTTTGTATCAATCTGATGGGTGTGCCATCTGGCATCATATTGTGTGTCTGCAGATATGCAACACTCTCATCTGATGAACCATTATCTACTATAATAAGATCAAAAGGAACCTGTGTATCTTCACATAATGCCTCTAGACAAGGCGCCAGAAAGTGAACTCCATTAAAATTTGGAATAATTACCGTTGTCTTTTTCACCTTCTGCCTCCTTTATATTTCTGTATGATACGCCGGATCATATAGAATCACATATCCCATATCCTGTATCTGTCTGCAAAGCGCCAGACTGATTTGCCTGATCTGTACCTCATCTGGAAATCTTTCCAGTTCCTTTAACTTTGCCTGTGCCTGATCCACCAGATCTAAAACCTGTTCATCCTGACAACTTATCATATTTCTGATATCCAGTGCATCCACCTGCTGTTGTAATACCGCACGATGCATTGCTCCACTGAACCTCCGGGGAAGCCTCTCAAACAGAACATTTCCCTTATCATCCATCGCCCCAAATCTGACACGTCCATGATAATAGCCATTTCCACCAATGATTCCAACTTCTGGTCTTTGTTGAAACAGCGCATCATATTTGATTTTATAAAATCCCAAATGTTGTGTGTGCTCCACAGAACCTTCCCAACCTCTGTCTGCTAAAAAGTCCTGCAATGCTGCTCTTCCGGCATCATATGCATATTGCTTACTATCTGGATTTTCCGCTGTAGAACCCGAGTGACATCTCCAATGATATAAAATACGAGGAATATGACAAATCTGATGCTTTAATTCATGCATTGTATTGCTTCCTGTCTTGTTGGCACGGTCCATAATCCCTGCTACAATTCTCAAGAACAAGTCATAGTCCTGTGCTCCATCATACTTTGATCGGAGTTTCACTTCCTGTAATAAATCAGTTTTAATGACCGTAAAATGACAAATATAATTATTAGATAAAAATAAATCCAGATTAAAATCACTTTTCTTATGTGGTTCATAAAATCGATTTCCTGTTTCATCCGTTTTATCTTCATCAGAATAGACCAGCACCGCTTCCTGCTGGTCTATACATTTCATCACCTCAAACAACGCATCTGGTGTCAGTACATCATCATGATCAAGAAGTCCCGTATATTCTCCTTTTGCTAACATGATGGCCTGATTGGTATTGTCTGATATGCCAAGGTTTTGTTCCAGTCTGATGTAGCGGATTCTATCATCATGATAATTCTGCATCACATCAAACACTTGTGAAGTATTGCTGGCATCTGCTATGAGCAATTCCCATACAGGATAAGTCTGTGCTATGACAGATTCTAGCAGCATTTTTAAATATGCTGGATGTGTTTCATAAGCTGGCACTACAATACTGATGCATCTATTGTTTGTAAACACAGTATTCCTTTGCTCTTCCAGAATGTTTTCTTTGGGAGCGCAAAACCGATATGTGTCGTTCTTTTTCTGCAACAGACGTTCCACTGCCGCTGGAATCATATTTGAAATCCCATTCTTTTTCATAAAACGAAGGGCTTTTTGAATATTTTTCATAGTTTTGCTTTTAATTCCTGAGTCAGTGTTTCATTCTTTTGCTGGGCATCTTCAAGCGAAGTTCCTTTTACACCCATATAGAATTTGATTTTTGGCTCTGTTCCTGATGGTCTTGCACAACACCAGGAATCATTTGAAAGTTCAAAATACAGAACATTCGAAGAAGGCAGTCCGGTTTCTGATTTTTCTCCTGTTACACAATTAGTAACGATTCCGTTTGCATAATCTCTCATGTTCAGGACCTGAAGTTCCCCAAATTCTTTTGGCGGATTACTACGAAGTGTATCCATAATTGCAGCAATCTGTTTGGAGCCATCAATTCCTTTTAAGGTAATGGTATATAAGTCTTCTTTATAATATCCATATTTTTCATACAAAGCGATCATTGCGTCCCATAAAGTCATCTGATTTTTCTTGCAGAATGCAGCTAACTCACATAAGCACATCACAGCAACAATCGCATCTTTATCACGCGCATGTGTTCCGGCAAGGCATCCATAGCTTTCTTCCAGACCAAACACATAATTGTTAGACCCTGTCTGTTCGAATAATTTAATCTGCTCACCAATATATTTAAATCCCGTCAGAACTTCAATGACTTTCACACCGTAATCAGCTGCAAGTGGCTCTGCTAAATTTGTTGTTACAATTGTTTTGATCAATGCTGGATTTTCTGGCATCGTTCCGGTTTTCGTTCTTTCGCGCATAATATACTCAGCAATCAGCATACCTGACATATTTCCAGTAAATGGAACATACTCACCACTTACATTATCCAGTGCATATACACCAAGTCTGTCAGCATCTGGGTCTGTAGCAAGTACAATGTCTGCATTCTTCTCTTTTGCAAGCTTAAGTGCAAGTGTAAATGCTTTTGGATCTTCAGGATTTGGATAATCCAATGTTGTAAACTTAGGATCCGGCATCTCCTGTTCCGGTACTACATACACATTTTTAAAACCTAATTCGGATAAGATTCTTCTGACAGGGAGATTTCCTGTACCATTAAAAGGCGTATATACAATTTTAATATCATCTGCAACTTCTTTGATGATTTCTGGATGAATAATCTGTTTCTTCAGCTCAGCCATATATTCATCATCAACTTCACTACCAATTACAATATAAAGACCTGATGCAATTGCTTCTGCTTTGTCCATGGTTTTTACAGTATGATAATCTGTTACATCTAAAACTTCACTGATGATTTCTTTATCTTTGGGTGCTGTAATCTGAGCGCCGTCATCCCAATATACTTTATATCCGTTATATTCCGGTGGATTATGACTTGCAGTAATTACAATACCTGATATACAACCGAATTTTCTAAGTGCAAAAGAAAGTTCCGGCGTTGGTCTTAGGGATTCAAATACATAAGCTTTTATGCCGTTAGCCGCCATGCAAAGTGCTGCTTCATCTGCAAATTCAGGAGACATAAAACGTGAATCATACGCAATGGCAATTCCTTTCTGCGCACCGCCTTGCTTGATAATATAATTTGCAAGACCCTGTGATGCCTTCCTGACTGTATATAAATTCATTCTGTTCGTTCCGGCCCCAATCACGCCACGGAGACCACCAGTTCCAAATTCAAGTTCACGATAAAAACGATCTTCAATTTCTTTTTCATTTCCTTCGATTGCTTTTAGTTCTCTTTTTGTTTCTTCATCAAAGTAAGAATCCTCCAACCAGAAACGATACTGTTCCATATAATTCATAAATTATCCTCCTTCTAACTATACCTGTAATGAATAGTCGCTGTGATCAAGTGAAAAATTAGGATTATAGTAAGGGTCACCCTGTTCCAGTTCCCGTTTCCACTTCGTTCTGAATACTTCGCATTCAGCCTCATAACGCGCTGCCTTCTTTGCATCTACATCTAGCCCTCTTGACAGAGATTCAAAATGATACAACTCACAATAAGGATTAAAAATATTCAATAATCCTTGTTTTCTAAGTCTTAAGCAAAAATCAACATCATTAAGTGCAACTGCAAACTCTTCTGATAAACCACCCGCTTCATCATAAATAGATTTTCTGACCATCATGCATGCACCAGTGACTGCTGTCACATCCTGTGCATAACAAAGCTTGCCCATATATCCTACATTTTCATAATTCACTTTATAGTGTGTATGTCCTGCTGTTCTGTGTGCTCCCAGCCCAATTACAATTCCTGCATGCTGTATGGTACGGTCTTCATAATAAAGTTTAGCACCAACAGCTCCAACATCTTCTCGTTGTGCATACATTAAAAGTTCTTCCATCCAGCTTGGTGTAATAATCTGTGTGTCATTGTTTAATAAAATGATATACTCGCCTGCTGCAGCCTTAACTCCAAAATTATTAATCGCTGAGTAATTAAAGTCCGAATCACTTTTATAAGACACGACTTTTACATTAGGAAGCTTTTCAATCTGTTTGTAATAATTAAAAATTTCTTCAGATGCACTGTTATTTTCTACAATAATGATTTCAAAGTTGTCATAGGTGCTCTTTTCTAAAATAGAAGTCACACATCTTCTCAAATCCGGCTCATGGTCCTTATTGGCTATCACAATCGAAATCATCGGGGTTGATAACAGCTGATATTTAATTCTGAATATTGTCTCAAATGCTCTCGTGCTTACTATCTCAAAATCTCTGAACCCTGATCTGGCCAGATGATCAGCCACAGCACCTCTGGCTGCTTCAATTGCATACGTTTTTGCGCTGATGTCTGAAGCAACGCTTCCCTTATGGGATCTCCAGTAGTAGAGTAATTTCTGAACATGTACCACTTTTTTTGCCGCTGACGTCAGTCTTAAAATCATATCATGATCCTGACTGCCGTCAAATTGTGTTCTGAATAATTCTGTTCCTTCCAGAAGTGTTCTTTTGAATACACTAAAATGACATATATAATTATTCGCACGTAGCGTATCAATCGCATAATCTGACTTGAAGTGAAGTGTGATCATCTTATTTATATTTCCATCACGGAAGGTAGCTTCGTCACAGTAGATGTAATCCGCATCCTGATTACAGATTACTTTCATATACTCAAAAAGTGCACTTGGATGTAAGATATCATCATGATCAAAAAGACCAATATAATCTCCGGTTGCCATCTTATAGCATTGATTCGTATTTCCGGAAATGCCTTCATTTTTTTCAAGCTTCTGATATAGAATACGTGCGTCATTTTCTGCATATTGTCTGCAGATTTCTCCAACATATGTATGTGCATCATCTGAGCCATCAGCCAGGCATAGTTCCCAGTTCAGATAGGTCTGTGCTTTTACAGAATCAATCATCTCTGTCAGGAAATTTTTAGGTGTATTATACAGAGGAACCAGAATACTGATTCTTATTTTTTTTGCAAATTCTGTGCTTTCCTGTTCCCTTCTTTGAGCTTCATTCGGAAAACTAGCGCGGCCATGTTTTTTCATGGCTTTCTTTTCTATCATCTTGCTTTTTATCTTACGCAAAACTCCTTTGGGATTGCCATGTCTGATCAGCCTGTCTTTTGTTCGAATAATAAAATGCATCACAACGCGAAATGGTTTCGATAACTTCCACACCGGATTATTCTTGATTCTTGTAAGCTTGAATTCAAGATCATCTGCTCTGCTTTTTTCATCCGACAGTTTCCCTGCAAGCATAGCGCTCTTCTTTTTTTCATTCTCATAAGATTCTTTGTAGTAGTCCAGTAAATTCTGCAAATGTTCTGTTTGATTTGAATCAGTATTCATATTGTTCATTTTTCACCTTGTCATACTTTAATCTATTGTAAGCTTCTGTTCTAATCTATGACACAAAAATTGTCTCGAACAGGAATCTTTCATCCCAATCGTCATTTGATAAGAACCAGCGCTTAAATGCTTATGCCCATCTACGTCTTGTGCCGGAATGCGGCAGACAAAACCAGAAAGTTCTGTGTGTACCTCATCCGGGAACGTTTCAGAAACGTCTTTTCGATAACGCGTCAGCAGCGTTCCTTCCAAATTCATCTGCTCTTCAAAAGGCAGTTCCAAAGGCCCTGTTAAAAATAACTTCTTTTGATAACGAGCGTTATCTAAATTCCTGACATAGCACCAGCCCTCAATGAGGTATCCTTCTTTTTGCTCAGTATCAATTTTCTTTTCAAGTGCAGCTGATTCCAGACTCACTATGATTTCGTCATTTTCTTCCATTGCAGGAAGGCTGTCGCATTTTCTAAGTTCTGTAAAATAATCAGTTCTCTCATACTCATACATGTATTCACATCTGTATTCTCTTGCATTTTGCACCAGATGTGAAGAATAGAAAGGATCGTATTTTTTTAGGTCAAGATGCCTTTGGTACAAAAATGTTTTCTCGGCAAGCAGTCGATTCCATTTCTGAGTGTCTTCTCCATCATTTCCCCTGGTTAATGACTCATGATGAATTAATATCACATCATTTCTGATGCAGTTATAATATCCAAGTCTATGAAGTGCAAAACAAAAATCAACATCATTATAAGATACCTTCATGGTTTCACAGAAGCCACCTGCTTCAAAATATTTACTTTTTGATACCATCAGACATGCTGCTGTTACACCTATCATATCATGAACCATACGATTCACGCCATGATAATAAATCTTAGAATCTGTCATTGCAATCAGCTTATGCGCAGGACCGATTCCCAGATTTGTAATTCCGGCATGTTGAATCAGATCTCCTCCGGGATAATATAGTTTTGCTCCAGCAGCACCAACATGCTGTTGCACTGCCTGACCAAGCATGTACGTGATCCATTCTTTGGTTATAACTTCACAGTCATCATTCAAGAGTAAAAGATATTCGCCTCTTGCATGCTCTGCCCCATAATTGCACATTGCTGAAAAATTAAACTCCATCATGCGATATAAATGACGGAATCCATATTCTTTAGACAGTTCCAGTAAGCGTAATCGATTCTCTCCGCTACTTCCATTATCAATCACTATAATCTCATAGTTCTGATAACTAGTGTTATTTTTAATAGATTCAAGACATTTTCGTAAAAGGCCTGGATTATTTCGGGATGGAATCAATATTGAAACCATTGGATTTCCAATAATTTCATAAACGATAGTATCTTCCTTGGAAACTTTTCCTTCCTGTCTTCGTCTGTGTAATGCATCCTCTTTGATTTCACTAAATAAAGCACCACTTCCCGGAATCCAGCAATCAAAATCAAAATTCTCATGTTTATAATAATGATGAAACAATACTTCATCAAGATGCACCACTTGCTCTTTTTTTACATGATCTGTTACTTTTAAGACAAGATCATACAGATTTACCAGCGGCTGATGGCTGCCCTTCCACTGATGTTTTTTTATATCTTCAACGCTTAACGCAAAGATACTACCTATATAAAAATAGGATAATAATGTATCTGGTGACCATACTGGTTTAAACCATGGTTTACTTCTCTTCCCATACGCATTTTCATAATAATCTTCATCTGCATAGAGCAGAACAGGTTTTATATCTGTATGTGCTTCCCCTTCGAGTTTATTCGAATGAAAGGTCTCTTTGATCCTTACAAGTGCATTTGGTGCCAGCGTACCGAGATCTTCTACAAACACTACAATTTCTTCTGATGAGACTTGTAAATTCTGAATATCAAAATCAGAACCACACTCACTATAATGAATGACTGTGATTCCTGCAACAGGCATAGCGCCCTGATCAGCTTTTCCTTTTGTCACATTATCTGTCTCATGCAGACGAATCCATTGTTCATAGGGTTCTTTCTGCCTTGTCAGTTCTGCTTCGAATTTAGCGACAGCCTTATCCAGCAGGAACTTTTGAATCCTGATTTTCAATTCCTCAAGCATTCGTGTCTTTTCCTAACCAAAATTTAGAATTTTTCTTAAATGCATGTGCATTCTTTTCTGATACTCTGCTTACAGTAAGTTTTAATGTCAGTTTATTGGATCCTTTATGCTCCAGCCCATGAAGATCGATATTAATATTAGGATCTTTTGTTTCAAACACAAACGTATCCTCACCATATCTGATTCCGTTTGTACTGATTCTTTTACTCTTTGCCAGGATACTCTCCTGATTCCAGTTTAATGCATCTATTGTTACGATGCAGCTGTCCAACATAGGATCCACGCGCAATACTACAACGTCTTCTGACACATCAAGCTCAATGACTCCTGTTCCATCATTCTGATATGGGTTTTTTAGAAAATAAGAAACAGATTCCGAAAAGCCACTTCCTGTATCTTCATAGACCTGAACGCGCAACTTATGATTATCATCTTTATATTTTGCCTCCCAAACCTGCGGAGCCAGCATTTCAAATCCTAACAGGTTTCTAAGTTCTCCCATCGGGATTCTTTCCCCTGTCACATAAGCCTGAAATTCACGTTCTTCTTCCTGTAGTTTTTTTGCCTCTGTTTCTGATAGCTGAAGAAGTTCTAATACTTGTTTTTCAACGAATTTCCTTCTTTTTTCTGCTCCAAGTGTATAACAGTAATAAGCTCTGTAAGCAAGTTCTCTTGGCGGTATTGTTTTCCCAAATGTCCATTCGTAATCAATCACATTCCATGTATCATTTTCTACCAGTATATTAGAAAAAATCAAATCAAAGTCTGATACCGGCATTTCGCTTCGATAGCTTATGGTTTTCAAATATTCCTGAAATAAAGCCAAAAATCCTTCTTCATCCTTACGGTCTAATAAATGATCAAACATTTCTTCCAGACTTACACCACCGGTAAATTCAAAACGAAGTCCTGATGCTACTGGAAAACATTTGTTAATTTCAATTTTACTTCCTTCAAATCTTTCTTTCAAAAGCTCATATGCTGTCGCAATAGAAGCAACATGTGCCTTTGCATCCTCTGTCATTGGAATTTTATCAACATACCAGCCCGCATTAGGTTCAAAGCTGATATCTGTTCTAATTGCAAACTGATCTGCCCGATCGTTAGAGAACTTGGAATATTTAATGTTCATTTCCGGACCAGTCACAACCATGAATGAATTAGAGAATTCTTGGAACATACCGTCTTTTATCAAGCCATCAAACGCATTTTTCTCATCAAACAACAACATTCTGTCTCTGTCGAAATTTCTGAAATTCGTCGAAAGTTCTCCTACTTTCGGCAAATAATCGTCTGAATAAATAGAAGTTGGAAATTTATAATCAGGATATGGATAATAAAAAGAATAATCGCTCACCTGATTTTCCTGTAAAATTCTAATCATCCCATTTCTAGAAAAAGTTCTGACGCCTCCACCATTTGGATAATCTTCAATTCCCGAGAAATAATCTCCAAGATGATCCTCTCTGCAACCAGCAAAATATTTCAGACCATACTTATTTTCAATGGCAATCGCAAGTCTTCCATTTTGCTTTAGGTGCTTTAGCATAATGCCCATAAACTCTTCATATGGACGATCGCCTCCAATGTAACCCTGTCCATACTCAAATACGCCAATTAAAAAAATATAATCATAATCATGGTCAAGGGAAGGCTCAATATCTTTGAAATTACCAACATAAATGGTAACATTATCACATTCTTTATTCTTATATGCATTGATTGTACTGCGTTTTTTTGACAAATCAACGCAGGTCAGTGTTCCACACTTTTTGGAAAGACAACCTGTGATTGCCCCGCATCCAGATCCAATCTCAAGAACTTTTGCATCCGGTTCAATTGGCATCCAGTCTACAATGTTTTCCCGTAACGGTGACAAGTGATAAAGTACTGGCCAGTCTGAACGTTCTTCTATTATGGATTGAAACTCCTTCTTTTCATGATTCGAAACAATAGAAAGTAATTCATCCTCAACAGTTCCATCGCAATAAAAATCTTCGCCTGGGTAATATGTATAATCAAGTTTGATCTTGCCTATGTATTCTTGTTTCATTTCTGCCATACAAACCTCATTCTCAGGCATTCGCCTTATACTCTATAATCTTATCATTTGATTTACTGTCTTCGTCATTTTTCTTATTGTTATCGTTCTTATTATCATTTATATCTTCATTTTTTATATGATCATTTTGATTCACTTTAATGTTATATTCATTAATACTGACATTTGACATACAATCATAAAATCCGACCGTGTTCTTATCAGAAATTACAGTAATGTTAATGGCATCATATAGTCTATGGTATACCTTAAAGTCATCACCTTCATACCCTGTCACCCCAAGTGATAACAAATACTCGCCGCCCTGAAGCTGCATTTTCTGTCGGAAAGTAATTTCTTTGATCTCACCCTCTTTTGAAGAACTAGGAAATACTTTTTCAAACATGGTATTGGTACCTGTTATTTCAGTTCCTTTGATATCTTTAATGGAAAATGCAAAAATAGGTGCTGGAACTGTCTCACGAAATAATACTTTCATATTCACAGTGAATTCTTCGCTTTTCATAACAGCTGTTGTTTTTACTCCACTGTCATCTGTTATGTAACATTCTATAATTTCAGCCTGCTTGCTTCCATATTCCAATGTCTTTGATTCTTTCACCGCAGCGGCAACCAAGTCTGGATCTTCTAATAGATTTCCCTGTGTCTCTTCCTCTACAACATATTGTCCTACCAGAACACGCTTGTAGGCATCTATCATCTCTTTTGGTGTTCCTTCTCCCAGCTTGATCCCATGATTTAATAAAACAACTCTGTCACAGTATTTACTGATACTGCTCAGATCATGACTAACAAAAATGATAGTCTTGCCCATCTCTTTGAATTCTTCAAACTTGTGATAACACTTCGCCTGAAAGAATACATCACCAACAGATAATGCTTCATCTACAATCAGGATTTCTGGTTCGATATTAATCGCAACAGCAAATGCCAACCGCACAAACATACCGCTGGAGTAGGTTTTCACTGGCTGATGTACAAAATCACCGATGTCTGCAAACTCTAAAATGGATTCTAGTTTTGCATCAATTTCTTCTTTACTAAAACCTATCATGGTTCCATTCAGATAGACATTTTCCAGCCCCGTGTACTCCATGTTAAATCCTGCACCAAGTTCAAGAAGTGCAGAGATTCTTCCATTGACTGTAACATTTCCAAATGTAGGATTAAGAACACCTGTTATTATTTTTAATATGGTTGATTTTCCAGAACCATTTGTCCCGATAATTCCAATACACTCACCTTGCTTAATTGTGATATCAACTTCACTGAGTGCAAAATGCTCTCTGTATTTTTTCTTTCTTGATAAACCCAGAGACTCTTTTAAGCGGTCCATTGGGTTTTCGTACAATTTATACATTTTACTCAGATGATCCACATGAATTGCAACTTTATCCGCAGAACGCCCTTCATGTCTTTCTTCCTTCACATACTTCTCTGTATCGATTTTACACTCTTTCTTCATATCCGTCCTCGTATTCTATAGCACATCTGCAAAATGTACTTTTAAACGCTTAAAGATTAAAGCTCCAACTCCAAAAATAACAACTGTTACTATCCAAAAATACATTGTGGAGTAGAAATCTTCATAAAACCATTGCTTCTCAAACAAAGCACTGCGATAGCCATTCACAATATAATAGACCGGATTCAGCTTAAAAATAATTTGTAACGCCTCTGGTGCCTGGTTCAACTGCCATAAAATCGGTGTGCCCCACATCCCAACCTGTAAAATAATAGATATAATCTGCGTCAGATCCCTGAAAAAAATCACAATGGAACATGTTGCATAACTTAATCCTAGCACAAATATAAACAGACAAAAACTGTAATATAACAATTGAATGGTATACACATCTGGGTAATATCCATAACCAACAGCACATAGAATAAGCAAGAACAGCACAAAAAAGCCGTGTATAAAACTTGCTGCCACAATCTTAATAATAGGCAGAATACTTATTTTAAACACAACTTTTTTCACCAGATAGTTATACTCCAGTAATGCGGTCGTTCCATTTGTTAGTGCTTCTGTAAAGAAAAACCAAGGAATCAGACCTGCTGTCAGATAAAGTACATAAGGAACTTCAAGTCCTCCGCCAAGAAGGCTTGCCTTGTTCTGCCCCATAAACTGACCAAATACAAACCAATACATCAAAATGGTTACTATCGGCTGGACGAAGGCCCACACCATACCAAGATAAGAACCTGCATACCTTGTTTTAAAGTCATTCACAGACAGCTTCCAGATTAATTTTCTGTTTTGAAATAACTCAATTGGTAAAATGATTACTTTATCATAGAGGCGAATAAACATAAGATTCGCTACAATAATCAGTGCACATGCAATTACTTTTTTCGTTATTTCCTCAGACTGAATTGCGAGTGGATTGTGGTGTATAATGATGATTGCCATTGCAATGATCGAAACCAGCAATACTATGCCAATCCACAAGCGTTTCGTTTTGTCAGATTTCTGTATCATAATTGTTCCTTTTTATAGGCACGGATGCCTTCCCATTTTGTATCCTTATCTGATATTGTTAATTCCATTCCATCTTCAATTGGCCATGTTACACCAATTTCCGGATCGTTCCATAATAATCCACCTTCATCATTTGCATGATAAAAATCAGTACATTTATAAGCGAATTCGGCGTAATCAGAAAGTACCAAAAATCCATGTGCAAAATTTTTCGGAATAAAAAACTGCTTTTTATTCTCAGCCGATAAATGAACACCAAACCATTTTCCAAATGTTTTCGAACCCTCTCTCAAATCCACAGCAACATCGTATACTTCACCGCTTACCACGCGAACCAGCTTGTCTTGTGGAAAATGTATCTGAAAATGAAGGCCTCGCAACACTCCCTTTTTTGATGCTGATTGGTTGTCCTGAACAAATACCTGATCTATCCCTGCTTCTTTGAAATCATTATAGTTATAAGTCTCCATAAAATATCCGCGTTCGTCACCAAATACAGATGGAGTAATGATTTTTAATCCTTCTATTTCTATTCCAGCTACCTGACATGTTTCGACTGTAATTTTGCCCATTTAGTTCATTGTCTCCTTACTCGTATGTTCTCAAATTTAATTCATAAAATTTATTCTGACACAAGATAACTTACGTTTAGATCCACCCTGCCTTCAATCCCATCAATGGCTCCATCCGAAGTATATTGCCACATGTGATAGTCTCCGCTATAAGTTGCTTCTGCCTTGTATTCTGCAAGCCAGACTGCATACCCTTCCAGTTCTGATGCAGTTAGATTTTGTAGTAACCAGTTCTTACTTGCATAAACACCCGCTGCATATCCTGAATTACTGATGGTCTCACAAAATGCCTTGCAGGCCGCTGTTCTGGTCTCTTTATCAATATAATCGGCTCTTCCGTTTCCTCCAGCACCTTCAGAATCAATAAAAATCGGATAATCCAGCTTGTACTGATCACACAAAGCAACTGCCATCGATGCTTCTTCTACTGCCTCTACTTCAGACACAGCCTGTGTAAAAAAATATAGCCCGACTTTAATACCTGCTTCTGTGGCACCTTTTATATTTTTTTGAAAATATGGATCTTCTATTAAATATCCGGAGCTTGACCCGCGATAGCCACATCTGATAATCGCATACTTCACACCAGTCTCTTTTACTTTTTGCCAGTCAATCTCTTTATTCCATTTGGATACATCTATTCCAAACTCAGTCGTTTCAGACAAAAACGGCGTTGTGATCTGCGTTGTATCTGCCTCAGAAATCGCTCCTTTTTCTTCTGTGTCTTCTACCGTTGGATCAACTTCTTCTTCTGATCTGATCAGATAGGAAATATCATTGATAACAGTATATTCGACTTTATCTCTGACCGCAACCCTGATCCTGGAATTAGAAACACTGGCATCTTCCTGATTCAGAGACACATAGTATTCCCCTGCCTGAAGTCCCCCAATATAAATGATTCCATCCTGGTCAAGATCTTTATATACCACACCTGACGCTTCCTTAGCGTCCATACCTTCACCCTGTAATGTAACATAGAATGCCTGTCCGGATACTGGTTCTCCAAGAACATCAACAATTTTAATTCTAAGATCCTTCTCAACCGATGTCACAAGAAGATCATACAAACTATTCTGACCTTCCAGGGATTGAAATCCACTTGAAGCATCGCGATCAAAAAATGTTTCATCCTTTAAAAAATCAGAAAGTCCTTCTTCATTCGCTGTTATGATATCTTCCTCTGCCAAGTCCGCTTCTGTGCCTGAAAAAGCAAAGCGTGCAGCAAGTTTATCATAATTAGCAATGAATACAATGACCAGCATGCCAATTATAAAAAGAAAAAATAAGAGGAAAATCTTCCACTTAAGTTTAGAGTCCATTTGCAACCTCTAATAAGTATTTACCATAATCCGTTTTCATCAGCGGCTGTGCGAGTTCAATCAGCTGTTCCTTACTGATAAATCCTTTTTTATAAGCAATTTCTTCAATACAGGAAATATAAAGTCCCTGTCTTTTCTGGAATGCCGCCACAAAATCAGCTGCATCCAGCAACATATCATGACTTCCCGTATCCAGCCAAGCAAACCCTCTTCCAAGTGTTTCTACTTTCAGGGTACCTCTTCTTAAATACTCGTTATTGATACTTGTAATTTCTATTTCACCGCGTGCGGAAGGTTTTACATTCGCCGCAATTTCAACCACATCATTGTCATAAAAATAAAGACCTGGCACTGCATAATTACTCTTTGGATTTTCAGGCTTTTCTTCAATGCTCAACGCTTTACCATCCTGATCAAACTCAACAACACCATATTCTCTTGGGTCTCTTACATAATAGCCAAAGATTGTAGCACCCTTCTCTCTTTTTGCAACCTCTGTCAGGACTTTTGAAAAACTCTGACCATAGAAAATATTATCCCCAAGTACAAGTGCAACACTATCTGAGCCAATGAATTCTGCACCGATAATAAATGCATCCGCAAGTCCTCTTGGTGACTCCTGTACGGCATATTCCATGCGAAGGCCAAGTTGCTCTCCTGTTCCAAATAATTCTTCAAATACAGGAAGATCTCTTGGTGTTGATATAATCAGAACTTCCTTGATGCCTGCAAGCATTAATGTTGATAAAGGATAGTAAATCATGGGTTTATCATACACCGGCATGATCTGCTTTGAAATTGCCTTTGTCAATGGATATAATCTGGTTCCTGAACCACCTGCTAAAATAATACCTTTCATTTTGCTCCTCCAAAAACTTCTCTATTCTTAAAACGAATCCACATTACACAAGAAAGAAGGCTTATTCATGCGAGCATGATAATCCTTCTCCTTGCGCGTTTCGCGTTCCCTTTTTATTTCACATCATACATATCATTATAATACTTCTGATAGTCTCCACTAGTGACATGTTTCATCCAGTCTTCATGTTCAAAGAACCATTTAATGGTAAGTCTGATTCCTTCTTTGAACATTGTTTCCGGTTCCCAGCCTACTTCTGCTTTGATCTTATCAGGTGCAATGGCATATCTTCTGTCATGCCCCTTACGGTCTTCTACATAAGTAATGAGGTCTTTAGAAACCAGTTCTTTTCTGGCATCGCCCTCTGAAAGCATTTCCTGAAGTGTTTCTATGATGATATGAATAATTTCAATATTCTGCTTTTCATTGTGTCCACCAATGTTATAGGTTTCAAAGAGGCGGCCTTTTTCCTGTACCATGTCAATTGCTTTGGCATGGTCTTCCACATACAACCAGTCTCTGACATTCTTACCATCACCGTATACCGGAAGTTTTTTACCTTGTAGTGCATTGTTAATGATCAGTGGAATCAGCTTCTCTGGAAATTGATATGGACCATAATTATTGGAACAGTTGGTGATGTTTGCTGGGAATTTATAGGTATCCATATAAGCTTTTACCAGCATATCTGATGAAGCCTTACTTGCTGAATAAGGACTATGAGGATCATAAGGCGTTGTCTCGTAGAAATATTCTCCTTCTTCCTCTAAAGATCCATATACTTCATCTGTCGAAACATGAAGGAATTTTTTCCCTTCTTTAAAAGTTCCATCCGGAAGCTCCCATGCATCTTTTGCACAGTTCAACATAACAAGTGTTCCAAGAACATTCGTCTGAACAAATACTTCAGGATTACGAATACTTCTGTCAACATGACTTTCCGCTGCAAAATGAACCACACGATCAATCTCATTTTCTGCAAATATTTTAGCAATTGCCTGTTTATCACAGATATCTGCTTTTACAAAAGTGTAGTTTTCTTTGTTTTCAACTTCTTTCAGATTTTCCAAATTTCCTGCATAGGTAAGCGCATCCACATTGATAATACGAATGGTATCATTATATTTACGGAACATATAATGAATGTAATTAGAACCGATAAATCCGGCTCCTCCTGTTACTAAATAAGTCTTCATGGGGTTTTCTTTCCTCCGGTTTTTTTATTTCATTAATATCCCAGATAACTGGTATTCAAATCTACTCTTCCGTTGATTCCGCCGATAACTCCGCTTGATGTATATTGCCACAGATCATATCTGCCACCATAGGTCGGTTTTGTTGCATATTGTGCAAGCCAGATCTTATAGGAACTAAGTGATGATGCATTCAGCTTACCTTCAAACCAGCTCTTAGAAGCATAAATACCTGCTTTGTAACCTGCATTCTGTATGGTAGCACAAAATGCATTGCAGACTGCCGTTCTGGTTCCTTTGTCAATACCGTCTGCTCTGCCGCCGCTTCCTTCTGTATCAATAAAGATTGGATATGATATATTATAACCTTTGATCATATTCAATGTCATAGAAGCTTCTTCTACCGCTTCTACTTCATTTACAGCCTGGGTAAAGAAATAAATACCCACTTTAAGCCCTGCTGCTGAAGCGCCTTTAATATTTGCATAGAACTTAGGATCCTGAATCAATGCTCCTGTTGATGATCCTCGATATCCACAACGAATGATGACATAAGATACACCTGAATTTTTAACCGCTGTCCAGTTGATATCTCCATTCCACTTTGATACATCAATTCCAAGTGTTCCATTTCCCATGGAAAGTGCACCATTGCTTCCAAAGTTATATTTTACACCTTTGATGACCTGTTCTCCAGTTACTTTGTCTCCATTTTTATTGAAGAAGTAGGTTACATTGTCTAAGGTCTGCCATCCAGTATATTTATAGGTCACTGTTACTTTTTTATAGAAGGCACCCGCTGTAAAATAATCTGCATAGACTGCTTCTCTGTATGCATTATTTTCTTTGACATACAGCAGATTTCCTGAGTTGTCTTTTAGTTTAGTTGTTTTATCATCCGCTGCTGCTGTCGTAACTGTGATGGTACAGGTTGCAGTTGCTGTACGCTTGTCTGAATCTGTAGCAGTGAGTGTAATTGTTGCAGTTCCTGCTTTCACTGCTGTTACTTTTCCATCGGTTCCAACCGTTGCAATATCCGTATGAGAACTTGCCCATGTATATGTTGGCTTAGAAGCACTAAAACCGCTTGGTGTCGGTGTCAGCGTTGTCGTTGCGCCCTTTTTAATCGTTACTGTTGTTTTATCCAGTGTAACAGCAAGTGTCGAGCTTACTGTGATTGTACTGGTTGCTTTTATGGTATCAGAAATTTTTGCAGTAATCGTCGCTGTTCCTGCTTTTAATGCAGTTACAAGACCTTTGTCGCTTACAGATGCAACTGCTGCATCTGAACTTGACCATGTTACTGTGTCTGTTGCATTAGTCGGTGTCAACGTTGCAGTAAGCTGCTGCGTCTTGCTAATGGCAAGTGTCTGTGTTGCAGGGCTCAGCGTGATCGCCGTTGCAGGTATCAGTTTATTCGTAACTGTAACTGTACAGGTGGCTTTCTTCGTAGTATCACCATTGCTTGTTGCCGTAATGGTTGCACTTCCTGCTTTTACACCAGTCACTTTTCCATCGGTCCCAACCGTTGCTATTGCTGTGTCTGAACTTGACCATGTTAGTGTTTTATCAGTGGCATCGGCTGGCGCCACAGTTGCTGTCAATGAAACTGTACTTTCTACGGCAACTGATGCGGTTGTTTTATCAAGCGTGACGCCGGTGACTGCTACAGTTGCTGGAGTCTTTGCTTCCACAGTTACTGTACAAGTGGCGGTTTTGCCACCATCAGCAGAAGTCGCAGTAATTGTAGTTTCTCCAACTGCTTTTGCAGTGACTTTACCGTCAGAATCTACCATAGCAATACCAGAACTTCCAGTGGACCATGTCACACCTTTATTCGTTGCATCTGAAGGTGATATAGTTGCCGACAATGACGCTGAGTCATCAACTTTCAATGATAAGGTTGTAGGACTCACTGCGATTCCAGTTACGGCCTTTATCTCATTTCCGCTCGTAAACTTCGTAAAAAACCACGCACTGGATGTTGTACTTGGATCAGTAATCTTTGACTTGTCGACAGCCTCATAGCCATCACCGCCACTTACTGATGTTTTTGATGATTCTACCCATTCTACAGTATCAACTGGTGCACTTTCCTGCACTACTTCAACTGCAGTATCTTCTTTTGCTACATTGACTTCTTTTTCAGTTTTTACTTCATCTGCAATTTCTATCTTTTCATAGGCAATCTTATCTTTGACTGTGACGCTGACTGCTTCTGTTGGAAATTTGAACTCTCCAACCGGTTTGATCAGTACGGAATATTTTCCCGGTGTAATGTCTTTCAGATAAATAATGCCATCTTTATCATCATCCGTTTTTGTACTTGTTTTTTTCTTTGGATCGGTCAGTTCAACTTCAAACTCAGTTCCAGAAATCAGTTTTCCAGTTTCTTTGTTAACAAATTTGATTTTGAGATCCTTTTCAACCGAAGTCATATTTACTTTTACTTCAATTTCTGACTCTTCCTGTTCAACGACCTCTTCCTCTATAGGTTCTTCTGCTGCAGTCTCAGCTGCCATCTTTGCGTCCGCAATTGCCAGAAGCCCGCTTTCTCCGATCACCTCAATACTACTGAGTTGCTGTCCTAGCTCTGCCATACTACTGACTTGCTTTTCAGTCGTTTTAGAATCTCCCCAGAGATTCAAGGTTACAATCGCGATGACGAGAACAAAAATACCTGTTACACCAACAATCGCATCAATCGGTCCGAAATCATGGAAATGCTCTTTGATTTTATCCCAAATCCCTGCGGCGGCAACATCTTTATTTTTCTTTGAAGTGCCTTTTTGCGAGGATTTTTTTCCAGAAACTTTTTTCTTCTTTTTCTTTGTTGACGCTGGCGTTTTGGAAGCTGGCGTTTTGGACGTCGGCGATGTAGTCGTCTTCTTTTTAGGTGCGTTTCCCATGCCAAGTGGTTCCAGTTTTTCTGATTTTGATTTTGTTTTTACTTTTGGTTCGGTTTCAAAAGTATCCTGATCTGTCTCAAAGTCCTCTTCGTATTCCTCTTCAAAGTCTTCTTCATACTCCTCAAACTCTTCATAGGCATCTTCTTCATATATAATTTCATCTACATCCAGATCTATCCAGTCAAACTCTTTTTTCACTTAGAATACTCACCCTTTCACAACTCGCTTAACAATTCTGTAACATTATACCATCTAATCATACTTACTTCAAGAAAATAAGCCCAATCCCTACATATTAAAGATGAACACACCTGCCAAAATCAGAATGGTTCCAATCAGTTTATTTTTTGTAATTTTTTCTTTAAAAAAGATTCTGCTTAAAACCATTACAAAAATATATCCAATAGATTCCATCACCGGAACTCTCTTATACTCTATTCCAGAATACACCGTAATCGTCATGATCATAGACAGAAACAACATACCATAGCCTACTATCACATATGGATTCAGATATTCCCTGATGACAGAATTATATTTAATTAATGCACTCTTTTTTAAGAAAATCTGTGAAGAAGATGCTACTGCAACGGATACGATCATCAACACATAATACCAATGTGTATCCATTTGTATTAATGTGCTCATACTTTCTCCTCCTTCAGGTCATGATTCAAAATAATGGTTCCCGCTACTACAAGAATGACTCCCGCGATATTTTGCAGTGTAATTTCATTATGAAATAAAAGAACTGCCCAGATCATCGACCATAGGATACCCATTGCCTTATTTGCATATGCAATCGAAAGGTCAAATTTTTTAATCACCTGCTGCCATAGAATTGCATAAATCCCTAAAACTGCTACCTCAAGCCCATAAAACATAAAAAACCCAAATGTCATCACTTCCTGTCCTGATGCAAATTTAGCTACAATACTGGAAATCGTAAATACAACAACCACAAACTGCAAAAACAAAATATCCTTAAATGTTATTTTTTTCTTCATAAATTCTTCCTTCTTTAGTTTATACCCTAACGCCCATTATATGCTTTGAACCGCTCAGAGTGCAACCTTTTTACCGCTTTTTGTAATATGCTTCATAAACATTTAAGATTTTTCACAGGGCATTTTTCATGACATACGGTAGACACTCTGGTCTGAAACGTGTAAAATGAGCATGTGAAATGTGGAAACACTCACAATTAACAGATACAATTTGGAGGAGTTCTATGAAAAAAACAAAAAAAGATATGGCGATACACGCCACGATTATAGGCATCATTGTTATCATATTAATTGTTTCGGTGGTAAAGCTTGTAAAGTGGAACCAAGGCAGTGAAGATGCTGGGGAAGTCATCACAGACGAGAATTTCGATACAGAACCAGAAGATTATGTTACCGCAATGACCAGTGTACAGTTAGCCTCTAAAACAGACGATGGCGTATGTGACATCGTATTTCTAGGAGATGATTTACTCAGCCAATACACTGGAAAAGATGGGCTTCCGGGACTTACGGAATCTATGGTGGAAAATTCCAAAACTTATAATATTGGTTTTGATGATATGCATATGTCTGCTTCCTCTTCAACCTGGTCTGAAGAAAATGCATCAGATTCTTTTTCCCTTTACTGGGTCGCAAAGTCAATTGCTTTAAAAGATTTTAATTTACTTAATAATTACGCTGACCAGGTAAACCCAGATTTTACCAAAACAGTAAAAGAGCTTGAATCCATTGATTTTTCAACTGTAGATGTTCTGGCAATTACCTATGGTGTTCATGATTATCTGGATGGACGATTAATTACAGATGTTGCAGATCCTAATAGTATTTCAGCATACTCAGGTGCTCTTAAATCATCTATTGAAGCCATTCAGGAAGCATATCCTCACATTCGTATCATTGTCATGTCTCCAACTTTTTGTCGGGTTGAGCAGGACGGAAGCGTTGTAAATTGCGATGTGACCAACACTGGATACGGCATGCTCGCTGATTATATGGTAGCTGCAAAATCTATTGCTGTTGAACTAAATGTTTCTTATCTTGATAACTACTATGGTGTCAAAATCAATGCAGAGACCTACAAAGATTATCTGGAAGACAACATTCATCCAAACGAAGCCGGTCGTAAGCTAATTGCTGAAAGACTTGCTGATGTGATTAATAAAAATCTCACCGTAGAGATGGACGAATAAAAATATGCAGCTGTATGATTCATGAAACCCAGAATCATACAGCTGCATATTTATTTTTATAATAAGATGAGACGATTCTATATCTTAATTGAGATACTCACATGCTGCAAGCGCTGCGATCGCACCATCTGAAGCTGCTGTTGCCAGCTGTCTTACAGTCTTTGTTCTACAATCGCCTGCCACAAAAATACCATTGCTTTTTGTTCTGCAATCTTCCTGTGCGCTAATGTACCCTTTATCGTCCAATGTTACTTGCGCAGCAAAGGCTGTATTCTCAGGAATCTGCCCAATCGCCACGAATAGACCTTCGACCGGTATTTGTCTTTCTTCTCCTGTAAGTTTATCTACAACAACTACACCCGAAAGTCTGTCTTCTCCAAGAAGTTCTTTAATTGTAGCATTTAAGACAAATTCTACATTAGATTTGTTCTTCAGTGCCTGTACCTGCTTTTCTTCTCCACGAAATGCATCTCGTCTATGAATCAGATACACTTTACTACAGAAATTAGAAAGATAGAGTGCATCTTCCAACGCAGTATTTCCACCACCATTGACTGCAACCTCTTTATTCCTAAAAAATGCACCATCACAAGTTGCACAGTAAGATACACCTGCTCCTGTCAGTTCTACTTCCCTTGCTATCCCAAGTGGTCTGTTCTTGGCGCCTGTTGCAAGAATCACACTTTTACATGGATAACTTCCCTGATCTGTCACTACTGTTTTTTCTGCACCTGCTTCTTCTATTCCAATTACTTTTTCAAATTTCACTTCTGCACCAAGTTCAGTTGCCTGCTCATACAGATTTGTAGCAAATTCAAATCCCGATATATTTTTGATGCCCGGGTAGTTCTCTATCTCAGGTGTATTCACGATCTGTCCACCATATACTTCACTTTCAAATACAATTACGCTTTTTCCTGCTCTTACTCCGTAAATTGCTGCAGACAGCCCGGCTGTTCCAGCCCCAACAATGATTATATCCGTCATCATTTTCATCCTTTCATAAATACATTGATTTTACTTATGATCAAAACCATTATAACAGAGCCGCCACTTTAGCGTCAATTGCATCTGCTTCTGTTGTAGGTGCAAAACGCTCCACCACTTTACCATTTTTATCCACCAGGAATTTTGTAAAATTCCATTTAATCGCAGCTCCAAGGATGGACCCTTTTTCTTTCTTTAGCTGTGTGAATAACGGATCCTCATTTTTTCCGTTTACATCTATTTTAGCGAACTGTGGAAATGTTGTATCGTATTTTAGCTGGCAGAATTCATGAATTTCATCGCTATTCCCAGGTGCCTGATTTCCAAATTGATTGCATGGAAAATCAAGAATTTCAAATCCCTGTTCTTTATATTTTCTGTATAATCTTTCAAGTCCTTCATATTGAGGCGTGAAACCACAGCCTGTTGCTGTATTCACGATGAGCAATACTTTGCCTTCATACTCTTTTAGCGAAACTTCTTTTCCGTCTCTACTCTTTACACTCAGATCATAAATCGACATATCATTTCCTCCTGAAAATAAACAAATTACTTTTGTTTGCTTGTTTGTAATTGAATTGTATGCAATTTATAATGATTTGTCAAGAGGTTTTTCAAAAAATTTAGAGTAGGGTATTTTTCAATACTCTACTCTACGATTCATGCGCCTACTTTATTCATCTTCCGAAGGATCAACAACCTGTTTTATGCCAAATAATTTCCACATAAAATCTTCTCGCTCATTAAAAATATCAATGATTAAAATATCATTATTTGAAATTCGGTAGAAAATATAATTATGCTGCACATAAAGATATCTATAATCTGTTGTAATTTTTCTAAAGCATCTGGTGAGTATTTTAAACTTTTCAATCAAACACCATCAGTTCTTTTTCTGCATCAGTCGCATCAATCCAACCTTCGTGAAAAGCTCTATCCTCTGCATTCTGAAGTTTTGCAAATAAATTATACGCTGCACGATACCGGTCTAACTCATCAATCTCAGCCATTGTTAGTATTCCATATTCTCCATGTCCATTTCTCGTAAGGTAAACACGGCTTGTTGCATCGACTTCTTTTAAGACTTCTGTATAATTTCTAAGATCAGATATTGGTTTTATCTTCGGCATAATCATCACTCCTTTGCTTAATTATATAACCAAAAGCATAAGCAAGCAAGCGAATTCGCACGTGAATTTACGTGCGAATTTACATCATCCTTATTCCACCACCGGATACTCATTACAAAGCAGTCTGTACGGAACTTCATCTTCATCTATTGCAGGAAATCTTCCTACCCCATCCTGATAAAAACGATTATCATTCTGGTCATCATTGCACATGGACACTTCTCCAAGAAGCACTTTCCCGCCCTCTGACAGAACTTCAAAATCGTGATACATATAAGGAGTAATCGTAATACTTTCCCCTGGTGTCAGACGCACCTTGGTTCCAGCAGGTACCACAGACACTTTTCCATCCGTATTGACAACAACGTCTGTATCTAACATTTTCCCATCTTTGTCTCCGTTATATACGGTAATATACACATCATTACCGCCTCGATTGATAATATCCTCCATTTTGCTCCAATGAAAATGCATAGCTGCCTTTTGTCCCGGATACATCATAAGAAGTTTTTCAGCATACGGTTTTACATACTTGTCTATTTTCTGGTTTCCATTTCTGACCGTAAAAAGACCAAACCCGTTTTTTGTAAAATCTCCCATTCCAAAATCAGTGATATCCCAACCAAGACCATTGTCTCTGATTTCATCATATTCATGACCTTTTTCAAGCCACTCCTGTGGTGTCCAGTTTGCAAAAGGCGGAAGTTTAAATCCAGTCTCCCCTGCAAGTTCTTCCATGTCCTTAATAACCTGATTGATTTGTGATCGTTTCATACTTTGTTCCTCCTTTGGCATTTAAAATCTGTTTCCCAAGTTCACTCATAACCTCTTCACTTGTCGGAATAGAAGGAGCGGCTCCTTTTCTGGAAACAGCAATTGCTGATGCCATTGTGCTAATTTTAAGTGCTTCTTCAACAGGAACCATCTTGATTAATGATGCTACGAAATATCCTGTAAAAGTATCTCCTGCAGCTGTTGTATCCACTACCGGCGAATTATAGATTTCCTGTTTCCATCTTTTGCCTTCTTTTGCGTAGATTGCGCCTCTTTTTCCAAGCGTCAGCAAAACACCGGCCTGTGGGAACATTTCTTCCATTTTTGAAAGAATCTCATCTTCTTTTGTTTTTCCACTCATTTGAAACCCTTCTATTTCGTTCAAGACAAAGAAAGAAATTTTCTCAAGTTTGCAGGCGTCCAAATATGCATCATACGGTGATGGATTCAGTACTATTATAAGCCCTTTTTCATATGCTCTGTCAATGATATAGTCTAAAAGATTAACTTCGTTTTGTAAAATCAGATAATCTCCGGGTTCAAACCCATCAAGCACATCATTTATATACTCTTTTGAAAATGCTCGGTTACATCCTCCATACAGCATAATCGCATTTTGTCCCACTTTATCAATTTGAATGATTGTATGCCCATTTCGCACACTTCCCCTTTTAATATAGGACGACCGAATTCCATACCTCAGACATGCATCAAAAAAGACTTCGCCTTCTGTTCCTACAATGCCAGCATGATAAACTTCCACGCCTGCATTCGCAAGTGCTACCGATTGGTTAAATCCTTTGCCGCCCAGATAGACTTCCATTCCGTCCGAAGAGATTGTTTCTCCTCCACACACCATATGATCTACCTGATATACATAGTCCAGATTAAGTGAACCTATATTCAATATCTTCATAGCATCGTCCCTTTCAATGTCTTATATCACTAAAGAAGATTCAAACGCCTTCATCAACAATGCTGCCACTGCAGCACCCGGATCTTTCAAACTTCGTGAAGCCTCACCTCTTGTCGCTGCACGTCCATGTACCGCAATCATGGTTGTTGTGTTCTCAAAACCGTCCTCAGCTGCTCTTGCTGCTTCTGATGCTGCTATCTCTAGTGTTTTTCCCCCTTCAATCGCACTTCTCAGTGCATCTAATGCAGGATGTAATCCATCTAAAAATGTTTTATCTCCTATCTTTGCTTTTCCTCTATTCGCAACGCCATCAAAATAAGCTTCAAACAAGATGATCCAATCGTGCGACTCCAAAGAATCTTTTCCTTTCAGTGCTTTTCCAGCCTGCATCAGACCAGAAGCCATCAACGTTCCCATTGTTGACGGAACAGCAGTACTCATTGCTTTGCCTGCATCATATAAAAGCTTACCCGCGTCTGTATGTGTACCATCTTTGACACACATATAGGCCGCCCTAAATCCATCGCCCATTGTCAGACCCAGGTCACCATCCCCTACTACACTATCAAGCGTGATTAGATACTCTCTATTTTCATTCATTATTCTATCTGCGGATTCTAAAAACCGCACTAAAGAAACTATTTCCATATCTACCTAACCTCCAGCTTAAAGTTGTACAAAAAATGGTGTCTGTGCCGGTGCTTCCATATATTTCTTTAACTCATCATCCAGTTTTAATAATGAAATTGAAAAGCCAGCCATTTCAAGTGAAGTTACATATTCACCAACATAATATTTATGAACATGGATTCTTTTTTGCGATAATACATCATTGATTTTACGTGTTACAATATATTGTTCATCCAGCGTCGTTGCACCAAGTCCATTGACCAGTACATCAACTTCATCACCTTCTACATAAGGGAGATCTGCAATAATTTTATCTAACATTTCTTCTACAATTTGATCCGCCGGTTCAATTCTTCCTCTTCGGATTCCTGTCTCACCATGGATTCCCATGCCAATTTCCATCTCATCTTCGCCAAGTTCAAATCCAGGTTTTCCGACTCTGGGTACGATACATGGTGTCAGCGCAACGCCCATCGTTCTAACATTCTCAGCTGCTTTTTGTGCGATGGCTTTCACCTGATCAAGGTCAAGCATTGCATCTGCTGCAGCTCCCGCACACTTATACACGAAAAAAATTCCCGCAACTCCCCTTCTGGTATTCTTTTCTCCTGGTGCTGCAGGCCCTGCTGATGCAACATCTTCTCCTGCAACAACGCTTTCTACTCTGATATCTTCTTCAAAGTCAGCCATTTCAGCTGCCATATCAAAGTTAAAAATATCTCCATTGTAATTTCCGTAAATATAAAGCACTCCTGCGCCAGAATCGATTTCTTTTGTGATTGCAAGCATCTGTTCTGCACTCGGAGACTGAAAAACATCACCCACCGAACAGCCATCCAACATGCCCTTTCCAACATAACCCAGAAATAATGGAAGATGACCAGATCCACCCCCTGTCGCAATTCCTACTTTTCCTTCTTTTTTATTTGCTGTTACAAGACATCTGAGATCATTATTGGTATAAGTGATTAGATCCGGATGCGCAATATAAAGTCCTTCCAGCATTTCATTAACATAATTTTCAGGTTGGTTAATTATTTTCTTCATTTTATTTTCCTCCAGCTGTTCTTTGCATGATATGAAATTTATGTGCTTAATATTGATTAACTTTTTGACAAATACTATTTTTTAACAATTTCGATATACTGCTCTTTTTCATAATCTACAACAATACAATCATTAAAATAAATCCGCTCTGGAAGTGCAATCAGAACATGCGCTTCGTCACGATCCATTGCAAACGGAGCCAGGTGCCAGACCCCTGTATTCAGCTTAACCATGGTTCCTTTTGGCACATAAAATGCTTCTGTCAATTCCGGAACCGGTTTGTTTGACGGTGGTGCAACATGAATCACAATATCACCATCTAACGGAAGTAAAATTTCTGCTGTTGTATTATGGTACTCAGCTGCAGTAACAATCATGGACTCCTGCTTATGCGTAATCAGAGCCGAAAATCCTATCGGTTCATTTCCTGATACCGGATACAATATATGGTCATGATAAAAATCTCCAAGATTGTGTCCTATCGGATTCGTGATACTATAATAACTTCCATATTCATCAAATGCTTGTTTTGTTAATTCCTGTACCTGTATTGTTCTCATTATGCTTCCTTCCTTCTATTTTCAACTAGTTTTGTAATGATCATAATAACCAGTAAAAGTAATCCCCATACAAATGTTTTTACAAATGCATTAACTCTCATAATATTGAATGCGCTGGATACCAGTTGCAATACTACAACCGCCATTGCAACACCTGCCACTCTTCCTTTTCCACCATCCGGATCCGTCCCGCCAAGTACTGCAATCAACAACGTAAGAAGTGTATAAGAGCTACCATAGTCAGCTTTTGCCGAGTTATAATGAGATGCCATCAAAACACCACTGATTGCGCCCAATATTCCTCCTGTTAAATAGGTCTTCATCGTTACTTTAAGATTATTGATTCCAGAGTATCTAGAAGCAACATCATTCGTTCCCATATAGAGAACCTGCTGTCCATATACTGTCGCCTTTAATATATAAGACACACAACCAACAACAACTAAAAAGATAATCAAAGCAATCGGCACTCCAAAAAAAGCACCATTTGCCAACAAACTATAGCTTTCTGGCAAGCCCGTCAACGCAGGACCTTTAGTTACTGCAAGACCCAGTCCGGTATATAACTGTAATCCACATAAAGTAACCAGCATCGCAGGAATCCTTAGATATCCAATAAGAAATCCATTAAACAGACCGCATAAAGCACCAACCGTTAATGCAGTTGCAATGCCAAATAAAATGGAGATACCACTTCCACCCGTTTTAATCATTACGATACTACCTACAATACTTGAAAAATTGGCGATGCCAACTAACGACAGGTCAATTCCTCCAGAAATCATAGCAAGCATCATTCCAAGTGCTAATATTCCGTATTCCGGAAATTGAATACACATTCCCTGCAGGTTTGCGATTCCCAAAAATGACTTTGGAGCAAAAATACCCATGATTGCAAAAATCATGATTGCTATGCCAAACAATGCCAGGGTATTCTTGTCTGCCTCTTTAAAAAACTTTTTACTCTTTTCCATTGTTAGACCCCCTATACCTTTGCACTGTTTGCTATTTTTTTAGCACGTAAAGACGTAATTGAAGTACCAATAACAATAATCAGCCCAACAACAAATGTTTGATAATGCGTTGGTATCCCAAGCATAATTAGATTGTTTTGAACGATCGCGATAAGTAATACTCCTAGAACGGTTCCAATCATGGTTCCATGTCCGCCTGTAATTCTGGTACCTCCTACAACAACAGCAGCAATAACCATCATTTCGCTTCCCATAAGACTCTGCGGACTTGCCTGCCTCATTAATATAGTATAAGTAAGACCACCGATTCCTGCAAAAAGGCCTGATGTCATATAGACAATAAATTGAATTTTTGTTACATTAAACCCTGCAATTCTGGCTGCATTTTTATCTCCACCAATCGCATAAATCCCTCGTCCAAGCATTGTATATTTTAAAATATAGAAAGCCGCAAGAATCATACATAATGGAATCAGGAACATGACGGTAAGCTGATAGGTAATTCCCTGCGGATTGGTATAGGATAAAATAAATACTTTTGAAAGCGCATCAATTTTCTCAGGAATATTTGAAATTTCCTTTGTTCCAAGAAAAGCAAGCGTTGCACCATTTGCTACACTACTCACTCCCAACGTTGCAATCAGCGGTGGCAATTTAATCTTCGCAATGAGATATGCATTTAGTGCCCCAAATAAAAGACCAATTACCGAAACACAAAGATATGCAATCACTGGGCTGTCAATCTCAAATGCCAGCAAAAATCTTATTGTGCTGTACATTGCAATGCAAGCGACTGCTGGAAATGACACATCAATACCACCTGATATAATTACAATCATCTCACATGTTGCAAAAATCAAAGTAATCAACATTGCCCTGGAAAGTGTGATTACGGTAGAAACTCCAAAAAAAGCAGGATTGACGATTCCTATCAGAGTGCAAAGGGCAATTATGATATACACAACGATTGCTTCATTCGTTGCTAAAATATGTTTTACTTTTTTGCTCATTTTGTTCTCCTCTACATTCCACTGTTTAATAATCCTGTGAGTTCAGCCTCACTCATATCTCCGGTCTCAAGCACCCCTGAAGTTCGTCCATTTTTCATAATAATAAGTTTATTACAATTGTGAATTAACTCATTCAAGTCATCAGAAATGATAATGACACCTATACCTTTTTTTGCCAAATTATGCAGAATTGCATGTATATCAGCTTTGGATCCCACATCGACACCCACAGTCGGACCATTTAGGATTAATAGAGAAGGTTCTGTATTCAACCATTTCGCAATTACCATTTTCTGTGCATTTCCGCCAGACAATGTTCTCATCGTTGCCTCTGCCGAAGGTGCCGCACATCCTATGGTCTTAATCCAGTAATTTGTAATCTCTTTCATTTTGTTATGGTTCAATCCCATTTTCCCCAGATACTTTGCAATAGAAGCAGCTACAGTATTCTGACAGATTGATCGATTCATAAACAATCCCTGCGTCAGTCGGTCTTCTGGAACATATCCAATTTTATGCTGCATCGCATCCTGTATGGAATGTATTTCGATTTTTTTACCATTCAGTGTAATAACACCTTCTTCAGCAGGTGCGATTCCAAACAAGGCATCACCTATTTCACCTCGTCCCGAACCTAAAAGTCCTGTAATCCCCAGCATATCTCCTTTTTTTACACAAAAACTAACTTGCTCAAAAGCACCCTTCTTAGTAAGATTTTCTACTTTAACAATCTCTTCATCAGAAGGTTCGGGTCTGTATATTGTATCAGCAACCTCATGTCCCGTCATACATTTAACAAATCTGGCTCTGTCAAATTCCGTAATCATTCCTGTTGCAACATTTTCTCCATTTCGTAAGATGGTCAACCTGTCTGCGATTTTATAGATTTCATCCAGTTTATGGTTAACGATAACTATCGCCATACCTTTTGCTTTCAGATTCCTGATAATCGTATTCAGTTTTTCAACTTCATTTGCGGTCAGCGCTGTCGTAGGTTCATCCAATATTAGTAGTTTTGCATCATTGATAATGGCACGGCAAATCGCAACCATCTGTTTATTAGCAACCGAGAGTCTTTCTACCAAAACATCCGGATCCATGTGTGCCCCGATTTGTTCCATTGCCTGAAGTGCAAGTTCTCTGGCTTCTTTCCAATTCATTTTTTTATTGCCTGTCATAAGCGCTCGGTTCATCGCAATATTTTCAGCCACACTCAGATTTGGAAATACGGCAAAATCCTGATAAATCACTTGAATGCCAAGCCTAATTGACTCAATTGGTGTCAGTTTATCTATTTTACTTCCTTCTATATATATTTCACCTTCCGTTGCATCATGTGCACCTGATATTACTTTGATCAAAGTGGACTTACCGCATCCATTTTCACCGGCAAGGCAGTGAATCTCACCGCTTCTCACCTCAAGGCTGACACCCTTAAGAGCTTTTACTCCACCAAAATATTTTTTTATATGATCTAATTTCAAAAAAGTATCTGCCATCATTCTTACCAACTTTCTCTCAGTTGTATTCATTAATAACGGACCTCATAAATCTGCTGTTTTTGATTTATAAGGTCCGTACATGTTAGAACAGCTTACGTATTCTGTTATGATCAGAAATCATACGCAGGATCATCAACATTCTCTTTTGTAACATCGATCCAAGCCTGTCCATATAATACATTTCCATCCAGCGTCAGACTATTATACCCTTGAACACCAAGATCACATCCACTTTCAACAGTTTCTTTGTTCAATACTTTAAGTGCAAGTTCAATCATTGCCTGGCCTGCAAGTGCAGGATCCCAGAAAGAAATCATTTCAATCGTACCATCTTTTACATATTTACCAGATACAGATACCAGTGAAGTTCCTGCTAATTTTACTTTTCCAGCAAGACCCAGCTCTTCTACAGCAAGTGCTGCACCAGCAATATCAGGCATTGCGGAACCCTGAATTGCTGCAATACTTGGGTTCGCTGTTAATGCTTCTTTTACTTTTTCATAAGCTTTTGACTGATCATCTGCTGTTTCAATTTTATCTCCATACTGTTTCATTTCAGGGAATTTTTCTTCCTGTAATGTTTTTGCAGCATCAACCCACTGATTATGAGATTCACTTGTAAGAGATCCTACAGTTAAAAGGTATTCTCCTTTGCCGCCTGTCAGCTCACCAAGTTTTTCCATGAAATGTTCACCATATGCAGCATTATCAAATGCTTCAATGTCGTAATCCATATTGGTCATACCGGATGCTTCGTGTGTAATAACAACAATTCCTGCTTCTCTTGCTTTCTTTAAAACAGGCTCAAGTGCCTCTGTAGAAAACGGCACAACACAAATTGCGTCAACGCCTTGTGAAATCAGATCTTCGATAACCTGTGCCTGAAGTGCACCATCACCTTCTGATGGGCCTGTGTAAAATGCATCTACACCATTCTTCTCAGCATATTCTTTGACCCCAACTTCCATTCTCTGAAACCATGCAATACTTGTCAATTTTGGTACTACAGCAATTTTATAATTGCCTGCTGTTTCTGTTTCTGCTGCAGGTGTTTCTGCTGTTTCTTCTGCTGGTGCTGCTTCTTCTGCAGGTGCAGCTTCTGTCGTTTCAGCTGCAGGTGTTTCTGCTACTTCTTCTACTTTGGATACACCGCACCCCATTAACATGGATGCTGTCATAGCCAGGCATAACATTACGCTTAGTACTTTCTTCTTCATAGTAACCCTCCTAGAATATGAATTGTTTACGAACCAAAAGTAAACTTCTGTTTAACAATCACTTGTTTTTAGCTTTTGTTAAGTTCGTATTTAGTAATTAAAGATTAGCATACAGTAATTATTCTGTCAATATTATTTGTATATATTTTATATTATATTGAATTTCAAATGTATTTATTGTACATTATTTATATTTATTTCAGTATAAAGTTTTTTAAATATTATAAACATTTAAATTA
>QKAS01000058.1:45000-51319 GCA_003246295.1 Clostridia bacterium | reverse complement strand
ATGAAGCAGAATTCAATCGTGACGTAAATACGTTAGCAAGTAATCATACTGGATACGATGATGGAATTGTCGTATATGTGGATTATGAAGGTATGTCGGCAAGCCCATCAAACTATTATGACATCATGGCGGTATACATGGTGAAATATGGGGTGGGTGATACTGCAACAATTATGAATACTACATCCAAAGCAAAGCTTAAATCAGTTTTTGATGATATGTGCAGTTATACTACAACATCTGAAACTGAAACAGTAGAAAATGAGGATGGAACGACAAGTTCAACAACGGTATTGCATGTGAATGTAAGCAGATTGTTAATGGTTTAAAAGCATAATTTGAAAAAAAAGGAATAGATTTTAAAATCACAGATCACGAAAAAGTATCGATAAAAACGGATAAATATAGATTAAGCCAGGCTATATACAACATACTGACGAATGCGTATAAATTTACTGAACCAAATGGTAATGTATCTGTATCCTACCATGTAAATTCTGATAGTATTATCTTAGTAATAGAAGATAACGGTCCGGGAATAAGTAAAGAAGATCAAGCTAAAATTTTTGACGCCTATTATAAAAAGGATATATCAATTGGATCGGCAGGAGACGGTATTGGCCTTTATGTAGCAAATGAAAATATGACAATCATTCATGGTACAATTATTGTAGAATCTGATTTAACTAAAGGTAGTAAATTCATATTGACAATACCAAGATAATCAAAATTATATATACTAAAATATTGTATATACTATGAGTGTGCCAGACTTGTAATGAGCAACACGCTCATAATGATGTTGTGATAATAAGGGACTCATAATAGTATTTTTAATTTCATAATACTGAAATTGCGTTAGGTAAATTACTTATATGCTCTAAGCAACTAACTGCCGAGCTGGAACAAGAAAGCTTTTAAGAAAAGAAATATCATTTTTACAACTAAGATTCAAACATGCGAGGTAAATGAATTCTTTTAAAAATTCATAAAATATCAAAATCTCCATGAAAATTACATATATTTATGCCATAATATTAAAAGCGACAAAAAAGTATATGAATCTAATTATTATAGGGAGGACAACAAAAATGGGATTTAGAAAAAAATTATTGATAGGATTTTCTGCTATTATGATTATCATGGTGTTTTTGGGAGTGTTTGGCCTTTATGAAATGAAATCAATTAATAACAATGTAAAGGAAATTTATAATGACACGTTAAAAGGAATATACTATTTGAAAGATGCTCATTATAATATTATCAAAGCTCAGAGAGCAGAAAAGAATGTTCTTTTATCAAAAACAAAAGATGAAAAAATGGAACACACTATGCACTTGGATGAAACATATACAGATGGAATTATCAAAAATTTAAATTTATATATGGATTTGATGGCAGGTGAAGGTAACGAGGCCGAGATTGAAGCATTGATTAGTAAAGTTAATGATGTAAAAAAAATCCAGAGTGAAGTAATTGATAAAAGTATGGCAGGTAGTGAGGATGAGGCACTAGCACTTTCTCAAAACAGTGCCAAGGCATTTGATAAAATAGACACAATGATTACAGAACTATCACAGCATGAATTGGCAGAAGCCGATGATACTTTTAAAAACAGTAATAGTACATATAATAAATCATTTTTGATCTTTATTGGAATTATATTTTTTGCTTTAATTGCCGGTGCTTTCATAATGAGTAGAATGGCCGCGTCGGTAATCAAGCCTTTAAAAAGATCAGTACGATTCGCCGATGAATTATCAAAAGGGAACTTGAATAGCAGAATTGATATTCGAATGGCTAATGATGAAATTGGCATGCTTGTGAATTCCCTTAATAATACAGGTGAGAAACTAAGTGAAATTGTATCTGAAATCAAGAAATCTTCAATGGGTTTGGAAGAAAGTACAGAACAATTAAATATAGCAACAGAAGAATCGAATCAGGTTATGGATGAAATAGGAGTTTCGGTAGGTGCCATTACAGATAATATTGAGCAAGTGGTTTCTTCGATAGAACATATCAGTAGTAATTTAAAAAATATAGTTATTAATTCTGATGAAGTATCAAAATTAACCCAGGAAGCTAATACAGAATCTAATACTCTTATTGAGTCAGCAAAAAAAGGTAGAAGTTCAGTCGATATATTAATACATAATACAAAAGATATCGAGAAATCGACAAATGAGGTACATGTAACAATAGACGATCTACAAGTACTTTCAGGTAAAATTGATAATATAATAACTGTGATTAAGGATATTGCCGCACAGACCAACCTTTTAGCCCTTAATGCATCAATAGAAGCAGCTAGAGCAGGTGAACATGGTAGAGGTTTTATGGTTGTGGCTGAAGAAGTGAGAAAATTGGCGGATGGCAGTGCGGTTGCAGCAGCCGACATTGAGAATACAATAATCGAAGTACAAAATAAAACAAACATAGCAGTACAGAGCATAACAATTACAGAGAAAAAAGTAATTGAAGGAAATCAGGCTGCATTAGTGGCCGATACTAATTTAACTATTATTCTTGATAGTATTGCTCAATTGGCTGAAAAGATAAGGAAGATTTCAGTACAATCAGAAGAACAGGCAAATTCCGCTGAAAATATTTCAGAACATATGGATCAGGCCGTGATTAATTCAAAGGATGTAGCACAGTCCGCACATAATATAAATGGTAATATTGGCGAGCAAATAGCTGCAATTCAAGAGATAAGTGCTGTATCTAATCCTCTTCTGATGATGACAGAAAATCTTAATAAGATGATTCAGTACTTTCAAACAACTGAGATTGAGGCAGAAAAATAGTATATATAAAATTATTAGTAAAATATTTTATGATACAACAAGGTGGGCACTTAACAGTCGCCCACTTTACTATATATTTAAGGGATTGAGGTATGTAATGAAAAAGTATTCATTAGTAAAAACATTTATACTATACAGTCTTATTACTTTTATTTTAATTGGCGCCGTTTTATCGTTTGTCATATCGAATCATATTAAAAATGATTATCATCAAAATTTATATGGTGCCGCTCAAATTGCCGTGGACAGTATAAATGAAAGTATTTTAGTAGAATCTGATTTTGATAATAATATTGATAACGCTAAGCAAATGCTTCTGGAAGAAAATATCAATAGATCATTGAGCCTGTATATGCCCCAATCATATACCATGTTTAATAATAAGAAGAAAATAGTATTAACAAACAGACAGTCCTCAGAGACAATAACTGCAAATGATCTTAGTGGTGTTGATATGATACTGGAAAGTAAGGTAACATATTATATCTCCAAAGCTTATTCTATTAATGATGTAATTAATACAAGAGTATTCAACTTATATGTTCCGATAAAATATAAAGAGAACATTGCAGGAGTACTAATGCTTCAAATCCCGGAAGTGGTTATTAAATCACATGTGGATATGCTTTTAAAAGAAATAATTTTGACTATGTCTGGTGGATTGCTGGTACTCTTTTTGTTGTTAATAAGAATCTTGTATTCAGCATCAAAGACATTAAGGAATCAAAACAATGAACTAATAAATCAAAAAGCAGAGATCGAAACAGCTTATAAACAGCTTTCAGACTCATATAGGAACACTATATCAGCATTATCAAATGCAGTCGACGCCAGAGACGCATATACCGCTGGGCATTCGGAAAGAGTAACAAAAATATCTCTTCTTATAGGTGAAAATCTTGGCTTGTCAGCGGATGAGATGAAAAAACTGGAATACGCCGCTTTATTCCACGATATAGGTAAGATAGGAATTCCTGATCATATTCTGTTAAAGAACAGTAAACTTACGGACGAAGAGTTCGCTATAATTCAAAAGCATCCTGAAATGGGGGTAAATATACTTAAATCTATAGAGTTTCTAGATGATATTCTGCCCATAATCATGCATCACCACGAAAGATATATCGGCAACGGATATCCGGATAAGCTTAGTGGAGAAAGAATTCCGCTGTGTTCTAAGATAATATCAGTGGCAGATACATATGATGCGATGACATCTAATAGACCTTATCGAAAAAAACTCCAACATGAGGTAGCAGTCGATGAAATATTGCGTAATAAACAAGTACAGTTTGATGCTAGAATCGTTGACGCTTTTTTAGTAATAGAAAAATTATTGAATGATGATAACAAACGAGGAGAGTGAATATGAATAAAAAATTCACTGCTATAGTTATTTTGTCCATGATATTATTGGGCGCTGTTTACGGATATACATTTTATTTGATTTTTATGTCGACTAGCGAATGTTTATTAATACACTGTGTTTCAAAGCGCAGTGTTTGTTGTTATAGCTGGGACAATCCATTTCTCTACTTCTAACGTCACAGTCAGCAAAATGTTTGCAAATGATACAATCTCGATTTGATTTTTGAGGAACATCTTTTGCATAGCGACGAACCTCTTTTGAAATGGTGGTAGGATCTTTACGAAGTGTTGCTGCAATAGAACGGAAACTACTGCCTTGAAGTAATTCTTGTTCAATATAGGTTCTGTCAGATAAGGTAAGGTGTTTTTGATTTGGAATTACATTTTTACTTATGTTCATGGAATATCCTCTCTGACAGATAGATAACCATGTAACATCATATCAAATACCATGTGCAAGAGTAAATTCCACTTTGACAAAAAATCGGGGTGGGGGTGCGGACATAATCCTGGACCTGATAATACATCAGGAGGTATGTTATGTATTCACTCGAACAAAGAGAAAAAGCTATAGCACTATATATTAAGAATGTATCAAATGTATGCTTATAGCAAGAAATATGAGGCTGAAGGGATTGTATTAGTGTATCCGAATTCTAATTTAATCAATAGAACGAATATAAGCTTTGCTTCGGATGATAATGTTAAGGTTAGTGTATCGTTTATTGATCTTAGAAATGTAGAAGGCAGTATTTCTAAGTTGGTTGACGATATTGTTAATGTATCGTAATACCTGAAAGGTTGACACGTTTCCTCAAACAGCAAGAATAACTATATTTGAATGGACATGTTTCCGCAAGCGGGCAAAGTGAAAAAAACAAGATAGAAAAGTTTCCACGTACGGATAAATGTGAAAAATTACTCAAGACATCAAGATGAGCCTATCGGGCCACGTTGAGAGTATAATTCTGATGACGTATTGTGGTTCGGGGGGCGAAAAGTAGAAGTTGACCACAACATATAGTGGTTCAAGAGTGATTTTGGAGCAAAAAATGAGCGAAAAAACACCGTTTTTTGACCCCTATTTTTGGGGTGCTTTATAGATGACATAGGGTAAAAAGAGTGATGACATTATAAAGGTGGAAAAATTGATGGCTCAGAAAGAGGGAGAAATAATCCTCTGGGATGATAAGAATTTTATATAATCTAATGTAGTGGTAGTTGTTTTGAAACAGCTACCACTATAGTTTTTTAATAGTTTGAAATTTTATTTCAAACTATTATAGAACCTACAATATTTGTGTTTTTAAAATAGGTTTGTATAGAAATCACCCTTTTATGGTATTAATGTCGTAATAGATGGTTTTGAGATATTTCAAATAATATAAAAAACACTTGAATAAATGCTCATATAACTATTGACATATGAGAAAAACAATAATATAATAAATACACAAAGTATGAATGCTTGCTCAAGTATTCAGATGAAATGATTTAAAAAGAGGTGATAATATGACTGAAAAATTTAATTCAATTGAAAGATGTGACTGCAATGTAATTCATGAGGATATTGTAAATCAAGTTAGAGATAAAATGCCTCAAGAAGAAAGCCTTTATGATCTAGCAGAATTATTTAAAGTATTTGGAGATTCAACACGAATCAGGATATTATGGGCTTTACATGAAGCTGAAATGTGTGTTTGTGATATCGCTGTATTACTTAACATGACACAATCAGCAATTTCCCATCAGCTGAGAGTCTTAAAACAAGCTAATTTAGTGAAAAACAGAAAAGAAGGGAAAGTAGTATATTATTCATTAGTTGATGATCATGTAAGAGAAATATTTGACCAAGGTCTAATTCATATCAACGAGAAGTAGTAATGTGGTATAATAGAATATTTTTTGAAGATATTTGGGCAGATATTTAAGTCTTCATATCAAATGAGCTATGTTTCAATAAAATTTGAAAAAGACTTGTAGTATTTAAAATAAAATTACAAATAATATTTAGGAGGATTTAATAATGAAAAAGAAATTTATACTTGAAGGCTTGGATTGTGCAAATTGCGCGGCAAAAATGGAAAAAGCTATTAATGAGCTTGATGGAGTAAAAGAAGCTACTGTTAACTTTATGACCA
>QKAS01000058.1:0-37500 GCA_003246295.1 Clostridia bacterium | reverse complement strand
ATGAAACTATATAATGAACAGATTTCAAATGTGATTGCTCTGTTGAATGAAAAGGAAGGACGAAAACTTGATGTTCAAAATGCATTTTGGCCAGAGGTAGGCAGGCAAAATCTGGTACTTCGCAGTGAAATGTCATATGAGCTTGGTGCAGGAACGCTTCCGGCAGTCAGTTTTTTAGGAGTGACGTCATCGAGAGAGCTTGTTTCTGGAAATGATGCTGTTCTATATGGACAAGATCTGGATCTAATAAGTCGGGACACACCCTATGCCCGAATTACTTTGTTGCAGGTTGAGGATGCGTTCGCAGATACAGGACAAGCAATCTATGACACAATCAGACGTATTGAAAAAACACGCTATCAGGTAAATCCAAAAGGGTTTATGAATCGGATTTCTACTAGCAGTAATCATGAACCAGTCAGGATTAGTAAGGCGGCATTAGAAGAGGGATTGAACTTTTCAAAAGTTGCGAAGATGTATATGGATGCTTATCTTGCACATCCAGAAGTGATCGGAGTACAAGTGATTTTTATTACACTGCCGGATTTTCATTATGGTGAATTAACCAGACTGGCACAGAAAAAAGATCAGATCACAGCTGCCCTTGATCATATACTACGTGACATTAAAATGGATTGTTCAAGCTGCAAACTTCAAACAATCTGTAATGAGGTCGAGGGGATGAGGGAACTGCATTTTAAGGGATGATATTGAGTAGAATAAATGTTATATAGGATATATAGTACAAAGATAAAAGCCAGTCCTTCTGTCACTTGTTTGAAAAGATAGAAAGGCTGGTTTTTTGCAAGTATTTATTTTAAAAAGCATGAGAAAGAACACAAATTCATTGAAAATGTTCGTGTGCAAGAATATACTGAAAAAAGAAACAATATGAGGGTTAGTAAATATGGTTGAAGGTGATTGCGTGTATGAAAAATGATAGGTTAGCAGAAATAAGAAATGGTTTTGAAACAGCTTATATTGATGAAGTATTCTCGTCCAGTTTGGCATATAAACCGCAGTTTGTGTCTAATAACCATAAAGAAGGAAGAAAAGTGATTTCATCCATTGAGGATGAGTTGTTAATTTGCGACCAATTTCAGATTAGTGTTAAAAAGACTTGACTATGAGCACTTAGAACCTCCTGTTATGAAATAGCAGTGTATATCAGAATTAATATAAGATACCTGAAATAATAAGTAAGTAATTATTTCAGGTATTTTGCATATTATATAACTACACTTTTGTTGGCTCTTTGAAGTAATGAAGCCGGAATTGGGGTATCTAATTTCCAGGTGAAACTTACAGGTTTACTACCATAATGGTTAACATAGGAAGCATTTCCTAAAAAGGTATATGGAGCTGTGTAATTATTGTTTTTCTTAAATTCTCTAACAAATAGTGAAATATTCGAATCTATATCTTTATGATGAATATATCGCTGTATTACTGAACTAGTATCAGAAGCCTGGCTTTGGCTTTGCCAGTGAAATAGGGTTTCGCTGATGGCATAGTCTTCATACATAGTAGATGGAGAAAACTCTTTTTCGGATTTATTTAAATTTATTAGGTAAATATCAGTCGTTTTATCCTCAAACCATTTAACACCTTCTCGGAATTCGGGCGACTGGAATTCATTGTAGTAATCAAACGCAGCAAGTATTTGCCGTGTGTTGTATTGACAGTGGACTTCCAACGGGCAAGTGAAAGAGTATTGATTCTTATCAGCTAAAAAATCAATATGATTTAAATTATATGAAATGATCTGTGTAAGTTCATCGAGAATAAAATCATAGTTTAGTATGGAGTTTAGTCCGATTTCAATACTTTCAAAACCAGCTTTTTTAGGATTGTTAATGAAGAAGGTATAATAAAGCATATTAAGCATTATGCGCTCTTCATCTGTTGAAGGTTTGCTTCTAGTTGTAATGTAGGATAACCAATAGTCAAGTAAGTGTTTGCTGTTAATATGAAATAATCCAGACATAAAACTGTAAGTGGTATCAGCTACGTCTCTGGAGTCCTTTATTAATTCTGCCCATTTTTTCAGGCGATACAAAGAACGTGACCCGTTTGGCTGGTAGAATTCAAACAAGGTAAGGCCATTGATATCAAGAAAATAGTCTAATTGTAGCGGTAATCCGGTATCTTCTTCAAAGTATTTAACTTTTTCAGTTAACGAACGTTTGTTAATAGATGTTTGTTTGAGGTTGCGTAAAACATAAGACTGCGCTAACTTTTCTAACTGAATATAGCTTCCACGTGGTAAGTTTGAAAATCCATTTTCTATGTAATGTTGAATCGATTTACGACTTTTTCCGACCAAGGCACGGAACTTGGTTTCAAAATTGTAACTTTTATTGGCTTGGCCAATAAAATCAAGTACAGTGAGGCATTCTTTTCCATCATATAATCTAAGGCCACGCCCTAATTGCTGTAAAAAGACAGTGGCACTTTCGGTTGGACGTAAGAAGAGAATAGTGTTTACCTGAGGAATATCGACGCCCTCATTATATAGATCTACAACAAAAATAAATTTAATTTTACCAGATACTAAATCATCTTTCGCATCATTTCTAATATCATCGACGCTTTTTGCGGTAAGTGAGATGGAAGGAATACCGTTTTGGTTAAAGTAGTTTTCCATAAAATTTGCATGGGCAATACTAACACAAAAACCTAGGCCTTTTACTTCATTTATATCAGTAACATATTGAATTACACTTTTTAAAATCATGGAGGCACGTTTGGTATCGGCTGTGTAAATATTTTCAAGTTCAGTCACATCATATTTCCCGCGCCATGTTAGTTTTGTATAATCAACATCATCGGAAACACCAAAATATTGAAATGGACAAAGCAATTTTCTGTCAATTGCTTCAACTAGTCGCATTTCAGATGCAATACGGCCATTAAAGTAATTTAAAATATCTTTACCATCTAGTCTTTCGGGAGTAGCGGTTAAGCCCAATAATATATTAGGAGCATAGTAATTAAGTAATTCCTGATAGGAATTAGCGGCTGCATGATGGAATTCATCAACTATAATAAAATCATAATAATCGGATGAAGTATATTCTGTAAAATGTGCAGAATTGAAGGATTGTATACTCATAAAGAGATGCTCAATTTGTGTGGGTTTATTTCCATCTACATATAAATCACCAAAATTGAAATCATTTAATACCTCACGAAATTTTTGAATACTTTGAGATAAGATCTCTTTTCGGTGAGCAATGAATAATAATCGGGCATGTTCATGAGATTCTTTAAATCGCCTATAATCTAATGCTGCAATTATTGTCTTTCCAACGCCAGTTGAGGCAACCACAAGATTTTTGTAGTGTCCGTATAATTCTCTTTCAGCAGTAATGTTATCTAATATCTCTTGTTGATATGGATATGGCTTTATTGAGCAGTGTAAATGAAATTTGTTTTGTTCAAAATCATATATTTTAGCAAGCTCAGAATTAAGTTTAGTTCTACAGGATTCATCATTTGGATCAAATGATTCAAAATTCGAATCATTCCAATAACTTTCAAATGTGACGGTGAACTTTTTTACAATATCAAAGGATTCTTTTTCAGTGACTTTAATATTCCATTCAAGACCTTCAGTCAGTGCTGGATTTGATAAATTTGATGATCCTATGTAAGCAGTAGAAAATCCAGTTTCGCGTTTGAAAAGATATGATTTTGCATGCATACGCATATGGTTTGTCTCATAGTTAATTTTTACTTCTGTGTTAGGAAGTGAGGCCAATTCAATAATGGCTTTATAGTCAGTTGCTTTCATATAGGTAGTTGCAATAATTCGCAAATGAGTATTTGGTCTTGAAGTGAACTCACGTAATTCGGTGATAATACGGCGAATGGCGCTCCATTTAATAAAAGAAACAAGAAAATCAATAGAATCACAACTTACAATTTCTTTTTTTATCTCTGAAAGCATATTTGGCTCTTGTTTAGAACCAGTAAAAAGAGTGCTTTCGACTAAAGATGTTTCAGGTCGAATTACCTTTAACGCTGAAATACTTCTTGCTGAATTTAGCTTATGATACAAGGAAGTGAGAATTTCACCTTTTTCTAGAATAGTATAGTCAGAAAAATCAGTTTCACCAGTATGAGTGGTAATTTCTCTTATAATATCATTACAAAGTTTTATCTGGGCGATTAATGCTGACTTTTCTTCAGAATTAGCATAGTTATCTCGAACATAATGCAATCCGCGTTGGATAATATATGAGATATAAATCGTAAGGATTTTACGTGCATCATCTGCCAAAAGGCAATCAAGCTCAATGTCATATTGAGATAAATCTAAAGTATCTAATTCAGTTTGGAGCCTTGTATTTACAATTTGTTCGTAGATACCATCATGTATCATATCTTTTAGCCTCCTCAAGAGTCTTCTCTAATGAAATTAATTATACTTTGAAATGTAAATCAAGTACAGTGATTTTACATATTGATTAATCAATGTTATTCCCATAATTATCCCGTTTTGCAAGCTTTCAAGAAACTCTCAGTGTTTTTAATTTGTAATTACTAGTTTACATAATACGTGCAGGAAGTGATGTTCCAAATGCTTTAATGTTGGGAATATGAAGGAGTGAACCAGTAATTGAAGAATAGTTTAATCCTGATAGAATGATTCTAACACTTGAGTTTAAGAAAAAAAGCGGCGAATAAAAACGACGAATAAAAGCGACGAAAAAAAGCGACGAATAAAATGTGGCGGAAAAACATTAGAGAATCACACGACAATTATAAAAGCAATGAACGCAGTTAGATAGCAGGTATAAAGCTGTTGAATTTTAAAGTGTAGTTGATGATAACAAGTCGTGTATTTTTAGAAAATTAATTGTAAAAAACATGTACCAACAGTCTTTTAATTTTGCATATCTAATTGAGAGGTATTTTAAAAAGAGTATCTGAAAGATAAAAGACCTATTTTGAAGGTAATAGAAAAAGCTGCAAAACAAAGAAGAAAAGGCTTTGAAAGAAAGCTTTCATAATATCAGGGTAAAATCGGTGAGTTGGATTATCAGGAAACCGAGATTTATGGGGAATATGTATGGAAGACAATTTCTTTTGATGTATATGAAGTTAAGCAGCAGGAAATGCAGCTTATGCGAAATGATTTGTTAGAACAGATTTCTATTCTGGAATTACAGATAACAGAAATGGATAAGAATGAAATGTTATTACGCCGATGGACAAAAGCATTTTCAAAATATCAGAAAGCACAGAAGGTAACGAAGGACTTGTTGGACCAGATGGTGGAGCGGATAGAATTACATCTGGATAAGGAATTGAGGATTACATTTAGATTCCAACAGGACCTGAAGGGGATGATGAAGGCAGAAAAGAAAGTGATTTAGTCTGATTTTTGATAGAAAGGAAGGCTTTGAATTATGGAAAATATTGCAATTTATATGAGATTATCAAAGGAAGATGAATTTATAAAAGATGAAAGCAACAGCATTACAAGTCAGAGATTAATGTTATTAAACTATGTAAGCTCGGATGAAGATTTAAAGGGAAATAATATTTTGCAATTTGTCGATGATGGATATAGTGGAACAAATCTGAATCGTCCGGGAATGCAGGATATGTTAAAAGGAGTTCGGGAAGAGCAGATCAAGTGTGTCATCGTAAAGGATTTTTCGAGTTTTTCCCGTGATCATATTGAACTTGGAAGCCATATTGAACAGATATTTCTGTTCATGGGGTGTAAGATTTATAGCAGTAAATGATGGGTATGACAGTAAAGAAATGCTAGGTGGAATTAGTGGACTTAGCGACCAGTTTAAAATGTTTATTTATGATTAACCTGTCGGAAAAAGTTAAGACCTCTATGGCTGCTTTAAAGAAGCAAGGGAAGTTTGTTGGTGGACATGCTCCCTTTGGATATATTAAAGATCCGTCTGATAAATGAAAGATATTGGTAGATTATGCAGCGGCAACGGTTATTAGAAAAATATTCGAAATGGCGCTTGATGGGAACTCCTTATATCAGATTAGCAAGATTTTGAATGAAGAAGGAGTTGTGACTCCGGCTATTTATATGAAACAGGCAGTTGACAGAGTGGATGGTAATTTTAAGAATCATCCCCAGAAAAACTGGACCGTGAGCAAAGTGAAAAGAATTTTGGATAATGAAATGTATCTTGGAAATATGGTCCAGGGTAAATTAAGGTCAACCAGTGTTGGTTCTAAACGGCAGGTCCATGTTCCGGAAGAGGAATGGATTCGGGTTCCAGGTACACATGAAGCTATAATTTCTAAAGATATGTTTGAGAAGGCTAAGAAAATCAGGGCAGATGGGTTTTATTATGGGGAAAGGAAACATGAATCCCATGTGCTTAAGGGAAAAGTATTCTGTGGTGGATGTGGAAAAAGAATGGTCCATTCTTACCAGGGAAGACCTAAATACGTCTGCAATACCAGGTATTATGGGAGTGGGTATGTGGTTGGGGAAGAAGCTGGTGTAGATGCAGCTGTGGATTTATTTGCTGGACCTGGTGGTGTTAGCAAAGGTGTTTATTTTTCTGTTAGCAAATATGAATGTGAGTGTACGGATATGATTCGAGATGAGGACCTGGAAGCTATTGTTGTTCGTGCTATTGAGGATGCGGCGAAGAGGGCTGTTGATATGGTAGAACTTCAAAAAGCAGCAGATAAGGTGGTTTTTGAGAAAAGACGGGCATTGGAAGATGAGATTAAGGGCTTGGATTTAAGGATTGCGGAGATTGATCAGGTCCTGATGGAGATGTATGAGGATTATCGGGAGGAGAAGATTTCGAGGGAGGAATATTTGGAGAGGAAGGTGGAACTGGAAGAAAAAGTATTGGGATTTAAAGAGAAGATGCGTTTATTGGAGGATTCCCTTGTCAATGGATTGGACTTGCAGGTTAAGGATGCGACGGGGTTGGACGTAATGGGGAAGTATTTGAAGGTGGAGAAATTGACGAAGGAGTTAGTGGATGTGGTTGTGGAGAGGGTTGTGGTTGGGAAAAAGCGTCAAGGTGACGCTGGGAATGTGGTGGAGGTGAGGTTGAAAATGGATGTCATAAAATAAATTAATAATTGTATTGAAAATATGACAGATGCATATTATAATGAATATAGAAACAAATTATAAGTTATAAATGGAGGATTAATTATGACGAACAATGAAAAATTTGATCAAAGAATAAAATTATTGAGAAAAGAAAGCAAATTAACTCAGGAGCAAATGGCAAGCTATTTGAATGTTGATCAAAGTTTAGTTACTAAATTAGAAAATGGAACTAGAAATTTGAATGTAGATTTAATAGAGAAAATTTGTAATTTGTTTGGATGTACAGAAGAATATTTATTGGGAGAATCTGATGAATATATACCTTTAAATTTTGCATTCAGATCTAACAATATTCAGGCAGAAGATTTACAAAGTATTGCAATGATAAATAAGATTGCAATGAATCTACGTTTTATGGATGGGATGTTGAAGGAGGATTAAATTGAGACAAAATATTGAATTGAATTCACTGGCATTAAAGACCAGAAAAATATTTGGAGAAGATATATATTCTCCATTAGATGTATTTGCGAGTGTAAATGGATGGAAGGAAAAGAAAATTACAATCGTATATTATCCATTGTCTTCTAGGGTAAGTGGAATGTGTACAAAAGTAAATAATCACATTGTGATTTGCATAAATTCAGGGACATCATATGGAAGGCAACGATTTACACTTGCCCATGAATTGTATCATATACTTTATGAGGATAATCTACAGAGAGTAATCTGTGATATGAAATTGGGTGATGATAAAAGTGATTCCGAAAAAGAGGCTGATATGTTTGCATCATATTTACTCGTTCCATATGATGCATTGCAACAATATGCTGAAAAGAAGAATGGTTGGGAACTTGAAGATGTTATTGAAGCAGAGCAGTTTTTCCAAATAAGTCATAAGGCAATGTTGCTAAGATTATTCACTGAAAATTATATTTCAAGAGAGAAATTTGAAGAGTATCAAAAAATTGGCGTTACACGAGAAGCAATTAAATTGGGATATAGTGGAGAACTTTATACTCGATCATCCGAAGATAAAAGTTATTTTACTACAGGTGAATATATAAGAAAAGTTGAATTGATATCGGAAAAAGAATTAATTTCTAATGGAAAAAGAGAAGAAATGCTTCTCGATGCATTTAGAGCAGATATTGTATACAATCTGAATGAAGAAGGGATGGACATGAATGACTAATGAATTGTTTTTTGACACAGATTGTCTATCCGCTTTTTTATGGATTAATGATACAAATTTACTTGAGCAGCTTTATGGTGGAAAAATAGTAATTCCAGGACCAGTATATCAAGAATTATCAAATCCAAGTATTCCACATATTAAGAGGCGGGCAGATGCTTTGCTAAATAAAGATGTTGCCTCGGTTAAGCAGATTGATACTGATAAAGCGGAATATAATTTATACCGAACATTAGTAAAAGGAACTAAAACAGAAAAAGCAATTGGAAAAGGTGAAGCTGCAGGGATTGCACTTGCTAAGACTTATGGTGGTATTTTAGCAAGTAACAATTGGAAAGATATAGCATTATACATTGATAAGTATAACTTAAAACATATTGATACAGGGACGATACTTATTGAAGGACTTGAAAAGGGTTTAATTACAGAAGAACAAGGAAATACGGTTTGGGAGCAGATGCTTAATAAAAACAGAATGTTGCCAGAAAAAACTTTTTCAGATTATTTGAAAAGGCATAAAAAGTAGATGTTTAGAGTTTTCTCTTTACATAAAGAAAACCAGACAAATTTGTCTGGATCCCTTTCAAAAGACTATCTAATGACATATTAATTTCGCACATTAAATATATCAAAGGAAAATGTCTTTTGCAAGGAGAACTTGCAAAGGAGGTAAATAATATGGCAGTACATCATGGCGGTAAAGTTGGAAAAGCTGGTAAGACATTAGCGATTAATACGTCTAGTAAAAGTTCAAAAAGCAAAGCAGGAACAATATTAGCTAAGCACAAAGCAGCAAAACATTAACAAAGGTGGGCGGGGGAGACTCCGCTCTACCAAATCATGAGATTAGGAGAAAAATTATGAAAGATTTAAGTAAAAATATAAGTTTACATTGTGATATTTGTGGAAATGATCAATTTTCAACAGTAGATGATAGTATTGAAGATATGAAATCTGCGCCAGATGATACCGAAATAAAGTGTTCAGACTGCGGACGAATCGTTACAAAAGCCCAATTGATAGAGGAAAATGAATATTTAATTAATGCAAATATCGAAGATATGAAAAAGGAAGCTATGAGAGAATTTGAAAAGGAACTAAAGAAAATGTTTAAGTAGAGGTGGAATCATGTTTTTATTTTTAAAAGAAATGTTTAGAGATGTTGTTAATTATGGTTTACCACTAATCGCCATTGTGATTTCTAGTATATCACTTTTTCAATCACATAAATCAAGTAAACTACAAAACAGGATTAATGTATTAGAAGAAAAAAATAAGCTGTATGAACTTGAAGAGCGTGAAAAAGAGAAAGAAAATGCAACAAAAGCTTGTATTGAAGCAAGAGTTTATAATATTTCAAAAGGAAAGTATGCACTTAAAATATGGAATTCTGGAAAAGCTAAAGCATATGATGTTGATTATAGAATTGGTGAAGGTTATTCCTTGGATACTATTAGGCAAAAAGTTCCTTATGAGTTTTTGGAAGCAGGAAAGTCATTTGAAGAGCATGCAATAGTGCACTCGGGAACATCAAGAAAATTTATAATTGTAACAGAATGGAAGAATGAGATTGGTGAGAGTTTTCACAAGGAGCAAATGTGTAGTTTGTAAAATTGAGTTTAGACTAAATTCTAGTTGTGTTTTGGCTATTTGACATAGGAATCTGTCAAGGAGTAGGGGAGATTATGACTTTATATGATGAAATGCATCAACTGTATAAGCAAAATGAAAATGACTGGAATTATTACGAAAGAGCTATGATAAATCCATTTGAAGATTCATTTTTAGTGAAAGACTTTATCAAAGAATATTTTAATTATGGTGGGAAAAGTATGGTTGTGGAAGAATTGATTAATGAGATGGAGCCTATGCGACATTCACATACTGTTTCAACATTTTTTTTGGGTCAATTACTTAAACAAAAAATTTGTCCTAATCTAGAAATATTGAGTTTACAAAATGATAATAATTTTAAGTTTAGTTATCTTTGGTTTATTGTTTGTTTATTCCACGATATGGGCTATATTCAGGAAAATGATTGGATGTATAAATACAAATACAGAAATGATTCAAAGGAATATTTAAGGCAATATAGTAAGCTGATTAAAAATAAATTTCCACGAAGATTTGAATATGAAGATTTAGGAATAATATTTTGTTCACCGATTAAATTTAGAGGAGCTCTGAGGAACAGAGAACATTTTAGAAATGAACAAGGAATAATATTTAGCAATGGAATTAGTATTCAGAAAGCAAGGTATACCCAGAATACAATTCTAAATTATTTAGAATATTGTAAAATGAATGAAAAAATAAAACACTATGATCATGGAATAGTTGGTGGCCTTTGGCTATATGATAGTTTAATAAAAAATTATTATAAACATTACTTCACTGAAATGAAAAATAATAATGCACTGTTATTTGATAGCTTTGTTAATTCAGAAAATTTACATTTTAGTACAGAACAATGGAAGATATTCGCATACTTAGCAGATTGTATTATATCTCACAATATGTGGCCTGCAACTAACCAAACAAATTATTTGTATAATATATGTGGATTAGAACAATTGACAATGGAAAACTATACATGTATTTCATTTCAAGAAGACCCCATATTGTATTTATTAGCTCTTTCAGATACATTAGAGCCAATTAAAACATATAGTGGATTGGGGTTAACAGATATTGAAATCTGGAAAGGTATATCAGTTCAAATTAATTCTGATAAAATAGTGATGAAGATTGATAATCCGAGAATGCCGTTTGAGAGATTAAATAGAAAAGTTGAGGGAATTGAACATTGGATAGATTGTAGAGTGGAAATTGACAAAAGTATAAAGGAATTGAAAATATATTTTTCTTCGCAAATTATTTAAGTATATTTGACATATAATAACGATAAGCAGGTCCTATCCCTGCCTTTCGTTAGAAAAACCACCCACTTTTTCCAATAATTCCAGCTGAGATAAAAAATCTCATAAATCTCGTGTCACACCCTTGACATTTCAAGGTACAGGTAAAACCTATGCATCTGCCTTTGCCATGAGAGAACTTGGGTTCAAAAAAGTACTCTTTTTAGTTCATAGAAATCAAATTGCCAAACAGGCAATCAAATCCTTTACAAATGTTTTTGGAAAATCGGTTTCTTTTGGCATGATTTCAGGAACACTTGGACGGGCAGAGTATGATAAAGATTATGTATTTGCTACAATTCAGACATTTAGTAAGGATGAGGTTCTAAAAAAATATACAAAAAATCATTTTGAAGCAATCATTTATGATGAGGCTCACCACACTGCAGCGGATTCTTATAAAAAGGTAATCGATTACTTTACACCAAGACTTTCATTAGGAATGACGGCAACTCCAGATAAACGTGATGATAACATGGAAGGCAGAAATATCTATGAGATTTTTAATCATCAAATTGCATATGAGATCCGATTAAATGATGCAATGGAAGAAAATTTATTATGCCCATTTCACTATTTTGGAATTACGGATCTGGAAATTATTTCGGATAATATTATGACAAAAGAAGAACAACTACTTAATTTTCGCTATCTTACTTCAGAAGAACGAGTAGATCATGTGTTAGATAAGGCCCAGTATTTTGGATTTAGCGGAGATCGTGTAAAGGGATTGATTTTTTGCAGTCGTGTAGAAGAAGCAAAAGAATTATCAAGAAAATTTAACAAGAGAGGTCTGCGTACTGAAGTTTTAACTGGGGCAGACTCAGAGAATATGAGAGCAAATGCAATAGAAAGACTGGCAGGCGAGGATTGTTTTGACGCGTTAGATTATATTTTTTCGGTGGATATTTTTTCGGAAGGTGTAGACGTTCCAGAAATCAACCAGGTAATTATGCTTCGTCCTACCCAGTCTCCAATCGTATTTATACAGCAATTAGGACGTGGTCTTAGGAAAAGTGATCAGAAGGAATATGTGGTAGTCCTAGATTTTATAGGTAATTATACAAATAATTTTATGATTCCCATTGCACTTTCTGGAGATCGAAGCTATAACAAAGATACTATTCGACGATATATTGCAGAAGGTGGAAGAGTAATTCCTGGGGCTAGTTCAGTTCACTTTGATGAAATATCAAAGAAAAAAATATATCAAGCAATAGATACAGCAAATTTCAGTGACATTAAGTTAATTAAGGAGAACTATCTTAACCTAAAAAACAAACTGGGACGTATTCCTAATTTATTAGATTTTGATGCACATGGTGAAATGGATATTCTTCGTATTTTTGATAATAATAGCCTGGGGTCTTATTATAAATTTCTGGTAAAATATGAAAAGGAGTATACAATTCGTTTCACAGAAGAGCAGGAAAAAGTGATTGAATTTATTTCCAAAAAGCTTGCAAATGGAAAGCGAATTCATGAGTTGGAATTATTAAACAGAATGCTTCGATATCAAAAGGGACTGTTAAACATCCTAAAGAAATCTTTACAGGAAAATTATGGGATTCAAATTGATCAGAATGCAGAGGAAAATATAGTCAATGTGATGACCAATGAATTCCCAACGAGTGCAAGTAAGAAGACCTACGATGCATGTGTCTTTGTGGAAAAGCAACAGGAAAAAGCAGGGGATTATCAGATTTCCAAGAGCTTTGAGCAAATGTTAGAAAACTCAGATTTTTATACGATGGTTCAGGAACTAATAGACTTCGGAATCGATAGGTATCGTAAGAATTATCAGCAACGTTATCAGGATACGAACCTTGTCCTTTATCAGAAATATACCTATGAAGATGCCTGTAGACTTTTAAACTGGAATCATAATGAAGTTCCCCTGAATATTGGTGGGTACAAATTTGACAAGAGAACCAAGACATTTCCTGTCTTTATCAACTATGATAAAATGGAAGACATAAGTGATACTACAAAGTATGAAGATCATTTTACAAGTGCAAGAAGTCTCATTGCGGTATCAAAAAGTGGCAGGGGTTTAGAATCTGAGGATGTACAGAATTTTTTGCAAGCAAAAGAACGAGGGATAGCAGTACATCTTTTTGTTAGAAAAAATAAGGATGATAAAATTTCAAAGGAATTTTATTATCTGGGTAAAATTCATGCCTCGGGATTTGCAAAAGAGTTTACCATGACAAATACAGAAAAATCTGCAGTCGAAATTGAGTGGATTTTAGATACACCTGTGAGAGAAGATGTATATGAGTATTTGGTTCGAGGTTAAAGAGGAGAGAAAAAAGAAATCTGAGAGTATTGTATGGCTGCATGCGAATCATGGATTAATTGAAATATTAATACGTATAGCATAATAGTTTTATCATGGGGAAATTATATGTATGTACATTAGGAAAATTATATGTATTATTTGACAAAGTAGAGGTTGATTTGTTATTATTTTACTAATTGAAAAATACTTTATGTGTTTTGTAAGGGCGGCGTTGCGACGGCGCTCTATTTTTATGTAATGTGTCCGGAAAAGCTGGACTACACCTGCCGGTATAAGACTGCTTACGGTAATCGCCAGTGAGTCTTGTGCATATGGGCGAAGACCATGGAAAGTGGGAAGATACTGGAAAGTACCACGCAGGAATCCCTTGGTATATAGGAGACGGTATTTATGAAAAGTGTGGTTCGAAACTGGAAGTGAGGTAAAAAACAATAATTAAAATTTAAATGAAATGCGGCTGTATTTGAAATTAGCCGCATTTCATTTAAAAAATAAATTGTTTAATGATTGCTTCTTGGGTATAATAAGAATTGGAGGTGTGTGAAATGAAAACAGAAATTCTTATACCAGATAATCAAAAAATAATATCGACAGAAGAACTTAAAAATTGGGGATTTACACATTATAAAATAAACAAATTAGTCGATGAAGGAAACCTTATAAAACTAAATAAAAAGAATTATGAAAATGCAAATTTTAATGGGGAAGACTCTGATTTCTATTTTGTTCATGCATATACACCGACGGGAGTAGTATGTTTAATGAGTGCAGCAGTATTTTATAATCTTTCAACATATAGACCTGATGCTATTGATGTGGCAGTAAGTAAAAAGAAAAATGTGTCAACTTTACCAGATTTGCCTTCGTTTAATCTGTATTATTTTGAAAAAGATAGATTTCAGATAGGAATACAAATTATGAAAGAAGGACCAAATCAATTTCAAATTTATGATATTGAAAAGACGGTGGTAGATATTGTTTATTACCGAAATAAAATTGGCATTGAAGAAACAAAAGAAATATTAATGAATTACCTAAATAGAAATGACCGGGATATTAATAAACTATATCGTTATGCGGAACAGTTAAAGTGTATCGATATATTGAGAACATATTTGGAGGTACTTACATGATAAATGCAGAGTCAGTCAAAGCTAAGCTGAAAAATCAAGCACCGAAGCGAGGCCATATGTTACAAGAGGAGTTGACTGCATATGCTTTAGAAAGAACTATATATAGAATTTCAATTTCTGAGTATGTCGATAAATTTACCTTAAAGGGTGGCATATTCTTATATGCATTATTTGATGGAAATTTTACAAGAGCTACTACAGACATTGATTTATTAGCTCAAAAAACTAGTAATGAAGTAGGGAACATAAAGAAGATATTTAAAGAAATATTTTTGATAGAAGTGGATGATGCGTTGCATTACGATTTAGATTCATTAGAAGTTCATTCTATAACTGAATTTAAAGCTTATCACGGAGTGAAAGTTTCGATTGTAGTTTATTTAGACAGAACAAAGATCCCAATATCAATAGATATTGGATTTGGGGATATTGTATATCCAGAACGTGTACTTATGGATTTTCCGGTTTTACTTGAAATGGAAGTTCCTAAAATATATGCCTATTCTTTAAATTCTGTTATTGCAGAAAAGTTCGAAGCAATTGTGTCGTTAGGTTATGCCAATAGTAGGTACAAAGATTTCTATGATATTTATATTTTGTGTAGTAATTATGACTTTAATGGGAATGAGTTAAAGAAAGCGATAGAAGAAACATTTCATCATAGACAAACAGGATTTTATGATATTGTAGCCTTTGAGAAGGGGTTCGCTGAGGATGCTCTTAGGAAAAGTCGATGGAACTCTTTTATTAAAAAGAAAAAAGCAATGGAATCGGTGGAATTTTTAACAGCAGTGGATATGATTAAAGATTTTTTGCAGCCAATCGTTGAAAAAATTATAGATAATGTAGAGATGAATCAACACTGGAATGTACAACATAGAAGTTGGAAATAGTAGCAAAAGAAAAATTATTTTTACTCGTCACACAGTGGAGCAAGAATTGCTTGTGTATGTAGCGACGTATTAAACTATGTTATTACCAACAAGAGACTAGACACATTTGGACTAATCTCAATGATAGATTATTACATCGAGAGGTGTGTTAAAGGTTATTGAAGGACTTAAAAAGGGTTTGTTAATGATATTATTAGAGATAAGTGAGAAGGAAAAACAAAATGAAAATAGTCAGAGTTGTAGCAGCAGTGATTAAATCTGTAAATGATAATGGAGAACCTATTATATTTGCGACAAAACGCGGTTACGGAGATTTTAAAGGTGGATGGGAATTTCCGGGTGGTAAAATTGAAGGAAGTGAAACACCAGAAGAAGCGTTGATGCGAGAAATAATGGAGGAATTAGAAACAAAAATAGTTGTTGGAAAATTAATTGATACGATAGAATATGACTATCCGACATTTCATCTTTCCATGGATTGTTTTTGGTCGGAAATTATTTCTGGAGATCTTGTATTAAACGAACATGAAGATGCCAGGTGGCTTAAGAAGGATGAGTTAAGCAAAGTAGATTGGCTTCCAGCAGATATTACATTGGTGGATAAAATCAGGAAGAGTATGTAAATATAGAAAAAGCGAAAGCGTTTGATTGCTCATAAGAGCACATCGAACGCTTTCGTATTTAAAACTCTTTAATTTCCGCTGAAAACGAGTGCATAACTTGCAGTTGGATTCTCTGTAGTGAAAGTGATTGTTTTGCCATCTGCATCAAGATCACTATAAGTAACAACGCCATTTTGACCAATCCCTAATAACTGGAAAACTCTTCCAGACTTTCTGAATGTCTCAGGTATGGTTAATGTATATTGATAAGCACCATTTGTTTTTGAAACGATGGTTTTATTGGCATCATTTGCAGTGACAGTGATGTTAAATGTCGTTGCAAAAGTATTTGTTCCAATATATGCTGCAAATGCTTTATAAGCTTCAAGCCCCTGATAACTTCTTGTTGCGGTTACGATGTAAGGAGCAGCAGTAGGTCCTGTGATTTTACAGATGGGAGTATAGATATTTCCATTCCAATATGTTACAAGATCATTCCATGGTGCTCTTGAATCAGTTGCACTGTAAACGTTCTGAATCGTTGGATTCGTCATACCCTGAAACGCAGAGGCAAGGCTGCTATTATCAAAAACATAGGCACGTCCAGTTCCGGCAGATTGTGAAACAGCCAAGAGACTATCTCTGCTTGTATATGGAATGGTGCCAATCATGACTGTTGAAACATCAGCTCCATAAACTCTAAAGATTGGATTTGAACTTATCTTATAAAATGATGTATCGTTCTTTATGAATGTTTTAGAACTAATAGAAATATATTTCAATTTTGGAAGATCATAAAAAACATAAGCGCCAATGGATGTGATAGTATCATCAATCGTTACAGACTGGCATTCGCAGGTGGCCCAAGGCCTTTTATTAAGTTTCCAATAATCAAAATCAGGAAGTGCTCCAGAACCAGTAATATGTACTTTTCCAGGTGAGACCTCAGCCTTGACTTCTGTTCCGTCAAGCTGATACACACCATTCCCTAGTGCTGTCCAACTTACGGGTTCTGCCGCCTTGGCATGGATAGGAGAGAGTAATGCAAAAAATAAAACTGCGACTGAAATTACAAATAAAAACTTTAAAACCAGAGTATGTCTTTCTTGTATCTGACTCATTTTGTTCCCCCTTTTGATAGATATATTTTGTTATATATAGTGTATCGCGAACGCGTGAATCATGCAATTAGTATTTGTAAAGTAAGGTTACGAAGTATAAAAAATTCATTTAACACAATAAGTATATGAAGATTTATTTTTTTGTTATAATAAACATGACATACAGATGACGTGTTTGCTGTGATATGTTACATATAAGGAGTTCAAATGAAAATTGATCGATTAATCGGAATCTTAACAGTTCTTTTACAACAGGAGAGTATTACAGCACCAAAACTTGCTGAGAGATTTGAAGTTTCAAGAAGAACAATTAATAGAGATGTTGAAAATTTATGTAAAGCAGGAATACCGATAGAAACTTCTCAAGGAGTAGGCGGTGGGATTCGTATTATGGATGGATACCGCATGGATAGGACACTACTGACATCAAAAGATATGCAGGTAATTATGGCTGGATTACGCAGTCTTGATAGTGTAAGTGGAAGCAGCTACTATGGACAGCTTATGGAGCGAATTAAGATGGAATCATCAAGCTTTATCACTGGCAGAGACTCTATATTAATTGATCTGTCTTCCTGGAACAAAGATTTTATTGAGCCGAAAATCTCACTCATTCAGGATGCAATAGAAAAGAGACATGAGATATCATTTGTTTACTACGCACCAGGTGGGGAAAGCAATCGTAAGATAGAACCTTATTATTTGATATTTAAATGGTCTAGCTGGTATGCTTACGGATTCTGTAAACTGAGAAATGATTTCAGACTTTTCAAACTTAATCGAATGGATAAGATACAAATGGAACAGTCTGAATTTTTGGTTCGTGAAGTACCAGTGCTGGATCTATCAGTAAACAATATATATCCGGATCTGATTCATGTAGAAGCTGAGTTCAACCCGGAAGTGAAATGGCGGGTAGTGGAAGAATACGGCCCTTATTGCTATGAAGAAATCGAGAATGGAATATTGTTATTCAAAGGAGCTTACACTAATGTTGAAAGTCTTATTTCCTGGTTGTTTACATTTGGAGACAAGGTGAAGGTAAGAGAACCAATTGAAGTAAAAGATGAACTTCTTATAAGAGCAAAAAATATTGTTAAAATTTACGAGGAGGAAAGTTTAAAATGAGATTAGAAGGATTTGGAATTATGGTCAAAGATATGGAAGTTATGGTGCGTTTTTATAGGGATATTCTAGGATTTGAAATTAAGGAAGAAGAGAACACATCCAACGTTTATCTAGAAAAAGATGGAACACTTTTTTTATTATACCGCAGATCGGATTTCGAAAAGATGACAGGAAAAACATTTTCATATTGTAATGGTACAAATGGGCATTATGAGATTGCATTAAGTGTTGATAACTATAATGCTGTAGATATAAAATATAATGAACTCATAGCACTTGGAGTGAAAAGCATTATGGAACCAACAACAGAACCTTGGGGGCAGAGAACATGTTATATTTCTGACCCTGAAGGAAATTTGATTGAGATTGGATCATTCACAAAGTAGATTAGGAGAAGGTCATGAAAAAATGGTATGACGAGGAGTATGAATTTGAAATTGAGGTCACAGGTTTTCTAAGAAGTGACCATACAGAGCATTATTGCAGAAACGGAGAGGAAATTGGAGATAAATATACTTGCACATATGGCTGTCCTGTGAATAAAGATGGATATGGAATTTGCTCGAAGACAATGATGATGCTATTTCCTGCAATGGAAGCAGTCAGAAGTGGCGGTGATCTTGTGAATATTGGTGGTATAGAACGATATGTAAAGGATTTCGTCTGCCCAGATGGTTGTGTCTGCTTTCGGATGATGGCAAAAAAGACAGGAAATGAGAATTTTTATAAAGGTAAGTTTTTTGAGGAACAGTAATGGAATTAAAAGGTTTATAGCCAGACGATGAAATCATATTTGTATTTTTACTTCTTCGATGATATATTATCTTTAATAATATAATTAAGAAAGAAGGTCGTTTTATGCGTTATACGAATGTTGTTATAGGAGGCGGTGGAGTACTTGGGAGTCAGATTGCATTCCAGTCCGCTTTTACAGGATTTCAGGTTACAATCTGGTTAAGAAGCGTGAGTTCTATTACAAGGACACAACCTAAGATTGATAAATTAAAAGAGACATATATTGAGGCAATTGAAAAAATGGCTTCAGGGGAAGGACCCTGGTGTGCAGGAATTGCTGATGAAGATAACTTTAATAAGGAAGAACTGATTGCCAAAGTTAATCAGGCATATGAAAATATTAAGCTTGAACTTGATATGAAAAAGGCAGTGAGTGATGCAGATTTGATTATTGAATCTATGGCAGAGAACCCAAAAGACAAAATCGCTTTTTACAAAATGCTTGCGCCTCTATTGCCTGAAAAAACAGTGATTGTGACCAATTCCTCTACATTGCTTCCATCTGAATTTGCAAAATATACTGGAAGACCTGACAAGTACCTGTCACTTCATTTTGCCAATTCCATCTGGAAGAATAATACTGCAGAAATTATGGCACAAAGTTTGACAGATAAGAAATATTTTGATGAAATCATGCAGTTTGCAAATCAGATCAGAATGATAGCATTACCTGTTTTGAAAGAAAAAAATGGGTATCTTTTGAATTCAATGTTGGTTCCTTTTTTATTAAGTGGTCTTGACCTATATGCATCAGGTGTTTCTGATCCTCAAAGTATTGATATTGCATGGACACATGGAACTGGTGCACCGAAAGGGCCATTCCAGATTTTTGATACAGTAGGACTGACGACAGCATATAATATTGTTCATCAATATCAGAGTGTACCTGGAATTTTCTCACCACTTCTTAAGAAGATGATGATGCCTTATAATTTCAAGGCAATGGAAGCAATCTTGAATCGATATATTGAAGAAGGTAAGCTTGGTGTGGCTTCAGGTGAAGGCTTTTATAAGTACGAGAGATAAAATGTAAATTGAAGGCTGTAAACAAAAGGTTTACAGCCCTTTTTATAAAATATTAAGACGACGAGGAGAAATGAAAAATGATAATGCTTCAACAAATGATTGTACTCTTTTTAATCATGTTGGTAGGATTTTGGAGCCGAAAGAAAGGAATACTAGATGATAATGCAAGCAAGAAGATTTCTGGAATTGTTATTAATATAGCAAATCCTGCTTTGATTCTCTCTGCAAGCCTCAGTAAGGATTCAACAATTGAAGGTAGTGATCTCGTTATGACATTTATGATTGCAATTGTTTTATTTGCAAGCCTGGTATTACTGGCCCACTTTCTTCCAATGATTTTACGAGTACCTAAAAGAGACTACGGAATCTACAAAGCCATGATTGTATTTTCAAATATTGGATTTATGGGATTTCCTGTTATTTCAGCTGTTTATGGAAGTGAAGCACTTTTGTATGCCTCTCTTTTTTTAATTCCATTTAATATTCTGATCTATACTTATGGAATTCAGGTAATGCGACCTGCAACAGCAGAAAAAGAACCTTTTCAGTTAAAAAAAGTGCTTAATATTGGAGTCATTGCATGTATTCTATCTCTTGTAATTTATTTATTTAAGATACCAACACCAAAAGCAATTGACAGCACAATTACTTTATTAAGTAATCTTACAGCACCGTTAAGTATGATGGTCATTGGAGATTCTATGACCAAGATGAACCTAAAAGAATTAGTCACAGATACAAAGTTAATTATTTTTTCTATGATAAAATTAGTTTTAATTCCTTTAGCAGGTGTTGCGGCAATTAAATTATTGGGTGTAAATCCGATGCTTACAGGTGTCTGTATGATTATGCTGTCAACACCAGTTGGTAGTATGACAGCGATGCTTGCACAACAGTATGATGGAGATTTTGAACTTGCGTCCAGAGGAGTTGCACTGACAACGTTACTTTCTGTTTTGAGCATGCCTTTGATTTCAGCAATCACAGGGGTTTAATGGTTCTGTCTTGAACGGATTTTAAAGATGACATAATGCATACTTAGTAAAGCTTATCCATATTGATCGTCGACAACATTTCCAAACTGGTATCAAAAGGTAAAAATTTCTGCGTGGTTAATACGGATTTCTGCTGTGTGGCAGATTCTTCATGATAAAATTGCTTTCTGTATTCTTTAGGGGTACAGTAATACTGCTTTTTAAATCCATGATTAAAATATTTAGGATCGGAAAAACCACATGCAATACAGACATCGATCAGAGATTGATTGGTTAAAAGCAGAAGCTGTCTTGCCTTCTCACAACGAATCCGAAGCAGATAATCCTGAAATGATATACCGAATGCGTCCTTAAATAAATGGGACAGATAATAGAGAGAAAGCTGTTCTTGCCTGGCAACATCTGAGAGAAGCAGTTTTTCAGAGTAATGGTCATCAATATAACGAAGGATAGATCTCATGCGCGTTGCTTTCGCTTTGGAAGCAACGCGCTCTTTTTCTGATATGAAACGATGTTCCATGACCTGCAACAGGGTAAGAAAACATTGGTTTAACATACTGGCGCATTTGATTTCAAAAAATTGGGAACGACTGAAATATTCATGAGCTAAATTAAGAAACATGGTTATCAGACTTTCATAGGCGGGTGTATTTTCGCTTTTTTGAAAACGGGATGTAATAAACTCCAGACTTTCTATCGGCTTATAGTACGATGAAAAGAAAGCTGAAGGAACCTGAACCGTTAAAACCAGAGCGGGATGGTCTGCTTTCAGCTCATGGCTCTGAAAGGGATTCATAAATAAGAAATCACCCTGCCGAAGAGGAATGACCTGCCCCTGTGTAATGAGATTGATTGCTCCATTCAACACAAGCCCAAGTTCAAAATCTTTGTGGATATGAGGCGTCCGATAGAGCATATTTACCATAAATATTTTAAAATTTGTTTCTCCATAAGAAACAATCTCAAATTCATGTGCCATAGTGTTTTCCTTTTTGATGATTTAGTATCTTGCTATATTATAGAATTATTAATCGGTAAAGTAAATATAAAAAGCAAACTTGTCATGTTTTCAATATCAAACTAATACAAGTATATATCTTGAGTTAGTGCTATTGTTAGGTTACAAACATATCACGGATTAAATGGAGGTAGCATATATGTCAAGATTTAAATTTTCGGTAGGGCCATGGAATGTTCATGAAGGAGCAGACTCTTATGGTCCAGCAACACGATCAACGATTTCATTTGAAGAGAAGGTAAAGAAATTTTCAGAACTTGGTTTTTCAGCAGTACAGTTTCATGATGACGACGCAGTGCCTAACATGAATGACTTGTCGGAAGAGGAAATCAAAGAAGAAGCCAGGAAAGTAAAAACAATCCTTGACAAGTATAATATGGCAGCAGAATTTGTGGCACCTAGATTATGGATGGATCCACATACCATTGATGGTGGATTTATGTCAACATCTAAAGAGGATAGAGAGTTTGCAATGTGGAGAGCATATAGATCCATTGATATAGCAAGAGAATTAGGCTGTGACAAAATTGTACTGTGGCTCGCAAGAGAAGGAACACTTTGTGCCGAGACAAAGAGCCCGGTATGGGCTACAAAGAAATTGATTGAAGCAATTGATAAGATGCTGGATTATGATGCTACAATCAAAATCTTAATCGAGCCTAAGCCAAATGAACCGATTGATCGAAGTATCTGTGGAACTATGGGACATGTTATGGGTGTTTCAGCTGCGACAAAGGACCCATCCCGAGTAGGTGGTTTGCTGGAATCTGCACATGCAATCCTGGCTGGACTTGATCCATCCCATGAAATAGGATTCGGCTTGGCAATGGGAAAATTGTGGGGTGTACATTTAAATGACCAGAATGGTATTAAGTTCGATCAGGATAAATCATTTGGTGTTGAGAATTTACGACAAGCATTTAATCAGGTAAAAGTTCTATTGGAAAATAACTATGGTGCAAATGGTGAATATGTGGGACTTGATGTTAAGGCAATGAGGACAACAACAGATGAAGACAGTTATAAGCACCTTGAGAATAGCCTGAATATGGTGTATGCATTGGAAGAAAAAGCAGCACGTTTTGATTATGAATATCAGAAAAAATGTGTTATGAGTAGAGATTTTGAAGGTCTTGAGATGTATGTCATGGAACTGTTAATGGGATTAAAATAGGGTGTAGATAAAATGTTAGTTAACTTAAATCAAGTATTACTGCCTGCAAAGGCAAAAAAATATGCAGTAGGATTATTTAATACAGTCAACTTTGAAATGGCTAGAGGCGTATTGGCGGCGGCGCAGGCACAGAAATCTCCGGTGATTATTGGAACAGCTGAGATACTACTACCTTTTGGACCATTGGAGGAACTTGCAGAATTTTTGATTCCAATGGCAAAAAAAGCGAGTGTACCAGTTGTTGTTCACTTTGATCACGGCTTAAGTTTTGATAAGTGCATAGAAGCATTAAAATTAGGATTTTCCTCAATCATGTATGATTGCTCAACAGATACATATGAAGAAAATATTAGAAAAGTAAAAGAACTGACACAAATAGCCCATTGTTTTGGTGCAACGGTAGAAGGAGAGCTTGGTCATGTTGGAGACAATGAAGGCTCAGCAGAAGGCAGCTCAAATCTGAATGATCCGGCAATGTTCTATACGGATCCGGCACAGGCGAAAGATTATGTGGCAAGAACGAACATTGATGCGCTTGCCATTGCTGTCGGTACGGCGCATGGTGCGTATAAAATGAAACCAAAGCTTGACTTTCAAAGAATTGCAGCGATACGCGATTTATTAGAAGTACCCCTTGTACTTCATGGTGGGTCAGGACTGTCCGATCAAGACTTTCATCGGGCAATAGAGGAAGGTATCAGTAAAGTTAATATTTTTACAGATATTAATTTGGCAGCAGCTGATGCCGTAAGAATAGCATTGTCTGAAGGAAAGAACAGTATGACAGATATGATTCCTTATCAGGTATCAGCGATACAAAGAGCCACGGAAGCTAAGATGAGGTTATTTGACTCAAATAACAGAGCGATATAAGTGTTATCAAAAAAAGAACCTTCGGGTTCTTTTTTATATACATTGATTTCATGCTCCGACATGATATAATAAATTATTACTGTATTTTAATGTTATAACGAATAGGCAACGGGGGTCTGATCGTGGAAGATACAAAGAAGAGACAAGCAGTAAAAGAGGCGCTTGAATTACTTGAAGAAAATCGATATATATATTCAGAAGAAACAATTCGTATGGGACAAGACGCTTATAACTTATGCCGGGAGATGGACTATAAGGAAGGGATGGCTTTTTCTCTTCATGTATTAGGCAGGGTATCATGTTATCTGAACGATTATCAAAATGCAATGTCATATTCTTTTGATGCCATCAATCTTGCACAGGAGTTAAACATATGTGATTTACAGGTGCTTGCCTATATTAATATTGGAAGTATCTTTTTTGATATGGATGACTTTGAAAAAAGTCTTGATTATTACAACACTTCACTTCGCATTATGGATATCTTTCAACATAGCAGGAACTACTCAGGTGAGTATCAGGATAAGTATTATCTGGCAAAAATTTATACTAATATTGGAGAAGTTTACAGATTGCATGATTTGTATCAAGAAGCAGCCAGATACTATGAAATTGCCTACAGATATGATAAAGAAGATGAATTTCAAGCAACATTCGGCGTGATTCAGATTAATCTTGGCCACGTTGCGTGTTATTTAGAACAGTATGAGAAAGCATTGGAATACCTAAAAGAGGCTTTGAGGTACCTAAAGGCATATCAGTATACAATCGGCTTGGTCGAAGCATATGCTTTGCTGGCAATGGTCTATCGTAAAATGCATGATTACACGCTGGCAGAAGATTCTTTCAATCATGCAATGTCTTATTCTTCTGAAATAGAATATGCATATACAAAGGTTGATCTCTATATACAGTATGCAGAGTTTCTTGAAGAGATGAATTGTAATCAGGAAGCAGTAGAAAAGCTTCTTACAGCATATCACTTATGTGAAGAAAGTAGTCTTTATAGTCAGAGTATGGAAGTATGCAGGTGTCTAATCAGATTTTATGAAAAAATGAATCGAGACAAAGATGCATTTCATTATTACAGATTATATTTTGAAAATCAGAGAAAACAAGAACCAGTCAAGAAAATAAATAAAACGAAACGATTTGAGATGAAGCTGAAGTTTGACAAGCTAGAACTTGAAAAACGAGATATTCTCGAAAAAAGCGAGCAGTTTCGAAAGGAAACCAAAGAGCTTTCTGAAACCATTCGTAATATCGCCGCAATTAGTGAAATGGGGAGTAAACTGACTACTTCATCCGAGCTGCCTACAATCTATCAAATGTTGTGGAATGCAATTTCTGAGTTTATGGATCCTAATGCATTTGGTATTGGATTATTTGAAGAAGAATCCGGAATCATCAGTTATCCCTTTTATATGGAAAATAATATACCAATTAAATTTCGAAACACGAGTATTCAAGAAGAATCCAGTATGGCAGCAAAATGTCTGAGAGAAAAGCATATTATCATATTGGATGATTTACAAAATGAATATCTGAGTTATCTGAATGATGAAGATTATATCTCTAAAAGCAATTGTTATGAAATCAATTCTGTTCTATTTTGTCCACTGGTAATCGATCAGCAGCGTATTGGAGTGATGACAATTCAGTCCTATGAAAAAAATTATTTTACAATTCATAGAATAGAAGCGATTAAGGCATATGCATCTTATGCTGCAATTGCAATTAATCATGCAATTAAATCCAGAAGACTGATTGACGAAGTGGAAAAACGAAAATATCTTCAGGCTCAGTTAGAAAGCAGCAACGAGCAGCTGAGTTATTTGTCTGAACATGATGCACTAACCGGATTACCTAATAAAAGAAAATTTGATCTAGTCATGAGCCAGTCGTGGGAAAGAGCTGTAATAAGAAAGGAATCTCTGGCAGTTGTTATTTTTGACATCGATTTTTTCAAGCAATATAACGACTATTATGGACATATGGAAGGGGATCGTTGTTTATATATTATTGGCAACATGATTAAAAAGACAGGAGGACATGATTTCTTTCTCTCGAGATTTGGAGGAGATGAGTTTGTAATAATTTTTTCGGGACAGGCATCACATATCGTATATGAAAAATGTGAAGCGATCAGACGCGTAGTCGAAGAGAAAGCAATTCCGCATCAGAAATCCTTCATAAAACCGATTGTTACCATTACAATGGGAGTATATATTACAATCCCGTCAGAAGACGATTCAATTCAAGATTGCATTAGCGAGGCAGATCATGCTTTGTATAAAGCAAAAGAAAAGGGGCGTAATTGTGTTGAAATGAGTGTAGGTCTATCTTCAAAGGAGGCTGAAAATGAAATTTGATGTTAGAAACATGCAATGGACAAGAGAGCCGCTAGATTATACGATTCAAGAGAATCAAGTTGAAATTGTAACTAGACCATTTACAGATTTGTGGCAAAGAACATATTATCATTTTAGAAATGACAATGCACCAGTATTTCAAATGCATACGAATGAAAAATACTTTTCATTTACAGTAAAAACAGAGTTCGAAAGGGAACATAGATTTGATCAATGTGGAATCGTTATATATCTTGATAGTGAGAATTGGTTGAAAGCTTCAGTTGAGTACGAAAATGAGAACTACCAGCATTTGGGAAGTGTGGTTACAAATCATGGCTACTCAGACTGGGCGACAACTGAAATTGATGCTTCTATAAAAGAAATATGGTATCGACTGAGCCGTAGAGAAGATGACTATTGTATGGAATGTTCCAAAGACGGAATTAAGTATTCTCAGATGAGAATCTGCCATATGTGGAATGGTGGAGAAGATATTAATTTTGGAATTTACGCATGCAGCCCAGAAGATTCAACATTCAAAGCACGGTTTACAAATATGGAAATAACGGAGTGTATGTGGCGAGCACACGATGGGCAGGAACCTGATTAGTGAACTGGCCCTATGTCAAATAAAGATAAGAGGAATCACTGGATAGGGAGATGGGGGATAGGATGAGATATCACTGGATTGATGAATTTTTATTAAGTAAAAAAGGCGTTACTAAGGATTATAAAGAGGAGTGGAAATGGATTCGATATCAGATTGGTGGGAAAATGTTTACAGCAATCTGCTTGGACGAAAACGATGCTCCATACTATATAACATTAAAATTAGAACCATCAGAAGGAGACTTTTTAAGGAGCCAATATGATGATATCATACCTGGATATTATATGAATAAAATGCACTGGAATTCCATTAAGCCTGATGGTGAAGTACCGGATGAACTTTTAAAAGATTTATTAGAAAAATCATATCTGCTGGTACTTGGAAGTTTGAGCAAGAAGTTGCAGCAAGAAATTTTGAGTCAGAATTGTAAATAATATTAATAATATAGAAATTTAGGAGAAATGAATCTTATGAAATTATATGGAACGAAAATTTGTCCAGACTGTGTTAGCGCGTTTGAGGTATTGAGTCATAAAGGTGTAGTGTATGAATTTATTGATATTATGGAAACGACTGCAAATTTAAAAGAGTTCCTAAAACTTCGTGACAACAGAGTGGAATTTGTTGATGTTATAAAAAACGGATTGATTGGGATACCCTGTTATTGTTTCTCAGATGATGTGATCTTCTTTGATACAGATGAAGCAATAAAAAAGAGTGCTGTTATTCAACACTCTTCAAAGCTTCCACCATATTAATTTTATCAAGCGAGCGATTTGTAATCATGTTATTAATGATTGCAAATAGTAAGGTCAGAGTGGCAGAGATTAGATAGCTAACTGGTTTAATATAGACTGCAAAGTGTATCGAAGGCATGACAAGTGATGAGAGCAGCAACCCGCTTAAAATTCTACCAGCCGGCAGACCGATCAGAATCCCAATGAGCGTCAGGATCAGCGTCTCTTTGTTAACATACTGGTAGACTTCCTTATCAAAGAAACCAAGAACTTTAATCGTCGCAAGTTCACGCACACGTTCGGAAATATTTGTGTTCGAGAGTGTAAATAATACAACAAAAGCAAGACTTCCCGCCATAACGATTAGGAGAAGGACTACCGCATTGATCAGATCAAAGCCAAAGCTGTTTCTTAATTTGTCAGTGCTGACCGCTGAAATGACCGAGTCCTGATCAAGTAAGCTTTCTGCATAGGAAGATGGATCAGTACAGCTATCTGAAAGTATGAAAAGCGCGCCATTAGGTTTGAAGCTTCCGGCGAGTGATTCATATAATTTCTGAGGCATATAAACATTGTTGCCAAGGTAATTCCTTGCAATGCCCGATAATCTTGTATTATATTGTTCCAATTCAAGTGTTTGTAGTGAAATTGAATTGCCGATATTCAAATCAATGATGCGGGTTGCATTTTCTGTCACAATGATACCATGATCATCAAGAACAAGAATCTCACCATCTGGATCAGTTATTTTTATATAGTCTTCAATAGATTCACCGGAAGGAATAACCATCAGTTGTGCTGATACAGATTCACCGTTCTTGTTGATTAGTTTGATATTCTCAATACGTAAGTTAAAAATTTCTTTTATATTATTATCTTTGCCAAGCTTATTAAGTGCAGTATCATAATCATTTTCATCAAAAACAGCAAGAATATCATATTGATAGATGGTATCATATTGATAAGGAGCAAGTCTTAAAACGGAATCTTTTATTGCAAACCCACAGATGATCAATGCTGTGCAACCCATAATACCACCAATTGTCATAAGCAATCTTTTCTTAAAACGAAAAAGGTTACGTATCGTTACTTTGTCTAAAAACCGAAGGCGGTTCCAGATAAAAGGAATGTGTTCCAGCCATACACGAGAACCCGATCGAGGAGTCTTGGGACGCAGTAGAACCGCTGGCATTTGAACGAGTTCACTTCGACATGCAAGCATGGTCGCCCCTATTATAGCAGCCATAAAAAGAATCACAGCACCAATACCATATATGGCATCAAAACGCAAAAAGTACTGCGGAAAGCTGTAAAGCGATTTCAACATAATCATTAAAAAATTAGGCATTATGATAAAACCAAAAACATCACCAAGAATGCCACCGGCAAGGCATGCAGAGAATGCAAAGGAGACATATTTCCAGTAAATATCTGCATTTCCAAACCCTAATGATTTGAAAGTACCAATTAATCCTCGCTCTTCTTCGACCAGTCGTGTCATGGAGGTCAGGCTCATTAAAACAGCAATGAATAGAAATATCAAAGGAAAAATATTGCCGATTGCTTCTATAGAAGATAAGTCGCTGTCAAGGCTGGCGTAACTGTCTAGAGACGAGCGATCCTGAATATACCACTCTGTCATATCCAGTTCTTTAAGATCAGCGAAAGATTCTTCTATTTTTTGCTGGGCATTCTTCTTTTCATCTGTATATTCTTGCTCTTTTTTTGTAAGCGTTGATTCACCTAAATCCAGATCCTGCTTGCCCTGCGCAATTTGTTTTAGGGCGTCAGAGATTTTGAGGTTTGCATCTAATTCTTCCTGATTTAGGATTTTTAGAGCATTATTGATTTCAGTTTTTCCCACTTCAAGTTCAGAACGTTTCGCATCCAGTTCAGATTTTCCATTCTGCCAGCTAATCCAGGATTCTTCCAATTGATCTTTACTACGATTCCAGTCCTTCCAACCTAAGTTCAATGCAGAAATGCCATTTGTTAATTTTTCATGTTCAGAGGCCAGTTTAATTTTTGCTGTAAAGAGCTCGGCTTTCTTAGTTTCAAGAAGAGTTCTCGCTTCAGAAAGAAGTTTTTCTTTGGAAAGGAGATCTGACTCTGCAACTGCAAGGGCTTGTAGGGTTGAAGATTTCTGGATGTTAAATGTCTGCAGATTTTGATTCAGCATTTGCTGCGCAGCATCTGTTTTGCCTAGTTTGATGGCAGCATCTTGTACGCTGGTCACAAGACTAGGATTTGCCTCATTGATTTTTGAGGCAAGAGCACTGGTTTCTGATATTGTTCCTGTAGCGATAGCAGAATCATCTGCACCATTTTTTGAAAGGTTAGTAACTGCTGTAACAAGTGCATTCCATTCTGTTTCAGGCCATGGTGTACCTAAACTGGCCTGGAGCAGTGTGAGTTCTGTTTCCAGTTGTGCGTAGGAGGTATCGAGTTGTTCTTGCGTTTCTGTGAGTTGTTGTTCTGTGATAGAAAGTTGAGATAAAGTCATACTGCGCTCAGATTCAAATTGCTGACGCCACAAGGTTAGGCTAGATGCATTGGCATTTAATTCAGCTTCGCCCTGTTTCAGGTCGAGTGTACCGCGCTCAAGTTCATTTTCGGCGGCAGTCAGTTTGGCTTGTCCATCATTTAGTTCACGTTCAGTTTTTATTAACTTAGCTTTTCCAGCAGTAAGTTCTGCGTCGCCAGAGAGAAGTGCTTTTTCGGATTGAGATAAGTTTTTCTCACCATTGCTTATTGCGACTTCAGCATCGTCCAGAATTATCAGTGCCGTTTCAAGTTTTTTTCGTGCTTCTGATATTTTTTCCTCGGTAGCGGATTTGTTTTTGATTAAATTCTTTTCATTATCAAGGAGTTCCTGTCTGGCATCATATATTTTCTTCCATGCATTCTCAAGCTTTTTATCGGCCTTTGCAAATTCTGTATTCATGGACTTTTCAGCATCAGCAATTTTAGAGTGCGCCTCTCTATATATAGAAACATACCGGTTTTTTTCACGTTGTTCCTTGATTTGACGTTCAATATTAGATGTTGCAAATAATATCGTATCTTTATATTGATTTGAGTAGCAATTCATTTCTTTTGTATTGCTTAAGACAAGATATACGGCAGTGTAAAGATCAGTATCAGCATCCTTATCAGAAATAAAAAAAGTATAGTCTGAAGTGATAGTGGAACGAAAAGAATTACCGGAATCGTTATTACTGCTGATATCTCTTGGATCGAGTACAATTCCAGTGATTGTAAATAAATTAGTTGAAAAATTAGTAGGATTATCAGATGTCGAAAAACTTTCTTCAACATTTGTTTCTTTCTGACTGATTTCCTGAATGCTGACTTGATCGCCAAGTTTTTTATCACTTTCATCAAGATAAACTTGTGTTACCGCAATCTCACCTGATTTAGTTGGCAAAGAGCCAGATAATAAAAGAGGTCGATTGATGTCCCCATGATTTAGAACAGTCATGTCTGCACTTTTTTGCTCAGATCCAAGTATTGTGTGAACCGTCTCAATATAAATACCCTCTACTTTTTCAATGCCCTCAACAGTTGTAAGGATATCTACGTCTTCCTGTGTGAGCCCAAGTGTTGAAAGAATCTGAATATCGAATAAATTCTGCCCATCAAAAAAATGGTCGGCAGAGTAATACATGTCTTTGCATGCCACATACAATCCGGTCATCATACCGACACCCAGTGTTGTAATGGTAAGAATTGACATAAAACGCTTCCAGCCTTTTCTAATAGAACTTCTTATTTCTTTTTGAAATGCCCTACTCATGACATCACCACTCAATCTGAGCTATAGGAGTTGGGTTATCATTCTGTTCATTTTTGACAACAATTCCACTTTTAAAATGAATCACCTTATCGGCCATCGGTGCGATTGCAGAATTATGTGTAATAATCAAAACGGTAATGTGATCTCTTCTACAGGTATCCTGTAATAACTGTAGGATCTGTTTACCTGTATTGTAGTCTAACGCCCCGGTAGGTTCGTCACAAAGAAGGAGTTTGGGGTTTTTAGCAATGGCGCGTGCGATGGAAACACGTTGCTGTTCTCCACCAGATAGTTGTGCTGGAAAGTGGTCTTTGCGGTCAGAAAGGCCGACCTTGTCGAGGATAACCGATGGATTCAGAGAATGTGGACAGATCTGGGAGGCAAGTTCCACATTTTCAAGTGCTGTCAGATTTGGAACAAGATTATAGAACTGAAACACAAAGCCTATATCGGTACGTCGGTATCCGATAAGTTGTTTGTGATTATATTTTGAAATGATATGTTTATCTACAATCACTTGCCCGGAAGTTGCTGTGTCCATGCCGCCTAAAATATTGAGTGCTGTTGTTTTTCCAGCGCCTGATGCTCCAAGAATGACAGCAAGTTCTCCCTTTTCAACTGAAAAACAAGCATCCTTTAAAGCATAAATAGAAGCCTCACCAGATGCGTACTTTTTAGTTACATGCTTAAATTCGATATATGACATCCACATCACACTCCTGCCTGGATGGATATAAATACAAAGGATTTATCAGGGTAATCATAGATTTTATTGTTTTTCTACCTTAAGTATAATGATAATAAGGAAGTTTTGCAATGACATAGATATTTTGTATTGTCAGGCAATAGGGTTGTTGTTCCACTAGATGGAACAAAGGTTTCAACATACGGAATCAATGGATTGTTTCGTGAAAGACAACTAAATATAATCAGAACTGTAGAAAAAAATATACAACATATACAAACTAAGGGGGTTTAAGTATGTTACAGGCAAAGGTAGGTCAAAGTATTTTAGAAGATGCAAGAGCAGCAGGAAAAGAAGCAGCACAAATTGCAAAGGAAGGTCTCGAACATGTAAAACTGGCATTTGTTTACGGAAGTTGTGAATATGATGTATCAGAAATGATTGCAGGCGTGAAAGAAGAGCTGAATGGGGCAGCAATTCTTGGTAATACTTCGTTTACAGGTGTGATTACACCGGAAGGATATGTATCTTCGGATAAAGGGTTTGTTGGAGTGATGGTTCTGGCGGATGAAGATCTTATTGTTGGGGTTGCGGCTATTAAGAGAGGAAGTGATCCTTATGAAACAGGTAAGATTCTGGCGGAAGATGCAAAAAAACATGCAGGTAAAGAGAATGCTCCTGATTTTATCTATATGGCGGCATCACCCGGTGAGGAAGAATTTTATCTCAAAGGAATCAGTTCGGTGATTGGCAGGGTCCCATTTTTTGGAGGCAGTGCAGCAGATAATTCAATCGCTGGTAATTGGAAGTTATATTCAGGAGACCAAACATTTTCAGATGGCGTTATAACAGCTTTTTTCTACACAGATTCTAAAATTGAGAACCTATTTACAGGTGCATATCGTGAAACAGATGACTTTGGTGTAATCACAAAAGTATCTGGAAATCGCACATTAATGGAAATTGATGGGGTTCCTGCAACAGAAAAGTATTCACAGTGGCTAAATTGCACAAAGGAAGCTGTAACAGGCGGAAATCTTCTTGTTACTACAATAACGGCTCCTCTTGGTGTAAAAGATCGACTAGGTGATTTGGTTGCGATAAGACATCCAATGAATGGGAATGAAGATGGTTCTATGGCGATTGGAAATAATCTGGCCGAGAAAACATGTGTGATTAGAATGGAAGCTACAATTGATGAACTTATCATTTCTGCCAGTAAGACAATAGAAGAACTACTTGCAAAAAGAAAAGAAAAACCAGTTGCACTGCATCTGGTACATTGTGGGGGACGTCGTGCGGGAATTGGAGACAGAATCGAAGAAGTAGCAGAAGGAATGAAGAGGGCAGCTGGAGAGATACCATTTCTGGCAGAATTTACATTTGGAGAATATGGTTTTACCAGTGACAATAACAATACCTGTGGTGGGCTGATGCTATCTTATACAGCTTTTTACTGCTAAGAATGAAAAATATAGTTTTAAACGATGGAGGAGAGATAGTATGAAAATGATAATAAATGGAATGGCTGCAGATGCCTCAGACGGAGGGGTGCTTGAAGTTCTGAATCCTGCAACGGGCAAAGTAATTGATACGGTTCCGCAGGCTACCAGAGATGATGTGGAAACAGCGATATCGGCAGCAAAGAAAGCACAAAAAGACTGGGCTAAGGTTCCGGTTCATGAACGAGTTGAAGTCATGATGAGGTTTATAGCCATGGTAGAAGAAAGAAAGGAAGAATTGGCTAGAACACTGTCAGATGAGACTGGGAAACCAATCAAAGAGGCGCGTGCAGAGATTGGAAATATATCAATTGCATTTAAGGCATTTTCTGAAAAGGCGAAACACCTTTATGGTTCAGTTGTACCAGCAGGGCTGGAAGCAGGACAGGATAAGACGATACTTTTTACACAAAGAGAACCTATCGGAGTTGTAGTTTGTGTGATTCCGTTTAACTTTCCCTGTGATCTATTTGATCAAAAAGTTGCACCTGCTTTATTGGCAGGAAATGCTGCTATTGTTAAGCCATCAACTGATAATCCATTAACATTATGTAAACTTACGGAAATCATGAATGTAGCTGGGGTTACGCCAGGAGCATTGCAAATACTAACTGGTCGGGGATCGGTCATTGGTACACCACTATGTGCCCACCCGGATGTGCATTTAGTAACACTGACAGGCTCTACTGAAGTTGGCATAGAGACAGCCAAAGCTGTAGCAGACAATTTGACACATACAGCATTGGAACTGGGTGGAAATGATGCATTTATAGTTCTGGATGATGCTGATGTCGATCTGGCAACAGATGAATTGATTTGGGGGCGTATGTACAATACTGGACAGGTATGTTGTGCATCGAAGAGATTTCTTGTACACAAAAGTCGTGTGGAAGAATTTACAACAAAAGCTGTTTCAAAAATCAGTGCAATCAAGTGCGGTCTGCCTTCGGAAGAAGAGTCGCAGTTAGGATGCCTGATCAGTGAAAAAGCAGCAATTGGAGTAGAAGAGCAGGTCAATCTCACCATTTCACAGGGAGGTGTTGTTGTACTTGGTGGGAAAAGAGAGGGCGCTTTTTACGAACCCACTGTGATTGCAAATGTACCTAAGACTGCCGATGTTGCCAAAGATATGGAAATATTTGGTCCAGTTGTTCCCATAATCCCATTTGAAACGACACAGGAAGCAATAGAAATTGCAAATGCATCTATGTTTGGTCTCTGTGGTTGTGTATTTTCTAAAGATATGAAAAAAGCATTCGCTGTAGCAAATGCTCTGGAATGTGGTGGTGCAGTCATTAATGGTGCAAGTTTTTTCAGAAGCTTTGAAATGCCTTTTGGTGGCTATAAATTTTCTGGAATTGGCACAGAAGGTGTTATGACAACATTTAACGAAATGACAAGATTAAAATCTATAGTATTAAAAAATATTCTTGAATAATTTAATTTGTATAACCCATACGTTTTGAAATCTCAGCAGCGGCCCGTTTCACTTCATTGACTACAAATGGAACTTTTTCGTCAGTGACTTGTGAAATAGGGCCACTTGCACTTATTGAAGCAATTACATCTCCACGATAGTCAAAAATTGGTGCTCCGATACATCGATGTCCTGTCATATACTCCTGATTGTCGATGGCATAACCTTGAATACGAACTTTTTTCAGATGTTGCTTAAGCTCCCTGGCTGAAGAAATCGTATTAGGAGTGAATTGCTCAAATTTTAGATGATATAAAATTTCATCTAATTCGTCGCCAGACAGACACGAAAGCATACATTTCCCCATAGAAGAACAATATGCCGGGGATCGATAGCCAATCTGCGTATAGAGCCTTGTGGTTGGGTATAAATCTAATTTCTCAACATAGATCACATCTGTTCCATCCAAAATCCCTAGATGCGCGGTCAGATTCAAATCCTCGCGAAGCGTAGCAAGAATAGGCTTAGATTCTGTTTGTAATTCCAGTCCATTAATATGACTGCTCACGGTCTCTATTAGTTGAATCCCAATGGTATAACAATTGTTTCTGTCTTTTTCTACATAATGTCGCTCGTGCATTGTGTGAAGCAGACGATAAGCAGTTGTTTTACTGATGTTGCCCTCAGCTACAATTTCAGTCAGAGACATGGGATGAGTAGAATGTGCCAACAACTCTAATAAGTCAAAGGCCCGATTGATTACGCGAACATTGTCTTCCATGAAAACTCCTTTCATTAAGCAGGTCACTGTTTACTATAATTATAATTTAGATTTTAGAATAGAACAAGTTTGTTGTATACAGTTTGCACTGTATATTATACAGTGACTTATGATATAATATTATGTTATAGTATATAAGTACCATATATTAGGAGGAACTTACGTTGGAAATGGTGTTCACTGTTCTATTTTATTTAGCGGCTGGGTCGTGCTTTATTTCGGGAATTTATTTACTTTATAAAAATATGTTTCACAAATTAAATAAGCTGGCATATTTATTTTGTATGTCGCTTGGTATCTGGTTGTATGGTGTTGTTAGAGCAATCCAGGCACATACAATTGAAGATGCAGTATTGTGGGAAAGATTTGCAGCAATTGGAATTGCTGCATTTTTTGGGTTTCTATTTCATTTTACATTCGCTCTTGGAAAGAAAAATCTAAAACAGCCATGGTGGCTTTTGACAATAATTTATATTCCAACAACAATTATTTTATATTTGTTTGCATTGAATACAAATTACACTTCGCAATACTACTATATGTTACGTACCAAAATAGGATGGGTAAACATCCAACAAGTCGGTCCATTAACTTTTTTATTCGAGCTCTATATAACAACCTATCTAGTTGGTGGACTGTTCTGCCTGATCAAATGGAAGAAAAACCTGAGTTCTGATAAAACAAGAGAAGCCATTCATATTATTATTGCTTACTGCATATTTTTTTTAATTATTTTGGTAAATGAAGCTGCTTCATTCACAGTCGTAGGAGGGCTTGTAAACCAAGTAATTCCCTTACTGACGTTATTGCCAATAATCTTTATTTGTTTTTCATTGATCAGATACCAGTTTATGAAAACGGAAATTTATGGTGATGAGAGTCTATATATGGAAGTATTCAGGACCAAAATAATGCAACTTATAGCGATTGCATTATTTGTAGGAAGCATACTGTATGTAGCAACAAATAAATATTTAAATAGTAACTGGTCTATTCGGGATAATTTATTTTTTGTTGCATTGTTCTGGCTTTTTGGAGGATCAATTTATTTAATTCAGAAGAAGTCGAAACAAATGCAATTTAAGAATCTAATGTATGCTTTGATTTTGTCATTAACCATACCAGTGATTATGCTTCGTTATACAGCAAGTGCTGCTATAACGGTCTGGGCTTTTCCAATGTTAATATTCGTTGCAGCATTATTATTCAAGAATACAGTAATTTTAATTATTGTTGCTTATTCAGCCATGCTGGTGCAGTTTTATTTTTGGATTTTTTATCCTGATAGAGTCGTAATTATGGATGTTACGAATTATCTTGGACGTACCATTATGATGGCGATGGCAATCTTCCTTATCTACTATATTAATAATATTTAT
>QKAS01000024.1 GCA_003246295.1 Clostridia bacterium | reverse complement strand
TTTGTTTCATATGAATATAATTTCATAATTGTCAATTAATTTAAATTATTATAACTATTATAAAAATAGCACTCCACCCAGACCGTCCTAGATTCAGACGTTTCTGAATGGAATGCCTTCCATTTTTCTGATCGCACTACGATTAATTGTGGTTCTCAGTTGCATACTCATAATCAATGCATGCTCTTAAGTCTCTAAGCGGTGTAATGAACTTACCAAAAGCCACATGATCCGGATGTACCTGATAGGAATTCAGTTTTTCAATTGATTCAAAATCACAGACAAGTACAAAATCGTAATTACTTTCTGGTGCTAAAGCATCATTGGTCCTGGCCTCAAGTGCAATGATCTCAGGAATTTTATCTTTCAGCTCATTTGCACGGATGCAGATTTCTTTTAAGTTCTCAAGTTTTGATTTCCCATTTACTTCTTCCTGAAGTTTGAACATAACAATGTGTTTAATCATTTTCATTTTAGTCTGATGCTTTTCATCCAGACCTTCCTCCTGTTTTATAATTTATATTCCAGTGCCATATCAATCTGTGGAATCTGAATTCCCAACCAGTTTGCTACTGCCTGTATCATAAACTGATGGTCGACTTGATGGGGCAGATTAGAAATTGTAAGAATAGCAACTGTTTCGCCTGATTGCAGGCAGATGGGCATTCCACCACCACAAAAAGCATATTCTGCTTCTTCCAGACCGCTTGCGTAAGGATCTTCCCCTGTGATTTTTGTCGTGAGCCATACACCGAAAGAACTTCTTTCCATTAATGAAACTGTGTTGAATTTTCGTCGCATCCAGTTTTGATTATTTAGTCCTGTTCCTTCCATCAAGTGTTGAAACAAAATGCTTCCGTTTAACTTCCTGATTGCAACGGCTATCGTGTGTCCCTCCAAAGCAGCCTTTTCAACAAGGTAATTTCCCAGTCTGAGCGCATCACCGGGAGTGAACTGATGAAATTTAACAAGTTTCTCCTGCTGTAATACGATTTCATTCATTTTATGATAGTCTTCTCTTGTCATAGGTACCTCCTCATCCAACTTTACTAAAATATAGCATTAAGATTCTAAGAAAGCAATAAGTCATGCTGGTTTCCCTGCATGACTTATTTTTATTATGTCAGTCTGTCTCTGCCATCATTGTAGTGTTAAGCAAGAGGAACAGCATAATAATATCTCTATTATTTCATAATTCTGATCAGATTCCAAGAGTGTTTTTTGATGAGAGATGTCATGATTCCATTCTCGATTTTGGTATAGCTGCATTGAGCAGGAATGACATTGTATGGTTCTGCTTCTGTATTTTCAGCTTTCATATCTTCATGCGTCATCACGAGATGTTCTGCCCTCTCATATCCTTCAAACTGACTGATCCGACATGTCACTTCCATATCCTCTTCAAGATCTCTGTTGACCGCCAGCAGTATTAGTTCTTCTGATTCCTGATTCTCAATCACGACCGTATCCAGATAAGGAACATCACAAAAATCTTTGCTATCATATTTGGGTCCCTTCACTACAGTATTTAGTACTGTACCGTTCGCATAATTGGATGCATGCATGAATGGATAAAATATTGTCTGCCTCCATGCCCCAGTGTCCGACGTCATAATTGGTGCAATCACATTCACAAGTTGCGCCAGACATGCAATTTTGACCCTGTCACAATGTTTTAATAATGTGATCAGCATACTGCCTACCACAAGTGCATCTTCAAAATTATAAACATCTTCGAGCTGATGTGGTGCCTTGGTCCACTTCTCGAGTTTTTTGTCCGATTCCAGACTGTGATACCAGACATTCCATTCGTCAAATGATAAATGAATCTGTTTCTTACTACGCTTTTTAGCTTTTACTGCATCGCATATCGCTACAACAGATTGAATAAAGTTATCCATCTCCATTGTTTTTGCAAGATAGTTTTTCGTATCATTTTCAGCATTTCCATAATAAGTATGAAGAGACAGGTAATCAATATTATCATAACACTGGTCAAGTACTTCCATTTCCCAGCTTCCAAAAGTCGGCATCTGCATACCGGAACTTCCACATGCAACCAGCTCGATTGATGGGTCCATGATCTTCATGGCCTTTGCTGTTTCATTTGCCAGCCTTCCGTATTCAGTTGCTGTCTTACTTCCGATCTGCCAGCTTCCATCCATCTCGTTTCCAAGGCACCATACTTTGATATTATGAGGGTCCTGATATCCATGCTCTTTTCTTAGATCGCTCCAGTATGTGCCGCCCTTAAAGTTACAATACTCCAGAATATTACGAGCTGCTTCGATTCCTCTGGTTCCAAGATTGACAGCCATCATAGGTGCCGTTGCGCTTATGTTGCACCAGTCCATAAATTCATTTAGTCCAAATTCATTGGTCTCGATTACTTCCCATGCTTCCTCTACTCTTGCAGGACGTTTTGAAACAGGTCCTATGCTGTCCTCCCAGCGAAAACCTGACACAAAATTTCCCCCTGGATATCTTACGATTGGAACATGGAGTTCTTCTACCAATGCTGCCGTATCTTTTCTAAATCCTCTCTCGTCGGCGTGTACATTGCCCGGCTGATAGATCCCCTCATAAACTGCTCTTCCTAGCTGTTCTAAGAAAGAACCATAAATTCTCTTATCTGTCTGCCCTACAATAAAATGCCTGTCAATGATAATACTTGATTTTTTCATTTCAGAACTCCTTTTCCTGTTTGATTAAACTATATTAAAACTTGATTTTTATACCATACTACATGTATCAATCTCTCATATCCATGCATTTTATTGGATAAAAATTGACTTTTTTTCTTTTTATGATATTCTCTTTAATATGGAGGATCTTTCTATGTTTCATGTGACCTACTGCGGATACCATATTAATAATCCTGACTACGATATCATACACAGACCTTTTGGCAGTTCTGATTATCTGTTGGTTTCTTTTATGAGTGAAATGACGGTTGAACTGAACGGTAATAAAGTTCATGCATCTTCAGGCGATTTTTTATTGTATCCTCCGGGAGCCCGACAATGGTATCAGGCAAAGCGTAAATTTAAAAACAGTTTTGTTCACTTTACTGATGATAGCAGTTTTATTGAAGAGCTTCATCTTCCCTATAACCAACTTTTCAGAGTCGATGAAACCTCTGTCATCCAGGAATATTTTCGCTTGATCGAGCAGGAATTCATTAACTGCTCTCCTTTTCATACCTATCAGAATGACGCCAATGTAAGAAGCCTGCTGATTGAGTTATATCGGAAAGTCAATGTAACGCTGACACCGGACCTACATACTTCAAGAAGGCATGCTTTTGAGCGGATCCGCCTTGAAATCCTCAGTCATCTGGATCATGAATGGAATGCAAAAAAAATGGCCGATCTTGCCCATATGAGCATCAGCCATTTCTATCAAATATACCAGCAGGAATTCAATCAGTCTCCCAAAGCAGAACTGATTGAAGCCCGTATGGATTATGCACGTTATTTACTGCTCAACGAGTCTTTACAGGTCAGCGAAATTGCGCGAATGGTCGGCTATGAAAATGAATTCCATTTTATCCGTCACTTCCGTCAACTCTTTGACATTACTCCCAAGCAGTATGCGAAACAATATTTAGATCTTCGAAAATAAGATCTCTCTTAATTCCATTGTACTTTTAACCTTATAGTCCGGTAAAGTGGTCCAATCACCAAGATGATCCTGTCCAAGAAAATCGACCGCAATACACACTACTCTGCATCCTTTGTCCGAAAGCAGTCTTTCTGCATTTTTCCCGAACGTTACATCTTCACTATGGTCACCAATATAAAAGATAGTAGATCCTTCAATCTGGACAGCAAGCTCATTCAGGCATTTGATAAAACCGGCCGGATGAGGTTTTTGTTCTGTTCCCGCCACTTCATCTACTCCAATAAGCGTTTCAAAGCAATCCGAAACTCCGTAAAATTGAAGTGTTTCTCTGATATTTCGGCTACTGTTCTGTGAACAAATTCCCATTTTAATAGGTTTCAGGCTCATGAACAATTCATCCATTCCTGTGAAAAGATCCGGCTTCATAGTGTTCTTTAACTGTTCAGGTGTCCAGAGTCTGCCTGCCTCATCCAGTCTTTCTTCTGCAATTCCAAAACAATTTTTATACAGATCTCGCCAGTTCTTATAGGTATGATTCGCAAGGCTGTATGCTTCATAGCTTGTTAGTTCCTTTGGAAGATACTGTTCAATCTGCGGATCAAAATATTTCAGAACTTCTACCGTAACTGCCATGTTTTTTTTAACACTATTCACGATTGTTCCATCGTAATCCCATAAAATTGCACTTACACTCATAGGCCTACCTGAAACTGTGTCCGAGGGCATCAGCTGTCATAATTGCTGCATAAACATCATCTTCCGTTACTGGAAAAGGCATATTATGTATGGTCTCACCCTCGACTGTCGCTGCTTTTGCTACTGAACGAATCTTCTCCTGTGTAACATCTGTGACACCAAGGTCTTCCAGTGTGGTCGGAAGTCCGACCGCTGTACAGAACTCAAGTACCTGCTGTAGTTCCTCAAGATCCGAATTCTCCAGTACGAGCTGCACGATTGTACCAAATGCCACTTTTTCCCCATGGTACATGGAATGACAATCAGACAACACTGTTAATCCATTATGAATGGCATGCGCGCCTGCCAGGCCTGCACTTTCAAAACCAATTCCACTTAACAGTGTATTCGCTTCAATGATTTTCTCAACTGCTTTTGTTGTACAGTTCTGATCTACCGCAAGTTTTGCCTTGTATCCATTTTCGAGTAATGTATCATAACACAATTTTGCAAGTGCCTGCGCTGCCATAGAAGAGGTTCCTCCTGCACATGATACTGCATGAGTGATACCGCATGCTCTGGCTTCGAAGTAAGTTGCAAGTGCATCACCCATACCCGCGACTAAAAGTCTTGTAGGTGACTGTGCCACTATAGTAGTATCAACAAGGACAAGATTTGGATTTTGTTTTAAAAATAAATATTCTTCAAAAACACCTTCATCTGAATAGATTACTGATAATGCACTACAAGGTGCATCAGTGGAAGCAATTGTAGGAACGATCACGACTGGCAAATTTCTATAAAAACTAACTGCCTTTGCAGTATCATGTGTTTTTCCACCACCGATTCCTATTACAACATCTATATCATGATCCATACAGATTTTACTGATTCTTTCTATTTCACTTTTTGAACATTCCTGATTGAACTTCTCATAGATCTGTGTTACATCTGAACCCTGAAAACTAGCATCCAGAATATCTTTACTTCTCTTAAGTCCTGACTCACTGATTAGGCAAAGTGCTCTTTTCCCCAAACTTGAAACATAGGACGCGAGATTTTTAAGTTCATTGGGTCCCTGTACATATTTACTTGGTGCAATAAAAATTTGTGCCATAATAAAATACTCCTCCTTATGATTGATATTACTAGCGTAATCATAAGGAGGAGAAATGTCAATGTTTATGAATTAGTGTCATAACATTCTCATTCATTTGTTTTTCTGACTGGTACCCAGATTTCACTGATGTAGTCAGCCGCATTGGTATCACCTTCTGTATACATTTCAATGTTATAACCATCTGCAACTTCATACTCCCTGCTATTCGGAACCCACTCGCTCCAGATTTTTGTATTCACATCCTGTAATGACTTTGGCAGGGGACCTTTTGCTGTAAATATCGCCCATTCTCCTTTCGGAATCTCATATAATGTGAATTCATCTCTGACCTCTTTTTCCCCATCATATAAGTCTGCGATCATATAGGTAAATGTTTTTTCTTTTGCTGATTCTTCAATACATACACCAAAACATCCACAGATCTCTTTTCCATATCCCTTTTTGAAAAATTCTTCCCAGAACATTGGAATATTCTGGTATGCATCATCAAACTGAAATGTTCTCTTCATACCAATCAATTTTAGTGCCTCTTTTTCTTCGATTCTGTAATCCATGATTCCTCCACCTTCCAATGAATATTTAATGTGAAGAGGTGCATAAGCTCTTAAAACAGCTCCATGCTCTTTTGCACTGGATGGTCTTATTCCGTGGAACCTAATAAATGCTTTTGTAAAGCTGTCCGGTGAATCATATCCATACTTCATGGCCACATCAATTACCCTGCAGTTCGTTGCAGCCAGTTCTTCGCCCGCCATGGTCAGGCGTCTATTTCTGATATACTCTCCAACCGTGATTCCACACAGAATACCGAACACTCTTTGAAAATGAAAGACAGATACACATGCCTGTTTTGCTACATCTTCATAGCTGATTTCTTCAGACATATGCTCTTCCATGTATTCGATTGCACATCTCATACCATTAATCCAGTCCATTGTCTCACCTCTTATATCCATAGTATACTCTGTTTTACATAATAATCCCGACTTTCTATGCGAATATATGTCGCCTTTTTTATGGCTTAATTATATGGGATAAACATAGAATCATATCATCAAACATGGCAGAAGCTGTGGGTTTCGCTCCGGCTCCCTGACCATAAAAAGCCCTCTCACCAGCTTCTGTACTATCAATAATAATAATGTTGTTCCTGCCTTTTACACATGCAATCAGTGAATCTTTATCGACCAATCTGTTCTGAACACTACATACGATCGTTTCCTTTTCACAGTTTATCTCAAATACTTGCTTTATTACATATCCACTTGTTTTCTCCTGTGCAAAGTCTCCCTCTGTCAGGTCCCGAAGTGATTCCGGCTGTACTGATGGTACTGAAATCCATGTTCCAAATGTAATCCCTGCCAAAATAATCGCCTTATACAGTGCATCGTATCCATCAACATCTTCTGAGGGATCATTTTCAGCAATACCCTGCTTTTGTGCCTGCAGGAGTGCCTCCTGAAAAGTCATATTACGAGATGACATATCCTCCAGGATTACATTTGAAGTCGCATTCACGATTCCATATATTTTTTTGATCTGTTCACATCGTCCCATGTCTTTCAGATTTCTGCTGATTGGAATTCCACCACCAACACATGCATCATAATAAATAGGAACATGATTTCCAACAGCTTCCCCAAATAGCTCCCTGCCATAAAATGCCAGACATTTTTTACTGGATAAAATCACAGGTTTTTCTTTTCGGATTGCATACTGAACCAGTTCTCTGGAAAGTTCGGAGCCATTTCCACCAATACATTCCATAATAAGATCTGCCGCATCTATTGCATCATATCCTTGATCTGTCAATAAAAACTCTATCCCTTTTATACTACGTTCTTTATTAATATCTCTAACATAAATTTTAACAACTTCTATTTCTACCTGAAATAGTTCTCTAATATGTTCACTTTCACTTTTCAAGTATTGATAGATCTGACATCCTACTGTTCCAAACCCAAGTATTGCAATCTTAATTTTTCTCATATTACGAACCAACCCTTTCCTGACAATAAAATTCATTGCTTTTTGAATGAATGTATTGTAACATCAGAAGTGTTAATTAGTAAAATTGAATTATTTAATAGATTGATTCAATATTTTTGAATTGAGGTAAAAATGGAAATTAGAACTTTAATTACATTTCAAAAAATAGCAGAACTGGGAAGTTTTTCAGAAGCAGCGAATCAGCTTGGATATTCTCAATCTACCGTTACTATGCAGATTAAGCAGTTAGAAACAGAGCTTAAAGTACTTCTCTTTAACCGAATCGGCCGTCGCATCACACTCACCAGCGAAGGTTTTTTGTTTTTAAAACATGCAAATGCTATCATACGTGAATCACAGAATGCTCGTGATGCATTGCTTCAGAAAACAGAACCTTATGGTCAATTAAGAATCGGAATCCTTGAATCCATCTGTTCTTCTCTGCTTCCTGACCTTCTTCAGCGCTACCATACACTCTATCCAGAGGTAACAACAATCATTAAAATCGGCACCTTCGATGAACTCTCACAGTTATTGAACTCAGATCAGATTGATCTATTATGGATCTTTGACCATCCAATATCAGATCCAGGATGGATTAAGGTCTGTACCTATCAAAGCCCCATTACGATTGTTTGTTCCAATGAACATACGCTGAAAAATCTTCCATTTGTTTCTCTGCATGACTTGGAAGGAATTCCTCTCATACTAACAGAAAATGACTGTAGTTACAGAACCGATTTTTTAAGCAGACTTTCTGCAACTGGTGTCAGTCCTACCATATTTCTCGAAATTGGAAGCACTGATATTATAAAAAAGTTCGTGGAAGCAGGTCTTGGAATCGCAATTTTACCAAAATATACCCTGCAGCCCGAACTTGTTTTAAAACAACTTCATGTATTGACCATTTCAGACTATCAGCTGACAATGTATGGTCAGATTTTTTATCATAAAGCGAAATGGCTTTCTCCTTCTTTGTCATGTTTTTTTAATTTAATTAAAGAACAGCTCATTCATTAAATCCGTCGCTGTCTTTTTAACCATGATACCGTATCCTGTAGTGTCTGTTTAAAAGGTCTGACTGTATATGCAAGCTCTCTGTCTGCTTTTTCATGACTAAAATAAGAATTAGAAGAAAGTGTATAGAGTGAATATGCTGTATAAAGTGGCGTCTGCTGTCTGATCTTGTAATAGAGTTCAGAGGCAGGGGCCGTTATTTTTGCAAACCACATAGGAATCTTATTTTTTACTTTTTTTCTGCCTGTTATTTCTGATAAAAGATCCAAAAATTCCTTTACCGAAACATAACGATTAGAAAGAATATAACATTCTCCGGATTTTGCCTTTTTACTCGCCATAATCACACCATGTGCAACATCTCTTACATCCACAAAATCATATCCTCCTATCACAGAAGATACTAGTCTTCCCTTACAGTAATCAATGATTAACTGATTGGTATGTCCATGGCCATAATCACAAGGACCACAGATTCCAGAAGGATGTACTACGATGACATGTAACCCCATCTTTGCTTGTCGGAGAACATAATCTGTTGCCTCCGCCTTTGATTTTGCATAATGTCCACTGACTAAATTCGGGTGAAACAGGTTTGTTTCAAGTATGATACTACCTTTTTCTCCTTCTGGTATTGCATGAACAGAACTGATGTAGATTAGTTTTTTTACATGATGTTTATGGCACTGTTCTACAATGTTCATTGTACCGAATATATTGACATCATGTACCTTCTGCTGATATGCAGAACTGATACTTACAATACCAGCACAATGAATCACAATCAGTTCTTCCTGCTCTCCATGTTCAAAAAAAGAGTCCAGCGATTCCGGTTCAAGCACATCTCCTACAAACCTGCTTATTGTATTTTCAAGATAAGAGACGGCATAATCCTTATCCAGCAATAATGCCCTGACCTGTTCTCCACTCAATGCTAGTGTATTTGCAATTACATTACCAAGATGCCCCGCTGCTCCTGTCACAAGATAGATATCTTTCATAAGAATCCTCCTAAACAGTTTAAACTCATTTTCTTAGAATCTCATATATCCTTTCCATATCAAGATAAGCTCTGACTGACTCAGCAAGGTCATTATATTGCTTTTGTTTCCAGTCTTTTTGATCCATCACTATCATCTGTTCTGGTTTCATTCCTTTTTTCAGGCAAATTGACTCGAATAACTTCTCTGCTATCTTTTTTTGATCAAAAATTCCATGAATATACGTTCCATAACAGTTACCCTTACATGCTCCATCAAAATATAACGCTCCAGTAATCAAATCCTTTACACATGAAAGTGAATTTACCTGTTCCAGAAAAACTGGCTCTCCCATGTGGATTTCATATCCTTCAACCAAAGTGTTCTCTAATATTGACAGGCATCCTTCCAACTTTAAAAATGAACCTTTGACCCGCGTTCTTTTTTTATTATTCCGAAACACTGTCCTCATTGGAAATAATTTCATTCCGTCTATTTTTCCTGCCTGTTCAGATCCTTCTTCATCCAAAATCTCTGTCCCCATCATCTGAAATCCACCACAGATTCCAAAAAGGATGGCATCCTCTTTGGATGCTTTAAAAATAGCTGCTTCCAGACCATTTTGCCTCATCCACTTTAAATCAGCAATGGTATTCTTGGTTCCTGGCAGAATAATCATATCCGGTCGTCCAAGTTCTGTTTCAGAAGTTACATATCTGAGACTAATTTCTTTGGTTCGTTCAAGAATCTGAAAATCAGTAAAATTTGATATGTGTGGAAATCTGATTACTGCGATATCGACGAATTTACCCTGTACCGTAGTGTTCCCAAACCTCTCTGTCAGGCTGTCTTCCTCTTCCAGGTCGACCTGCAAATACGGTATGACCCCAAGCACCGGTATCCCCGTCTTTTCTTCTAGCATTTTGATTCCATTATCAAGTAAGGATCTGTCTCCCCGGAACTTGTTAATAATTAGACCTTTGATCCTGTTTTTTTCGTCTTCTTCTAGCAAGGCGCAAGTACCATAGAGCTGTGCGAACACACCTCCTCTGTCAATATCTCCCACTAAGAGAACAGGGGCGTCCACCATCTTGGCCATTCCCATATTAACGATGTCATTTTCTTTTAAATTAATCTCGGCAGGACTTCCTGCACCTTCTATCACTATCATATCATAATTTTTATCTAATTTCTCATATGCTTTTTTAATTTCAGGGATCAACTGCTCTTTGAATTGAAAGTATTCCTGTGCACTCATATTGCCTAGAACTTCTCCATTCACAATCACCTGAGAACCCATATCACTGGTGGGTTTTAGAAGAATCGGATTCATTAGAACAGATGGCTGGATTCCGGCTGCTTCTGCTTGCATGACTTGTGCACGTCCCATTTCAAGCCCTTCTTTGGTGATATACGAGTTCAATGCCATATTTTGTGATTTAAATGGTGACACCGTATAGCCGTCCTGTGCAAAAATTCTGCAAAGCGCCGCAGTTAAAAGACTTTTCCCCGCACTTGACATGGTCCCCTGTATCATAATTACTCTTGCCATATTACCTCTCTCTCAGGATGATAAGCAAAGCGTCATTGTCCTGTCTGTTTCGAACCTGTATTCTGTAATATCCTTTTTTTAGTCCTGTAAAATTACTACAGTCACGAATCAAAAATCCTTTGTCCAGACATCGCTCGAATAGTGTTTCATCCCCCGTATCAAAAAAAATAAAATTTGCTTCTGATCCAAAAACTCTGTAACCCAAGTTCTTAAATTGATCCAGCAGATAGTCTTTTTCTTTTTTTAGTATCAGGAGTGATTCGCTCAGATATCTTTTTTCCATGAGTGCTGCTTTTCCAGCGTACTGTGCTGGCAGTGAAATGCTCCATGGCTGCATTCTTTTTCGGATACTTTCGATCAGACATGTATTATAACTCAAGGCATACCCAAGTCTCAGTCCTGGCATTGCAAATGATTTTGTAAATGCCTTAATGATTACAATACCATCATTTTGTTTTAGTTCAGATTTAAGAGAAATCGCTTGTCCTTCTTCTGTAAAATCAAGAAAACATTCATCTATAACTAAAAATACCTTTTTATCTCTGCATATCGTAACCACTCTTCTGAGTAGTTTTTCAGGAATCAGACATCCGGTAGGGTTGTTCGGATTACATAAGAAAATTAAATCAAGGTCTTCAGAAATATAATCCAGCAGATCATCTTGAATTATAAAATCATGTTCCGCGTGACACACATAATGAGCCACATGACAATCGACTGCATTCAGTGCTTCTTCATACTCCGCAAACGTTGGAACACAGAGTAGTGCCTTGCGTGGCTTAAGGGTTTCAGTAACCAGAAAAATAAGTTCTGCTGCTCCATTGCCACAAATTATATGCTCTTCTTTCAAGCCTTCTGCTTCTGCAATCTCACCCTCCAGTGATCTGCTGTATGGTTCTGGATATTGTTCTGCGTCAATACAACCTTTCATCGCTGCATTCCTGACCGATTCAGGCATTCCTGCAAGATTGACATTGGTCGAAAAATCTATGACATTTTCATATTTAGCAATATTACCTCCGTGTTCGTGCATGTAAATTCCTTCCCAATCTAAAATTACCACATTAACATGATTATAATTATCCTAAAGGCTACGGATAACATCAGAAACATGATTGAAGTTATAACCATGAGCCGATTTGACCGTATAATATCTTCTATCTCGACGGGTCGCAACTCATCACCAATTGTTGGCTTTTGATAATGTTTTCCAAAATAAAAAGCATCCCCTGCCAGCTTGATTCCAAGCGCGCCTGCCATAACTGCTTCTGTATGTGCTGAATTTGGACTGGCATGGTGATATCGATCTCTTTTATAGATCCTCGCAGCCTCTTTTGTCGAATATATTTTATCAAAGACGGTTGCTCCAATCATTGTAAACGCTGCTAACCTTGCCGGGATATAATTCATGATATCATCCAGCTTCGCTGCAATCCTTCCAAAATAAAGATAGGTTTCATTTTTATAGCCAATCATAGAATCCATTGTATTCACTGCTTTATATCCTGCTCCAAGAACTGCCCCACCAATTATCATATAAAAAATAGGTGCAATAATTCCATCTGTTGTATTTTCTGCAACCGTCTCAACTGCAGCTTTTATGACTCCTTCCTGATCCAGCTGGTCTGTATCTCTTCCAACGATTCTTGATACCGCTTTCCTTCCCTGTTCCAGTCCTTCGGATTTCAGTGCATCATAGACCTTTTTACTCTCATGACAAAGTGATTTTGTGGCAAGGAATTGATAGCATAGAACCGCTTCAAGAAATATCCCAAACAGTACATGGATCCGGTATGCGACCAGAAGCATTATTGCGGGTATCAGCATAGAAATACTGCATACTATCACGACCAGTAAAAGACCCCCTGCAAGCTGAACCCGACTTCCTTTACTACACCGTCTTCTGATCTTCTGCTCTAAAAATGAGATCATGTTCCCGATCAGTCTGACAGGATGCCAGGAGTAGACCGGATCCCCCAGTATCAGATCAGCCAGATATCCACAGATCAGTGCAATCATCGAAGCATACATATATGACCCAGCCTCCCATTATCTTTATATTCCATAACGTATCCGTTTCCATTCCCTGTCTGCCAGGCATAATAATCCTTATGAGGGTCTGAATAGGCATCCAGAATGCTCATGATCGTTCCGCCATGGATCACCAGTGCTATGGTATCAAGATTTTCTTCCAGCGCTTGCATTCGCACCTGATCAAATGCTTCCCTGCATCTTTTCTGGAATTGTTCTCTGCTTTCACCACCCGGAAAAGGCAACTTTCCATAGCTGTCCATCCATTCCTGATAGGATGGTTCATCTTTTAACTCTTCATAATTTTTATACTCGAACGCACCAAAATCGCATTCCCTAAAATCAGAAACCTTTTTAAGTTCCATCTCTGGAAACAGAAATTCAGCTGTCTGAAGACAACGAAGCATGGGACTGCAATACACAGCCTTTACCTCTTTTAGTGCAGAAATTTTTTTAAGATCTGATATCGTATTCTCTCTTTCCCGGTTCTCTATGACAGGTTCGTCAGTTCTTCCAACATATCTTTTTTGAACATTTCCATATGTTGCAAAATGTCTCACCATAATAATCCTGATCATGCGCTATCGCTCCTATCATAAAATACGGACTTTAATAAAATACGACTTTTCATACAAGGACAACTGCAAGTCCGATCACAAGCTCGCAAATCTGTACAAAAAACCCTGCCAGGTCACCTGTAATGCCACCAAACATTCTTTTAGACATCAAATAATAATAAATAAAAGTCAGAAACGATACCAGGGTCGCAATTCCGCCTGTGAATGGTTCGATCAAAATCACACCTAGGATACAGCATATCATTATAAAATAAACACAGATCTTTACGACTTTTTTATCTGCTTCATTTTGAAACATGGCAGCCAGTCCACTGTTCTTAGCCATTGGAAAGCTGACGACTGCAAGCGCACTGAATGCACGTGACAGGATGAATCCAATTGCAATAATGAATACCCTCTCCCCCATTAACTCTGTATAGATACCAAACTGCAAAAGCAAATAACCTGCGCATCCCATGACTGCAAAAGCACCAACATGAGAATCTTTCAGAATCTCATGTTTACGCTCCATAGGCTGGCAGGAAGCAAGTGCATCGGTTGTATCCATGAACCCATCCATGTGAATCCCTCCTGTGATCAGAAGTGGTAGCATCACATAGACTGCACTCCGTAGTGCTACTCCTGTACCAAGTCTGCCGGCAATACTGTCCCAGATGAGAAAGGCGCCGCCGATTACCACCCCGATCAGTGGAAAGAAGCACATCACATATCTTTTATTATCTTCTGTCCATTTTGCATATGGCATTGGTAATTTTGAATACATGGAAAATGCAATTAAAAAACTATGGTAGATCCGTTTCATTCTGTTCCTCCAGTAATCCTGGTTAAAATATCATAATTTATGAGGTTGATAAGCCTCCATATTTATTTGTTCAAACGTACTCATTGTCTGATAGACGTCCATTGCCATATCCAGAATTGGGAAAAGTGAAACCGCTCCCGTTCCTTCACCAAGGCACATATCACAGGTTAAAAAGGGTGTAAGCTCCAGTGCCTTTAGAATCGTTCCTCCTGCGGCTTCCGCTGATACATGCGACGGAAGTGTATATTCTATGACATGACTGTCAATTTTTGTAGCTGCCAGCGCTGCGACGGAAGATATAAATCCATCAATTACAATTGGAATCTGGTAAATCGCGCCACCTAAGAAAATGCCTGTCAGTCCGGCAAGATCAAGTCCACCAACTTTAGACAGCGTATCTATTGCATCTGTTGGATCAGGTTTATGTAATAAAATTGCTTTTTCAATAACATCAATTTTATGAATTAGTCCCTGATTTGAAAGGCCTGCTCCTTTTCCTGTCATTTGTTCAACCGGAATAGAAAGAAGGACTGAAGCGACTGCACTACTGGTCGTTGTATTTCCAATTCCCATCTCCCCAGTGGCTATGATCTGATAACCAGCTTGTTTTAGCTCTGCTACGATTTCAATTCCGTACCATATTGCCTGCAATGCTTCCTGTCTCGACATCGCAGGCATTATCGCCATATTTTTCGTTCCGTATGCAACCTTTTTTCTCTTCACTTTTGTGTCTCTTACCATCCCGATATCTACCGGATACACATCCGCGCCTGCTCTTTTCGCCATAATGCAGGCACAGGAATTATGATCAAGAAAATTCTCAGCAACCAGTGCTGTAATCTCCTGTCCACTCTGACTGACTCCTTCAGCCACCACGCCATTATCTGCACAAAGGATAACCAGCGCTTTTTTTTCAAGACTAACCTGATTGGTTCCTGTAATACCAGCGATTTTAACGATCGCATCTTCCAGCTTTCCAAGACTTCGGAGCGGTTTTGCTATGCTGTCCCATCTTTGTCTGCATTGTATCATTGCATCTTCGTCGCATGACCGAATACCTGCAAGTCGATCCTGCATTATTTTTTCTATTTCATCACACATTTGAATGCCTTTCTTTTTGATACTCTTTACATCGCATTAAGAACTGATATGGATACTCAGGGTTGGAGTCATAATATAAATGTGGAAATCCTACGGATAATGTATCATTTGTTACCATACACTCCCATGACTCTTTGCCTCTGGGTCTGACTGCCAAAAACCCATCTCCAGAACCTGTACTGTCATATACATGAAATTCATGCCCTCGTATTGTGAGTCCTTTTTGAAATAAAGTGCCTTCTTTCATACATTCCAGTGTTACATAACCAAATCTCTTTAAAGAATCTGTTTTATATGCTGTACCCTGTACAATCCCTGCCATCTGATAGCGATGATGTTTTAGATCTTCCATTTCCTCATGCAGATACATGAACCCACCACACTCAGCCAGAATTGGGATCCTTCTTTTATACTGCTCTCTGATTGCATTAAGCATTTTTTGATTTTCTGATAGTTCAGCTGCACGTAGTTCTGGGTACCCTCCCCCAAACAGAATTCCATCTATTTCATCAGGAAGTGTCTGATCATGCAGAGGGGAAAAAAATACCAGCTCTGCCCCCATTCTTTGTAACAGCTCAAGGTTATCCTGATAGTAAAAGCAAAACGCTTCGTCCCTTGCAACAGCAAGTTTCACTCGCCCTGCTTGTTTTAATTCACAAGCTTCCACAGTCATAATTTCTTCTGCCTTTTGTGCAATTTCAAGAATTTTATCAATCGAGACTGTTTTCTCAAGCAGATTGGAATATATCTGTAGTGTTTCTTTACAATCTTTGATCTCATCTGGCAAGAGAAGTCCCAGATGCCGGCTTTGTATCACAAGCTCTGGTCGATAGGGCACACACCCGAGTACAGGAATCCCGATCTCGGCTTCGATTTGATCCTTCATTTTATGAAATAAAGCTTCCGACATTTTGTTCAGAATCACCCCTGCAATATGACTGTCTGCACGATAATTTTTCATTCCTTGAATGACAGGGATTAGTGATAATGCCGCACCATGACAGTCTATTATAAGTATGACAGGTGTGTCAGTTATATTGGCCACTTCGTAGGAGGAAGCTTCTGTTGACAACGGATCAACCCCATCGTAATATCCCATGACGCCTTCAATCACCGACAAGTCATAAGATGCTGCATGTCTGCAAAACAACTCTTTTACCCTGTCTTGGCTTAAAAAAAACAAATCCAGATTTCTTGATGTTGTTCCAATCACTCTTTCATGAAACATGGGGTCTATGTAATCAGGTCCAATTTTAAAAGCACCTGTATGAATTCCTCTGTTTTGAAAAGCCTGCAATAGTCCACAAGAGATTTGCGTCTTTCCACTTCCACTGGAAGGTGCAGCAATCATGATTCTTGGATATTTTGTCAAAGTGTACCTCCTCTTTTTCCGGCAGGCATAAAATATCGTTTTCCTGTGCCAGGTTCCACAATCAGATGAAATGCGATCCCATACGTCTCTTCGAGATTCTCACAGGTCAGTACTTCTTTTGTACTGCCCTGACTGTATACGGTTCCGTCTTTCATCATAACGATCCTGTCACAATATTCAGATGCAATATTAATATCATGTAAAATAATGATCACTGATTTGTTCTGGTTTTCTTTCAGCCCTACCAGTGATTCCATTAATGCAACCTGATGCCTGACATCAAGGCTTGCAGTCGGTTCATCCAGGATTAGCCAGTCAGTGTCCTGTGCAATGGCTCTAGCTGTTGCAACACGCTGAATTTCACCGCCGCTCAGGAGCGAGACCTCTTTCTCCCTAAACTGATAACAGTCTGTGATCTGCATGGCCTCTTTAACAATTTTCTTATCTATAACGCCTGCGTCTGCAAAGCGTTTCTGGTAAGGTGCTCTTCCCATCATCACAATATCATAGGCACAAAAGGTCGAATCCATTCCTGTATGCTGCGGAACCATCGCCATTTTTCTTGCAAGATATTTTCTTTTAACATTCTGTATATTCTCTCCGTCCAGTTCGACACTGCCTCTGCTTGGTTCGACAAGATGCAGCAGATTTCGGATCAGTGACGTTTTTCCGGAGCCATTTGGTCCTATAATTCCGTAGATATAGCCCTTCTCAAACGTGCTTTCCACATTCTCAAGAATATAGGGAGCTTGCTTCTCAGGCTTCCAGTATAACTGATTGGTTGCAATTGTTCTATTATCATCGCCCATTATCCGTTGCCCAGCTTTCTTTTGTTTCTTTGCAATAAAATCACAAAATACGGTGCCCCGATCAGTGCCGTGATTACACCAACTGGAAGTTCGGAAGGCGCAATCAGATTCCTTGCCAGTGTATCACAGACAATAACGAATACTGCTCCGCCTGCACCAGATAATGGAAGCAGGATCTTGTTCTTGGGTCCACTGATCATTCTCATAACATGTGGAACTACTAGTCCAACAAAACCAATAATGCCACTGACTGAAACACAGGCAGCAACCATAAGTGAAGCGAGTAGGATAATAAGCTTTCTTACTCTGACGGTATCAATCCCGAGGCTTTCCGCAGTCTCATCTCCGGTACTGATTACATCAAGTTCTTTTGCAAAGAATAGGATCCCAAGACTTGATGGAAGGATTAAAATAAAAAGAAACACTACTTTTTCCCAGCCTGCTGCTGAAAAACTGCCAAGTGTCCACAGATATACTTTTTCGATCTGGTCATGATTCAGTGACATCATCAGTGAAATAAAGGCGCTCAGCATCATACTGACAGCTGTTCCTGTCAAGATCATATTCACGGAAGATAGTCTGTTTCCAGTGCAGGCGATTCTATAAACAAGCAATACCGTTAGTATGGAAGTCAAAAATGCAGATGCACCGATCACACCTAAACCAGTCATCGGAAATAAAGATCCTGCCATGATTGCAAGTGTCGCACCCAGTGCTGCCCCGGAAGAAGTTCCAAGGATATGCGGGTCTGCAAGCGGATTCTTGAAAATCCCCTGAAATGCGACCCCAACAATTGAAAGTCCATATCCAGTAAGACCCGCCATCATAATTCTCGGCATTCTGATCTCCCAAACTATTTTATGATAAACAGTCTGCGTTTCAGCTATTGTTACCCACTTCCCGAAGAACGGAATCTCGGATATAAACATGCGAAAACTATCCCAGATTGACAACCCTGCTGAACCTGTCAGTGCGGACAAAAAAATGCTGAGTATTAATATGATCGTCAAGAGCAGAAACCAGTATATTTTTTTATTTTGTTTCTGATTTTGGTTGTTTTCCTGTGTCATGCATCCTCCAATTCCTGATTTCGTATTCAATTGAAAACAGGTACGAAAAAAAGACTCCAGAAGAAGGGATACTGCCGATATCCCAACTCCTAAAGTCATATTTTGTTAAAAAGCGTCAGCGTGAAAGATTTCTGCAATCGTACGGACACCTTCTGCATTTCTTACTCCCTGACGTTCCAGGATTGATTTATCAATTCCAAATACCATACCGTTTTTTACCGCTGACAGATCTTTATAATGATCTGCACTGATAAATGCATCCTTCATTGTATTGTCGATCAGTATAATATCTGGATCTGCAGCAACGAGACTTTCCAGTGAATAAGACCATCCCTGCACCTCTTTGGCAATATTCTCACCACCTGCAAGCGTGATCAGCTGGCTGATAAAGGTATCACCACCTGCCGTATAATCACCATACTCCCCAAATCCTACTACATAATATACACTTGGTGCTTCCAGTCCACTGACAACTGCTTTTGTTTCGTTCATAACAGCTTTCATGTCGTTGACTGCTTTCAATGACTGTTCCTGTGCATTGATTACAGTACCAAGCGTTTCCAGCATGGTATAGACACCATCTATTTCGTGCTCTTCATATAATACAAGCACTTTAATACCAAGATCTGACAACTGCTTTTCTGATTCTTCACTAAAATGAGTTGAAGCAATCACAAGATCCGGTTCAAGACTTACTATCTTTTCAATATCAGGTTCCTGTAATGTCCCAATGGAAGTAATCTCAAGTGCTTCCTTCGGATAATCACAATAGTCTGTGCGCCCTACAAGCTTATCTCCTGCTCCAAGTACAAACATCATTTCCGTGATATTTGGTGCAAGTGAGATTACTTTTTCAGGCTCAGTTTCAATCATTACTTCAGATCCTTCTGAATCTTTTACCGTTACCGGGTAGGTTACTGATTTTTCTAACGCACCAGTCTGTTCTGTCGTCTCAGCTGTTGTTTCCATCTGTTTAACTGATTCAACAGTGTCTGTTTTCATCTCTGTCGTTTTGGCGCATGCCATAAGACTCATCGATACTAACATGACACTGAGAATCAATGAAAGTTTTTTACAATATTTCATTTTCTTCTCCTTCCGTCACTTCCTCCCGAAGTGCAGTCATTTCTATATGGCAGGTTTCCTGGCTCATGTTCACTTTACTTGCTGACGTCTTCTCAGATTACAGATTTTGGAAATTAAAAACAAAATTGTTTTCGACAGGTAAATTTCCTGATTGCTGCACCCAATGACACTTCTGTCAGTTTTCATCCCATTCACAGTAGCGGGGGCTGTTGTGGAATTGCACCACATTCCCTTTTAACTTAGTAAGCACCATATATTAAATTGCATGTAATATTATACCGATTGTACCACGGTTAGTCAAACATTCCCTTATACTTTAGAAAATTTTGGAAGTATTGTTATTACATCTGAAGTCTTTGAAGATTCTTTAGTGAAATATCCAGAATGGGGGCTGAGTGCGTCAGTGCGCCACTTGAAATATAGTCAATTCCAAGACCGACAAGTTCTTTTATTTTTTCTCTGGTCACATTCCCTGAAATTTCTATTTCTGCTTTCTCACCAATGAAAGCAATTGCCTCTTTCATGGTTTCCATACTCATATTATCAAGCATAATAATATCAGCCCCTGCTTCAACAGCACCTTTGACCATGTCGATCGTCTCCACCTCCACTTCAATTTTTCTAACAAAGGAGGCATAAGTTCTTGCCAGTTCAATGGCTTCTTTCACCCCTCCTGCTGCACCAATATGATTATCTTTTAGCAAGATTCCGTCTGATAAATTAAATCTGTGATTCTTACCGCCACCAATCCTGACTGCATATTTTTCAAAGATTCGATTATTCGGAGTTGTTTTTCTTGTATCTAACAGTGTAATCTGAGTGCCTTCAAGAAAACTTACAGATTGTCTGGTATATGTCGCAATTCCACTCATGCGTTGCAGATAATTCAATGCTGTTCTCTCTCCCGAAAGTATTGTTCTGATATCACCTTTAATCACAGCAAGCACCTGACCGGGTTCTATCCAGTCTCCATCATTAAAATGCGTCCTGACAATTATCTGTTCATCTAGTAGCGTAAATACTCTTACAAAAATCTGTATCCCACAGAGTACTCCAGCTTCTTTGGCAATTAGTTCTGCCGTTCCCTGACAGGGAGAGGACATCACAGAATTGGTCGTTATATCTTCATTTGTAATGTCTTCTTTGAGTGCACTGGTAAGCAGCGGATCTATATTTAACTTCATTGTGATTGGGTCAATCATTATTCTTCCTCATTTCTATCAATTGATTCATCTGTGTTTGCTTCATCAGACTGCTTTTATTAATTGCTTCTAAAACAAGTTGCTTATTTCTTTGTTCCAGTTTATTCAAATCAATATGTTCTGATTTGAAATCTGAAGTATGAAATCTATGGATTGTTTTGAGTGTATACCTTCTCTGTGCCGTAATATCAAGTGCCGCACGTTTCGCAAATACAAGACTCTCCAACAACGAATTACTTGCAAGCCTGTTCTTTCCATGAACGCCATTGCATGCTGTCTCACCAATTGCATACAGCGCTTCCATTGATGTTCTGCTTTCATAATCGACTCTTATTCCTCCCATATAATAATGCTGAGCCGGTACGACGGGTATCCATTCTTTCGTCACGTCATATCCCTTTTTTTCACAATACTCCATAATATTGGGGAAATGTTGCTTAAGCTTTTTTTCTCCGATTTCTGTCAGATCTTCCCATACAAACTTGCTTTCATCCTTCTCCATCTGAAGCAATATCGCCTTCGTCAGTAAATCTCTTGGAAGTAGTTCTGATACGAAACGTTTTCCATTTCTATCATATAACCTGGCGCCTTCGCCTCTCAAAGACTCAGATAATAAAAAACTTCTCGTTTGCTCCTGTGTTGTATAAAAAGTCGTTGGATGAATTTGGATATAATGCTCATCTTTTAATTCCACCCCGTGTTTTAGGGCAACTGCAATCCCGTCACCTGTCAGGTGTCTGTAATTGGTTGAGTGTTGAAATAATCCACCAATTCCACCAGTCGCCAATATTGTGACATCTGCATAAATCTCAAGTAATTTGCCATTTTCATCTCCCGCAAGAACTCCTTGACACAAATTATCCTGTACGAGCAGATCACACAAAATCGTTCTCTCCCAAATTGAAATATTAATTCTTCTTTTCACTTGTTCATAAAGACGGCTTGTGATTTCACGCCCGGTAATATCTTTATGATATAAGATTCTCCCGCTAGAATGTCCGCCTTCTTTTGTATAGACAGGTCGTCCATTTTCATCCTTTTGGAACTCAACTCCATATGATATCAGGTCTTTTATAACATTCTGTGAGGAACGAATCATCAATTCAACAGAGTGTGGATCATTTTCCAAATGACCCGCTTTTACCGTGTCGTTATAAAAAGAATCAAAATCTGATTCCTCCTTGAGAACACAGATACCTCCCTGTGCCAGATAAGAATCACTTTTGTCTGCTTCTTTTTTTGTAATGATCAAAACCCTTTTGTCCGCAGGCAGGTGAAGGGCACAGTATAAGCCGGCACATCCACTTCCAACTATCACAATATCCGTATCAATTCTATTTTTCATCACTAAAACCGCCCCAACATTCTTTCAAGTGGTTTGACCGCTCCTTCAATAAAAGATGGATCAAGGAGAATTTCGTTTGTCTCATTTTCCAGAACCTCAAGAATTTTTTTTCGAGTGATTCGTTTCATATCATGACAGATCTGATCCTCTCTGACTGAATAAAATAGTTTATCAGGATTTTGTTTCTGCATCTGATAAAATACACCGGTCTCTGTCGCAACTAGAAACTGCTTTGCAGGATTCCTTCCTACAAACTCAATCAATTCACTTGTACTTCCAACAAAATCTGCAAGTTCCAGGACTTCCTTCCTACATTCAGGATGTGCAATCAGCAAAGCTTCAGGCAGCCTGTTTTTTTTATGTTGTATCATGCTAACGGTTATCTTCTCATGGACTGGACAATATCCTTCATTCAGAATTACATTTTTATCAGGCACCCTGGCTGCAACATAACTTCCCAGGTTTCGATCCGGAATGAAAAATAGATTCTTCTCTTTCATATTTCTTACAATTTGAACTGCATTTGAAGAAGTGACACATATGTCAGAATGCTGTTTTATTTCTGCCGTTGAATTAATATAACAAACGACTGCGAGATCATCATACTTTTCTCTCATTTTCTCAATCTCCGCCACCGTAATCATATGTGCCATCGCACAATCTGCTTTTTCATCCGGCATGAGTACTTTTTTATCAGGATTTAGCAACTTTGCACTCTCTCCCATAAATCGAACTCCTGCAAAAACGATAATCTGTGCCTTCGTCTCTACTGCCTTCTGACTCAGATAATAGGAATCACCCACATAGTCTGCAATTTTTTGGACTTCCTCTTCTACATAATAATGCGCCAGTATCACTGCATTCTTCTTTATTTTCAAAGATGCTATCTCATTGGCAAGGGAATTATTTCCTTTCATTTTTATACCTCTTCTTATAGTCTGATCCAAGCTGCTCAGTCGGTATCAGACAGTCTAAACTCATGATAGAAGTGAGTATAGCACAATTGCCTTTGACTGACAAGACACATGACATGTCATGTTGATCTAAAAAAATAGTAAGTCTTTACAGACTTACTATTTTTATCTATCGTTCATTTTTCTTAAAACTTCTCTTATTGTACTTTCATGACTCACATCTGTCAGGATACTTAAATGATCTCCTGCTTTTAACAGGGTATCTCCCTGAGGAAGAATCTCTGTTTCTCCACGTTTTACTGTTACCAGCAATGTTTTTTCTGGCCATTCTATATTTTTAATCTCTTTTTCTTCCAGTTTAGATCCATGCTGAATCAGCAATTCTATTATAATTCTCCGATTGCTTTCTTTCTTATGTTCTTTATAATTTCCCTTTATAAGATTATCCAACAAAGCATCATAAATTGGCGGACTCTTTAACAGATCAGCCACTACATAGGAAATCAGTGCAACAATACTCAGCTGGAGCATGCTTGCAAAAGAACCCGTCATTTCCATAATAAGTACAACGCCAGTGATGGGCGCTCTTACGATAGCAGTAAAATATCCTGCCATTGCAAGAATAACAAAATTATAGAACAATTCTGGTGGAAAATGAAAAAATTGTATCAGGATTGTTGCGAAAATACCTCCAAGAGATGCCCCAAGAACAAGTAATGGAAAAAATATTCCTCCTGGTGCTCCAGAGCCAAAACTAACCACTGAGAAAAACAATTTTAATACAAAGATCAGGCAAAGCATTATCAGTCCTGTCTGAAATGATAATTCTTCTATCACACGATGACCTCCGCACAATATCACAGGAAATACCATACCGAATAATAGCGCAAATAAAAAAGGAATCATCATTTTCACCTTATCATTCAGCCAGTCTGTCTGTTTATATACTCTCTGCATCCTAAGTAAGAGCCAGTTATAAAGACTACCCATAACTCCCATAAATAGGCCAAGTACCAGCAACAACCAATACTGCTTTAGTGGTATTGCCTGTGTTAGGGCAAAGTCAAATACCGGCTTTGTCCCAAAAACCTGTTTTGATATAAAATCAGCAGTCACCGCTGCCGACATAGTCGATAGTAAAATGGTCGGTGAGAAATACTTAAATATTTCCTCCAGTGAGAAGATTACTCCAGCAAGGGGCGCATTGAATGCTGCCGCCAGCCCCGCACTTGCACCACTTGCCATCAACAGTTTTCTCTCCAGTCTGCTGTCTGCGATCTTGTTCCCGATTCCTTCTGCCACACTTGCTCCCAACTGGATGGATGGACCTTCTCTTCCGAGCGACAATCCGCCTGCGATCGCTATAGTGCCCCCTATAAACTTAGCCAACAGCGTATGCAGCCAGCTTTTTCTATCCTGAAAATGTCCATGTATGATTCCTTCTAACTGAGGAATTCCACTTCCTGAAATCATTTTATTGCGGGATACCAGAACACCGGTCAGATAACCCATTGTACACAAAACGAGAATAGCCAGGGGAATCCAGACCTTATGTTCTCTTAAAAGTGTATACCCCCAAAATGCAAGCAATTCTGCTTTTGTCAATACAATCCGATATGCAACCACAACAACTCCAGCTACGGCACCGACTAGGATACTTTTTGCAACCAAAGGTATCTTTTGTGATCCATCTTTTGTCAGTACCTGATAATTATTTCTCAAATAACCACTTCCTAACTGTTCTATATTCAGTATTTCCAGCAGAAAATACCCCTCTTATCCTAATACCATTCTTTAAGATTGTCTATAGTCATTCAGGAACTCAGCCAACGCATCTGCCGCAATCTTTAGTTCTTCCACACAAGGAAGGTATACAATTCTGAAGTGATCCGGTTCCATACAATGGAACCCTCCTCCGTGGGTGAAAAGTATTTTTTTTGCTTTCAGAAAATCCAGTGCAAACTTTTCATCATCGTAAATACCGAACTTATTGACATCTATTTTGGGGAACATATAAAATGCAGCCTTTGGTTTTACAACACTTAATCCAGGAATCTCTTTGATTGCATGATATATAAATTCTCTTTGTTCATAAATTCTTCCTCCGGGAATCAACATCTGTTTTGTTTCATCGAGATGTTCAAGCGCTGCCGGAATCAGTGACTGTGCAGGTACATTAGAGCATAATCTCATAGATGATAACAAATTAATTCCTTCAATGTATCCTTTTGCCTTGGTTTTATCTCCACATAAACACATCCATCCGCAGCGATATCCTGCGATCAGATGAGATTTTGAAAGCCCATTAAATGAAACTGTCAGAAGATCAGGTGCCAGAGATGAGAGTGCTGTATGTTCTTCTCCATCCATTACGAGCCTGTCATAGATTTCATCTGCGAACAGGATCAGCTCCTTTTCACGTGCCAGACGAACGATTTCTTCCAGGATCTCTTTGGGATAGAGTGCACCTGTCGGATTATTAGGATTGATCACAACGATTGCTTTTGTCTTATTGGTTATTTTTTTTCTCATATCCTCAATGTCAGGATACCACTGCGCAGATTCATCACAGATATAATGAACTGCTGTTCCACCTGCAAGTGTAACAGACGCTGTCCATAAAGGATAATCAGGAGATGGAACCAGAACCTCATCACCACAATCTAAAAGCCCCTGCATTGATAATGTAATCAATTCACTGACTCCATTGCCTGTATATACATCCTGCTCTGTCACATTCGGCATATTTTTTGATTTACAGTATGCAACGATTGCTTTTCTGGCTGCAATCATGCCCTTTGAATCAGAATAGCCTTCTGTATCTGTCAGATTTTCTTTCATCACTTTAATAATAGCATCTGGTGCTCGAAACCCAAATGGTGCAGGATTGCCTATGTTCAATTTTACTACCATTTCACCTGCTGCGATCATTCTATTTGCCTCGTCCATGACTGGGCCTCGGATGTCATAGCATACATTATCCAGTTTTGCTGATTTTTCAAAAGTTCTCATAAATAATTCCTCCTTCAATCTGCTTTTATTATTTACGACAAAGATGACCGCATCACAGTAGAATGTGTTATTTTCTACAGAAACAAAAAAACGCCCTAAGCGAAAACGCTTAGGGCGAATAATTCATATCCGTGTTACCACCTAAATTCAGGAAAATCCTGCACTCTGCCACCACTATCATGGTGCGTCCCTGTAACGTGGGAAAACGTCAGTACCTACTAAGAAAGACTCTTCCTTTGGGCACTGCTGCTCCAAAACTGCTTCCATATCGACTCCGTAAGGATTTTCACCAGCCATCCTCTCTCTGAAACATCATCAATACGTACTACTTTTCTTCGCTGCATTTATCTTTATCATTTCATTTATGATAGTATCTGTAAAATAATTTGTCAAGTAATGTTTTAGTATTTGCATTCTTATAGAACTCAGCCCCATAATGCACTTGCATCAGTTGAACTTCGATTTAACTTTGAAAAATCTGTTTTTACAAAAGATCTTGTTGCCAGTGTAAGAAAGATCAGTCCAATCAGGCATATAATAACAAACGATAAAAATGGAGTAATTATAAATCCATTCATCTTAACTGCAAGCCCTTCTCTAACTAACTCATCCGGAAGTAGATGTGTTTTTTCAAGTACCACCATTCTGAAGAATGCTGTTGCATAAGTCATAGGGTTAAAATAAGAAATCACACGAAGCGAATCTGGCAGCAGCGATAATGGAATATAGGCTCCTGATATAAAGGTCAGTGGCATAGTGACCGCCGTTTTCACAATCTGGAATGTTTGTCCACTTCTAACAATTGTTGCCATGTAGAGGCCGACACCTGAAAATACAAGACCGACACTGACCATGGATAGTAAGATCCATAATGGAGTCGTCCACTTGGTAAACCGAATTCCGATGAATGTTCCAAGAACCAGTATCATAATTCCTTGTAATGTAGCTACCGTTGCCGCAGATAAAATCTGACCGATTGCAACTGTGATTCTTCTTGCAGGAGAAACTAAAACTTCTTTCATAAATCCGCTCACCATATCATCTACTGTCGATGATGCAAGATTGAGCGAACTTTCAAAAACAGTTGTAATAATCACACCCGACAACATATAAGCGATTGGATTTTCAATGGCATCATTCTTAAAAATCGCTCCAAAAACATAAACAAAAAAGAATGGGAAAATCAAGGAAAAGATAAGACTGATCTTGTTTCTTCCAAAAGCTTTCAGTCCTCTGATCCACAAAGAAAATATTGTCTGCATCTTACTCCTCCTCCCTGATCTTTCTTCCTGTAATCTCAAGGAAAACATCATTGAAAGTGCCTTTGCGAATCTCTATATCCGTAATTGCATCTTTATGCAGACTTAAAACCTGTAGCAGATGCGTAATATCCTCCGCTTCTACACGGTAATATCCTTCTTTTTTTTCATAGTTAAGTTGATAGCTTATGAGAAGCTGTTCCAGTTTTTCTGATTCCTTCGTTGTGATATAGGCTCTGTCCTTTGTATACTTTTTCTTAAGCGCATAAGGTGTATCATGAGCAACAATTCTGCCACCATCAATGATTGCGATCTGATCACAGATTTCAGCTTCTTCCATATAATGTGTTGTCAGAAAAATAGTTATGTTTCTCTCTTTCTGCAGCTTCACAATATATTCCCATATATGAGCTCTCGTATGTGGATCCAATCCCGTTGTTGGTTCATCCAAAAACAAAACCTTAGGATAATGTATAAGTCCTCTGGCAATCTCAACTCGTCTCTTCATACCACCAGATAATGCACCCACTAGTTTTTTTCGTTCTCCAAGTAAATCAACAAGCCCTAAAACAAAGCGAATTCTATCCTCAACTTCATTTTTAGGAACATGGTAAAATACACAGTGCATTTTCAGATTTTCTTCTATCGTCATTTTGGTATCCAGTGTAGTGTCTTGAAACACAACACCAATGGAAGATCTGACTTCAGATTTTTGTTCTGAGACGTCATAACCCGCTATTTTAAGACTTCCAGAGGTTTTCTCAAATATGGTACATAATGTGTTGATTGTTGTGCTTTTTCCAGCTCCATTTGGCCCCAGAAACGCAAAAATAGAGCCTTCATCTACTGAAAACGAAATATCATTCACTGCAGTAAAGTTCCCATAACTTTTTGTAAAGTGATTTACTTCAATGATTGATTTCATTTTGATTCCTCCGGTCCTTGATCCATCCATTGTTTAGGTAATGGAGGTCATCTAAAAAGGCTTCTTTTGAATTTCTTAGGCCAGCTTCATGCATCTTTTTGCAAAGAGCAAAGTAAAGTTTTACTTTGAAACTCATTCTCTCCTTTTTCAGGTTCATGCATTGGTTAGATAGCGCATCTACTTTTTTATAAATGAACGCTTTTCGTTTCTCCGACAGTTCCGGCCAGATGACACCCTCCATCAACCCGATTCCCAGTCTTCTTATTTTTGAAATTCCCATCCATGTTAAGCTTGTTATCACATCTTTTTGTGCTGCCGTATTTGGTGCTCCGACACTATTTGTCAGAATGACAGCATTTTTTGAAAACATTTCTTTTTCGGGTCTGTGAACCATCCAGTGAACACAAAAATGATCCAATAATGCCTTTACAGATCCAGGTGCCCGCAAGGCATAGACTGGATAGGCAAATACAATTAGGTCAGCCTCCAATATCGCCTTCCAGATTGGTGTTATATATTCCGTATGTGGGCACCTGTCTTCTCCTTTAAAGAAACAATTTTTACATCCCACACAAAATTCCGGCATATCTTTTGGTAAAATGAACTCTTTAATATCACGTGCTCCCTGAAACTGTTCCAGAAATCGTTCTTTCATATTCCATGTAACACCCTTGACAGGTGTACCATTAATGACTGTAATTTTCATAACTCCCCCTCAATATCATTATGAAAAAGTTGGTTTTTCTACCTGATACTCTGTATAATCAGCAATCGTATCAGCAGCAGATATATCAGCTGTATCAGAATAATTTGTTACTGTAACAGTAATCTGACTTTCACCATCTACATATACTTTCCCATCTGTTCCAACAATCGTTACGCTTTTTCCATCTTCATCAACAATACTTCCTTCTTGATAAAGATTTGTAATTTCGCTATCCTTTGTTACAACCCAACTGGAATCTTCACTAATATACAATGAGCCATATCCGTCTCCACCGCTACCAGCATATGTTTCATCGTTAATAAATGCACCATGTAAGCTGCTTCCACTTGTCATATAAAAATCCAGTGTGCTGACGCTATCCCAAATAATATCTCCGTTCATTTCTTGGTTAATTGCTGTAAACTGACAATCTGACCCATTGCTGCCACTTTCGCCCCAACCTCTGGCATTTGTATTTCCTGTGCACTGGAGAAAGAAATCATTTGACTTGGATTCGTTGATATCAACATTTTCTAATGTAATTGTGCATTCAGTGTTCGTGGTATAAAAAATTCCACCATTTTGCGCTGTCAGCGTTCCTCCCGACATTTCAAATGTTGAATTGCCAACCTCTGAATCTCCTGACATACTCTGGTATAATATGACAGTCCATATGCAATCATTTTGCTCATTTTCCGGCATGTTTCCAGCTAGATCACAGTCAAATAATCTCAGAGAATTTAACCCTTCAATACAAACAGCCTCAGAACCAGTTGCATTCAGCACTGCATTGTTAACCGTAATGTCTGCAGTGCTATAAACTGCTGGTGAACCTACTCCATTTGAAGTGTAAGTGCCCCCATCAACCACCATAGTTCCGCTGCCTCTGTCACTTCTGATCGCGGCTGAGGATTCTCCATTTGTCTCCACATTCAAATCCCATGCATAAAGTGTACCACCACCAGCAACATGAATTCCGCCTGAGGTATTCTGCTGTGTTGTAATATCTGTGTCTGCGACTGAAACAACTCCGTCACCATATGCAAAAATGCCTGTTCCTCCAGCTGCATCTGTTGTAATAGATGCATTCTTAATTTCTGCCGTTCCTTCCGTTACAAGAATACCTGCTCCAACACCATAAAAGCTGGCATTATCTCCTCCGGTACTAGTGTCACTCACACGGTTTAATATTATATTGTTTAATATAACATTAGCACCTTCTTGAATCAATACTGCATTTTCATCGCTTCCCGTTGAGCTAAAAGTTTCACCATCGATTTTAGTATCCTCTGTATAGGTTGTAACTGCAGTATAACTTTCAACACCCTCGCTTTGTTCTCCAGGCGCGCCTCCCATCCCTTCTCCTGGCTTTTCTGGTGGGGTTTCTGCCGTTGTACTTTGTTCATCATTCTCATCCTGTGATTCTTCTTGAGCAGTCTCTGTTTCTGTTGTCTGTGTTGTTGTATCTTCTGTGGTTCCCTGTACAGAACATCCTGTTAAATAAAGTGAAACTGTTAGTGGTGCCAAAAGTAAATAGATTGATTTTCTCTTCATATAAATAGTCCTCACATTTCTTTCCTTTGAATTATATTTTTATTAGTATATATAACAGTCATTTCCAAAATGTGTAGATATTGTGTCATATTTGTGTTCATAGTCAATATCATGTACGTATCCAATTTATCAGTATTCGTCTGATAAATTGGTTTATTGTGTGCCCAGTGGGCACACAATTAAAAAAAGCTGAGAACCCTCAGCTTTTTTCTAATCATTTATTTACTATTTCATTTGCATATCTAATATCTCAATATGATTCTGAAACCATGTTGTCAGGTTCTCCAATGTTTTTTCTATTAAAGCATCTTGATTTCCAAGTGATACCTCTGACAACTTTTCAGACAATCTGTTCACTTCATACAAAAACCATTTATGTTGCTCCACCTGTTTTGAAATTTCTTTGAAACCCATCTTTTCCATATACGCTTCTTCTTCAGAAAAGTGATATTTTGCATAATCCTGAAGTCCACTTATAATCTTTGCAAGGTCATCGTCTTTAAAAAGTTTGTTCTCATCTTTCAACAACTTATATGCATCATCAGCCAACTTGAAAATTCTGCTATGCTGTTCATCAATTGCCTCAATTCCTGTAAAATATTGCGATTTTAATTCGTACATAATTTGGCCCTCTCCCTATATTTTTATTACGATTTATTCAAATTTTATAGATCTAGTTCAGGGGGGATATCCAACTCATCAGAGACGAACTTCCCATTCTTTTTCCTTTGTCTGACACATTCTGTTAGAAGATATTCTATTTGTCCATTTACGGATCTAAAGTCATCTTCCGCCCAGTTCGCCAGGGCATCATATAATTTTGCTGACAATCTCAGCGGAACTTGTTTTTTATCTTTATCACCCAAATCATCACCATCAATTCATTAATATAAGCTTCCTGAATTTACGATAGGCTGTGCATCTTTATTTCCACAAAGCACTACCAGTAAATTAGATACCATTGCCGCTTTTCGTTCTTCATCTAACTCAACGACACCTGTCTCATTTAATTTATTCAATGCCATTTCCACCATACCAACTGCACCATCAACAATCATCTTTCTTGCATCTATAATAGCTGAAGCCTGTTGTCTTTGAAGCATAACCGCTGCAATCTCAGGCGCATAGGCAAGATATGTGATTCTTGCTTCTATAATTTCGAGTCCTGCTTCTAAGACTCTCTTCTGAATTTCATCCTTAATTCTAAGCGCAACCACTTCACTTGAACCTCTCAGACTTCCATCATCTGCCTGTCCATCTCCTGTTGTGTCTACATTTGGTGCAACGTCATATGGATAATTACGGACAATACTTCTAAGCGCTGTATCACACTGCAAGGAAAGATACTCTTTAAAGTTATCAACATGAAATACTGCTTTGGCCGTATCTACAACTCTCCATGTAACCGCAATGCCAATGTCCACAGGATTACCAAGACAGTCATTTATTTTTTGCTTGTTATTATTTAATGTCATGATTTTTAAAGAAATCTTTTTATTTATCGTTTCAACTGCAGGTGCACTTGTTAGTGTTGCCAGATTAATTGTTGACCCTGTTGTATGTTCTACATCTCCGCTTTGTTTTAATCTTGTTTTTGCAGCGGGATTTACGCTGGTACTAAAAGGATTGACAAAATAAAACCCATCCTCCTTTAAAGTTCCCACATACTTACCAAACAAAGTCATGACCAATGCTTCCTGTGGTTTTAATACACGCAACCCCATAAGCGGGATCCATCCAAGGCATAGCCATATGATACTTAAAGTTAACAAAACTATATTAAAATAGATAGAGCTGAAGATACAAATTGCCAGCGCAGCAAGATAAGCCAGCACCGTTAAAATTAAAATCAACATTCCATTCTTATTTTTGGTTAATACTTTTTCTTCCATTTTTTCTCCATTCTGCATTTACTGCATGCCTGCATCTTATAGATTGTTCTATATGATATCGTTATGATATCACTATGATTGTTTTTAGTCAATCTGATTTTATGCATTTCGCATTTTCATACGCATTTTCATACGCATTTTCATACGCATTTTCATACAAAAAGAGAAATTTAATGTTTAGCGTATTGATTCTTCTGTCATAATTTAATCATATATTGGTAATTCCACAAAAATAGGGTTATGTGATATTTCAGGAAGAATATATTTTAACAAATCATTGGTTTTGATTTTTAGGCTACTTGTATTCACACAGGGGTGGCATCCAACAGTATCGTTTTTTAGTATATCTTTATCAATAAGTAACTGCACCTTATTGTTTACATCATTCATAAGACCAAGTACAGAAACTGCACCCGGTAAGATATCCAGGTATTCTTCCATATAAGAAGCTTCTGCAAAGGAAAGTCTTGCTGACTGAATTTGTGCAGATAAATCCTTTGTTTTGAATATTTTTCTCCCAGGCATCATTAAAAGATAAAATTGCGTCTTTTGCCTGTTACATAAGAAAAGATTCTTGCAAATCAGACTATTCAAAACAACATCAATTTCGTCACAGACTTCCATTGTTGCTGCTTCCTCATGATCAACCCTTTCATATTCTATCTGTAAGCGATCCAACAGTTTATAAACCCTGATTTCTTTTTCCTGTCTGTCTTCTAAGCCTTCAGGCCTTCCCTTTACCAGTTGCATATCTATTCTCCTATTGTTCAACTAATTATTTTAGTTTATTGTACCATTTGTTTAAATTTTTGCAACAATACCACATATAGTTCAATTCAAACTATATTCACTATATATAGTAGACTAATTGCATTGTGCGTGATATGATAGTAAAACAGCAATATAATATGTAACAACGTTTCGTATCATATATTGTAAGTATGACCAATTAACAGGTGGGTAACTATCATGAAAAAAACAATTAAAAAAAGAAATGGAACTATCGTTCCTTTCGACAAAGAAAGAATTATTCAAGCCATCTATAAGGCTATAATTTCCGTCAATGAAGAGAACTCAGATATCGCAAAACAGATTGCAGATAAGATTGAATCCAGTTACCATGAAGGTCTTCGTGTAGAAGATGTTGAACGGCAAGTTGTAAAAGAACTTTTTTTAGCAAATCTCGATCAGGTCGCCGACTCTTATGCTGACTACAAGGCCCAGCGCAAACTACTTCGTTCTTCTAATCAGACAAAATATCAGGGACGCTTTCTCTCCTCTGATTTTATTACAAAGTATAAACATCTCCCTGATCCATTCCCGACGGAACTCGGTAAATTTGTTTATTACAGAACTTATAGCAGGCCTGTCATAGAGGAAAAAAGACGTGAATTCTGGTGGGAAACCTGTTTTCGAGTTGTTGAATTTAATATTGGACTTGAACTAGATGCCATGAAACGTCAAGACATTGAGATTACAGAGAAAATCACCTCTGATCTTATAAATGAAGCAGAAGAAATCTATGATATGATGTATCATTTAAAACTTTTTCCTTCAGGACGTTCCTTGTGGATTGGTGGTAGTAAAGCATCCTATCTGTATCCTCTCAGTAATTTTAACTGTAGTTTTGTTACAATTGATACCTTGAAAAAATTTTCAGAGATCTTTTTTGTTTTAATGCTTGGCACTGGTGTCGGATTATCTGTGGAACGTGAATATGTCAAGAAGCTGCCAAAGATTAACAGTAAAATTGAAATCATACATAAATCTTATGAAGCCTGCCCTGCAAATATTAGAAAAGAATATACTGAACTCAGATTACTTAACAATAATGCCATTGAATTAGAAATTGGTGACAGTAAATTTGGATGGTCAAGTGCTATTGATTTGTTTTTTGATATTCTCTCTTCAAAGCAATATGTAGGTATCGAGTATATTTTTATTAACTACAACAATGTGCGACCAGAAGGTGAACGACTTAAAACCTTTGGAGGCTATGCTTCAGGTCATAATAATATCAAGCAGATGTTTGAGAAAATCGGCAGAATTTTCAAAGAGAAACGAAATATAAATTATCAGCAATGGCAGACTATTGCACCTATTGATGCATTAGATATTGCCACAATCATAGCTGAAAATGTTGTTTCCGGTGGTGTACGCCGCAGCGCAGAAATTGTATTCTGTGACGCTGATGAAACCGATGTTTTAAATGCGAAAGCAAATCTTTATTTTCAAGATGATGACGGTAACTGGGTAGAAAATAAGCAAACTCTAAATCGTGCTTTATCAAATAACTCTGTAATATATAAAAAACGCCCTACACGTGAAGAATTACATGCACATTTTGAAAAACTAAAAATATCCGGAGAACCTTCATTTGCTAACTTTGAAGAGATGAAGAGAAGACGCGATGATGTACAAGGTGGAAATCCATGTTTTGAAATCCTGTTACGAGATCGTGGTGTCTGCAATCTTTCAGAAGTAAATCTGATGGGGTTCGTAAGACCTGATGGAACCTATGACAAAAAGGCTATGATGAAAGCACAGAAATATTCAGCCAGAATAGGGTATCGTATGGCAAGCATCGAACTAGAACTTCATGAATGGAATCTTGTAAACCAAGAAGACCGGCTTACTGGCTGCTCAATCACGGGTGTTATGGATTTTAAAAATGCAACAGCGCTCTCTGAAAAAGAATTTGCAACATTACTTAGCGAGTTAAGAAAAACTGCAAGAGAGTCTGCATTTGAGCTTGCAGATTTTCTTAAAATGAACCGTCCAAAACTAGTAACCGCTGTAAAACCATCTGGCACAATCAGCCAACTGCCTACTGTTTCCAGCGGTGTGCATTTTTCACATGCTCCTTATTACATCAGACGTGTCCGTGTCAGCGCCAAGGATCCCCTCGCTCAAGCGCTTGCCGATACCGGATTCCCATGGCACCCTGAAGTTGGCCAGACCATACTGGACCACAAGACCAAGGTGTTTGAATTTCCAGTGAAAGCGCCTGAAGGCAGAACGAAATACGATGTATCCGCATTGGAACAGCTTGAACTCTATCGTACACTTATGAAACACTATGTTGATCACAATGCTTCTAACACCATTCATGTAAGACCAAATGAATGGGATGATGTAGAACAATGGGTTTATGATAACTGGGACACGATTGTTGGTGTAACATTTTTATCTCTCGATGATAGCTTTTACCAGCTGTTACCTTATGAAGCAATCACAAAAGAACAATATGATGTCCTTTCCAGGAAACTTCCTAAATTTAACCCTAATCTTTTACGTCAGTACGAAACCTTTGAAGATGAGTTTGATATTTTGGATGCAGACTGTGAAAGCGGCGCGTGTCCAGTACGATAAGAATGAAACATAGCCTGATATTTTCTGTTCACCAGAAAATATCAGGCTGTGTCTTTATAAATAACTCATTACTAATTTCTATTAATACATTTAAAATTACATTTCTACGATTCTTGTCGCTACATTATCTCTAAACTGGCTATCATGTTCTACAACAATCATGCTTAGTTTACTCTTTAAAATCAGATTTTCTATCTGAATTCTTGAAAATACATCAATATAATTCAAAGGTTCATCCCACAGATATAGATGCGCAGGTGTAACCAGACTTGCAGCAAGCAGTATTTTCTTTTTTTGTCCTTCTGAATAAGTTTCCATTGTTTTATAAAATTGGCTTCTCTCTAAACCCATCTGACGCAATACTGCAAAAAACAGGCTATCCTGTAGGTCTCGATCTTCACAAAACCTTACAACACTGCCCTTTAAATGTGTGGTGTCCTGATTTACATAGGAAATTTTTAGCCCCGATGCTACTGTGAGAAGTCCTGATTCTATCATGTTATTTGAGATACTTTCTTGCTCAATATTATTACTTTTTAATATTGCTTTTAGAAAACTTGATTTGCCACATCCATTTTTTCCATGCAGAAATACTCTTTCCCCCTGATGTAACGTAAAATTGAAGTCTTCAAAAACCTGTTTATTCTGATTTTTATAAGAAATTCCATAATTACGTGCCTGAACAAGAACCTCTTTAAAATATTGTTGTGGAAACATTTTTAGTTCTATCGGAGTTTCAATATCAACCAGAAGATTCTCTTTCTCTAGAATTTCCCTATCAATCCTCTTTTCCATCTGCTTTACACGGCTTTGCATTTTTTTTGTTTTTGCACCAATATATGCCCTTGTGCTAATATTTCTGTCATGCTCTTTTATCACGTCAAATCCAATCTTAGTCTGTTCATTCTTGTCTGCCCAATTTCTTGTTCTCTCCGCTGCCTTTTTTAACACAGCAATCTCTTTGCAATGCTTTTCATTCTCTGCCAGTAAAAAAGCATCTTTTCTGTTTTTATTTTCCCACCAGCTGGAAAAATTACCACTCTGAACTTCAATTGTGTATTTATTAAGAACAAGGACATGGTCTATACATGCATCCAAAAGATCTCTGTCATGAGACACCAAAATATAACCTCTCTTTTTTTCAAGATAAGTCTTCATAATATCTCTTGATTCCTGATCCAAATGATTCGTCGGTTCATCTATCAGTAAAAACTCATTATCAGATGAGAACAGCAACGCAAGCATAACTTTTGTACGTTCTCCATGGCTCAATGTAAAAAAAGGCCGATACAATACTTCTTCTTTCAGACTTAGATGTTCTAGTTCACAAATCAATTTCCACAACTCATATCCTGGTTTATACACCTCACAAAGATCTATTACATCTTTTAGCAAATCTTCTTCTTTGATCTGATATGGAAAATAGTCAAAACGTATTGATTTGCTAATGACTCCACTATATTCCAATTGATCCATTAGTAATTTAAATAGTGTTGTTTTTCCTTTTCCATTTCTACCAAGCAGCCCTAATTTCCAGTTCGTATCAATCGAAAAGGAAGCATTCTTAAAAATTACATCTTCTCCGCCATCATAATAAAATGTCAGATTATTTACCTGAATCTGTGACATATAATTCCACCTTTCATAAATCATTCGCTGCCAATGATTCCAAATTACATGCTCAACCTCAGACTTAATTTTAGACACGAAAAAAAGAGGTTATGAGAACATAATCCGCTTTTGGCAACATGCGTTTATACAACAGATTTTGTCTGTCGCATATGTAACATTCATGTTTTCAAAAGAAGATTATTTCCTCATTTTTTCACCTCTTTCTATCTTGCTCAAAATTCTGATTACTATTATTTTATATCTTATTATAATAATGGATATGTTTATTTGTCAAACCATACTAAATGAACTATAGTAATATTGTAAATGTAACATCCATAGAAAGGAAAGGTTCGAGTATGGAAATTCAATTACGCCTTGAAGAAAAGTCAGATTACAGAGTTGTAGAGGAACTTACCCGAGACGCTTTCTGGAATCACCATGTCCCCGGGTGTGATGAACATTATCTTGCACATATTTTAAGAACATCTCCTGCATTTGTAAAAGAACTTGATTTTGTTGCCCTTGTAAATGATCAGATTGTAGGGAACATTATGTACTCCAAAGCCTTCATACAAGGGGATGATGGTAAGCGTTACCCCGTTCTTAGCTTTGGCCCTATTTCTGTTTTAAATAATATGCAAGGAATGGGAATTGGTTCCTCTCTCATTCAACATACCATGAAACTAGCTGCAAAGCTTGGCTATCAGGCGATTGTTATTTATGGGGATCCTGAATACTATCATCGTTTTGGATTTACAGGCGCTGAGAATTTTAACATTGGAACGGCCTGGGATACTTATGCGACTCCACTTTTAGCATGTGAATTGATACCTGGTGCTTTACAAAATTGTCCAGGTAAATTCTATGAAGATGATATCTATCATCTGGATGAAACAGCCTCTGCTTTATTTGACCAGAACTTCCCACCAAAGGAAAAATGTTCTGGACTCCCTTCTCAAAAACGTTTTTCAGAACTAGTCGCCATGAATAGACCCCGTTAGATATTCAACCGCGCTATCAAATTCTCATAAAACTGACTTAGATGAATTCCATCTACGAGTGCATGATGACATAGAATGCTGACTGGGATCAGAATTTTGTTATCCTGCTCAAAGTATTTTCCCCACGTGATTCTTGGATTACTATCTGCTGGTGATGGTACCGGCTGAACAAGTGAAGTATATGCTAACCAAGGGAGCGAAGAAATAAATATAAGAGCCAATTCCTCATCCCCATCTGAAATGGTGGGGATTTTTATTGCCTGATCCTGTTCTTTTCTGGCATAAACGATAAATTCATCAAGTGGTTTATCAACAGAAACACTACAATAGCAATAGGTTCCATTCTCTAAGCCTACCGTATAAGATAATTTGCAATGATCAAACTCAACAATTTCTTCTTGATCAATTCTTTGCCTTAGTTCAGTAATAGAATTTGCAGCATTTCCTACTGCATGCAAAAAGCTTAGGAAAAAAGGATTTCCAGTTTCTTTTCTTCGGGTCATCCAATTTGTTATATCAATATTGACTGTGGTTCCCACGTAAGGATATCCCATATTCAGAAAATACTGAAAATGGTCTTTTCTAGGGTAGTTTTCCATATCAAGTCTATTTCCATGCATCGTTACCTTCTCCTCTCTGTTTCATGCATCATCCGTGATATCAGACCATCTACCACCGGGCTCAGATAATGAAGCAATCTTTCATTCTGATAAAAAGTATTGATAAATATTTTTGAAAGATGATTTAGTTTTTCTTTGCTGATATTTTCCTGATGTATCACCTGCATTTTCTCCTGCAAGCTAATTCTTTCCTGAATAGGTTTATCTACAATTAGATGATAAAGAACATCCTGATAGACAATTTCGCACAGATTATCAATCATAAGTCTGTAAGTGTTTGTGCTGCTTCATAAGAAACTGAGCTACTCTCAGCTGAAACATACTGTTCAGCCAATTTTGCAACAAGCTCAATAAGTTCTTCCATTTGATAGCCTGTTTCTTTATTATAATCGAAATCCATGGTTTCTCCAATCTTTATTACTAGTATGAAAAGTAATACTGCTAATTCACCAAAAAAGTTCCTTAAGTGTCTCCATGTAAAGATTATAATCCCAACGTTTCACGTCATCAAACTGGCTGTATTGACCGTATCCTTCTGATTCTTTAAATCCTTCATATCCAGCTCGGATCGCACTCGCAAAGTTCATCAGACATGTGCCCTCAAGATACTCCAAATCTCCAAAGCAGATCGTTTCAAACTGCTCTTTCATAAAATGAAGCAATTCATCATCTGATATTTCATCCATCATTTCGTTTTTATACAGATAAAAAATAGTTTGCAAACGTATCAAAATTTCTAAATAATGATTCTGATCGATATAAACAGAATCACAGAACTCAAAAATAATCTTCGGTAAAATACCCTGCCCAAACTCCACTCTTCTTTGTTCTTTCAATGCCACACTACGTTCCTGTACCAACAATTCAGCATCCTGTTGTGTCAGAACAAGTCCAAATTTTTCTGTATATTGATTTGTTTTTAGAACTTCCACCAGTTGATTTTTCTGTTGCATTACTTCTATCCAATTTCCATCCATAATAAACACCCCTTTCCCCTCTTTGGAAATCGATTATAACACCGCTATGTTATGTCTGCCAGTCTTGAATTTTAGGCGTTTTTGTGGTAATATAATAGTAAGTTAAGTATAAAAAATCTCATGAAATTTACTTCATGAGATTTTTTATTGTATTAACATATTTGATGAATCATCCGTTTTTAGTTTTATAAATGTTCTTTGCATGCAAGCTCTTCTACCGTAAGTTTAAATACTGTAACAGCATTTACCATACCTTCTGCAAATTCCCACCCTGCTTTTCTTGTGTTTTTTTTCATAATCTCCATTAATCCATTCTTTTTCTCAGTATAATCTTCCACGATTTCAATCACTCCACTTCCAATCACACTCTGAAAACTTGCAGTATGTTCACATGCAGTATCGGCTTCCTTCAAATGATAGTTTGTATCCATTTCAAAACCTGCATATCCTGTTTTCTTAATCAAATCCAGTTTTCGTCCTTCTTTGGCACTATGAAAATAAAACGCATAATTGCCATCAGTTTCTATAAATCCAAAGTTCATTGGAACGATATATACTTTTCCCTCATCGCAAAGCCCAATTCTGCAGCAATGACAGGCTGTTATAATCTCCTTGATTTTTGCTGGGTCCTTTATTTCTCTGTCTTTTCTCCTCATTACATCCTCCTGTCATTTTAAGTGTTCTTATGATTCTATTTCATTTCTTTTATAAGCTTTTCAGCCATACAGTCAAGATGTCTATAATCAGTACCGCAACATCCTCCAAATATTTTCATTTTACTATATTGATATAATTTCACCATGTCATCAGCAAAATCCTCAGGCTCTGTGCAATGTAATTTTTCCGCCTGATCAAGTTCTTGATAAGACAGATTTGAGGTATTCGCCTGTATTCCACAAAATCTGCGTTTTACTACATGATTATTATTAAAAGGTTGTTTTAATGCTTCTAGTGCAATTTCTGGATGAACACAGTTTGTCATAAAACAAAGTGGTTTATTGGAAACCTCATTGTCTATTCTTTCTATCGCATCAAAAATAGTTGTTCCATCTATTAATCTGCCATTTCGTTGTATGGTAAAACTCATAATATAAGGGATTCCTGTATCAGACATAGCCTGCGCCATTCCGACTGCCTCTGTAATCTGTGGCATGATTCCTGCAAATAAAAAGTCTATTTTTTCCTGATAGAACAAATCAGCCTGCCATTTGTGAAACTCTCTGGCTTTCTCAGTTTGAAGTGCACCCTCTCCTGTATAGGCATCTCCTTTGCATCCCATCAGACCCCCTACATACATCTCGGTATCCGTATTTTCTTTGATTGCTCTCAAATCTGCTACATGCTTTGCAATTATATCCTTATGATATCCTGATCGTTTCACTCTATCATAATTTGCACGACGAGTAGGTGTTGTTGCCATAAAGGGAAGTTTATATTTCTCAGCGATGGAAAGATATTGGCTCCAGATTTCGCGCAGGGCCACCTTGCCTTTATCCTCAAAAATCAAGGATGCAAGTGCAATCTCTGGATCTGGCTGTAATCCATATTCTCTTTTAAGTCGCTCTCCTAAGGCCCCTTCCATCAAAATCATCTGATTCCTATAAAAGCATTCTGTCAAAGTCATTTCTTCTCTCCCTGGTCTATTATCTTAAGAATCGAACTCATATAGATATACAAACTTAAATCCATATGTATACTGACATATCACAAAAAAACCTTGCAAAATCCATAATGGTCCCGGCAACGTGACCGCATGCGGTGACTCAAGCATTGCAACATATTTTTTTTGTTCTATCTCTACAATTGGTTCCATTCCCTCATGAAGTATTTTGATTTCTTTCCCTTCACGGTCTGCAAACTTAAAGAGTTCTACAAGAAATTCACCCTTGTTCAATATTGGTTGCTCCGGCTCAAACCAATATGTATGTCTAAGTCTCATGAACTTGTACATTGTATCCTGCGCTTTTTTAATATAGTCTGATACCGTGCTAAAAAATGGGATTCCTCTATTTTCCATATCATTAATCTTAAGAATATACTTTTCAATATCCAGTGATTGTCCTTTTTGCAAGTCATTATGAATCTCATCATACACAACCATCTGCTGTCTCAAATGGTTCACCTGAAGTTGTGCAACATTATAATAATGCTCGATGCTATCTTCTATTGATTTATGTCCTTGTTGAATTTTAAGTATGTCTTCGATTGTAAATCCTAATTTTCTATACAAAATAATTTCGTTTATTTTATAGAGATCCTGTTCTGTATATACACGATATCCATTTTCCTTATTTCGCTTCGGATTTAAAAGTCCCTGTTTTTCATAAAACCGAATATTCTGTTTTGAAACGCCTGTAATCATTTCAATTTCTTTTATATTCATTTTTATCCTCCTCATATGTATCTGATATACTTAAGATAAAGGATATAGTAAGTATAAGGTCAACCATTAATAGTTAAAATCTATCTGAATTCCTTTTAAATCCTCTTCCAGCAGATCATTCTCATTCATGATTTTCTGAATTTTCTTTTGTGCATCCAACATATGATCAGTCACTTGTTTGTTTGCATCTATGCCTGTACTTAGTATTTCCGTTTTTGAACTATTCCTAATCAGCGATTCCTGTTCTTTCTGATCCTCTTCTTGCTTTTCCATTCGCATTTCTTCTCTTTTATCAAGTATCTTTTTCTCTTCTTCTTTTTTTGCTTCCAGTTCTTTTGCCTTTTTTTGTTCTTCCTCTACTTTTTCATCGATTGCTTCTTTTCCTTCTTGTATTAATAGCCTAAAAATTTCTTTATCTGACTGTTCCAAAACTGCATCAGAAGCACTTTGCGCATTCACCATGGTCTTCGATTTCAATTGTTCCAGCTTCGTTCCTCTGACTGAGGAATTTATATTTATAATTTCCTGATCAATATCACGAACTGACTTTTTAAAAGCACCTTCCTGCGCGTTAAGTTCTAATACACGATCTTGATACTCGGTTCTCGGTATGGTTTGAAGTTCACTTAATCTATCTATTTTTTCTTTTGAAAATCTGTCAAAGGATACTCCACTTTTTCGATTCTGAAATTCCTCCAATAATTCAAGGTCTTTTTGTTCCTGGGATTTTGGATCTATCTGGTACTCTTTTTGCAGTTCAGATTTTCTGTGATTGATATCTGCTATCTGATCTGATAAGTATGATTTCTCTTTTTGCTTATCCTCGTAAAGAGAGTCCAGTTCCTTCAAACCATCATATATTTTTTGATCACTATCCCATGCATTTTGAACTAGTTTCATTGCTTGATTTTGTGCCAACTGTCTTCTCTGCTCAATTCTACTCTTTAAATCTGTTTCTTGATTTAAATTACCAGCAAAAAAAGTACCTGAATTCTTTGACTCCTTTGTTTCCACTTCATTTGTTTTCCAAAATGAATTTTGGTCTTCCTTTAAATTATTTGCTACATTAATGGATAGTGACATAATAATACCCCCCGCATATAATGCCATTGCATATTAAAATGGTTAATTGTAAGATGAACTCTTTCCTGTTTTGTTTTCGTACGGACTAATTACATTGAAATGTATAATTCGTGTCGTAAGTTCTGACGTAGATTACATTATCTTTCAAAATAATATACTCTGCCATAGACTCAATTGGAATCTGTTCTATGACTTTACCATTCGTTTTATTCACAATCTTTAGGTAATCATCTTCATCTGTAAATCCATAGCCACATACAATCTCTTGTTCCAAACTTACAAATGAATATGAATTACATGTCAGCGGTTCTGTTTTCCAGATCACATGATAATCAGACAAATCAATTGCTGTAATATACGCATTCTGTGGTGATGACTCCGCATAAGTATTATGTGAAGTTGAAACATATAAGGTTCCATTTTCAACCTGCGCATAGGTGATTCTCTGCTTAATGAAATCTATATCTTCTTTTTTATACTCTTCCCCATACTGAAATTTTGAAAAATCAAGAGTTACCTTTTCTTTTGTATCTAAATCTGTCAGTGTCAGTAGATAAGTTTCATACCCATTATCTCCAGAAGTCTCATAGTAATAATTGTCATCTGTAAATGGAAACTGTGGCATGAAAAGTCCATTGTCAAAAATCCATTTTTCCAAATCAGTTATCTGATTTCTTTCTTTTGTAAGTAATTCTAATGTTATCTCTGGCGCAGCATCCGAATTTGCCACTGTATCATCACAATAATAATCAAAACCAGGGTTTTCAATGATGATTCGATTTCCTTCCCCTGATTCTGCCGACTTTTCTCTTGTAATAACATCATTCTTGATTATCTTTTTATCTCCTATATTAGCTTGCTCAGTTTCTGTATCTTCTGACTGGGTATCTTCTGTTTTGTCTTCTTTTTGCGCTTCTCCCATTTGTACTTCTTTTACGTTATCCACCTTAAGGTCTGATTCTTTCTCTGGTTTTCCACAGCCAGATAATACAAAACCAATAGAAATGGTTAATAGAAATGAGATCATTAATTTTTTCATGCTTCCTCCAAAATTCTGTCTTTATCTAGATTCTTTATTACTTCTATTCTTTATTCCCTCTATTCCCTCTATTTTTTGCAACCTTCGTTGCACTAATTATTATAATTTATCTGATCAAGACCAGCTTTGAATTTCAATAATATTGCCCTCAGGATCTGCAGCATATACGAAGACTGCTTTTCGGCCGTCTTCGTATTCCGTCCTGACCACTTCTCCATATTGTGAACCGCCGGCTTCCAGTACTTCCTTCAATTTGCCTTCTACATCATCTGATTCAAATGCAAGATGTGCAAGCCCTAATCTGTTTGTATGCGGGATTCCTCCATCCATGTTCTCATCATAAGAGAAAATCTCAAGCGTTGGATGATCCTTATCATAACCTGGAAGACATAAATGTTCTCCAATTATATGCGCATTTTTGACACCCGTCATCTGATCCAGCCATTCCCCCTGAATATCTCGTGTCTCACCAATGCTTTTACATTCAAAAACCTGTTTATAGAATGAAATCAGTCTTTGTGCATCTTTTGCAATTATGTTTGTATGTACATACCTTAACATTTTTGATTCCTCCAACTTATAAGACTTTCTCGAAACATTTAGTAAATATATGATTTATCAACGTTTGGAGTAATAATCTAATTTTACTACACAAATTAGAAAAGACAACTGAATTAGCTTCAATTGTCTCAATCTTAATAATATTCTAATAAATTACCGGACTGCTCAATGCCATTCCATCATAACTATTGAAGACAGCTGCAATTGCATTCCTGTTTTGTCCAAATTTGGCAGGAACCTTTATTGTGAGTGTCTCTGTTGCACTCGGCCAGATTTGAAGTGGTTCAAATGTAGCTCCACCATCTGTGCTAAATGAATAATACATGATTCCTGTCTCACGGTCAGCAGCACTGATTTGTATTGATACTGTTTTATTTGCAGCATCCACCTCTGTTACTTTTAATGTAGCTATCTCCGGTGGCGTAAGATCCTGTGTTTTTTGCTGGCTTGGTGGTTCTATCGTAGGTTTTGGATAATTTGAATAATCCACTTTCAATGATGATGATGCCAATCCAAAATATTTAGCCACAGCGGTTGCATCAGATCGACCAAACTGTTTTAATTTTTCGGCTGAATTAAAATGTTCAGCATCAAATGCCTGATCCAGATGACAATGCTCCACAATAACAGCTGGTACTCCAAATTTAGAGGCATATCTCAAAATTCCATAGTATTCATTTCCTGACTTTCCAACTTTTACTTTAACCCCTCTGGAAAAAATATCATTCACTGTAATGAACTCACTTAACAAAAGTTGTCCCTGTGTATATCCTTTTGCGTAATTTGCACCTGTTGACTGCGCCCAGATTTCTGCTCCATAGAATACATGATTTGCAGACATATTATAATGAAGACTATATAAAAAGTCTGCATTTACATTCTTTGCCATCTGTGCTCTGTCCTGAAGTGACAGATCTACATCCGTATTTCTAGTTAGATACACACTAACACCCTGATATTTTTCAAGTTCTTCTTTCATGGCTAATGCAGTAACCAATGTCATGTCTTTTTCAACATATCCTGTTGGATTGGCGCCAAGGTTAGCTCCCCCATGTCCAGGGTCTATCATGATTACGATGTTTTCTTTCGCCTGTGAAGTAATCGGCTGACCAAAGATTCCAATGATTAATGATAGAACAAGTGCTTTAAGTATTATTTTTCTCATCCTGCCCTCATGTTACTTTCAATTCTTAATCACTTCATTAATAATTATTGTACTTATAATAATTATTATACCTATAAAATCAAGACTTTGTAAATGGTATATATCCTCTAAAGATGACTTATTCATCATGATAATGTATAATCATATTAATTATTATTTAAGGAAACTCTATCCGGTTAATTATTATATGAAAGGCTATCTTAGGTGATTTTATGAATTTAATCAGTGCTAATTTAGAACATCTTGATCAAATTTATGCTTTAGTCCAGGATACAATCCAATCTGTCTACCCAAAATACTACCCCTTAGAAGTAGTTGATTTCTTCTGTGCACATCACTGTAAAGAAAATATAGAAAAGGATATTATTGCTGGCACTGTTTTTTTGATGGTGGATCGTTCTGTTGTCATTGGAACGGCTAGCTACTACAAATATCACATAACAAGACTCTATGTTAATCATACTTATCAAGGAAAAGGATATGGAACTTATCTTATGCAATCCATCGAACAGGAAATTGCTAAAAATTATTCCAAAGTATCTCTTGATGCATCTCTCCCAGCAGTCCATTTATATGAATCATTAGGTTATCGAACAGTATCTCACGAAAAATATCCAGTCGATAATGATGCAATTCTGGTCTATGAAATTATGGAAAAAGAACTAATCCCAATGAATTAACATCAGTGTTTTCATCACCAGAAATAAAAATGTAAACATAGCTGCATATGGCTGTAGGCTAATCATAAACAAAATAGAACCAAAAGTGCTTAATCCTAAAGATATCTTATTTTTATTATGATTCCAAAATGGTGCTTTATAGTTTTGAAGTGCTAATGTGAGAATCCCAAACAGAATTAATCCAAAAACTATAATGAAATAGGGGATTTTGATATATGGTTCTATATTGGTTAATGTAAGTAATGAGACTTCTCTTATCCTGTCTGCTTTTCTTAGTCCAAAAAAAGGAAGAAATAAGAATATAACCAGTGAACTATCCAGTAAGCCAAACACCAAATCTCGAAAATGTGTTATTTTCTGTCTGCTATCTTCTTGTGCTGCTGTTAAAATCTCTTCACTAGAAAGCAGTTCATCCAATGATATAGAAAAAAACCTGGAAATTTCTTTTAATGAATCGATACTTGGATACCCTCTTCCCGATTCCCATTTTGAAATTGCAGTCCTTGAAACATATAATTGTTCTGCAAGCTGCTCTTGTGTTAAATTTTTCTGTTTTCTCAGTTCCTGCAACTTCTCATTGAACTCCAATGTGACCCCTCCTGGCGTATGCTATGATTAATCAATCTATTAATCATCTATTATGATTTAACTATTTAGTTCCGTTCTTCTTAATCGGATGCCTAATTACAGTTTTTCTCTGACCCGCTGATACTTTACGAGCATCCGACAGATATATTTCATGGTGTAATCGTAAAGCATTCATATCGTTAGTATATCCATTTTCTAATAAAAAAGCATCCATCCGCGCAACCGTAGCAGGTTCCTCATCAAATGCCCCCACATGCATCATCTGAACGCATAATCCTTCTTCAATAGAGAGGAATTCTGCAATGGAACAGTCTATCTTCTTCTTTGTTGCAGTCTCGACAGCCCAGATAAAATCTTCTTTCTGTACAAAATCAGGCAAACGTATGACTGAAATCCAACAAAATGATGCTTTATCAGTATAGTCAACACCTTTTATATTTTCCTGCCACCAAAATCCTTCTAATGGCGGAACAACATATTCAAAGAATCCTTCTATTTTATAGTCGGATTTATGACTCATTTTTAAGGTATAAGCAATTGCATACAACACACCGATCGCTTGTTGATACACACCTTCTTCTTCATTTGGATCTCCTTTGCCACGGACTGCAATGTAATTTGCCTTTGGAATCTGAACGATTTCAGGTTTGTTTTTAGGCAGATAAAATTCCTTATATTCTTTTTTAAAGTCAAACATCCTATTTGCTCCTTATTTGTATAAAAGTTTCATGGAATCAATTGCCTTTGTTACTTTTTCTATAATAAAATTTGGCTCAAGAACTTTCATATATGGCCCATAAGAAAGAACATATCCAATGAACCAGTCTACATCCATTACTTCAACGCTACAAATATATTTCCCATCTTCTTTATGAATAATTTCTAGCATTTCATCTAATATCCGAAACGACATAACCTCATCTACTTCCATCATTACTCTAATAAATTTTTGTTCTTTTGAATAATTGTCAGAACTATCCTTCAATATTTTTCCAACCTTTTCCATTTCAAAACATTGATCCATTATCACACACTCAAATATTCTTCTTAATTTAAAAAAGCGATATTCTTCTTTCATACAGCAATAAGCATATAAATACCATGCCTGATTCTTAAAACATAATTTCAATGGTTTTACTGTGCGTTTTGTAACTGGATCTCGATTCCCAGCGTATGTAATTTTAATATATTTATGTTCCAAGATTGATTTCTTTAACGTATCAAACCGGTTGGTTTCATCATTCTGAATTCCCCAAGTCGTAAAATCTACTTCAAGCCAATCCTGAAATTTATCTCCAAAAAAATCATTTAATTTCGAAATGTTATTCTTTTCATCCTGATATCCCAGCTCAGACAAAGCATTTAGAGATGCTGTTAACCTTATTTTTTCTTCTTCTGTCAGAATCGCTTTATTTAACACATACTCCGGCAATAAAGAAAGTCCACCGTGTTTTCCCTGTGTCGAATATATAGGTACGCCTGCCAAAGAAAGTTTATCAACATCTCTATATATCGTTCGTCTGGAAACTTCAAATAAATTAGCCAGCTCTTCTGCCGTGATAATTGGACGTTCCATCAGAAGGTATACAATTTGAAATAATCTATCAACCATTCATTCTCTTCCTGTGTGCTTTCATCTTTTTCATTGCCCAATCATAGTGACTACTTGTAACACTGATAAAATAGGATCCTATCGTACTACCTCCGACCCAATCATAAGTATTTTTCTGAAACAGCTCTTCATTGGTCATTTCTTCAACTTTCTTCATTACTTTTTCATGCGAATCTTTAAATTGTTTTAGCGCCTGTTCTAATGAGGTACTTTGATTTCTTTTCCAGAAAACAACATTCATATCTCCATACGTTTTCCAGTTAAATCCTTCCATGAGAAATGGTTTAAACTGACCTGTTGTGTTGTTTTCCAACCATTCTAACATAAGTTTATGCCACTCATGTAAATGAATGATGACATCTCTCAAGTTTTTATCTCTTTTCCAATGTGCCTCTGTTTTTTTCTCATCCTTCGAGAAATCGTACTCCATATGTCTTTCTTTTTCTGTCATGGAATTGATCATATCGATTAATTTTTCAAAGTTTTCTTTTGCGGCTTTAATTAAGTCTATTTTTGTTTGTGGTCTTCCCATTTCAAATCCTCCAGTTTTTATTTATCATACTACTTATAATATGACAGTGTGTGTCATATTATAAGTTTATATGAAGTTGGAGTTTTTTACATAAAAGATGCCTAAAAGATGTAACCACATTTATTGTATCTCTAAATTCTTATATGTACAATAAAATTACTTTCTTTCATAAAATTGACAGTAAAATAGAGCATATAGTCGTTTTGACTATATGCTCTATTTATCATTACATTCATTATTTTTTATTCTTGTTCAAGCGCGAGTGTTCTTGTTGTGATATCACAGACTTCAGCTGGTCCATAATACTGAATTGCACCTGGATAAACATAACTTGTTTCAACTGCCCATTCATCTCTATGCGCTTCAAAGTATTTAAATGGCTTTCCTTCAAGTTCAACAAGTGCTTTTCTGATAACCGGTTTATCTTCACCGTGTCTTCTTTCCATGTTCATCATTTTTGTGATTGGCATACCACCAGCAACCCATTCACTTGCAGGTTTTGAAAGGTTAGATACTTTTGATAAATAACCATTATAGCCATACTGAATCAACATAAATGCATTGTATCCTAAAGAGTAGCAATAATCTGAGTCAAAGTTAGATGGGAATGCACATCTTCCTTCATATCCAAAGAAATGATGAAGGGCACCAAATTTTCCTTTGTAGGTTCCATTTTTCTTGCGTTCTGCTAATTTATCTGCAACTAGTGCGGAGAATAATTTTTCAGATTCGATTAGGGAAACCTGTACATTGCCATGTGGATCTCTTTCAAGGAATAACTGCTGCTGAATTCCCTGTGGAAGGATTGCGAAAACATCCATAGAATCTTTAGAAAGACCTTTTTCAATAAATGAATATTTGTCTGCCCATGTTTTCAATGTATTAAATTCTTCTGCCTTACTTCCTGCAAGTAATTCATTAATTTCTCCAATTAATGCTGAAAACTCTGGTACAAATTCAACAACACCTTCTGGAATCACTGCAACACCAAAATTCATTCCTTTTGCAGCTCTCTTTTCAACAGAGTCAGCAATGTAATCTGCGATTTGAGAAAGAGACATTTTCTTTTCTGCAACTTCTTCAGAAATTAAGCAAATGTTTGGTTGTGTTTCAAGCGCACATTCCAAAGCAACATGAGAAGCAGAGCGACCCATAACTTTGATGAAATGCCAGTATTTTTTTGCAGAGTTCGCATCTCTTTCGATGTTTCCAATTAATTCACTGTATGTTTTTGCTGCTGTATCAAAACCAAAAGAGCATTCAATGTCTTCATTCTTAAGGTCACCGTCAATTGTTTTAGGGCATCCAATTACTTGAATCCCTGTGTTATGTGCTGCAAAGTATTCAGCTAAAACAGCAGCATTTGTGTTAGAATCATCACCACCGATGATTACTACTGCTGTAATACCATGTTTTTTACAAACTTCAGCTGCAATCGCAAACTGTTCATTTGTTTCAAGCTTCGTTCTGCCAGAACCGATGATATCAAATCCGCCAGTATTTCTGAACTGATTAATATATTCATCATCGAAAATTAATGTGTCATCTTCAACCAATCCACTTGGGCCATTTTTAAAACCATAAAGAACGTTTTCTTTATTGGTAGCTTTCAATGCATCATAGAGACCACAAACAACATTGTGTCCACCTGGTGCCTGACCACCTGACAGGATAACGCCAACAACCTGCTTCTTCGCTTCTGATGTATTCTGTCCTTTTTCAAATGTAATTTCTTTTTTACCATATGTGTTAGGAAAGAGTGCCTTGATTTTTTCCTGATCTGCTACGCTCTGTGTTTCCTGACCTTCTTTTACGCCGATTTCTGCGATACCATTTCTGAGCATCCCTGGAAGTTTCGGAGCATACTCATATCTTGCTTTTTGTAATGGTGAATATTTCATCATTTACCTCCTTGTTACGATTTGATTTTTCATATCCCGTAAAGATTTTAAGGCATTTCATGATAAATGTAAACTAGAAATACTAATATTGGCTATTTTTCGCCGGTTTGAGGTGTAATTATTTCTTCTTCTCCCTCTAATAATACATTTATTGCCTTGACTTCATCTCTCAGGCTCA